>NZ_JBSWWO010000001.1:0-830000 GCF_056160125.1 Thalassospira sp. ABD4_177 | reverse complement strand
GGCCCTGACACCGGTGAATGCCGCCGAGATTGTCGATGCCGGTGTGCCGTTGGTTTGCTATACGATCAATGATGTCGAACGCGCCAAGGAGCTGTTTTCCTGGGGAGCCACATCCGTGATTACCGATGATCCGGCCAAATTACTGATGGCGATTCCAAGGCGCCCGTTCGCCGCCAACAGATAGACCCCATATTAAAGCCAAACGGGGCAACGCGGTATCAGGGGTCGGTACGCCACCACGATCCCGATCTCTGATTGCCAGATAAAAATGCAGGAAACGATCCAATGACAATCGCCCCACAAGATGGCGCCGCGGCGCCACCACCACCAATTGATCCAGCGACTTCGCCAACCCCGCTTTATCCCGATAACCGGGTAAAGCGCCATCTGAGTGAATTGTTCAGGCTGGCCCTGCCGGTCACGATTGCCCGTCTTGGCATGCTGATCATGGCGGTCGTCGATACCATCGTGGTTGGCAACTATGACAGTGCGGCACTTGCCTATCTCAATATCGCGCATGCGCCCTTCACATCCTTGATGGTGACGGGCATCGGGCTTCTGACCGGGGTCATGGTGATGACATCCCATGCCAAGGGCCGCGATAACCTGATGGCGGCCGGGGCGGTTTGGCGCAATGCCATGCCCTATGCAATTCTGGTCAGCATCCTGTTTACCATTCTGACCATGCAGTCGGACTGGCTGTTTGCCATTACCGGTCAACCAACCGAGATCACCGATCACGCCGGCGATCTGGCAGTGATCCTGTCCATCGGCATGCCGGCCGCACTTATTTACATTACCTGTGCCTTCTTCCTTGAAGGATTGCAGCGCCCGATGCCCGGCATGGTGATGATGATTGTCGCCAATCTGATCAACCTGGTTCTGGATTACGGGCTTGTTTACGGCGCCTTTGGTTTCCCGGAACTCGGCGCAGAAGGAGCTGCCTGGACATCAAGTGTGATCCGCTGGTTCATGGCCCTTAGTCTACTGGGTTATATCCTGTTGATGAAAAGCCATCATCTTTATGGCATCCGCAACGGCTTCGCCGGGTGGTGGCGTGGATCACGCGATGCCCGCCATCTGGGATATGCCGCCGGGGCAAGCCAGGGCATGGAAACCGGTGCCTTTGCCGCCATGCAGCTTTTCGCCGGGCGCCTTGGTGTCATTGCCGCGGCGAGCTACGGCATCAGCATGACGCTTTTGGCGTTGATGTTTATGGTCGCCCTTGGCCTGGCCTCGGCAACCTCAGTTCGGGTTGGTATTGCCTATGGCCGTCGGGATCGACCGGACATGGCGCTTGCCGGGTGGATTGGTCTTTTGACCACCATGGCTGTGATGTTTGTGCTGAGCATTCCGCTTTATCTGTTTCCAAATGCGGTCGCGCATCTGTTTACCCAGGATGTTGCCGTTATCGCGACGACGGTTTCCGTCCTGATCCTGATGCCGATCATTTTCCCGACGGATGGTGGGCAGAACGCCGCGATCAATGCCCTTCGCGGTGCCGGGGACAAGTGGGCACCGACGATATTGCATCTGGTTTCCTATATCTTTGTCATGATCCCGATCGGGTATTACCTGTCATTTGTGCTTGAGATGGGGGTACCGGGGCTGTTCTGGGGCATCGCGATTGCAAGCCTTGTCGCGGTCAGTGGCCTGGCGGTCCGGTTCCTGATCGTGTCATCGCGTGACATTCCCGAACATTCCGAGCAGCTATAAGCCGCGCCAAATATAGACACGAAAAAGCGCCACCGGATGTTGTCGATGGCGCTTTTCTTTTGGGATATCGGTTTTGTGATCAGGAACGCGTGGCATCGAACTGACGGCGCGGCATCAACAGATCACAGAACGGCAGGACCAGCGTATCAAAGGCCGATGCCGCACGCGGGGCATCAATCCGGATGATGTGTTGTTCGATATCGCGCTGGGTTGCGAACTCCCCAAGCGGGGCCAGCTCCGGCAGCGCATCGACCATGGTGGCATAAAATGCAATTTGATCATCGCGTGCCGTCCCAGCCGCCAGATTGCCCAGATGGTTATACAGCGCCATGGCCAAGAACCAGCGGCAATAGGGCATCAGGCCCTGCAATATCTCGGTGCGTTGTTGCGGCTGGACATATTGTTGCAGGTCACTATCAAGCCAGACGGCATTTTGCACCCCGGCGACAAAGGCATTGCGCAGCGCCGGGTGTTCGTCGGTGAAGAACACCGCCGTCAGCCACGAGGACAGATCATCAAGTGCGGCCCGGCGGGATGCCGGTGTGCTGTCAGGTGCAAAATCAAGGGCCGACATTGGCGGCTTGGCCGACATGGCCAAGCTTGCCACCGCCGGGTCGATAAGCGCGTTGGCAAGCCAGGCCTGATGCCAGATTTTCATCGGTCGGAAATAGGGTTCCTTTTCCGAACCACCGGCTTCGATCCAGCTTTCGATCAAATGCGCCCGCCCCAATGCAATGCCAAGGTGCAGGGCATCTTCAAACCCCATGCCGTTTTGCAGGAACGGATCGCCCAGCATGTCTTCAAGCAGCGGCAACTGGGCCGCAACATTATCCACCCGAAGGCCGGCACCCAGCGGCTGATAGAAGGATGCGCCGTCGCTGTGACCCAGAATGGCACGCGCATGCTTGGCAAAGTCGCCCCAGAAAACAAGCTTCATCGGCTCTGCCCGTTTGCGCCAGAGCGGCCTTGTCAGATGCCAGTCTTCGCATTCGAAAACCGACATCGGCATGGCGTCCACCAGTCGGGCAAGTGGTTTGGCCACCGCCATTTCCAGATTGTCTTGCGATCCCACATGCCCGATGGATAAGCGCCAGCCCGGTTCTTCGTGCGGATGGCGATCCAGCCACAGCATGGCAAAGCCGTTTGCGTTGGCCCGATTCCCCGCCGGGACCACCAGATCAAAAAACAGCGACAGCGGTGCTGGTATTTCTGGATTGGTGTGATCGGTTAGCATATCCCCCACCGCCCAGGTCTTGACCGTCACATCATCTGCATCCGGCCGATTGCGAAAACGCGGCGGCAGAAAACCGGAATACTCGTTTGCAGATTGGACGGAATCGGTCATGGCAGCCTCTTGGATGCGAAGGGGGCACGATGATCACATTAAGATCATGCATTGCGCTGCTGATACCCAAGGAAACCGGGCAGGTCAATCATGCCACGATCAAGCCAGGCAGAGCCAAACTGAATGTATCTGATGGGTCAGGCCCGTGTCAGGCCGGCATGGCCGATGCTGGCTTCGCGATAGACCGAAGGCGGCATCGATAACAAACGTCTGAAATCGCGCGAGAAATGGGCATTATCGGTAAAACCGCACCAAAAGCCGATCTCGCCGACCGACAGGTTGGTGCCATAGAGCAAGCGACAGGCTTCACGTACCCGCACCAGACGCAAAAGGTCGGAGAACCGGCTGTTGGCCTGCTGCAGGCGGCGCTGCAAGGTGCGGCCGGATGTGTCGAGTGCAGCCGCCACTTCGTCAATCGTCCAGCTGCGTCCGATATCATGTTCAAGCACGGTGCAAAGTTGCTGCACCACCGGGCGCTGTGCCCCGATCGAAGGAGCGGTTCCCGGCATATTGGCCATGAACGGATAGGATGATGATACCTGTTCGAAACTGCCCCAGTTGATCCGGAACCGCAAACCGCGCCCGGAAAAGGCAAGCTTGTCGATGATGCGACCCTTGCGCATGACGCGGACGGCCGGCCCGTGACTGGGCAAAATGGTCGCGTCCATGTCTTCTGCCCCGGCTGCCTCAAGCAAGCCGATCAGGAACCCAAGCAACAACAGGTTTTCCACCCGTGCGGGTGGCTGCCCCCGGACAACGCCACGATGGATGGTCATGGATTTCCCGGTCACGGCAAATTCGCTTCGCGCGCGGGCATGAGAATAGCCTTCCAGACGGCGCCAGCGATCCGCAATCACCGCAGGCGTTGCCGAATGGCGCAACATGGTCAGGATGGCTTCCTGTTCCTTGGCCGCCAAATAGCGCCCCAGACGCACAAGGACAGCCGGACCATTGACCTCTTCAAGGGCCAGCATGATGCTGCGCAACTTGGCAGAAGTCACAACCGTGCCAGCCGGCACAAGGTCATAGCCCCGCGGCAACCATGCCAGTTGCCGGATCAGGGCAACATGCAAACCAAAAGAGACAAATTCCTGCATCAAAACGAGCCAAAAGGATGAAATTTGGCGCGATCATACAAACTATTGATATGACTGTCAGCGCCGAACCCAAAATGTCACGAAGCTGTTACATTTACCGGATTTCGCGAGAATCCGTACTTAACGGCATGCGCAGCTGCATGACGGGGCATTGCCCGAAAGGTGTCGCCATGTCACTGTTTAAAGCACCTTCTGACATTCCCAGACAATACGGATTGATAACGTGATCAAGGTTCTTTTCGTCTGTACCGGCAATATCTGTCGTTCGCCCACCGCCGATGGTGTTTTTCGCAAGCTGGTCCGCGAAGCCGGGCTCGAAGATCACATCCGCGTTGATAGCTGCGGCCTGTCGGCCTATCACGTTGGCGAATTGCCCGATCCGCGATCCCGCGAAATGGCCAAAAGTCGTGGCATTGATCTGAGCGACATCCGATCGCGCAAGATCAAACCCGATGACTATCTGCAATTTGATTATGTGCTGGCGATGGATCACAGACATTTGCGCGATATGCGCCGTCAGGCACCCAACACCCATCAAAATCGCATTGAGCTGTTTCTTGATTACCATCCGACACTGGCCGGGCAAAGCGTGCCGGACCCGTATTACGGCGGTGCCAACGGATTTGTCGATGTCTTTGACATGATCGAGGAAGCCTCAAACAAGCTTCTATCCGACATTCGTGAAAAGCACGGCGTCTAGGTCGCGTTTATGACCAGGGATTGTCATGGATAAAACCGCGCTCGCAGATCTGATCAAACGCCACACGGGATCGGCCCTGCGATCCGTCACCCCGCTTTCGGGCGGGTGCGTTGCTGATGTCATGCGGGCTGATCTTGATGATGGCCGCGAACTGGTGATCAAGCAAAGCAATCGTAGCGACGCCGGCCTTGCGATCGAGGCGGATATGCTGCGCTATTTCAGGGCACATTCGCCGATCAACTGCCCGGACGTTGTTTATGCGGACGATACATGCCTGGTGATGACCTATATCGCCAATGACAACCGCATGAGCCGATCTGTACAGCTTGATCTGGCAGAAAAACTCGCCGCCCAGCATCAAGTCACCTCCACCGCATTCGGACTTGAGTTTGACACCCTGATCGGCGGCTTACCCCAACCCAATACCCCTGAAGAAAACTGGATCACCTTCTTTGCCGAGCACCGGTTGCACCACATGGCACAACTGGCACTGCACGAGGGTAAACTGCCCGGCAGCATGGCCGCGCGCATTGATCGGTTGATTGAGCGTCTTGATCGCTATTTACCAAAAGACAGCAAGCCCTCCTTGCTGCATGGCGATCTGTGGGGTGGCAATATCCTGTGTCAGTCCGACAAGCTGGCAGGCCTGATTGACCCGGCGATTTATTATGGCGACCCGGAAATCGAACTGGCGTTCGGGACGTTATTTGGCGATCTGACACCAGAATTCTTTGGGCGCTACAACGAAATACTGCCAATTTCGCCCGGCTTCTTTGAGGAACGCCGTGATTTGTATAACCTTTACCCGCTATTGGTTCATGTTCGCCTGTTTGGGGGACATTATGTCGGTTCCTTTGACCACATCCTTGCCCGATTTGGTCAATAGCATCCGACAACTGCCTAAGAGTTGATGAGAGAAATACGCACATAAAAGGGGATGAGAGAGTTGAAAATTCTAGTTGGAGCCACCGTCGCGCTGACCATGACGGTCAGTATTGCCGCCATCGCCCATGAAGGCGCGACCGGTGTGGTGAAGGAACGCATGGATGGCATGAAGGCCATCGGCCAGCAGGTCAAAATCATGGTGCCGATGATGAAGGGTGCCCTACCATATGACCCGGAACAGGTCGCAAAATCCGCCGCCATTATTGAAGGCCATTCCGGCGAAACCTTTACTGCCCTTTTCCCCGAAGGCAGCAACGAACATCCGTCCGAAGCCCTTTCTGACATTTGGGATGACTGGTCGACATTCACCGATCTTTCCAACGAACTGAATGCCAAGGCCGGTCATCTTAAAACCGTTGCATCCAATGGCGGTTCGGAAGACGGCTTCAAGGCCGCCCTTGGTCAGATGATGCGGACCTGTAAATCCTGCCATAGCGATTTCAAGGACTAGCTCGAACGCAAACGGCATCGTTCATGAAAAAAGGCCGCAGCATCTGCTGCGGCCTTATACATTGAGAGGCACGAACATTTGGTATGATGTTCGTGCCTCTTTTCATTTGGGAGCCTGCGTATACGCAGGCTCCCGGATCCGTGAGGTGTTGATGCGGCCTTGGATTTTTACATCCGTAAAAAAGCTGAACACTCACGGTCTCTGGAGGCATTGTCGAACCGCTGGAAGAGCTTTGACGCTCGAGTATAAGGAGGACATTGCCGTGTCTTATACTACCCGTTTTGTTGGTATCGATGTATCAAAATCCTCGCTTGATCTGTGCATTTTACCAGACAAACACACCCTGCGCTTTGCCAATTCAGAAACCGGGATTGCAGACCTGATCGCCAGACTGCAGGCTTTCCCGGGGCTGGAGCGGATTGTTCTGGAGCCAACCGGCGGCTATCAACGCCTTCTGGTTCGAGCTTTGCAAGCTGCACAATTACCTGTTTCAAAGGTCAATGCCCTTCTGATCCGCCACTTTGCCAAAGCGTCAGGAACCCTGAGCAAAACAGACAGGATTGATGCCTTTGTACTGGCTGATTACGGCCAACGCATGTCGCCGCGCCTGATGGCCAGAACAGATGAAGCCCGCTATAAACTCGCTGATTTTGTTGCCCGTCGGCGCCAACTTACACACATGCTGATCCAGGAGAAGAACCGGCTTGAGAAGCCTGATAATCCGGCTCGGGCCCTGATCGAGGAAACCGTCAACTTCCTCACCCGTCAGAGACAGGAGGTCGAGAAGCTGATGCGCGAGTGTGTAGACTCATCCCCGGAATTGACGGCGATATTACATGTTCTGTTGACCCAGAAGGGAGTGGGTTTTGTAACGGCTTGTGTGCTGATCGCTGAATTGCCCGAGATCGGATTGCTTGAAAAAGGGCAGATTGCAAAGTTGGTCGGTGTCGCCCCAATCAACAGGGATAGCGGTCTGTTCCAGGGCAAAAGAATGATTGGCGGCGGACGTATGGAAGTGCGCAATGCTCTTTACTACGCCGCATTACCGGCAATACGCTTCGACCCGCTGCTGCGCGACTTCTATAAGCGCCTGACTGAAAACGGAAAACCAGGAAAGGTTGCTGTCATTGCCGTCGTCAGAAAAATGGTCACGATCCTCAATGCGAGAATGCGTGACCACTATGCTTTAATACTTGACGGTTAATACCGCTGCTTTTTGTATGGCAGGATCGGATTGGTGTTAGCGACCGATCATGGCAAAGAATTCGCGACGCGTGATCGGATCATCGCGGAACGCCCCCAGCATCCGGCTGGTTACCATGGAAACGCCGGTCTTGTGGACACCGCGCGTGCTCATGCATTGGTGGTTGGCATCGATCACCACCGCAACACCAAGCGGATCAAGTTCTTCCTGAATGGTGTTGGCGACCTGTGCCGTCATCTTTTCCTGAATCTGCAGGCGTTTGGCATAGACCTCCACCACACGGGCCAGCTTGGAAATACCGACAACACGGCGGCGCGGCAGATAGGCGACATGGGCAACCCCGATGATCGGCACCATGTGATGTTCACAATAGGATTCGACGCGAATGTCGCGCAGAACGACCATCTCGTCATAGCCGTCGGTTTCTTCGAACGTCCGGCGCAGGATTTCTGCCGGGTCCTGCTGATAACCGGCAAAGAATTCGCCATAAGAGCGTGCCACACGATCAGGGGTTCCGCGCAGACCTTCGCGGTCGGGATCGTCCCCGGCCCAACGCAGAAGTGTCCGGACCGCTTCTTCTGCTTCTTCGCGTGTCGGACGCTTCACCGGGTTATGTTCGCTGCACATACCAAATCCTTTTGTCATATTCCGCAGGATTAACGCCTGCCTTGGTGGGGCTCCTGACCCGCTTTAACTGATACTGTTGGCTGATCCGATCAGTTCACAGTGTGTTGCCCATGCGGACTGTCGAGCGAAAAGGCCGGAATCGCAATATCAAAATGATTGCCGTCCATATCCGTCATCTCGAAAGTCCCGACCATGAAGCCGCTTGGCGTGGTCAATGGCGCGCCACTTGTGTAATTGAAACTTTCACCGCACGCCAGAACAGGCTGTTCGCCAACGACGCCCGGGCCTTTGACCTCCTGGGTTTCGCCCCGCGAATCCGTAATCTGCCAATGACGGTTCAACAACTGAACGGTTTTTGATCCAAGATTTTCAATCTCGATACGATAGGCCCAAACATAACGATGGGTTTCCGGATCTGATTCGTCCTCTAGGAACATCGGCTTTACCGATACCTTGATGTCGTGGGTTACGGTCGAATACATGCATATCTCCGGGCCAAGGGTGTTCCAGTCAAATTTGCGTCAGCCAAGATTGCGATAGATGGACCTTTATGCAGGGTCAGGACCTATTAATTTGGTTCGAATGGTCGATCAGATTTGTTCGGATACGCGAAGCAAAAATGCCGGAAGATATACATCTTTCAAGTTTTTGCGACAAAGTAGGCCGTGCAAATCTGATCGATCTGCAAGACATACGTTATATTTGCGAGCTCCTACGTCAAACCCCTTGCACGGGGTTCCCACCCGCTCTGCGGGCTTTTCCTTGGATCCCACATATATAACGTATGCCATTCCAATCAAATTAATAGGTCCTGACCCTAAACAATCCGTCCCGAAACTACCAGTCGCCTGTCAAAACAAACCGGCATAAGATCGGGGCGAATACTAAAGGGCCCGCACAATGTACGGGCCGGATCGATGTCAGGATTACTGTTGCTTCAAGCTTTTAAACAGCAAGGGCCGCCAACAGATCTTCCTTGAGGTCATCAACATCCTCCAGACCGACAGATAGACGCAGCATGCCTTCGGTAATGCCCATCGTTACCTTGTCCTCGGCTGGCACACGTTGGTGGGTCGTGGTCCAGGGATGGGTCGCCAGACTTTTTGCATCGCCAAGGTTGTTGGAAATATCAATCAGCTTGAGGTTATCAAGCAGCGAGAATGCCGCTGCCTTGCCCCCGGCAAGCTCAATCGCAATCAATCCACCACCACGGCCAGACATCTGGCGCATTGCCAATTCGTGCTGCGGGTGACTTTTCAGTCCCGGATACAGAACGCGTGACACCTGTGGCTGTTCCGTAAGGAATTCGGCCAATGCAGTTGCATTGCGAATGTGCTGATCAACACGCAGGCTCAGGGTTTCAAGACCCTTGAGTAGCACCCAGGCATTGAATGCGCTCATGCTCGGCCCGGTATGACGCAGGAAAGTGGTCAGATGTTCGTCGTGCCATTCCTTGTCGTTAAACAGGATCGCCCCGCCAAGGCAACGGCCCTGACCATCGATATGTTTGGTCGCGGAATAGACGACAATATCAGCACCCAGTTCCATCGGCTTTTGCAGGATCGGGGTGGCGAACACGTTATCGACAATCACCTTTGCACCGGCCTTGTGCGCCAGTTCAGAGATAAAGGCGATATCAAGAACTTCAAGCGTCGGATTGGATGGGGTTTCAAGGAAAACCGCATCTGCCGGTTTCGACAGCGCCTTTTCCCATGCGTCTTTGTCGGTGCCATCCACCAGTTCGGTTTCAACCCCGAACCGCGGCAGAAGCGTGGTCAGGATAAATTCACACGATCCGAACAAGGCGCGCGATCCAACCACGCGACCACCGGCCTTGGTGCTGGCTGCCAATGCATTCCACACCGCTGACATGCCCGATGCCGTCGCACGGCAATATTGCGCGCCCTCGATCAGGGCAAGGCGCTCTTCGAACATCCCAACGGTCGGATTGGCAAAACGGGAATAGACATAGCGTTCCGGGCCACTGCCATCAAAGGAGGCCTCTGCCTCAGCAGCGGTGTCATACACATAGCCGGAATTCATAAAGATGGCTTCGGAAGTCTCGCAAAAGCCGCTGCGCGCTGTGCCGCCACGTACAGAACGGGTCGCCGCGCGCCAGTTATCGGAAGCCTTTTTTTCGGTCGTCATCGTCTTGCTCCTACATGCCCGGATATTGGTGTGATCCGGACACAAAAAAACCCTGACCGGCGTGAATGGGTCAGGGCCGAAGCCAGAACACCCCTCTTTAGCGATTTTTTACGTGGCCGCAAGCCGGTCGACAAATCCCACGATGCGGTGACGATACGACCAGTTTTCCCCTACGTCAAGCGCCACACCCTCAGGATTTTTGCGCATATCCGGGTGCGCTTGCACATCGGATAACACAATCGCAGCTCACGGAATGGTGAAAGCAGTTCATAAGCAAGTTTTGAAATTTCTCTCTAATGTTGGAACAAATAATGCGATCCTGTTTTTCGGGATTTGCACATCGTAGCGAACACACGACTTGCAAGAGCCTGAAATAAATGACCAAAACCAGTTCAATGGTGTCACACTTGTCCGACCAGAAACCAGAATTCCCGGCAGAAATCAAAGGCACCCCCAAGCCGCTCTGGCGCAAGCTTTTGCCGGTGATGATCCTGATTTGCGGACTGGTTCTGGCATGGGCGAGCGGTATCCTTGATGTGCTGTCATTTGATACGCTGCGTGAAAACCGCGACCTGTTGCAGGGTTTTGTTGCCGGCAATCCGGTTTCAAGCATTCTGGTCTTTGTGGGGCTTTATGTTGTTTCGGTCGCCCTGTCTCTGCCAATCGGATCGATCCTGACCATTACCGGTGGCTTTCTGTTCGGATCGTTTCTTGCGACGACCTATGTTGTGGTCGGGGCCACCATTGGCGCGACAATTGTTTATCTTGCCGCGCGCTATGCATTTTATGATCTGATGCGGGCCAAGGCCGGTAACGCCGTTCGCAAGATGGAAGAAGGCTTTGCTGAAAACGCCTTCAGCTATCTGATGGTGTTGCGCCTGATCCCGATTTTCCCGTTCTGGCTGGTCAATCTTGTGCCCGCCCTTCTTGGGGTCAAATTGCGCTCCTTTGTTCTGGGGACCATGATCGGCATTATTCCGGGTACTTTCGTCTATGCCTCTATCGGCGATGGACTTGGCGCCTTGTTTGATCAGGGCAAGACGCCTGATCTTGGCATCATCTTTGAACCGCGTATCCTGACCCCGATCATCGGACTGGCCGTGCTGGCCCTGTTGCCAGTCGCCTATAAAAAACTGCGCCAACGTAAAAACGGGGCCAACTCAAATGAGTAAAATTATCGATACCGATATCTGCGTGATTGGCGCCGGGTCCGGCGGCCTGTCTGTCGCGGCGGGTGCGGTCCAGATGGGCGCAAAGGTTGTCCTGATCGAAAAGGGCAAGATGGGGGGCGATTGCCTTAATACAGGTTGCGTTCCGTCCAAGGCGCTTTTGGCGGCCGGTCATGCCGCGGAAAATGCGCGCCGCGCATCACGGTTTGGTGTTGCGACCGGTCAAGTCGATGTCGATTTTGGCCGTGCAATTGATCATGTGCATTCCGTCATTGCGGGCATTGCCCCGCATGATTCGGTCGAGCGATTCGAAGAACTCGGCTGCACCGTAATTCAGGCCGAAGCACACTTTACCAGCCCGCGCGAAGTCATTGCTGGCGACACCACAATCAGGGCCAAACGCTTTGTCATTGCCACGGGTTCGCGCGCGGCTGTTCCGCCGATCCCGGGACTGGAAAGCGTTTGCTATTTCACCAACGAAACCATTTTTGAAAACCGTAGCCGCCCGGATCATCTGATCATTATTGGCGGCGGCCCCATTGGCTTGGAAATGGCGCAGGCCCATCACCAGCTCGGCGCAAAGGTCACCGTGATTGAGATGGGGACCATCCTGCCCAAGGACGATCCGGATCTGGTGGCTGTGGTGCGTGACCGCATCAAGGCCGATGGCATCAGTCTTTATGAAGGTGCCAAAACCAAGGAAGTCCTTGATGTAAATGATCAGATCAGGGTCGTGATCGAACATCAGGGTATCGAGATCACCCTTGAAGGCAGCCACCTTTTGCTGGCAACCGGCCGCAAGCCCAATGTGGAAACTCTTGGCCTGTCAGATGCCGGTATTGAGCACAGCGACCGCGGCATTTCGGTTGATGCCCGTCTGCGCACCTCAAACCGTAAGGTGTTTGCGATTGGTGATGTCACCGGCGGGCTGCAATTTACCCACATGGCGGGATATGACGCGGGCATCGTGATCCGCAATGCGCTTTTCCACCTTCCGGCCAAGGTCGATCACAGTGGCGTGCCATGGGTAACTTATACCAGCCCGGAACTGGCACAGGTCGGCCTGACCGAAACAGCCGCGCGCGAGAAGTTCGGCGATGATATCCGCGTTGTGACATGGGACTACGCGGAAAACGACCGCGCCCGCGCAGAAGCCGAAACCGAAGGCTTCATCAAGGTCATCACCACGCCAAAGGGCCGAATTCTTGGCGCTGCCATTGTCGGGCGGCAGGCAGGCGAGCTGATCGGCGTCTGGTCACTTACCATCAGCAAGAAAATGAAGATCGGCGCCATTGCCGGGATGATTGCGCCCTATCCGACCCTTGGCGAACTGTCCAAACGCGTCGCCGGCACCTGGTACACGCCCAGCCTGTTTAGCGAAAAAACGCGCAAGCTGGTGCGGTTCCTGCTTAAGTTCGGATAACCGGCTTGCCTGAATCGCGCATGAAAACAAGCACCTGTATTGCTGTACTTTTTTCGCCTTATTGGCCTAACATCCAAACATGAATAACCGGCATCTCAAATTGCCCCCCTGGGCCAAATCGCTTTCCGCGCGCCTTCTGGTGCTGACGGTAAGCTTTGTGATGCTGGCAGAGGTGTTTGTTTTTGCCCCCTCTGTCGCGCGCTTTCGCATTGACTGGCTCAAGGCGCATCTTGATTCAGGCTATCTCGCCGCCCTTGCCCTTGAAGCCACACCCGACCAGATGATCCCCGACGATCTTGAACGTGAACTTCTTTCCAATGCCGGGATTGAGGCGGTCATCCTGCGCCGCGAAGATCGCAAATTGCTGCTTCAGCGTGATGACATGCCCGCCAAGGTCGACAAGGAAGTTCAGCTGACAGATTTCTCGATCCCGATGGCGCTGATGGAGGGGTTATCAACCCTTAGCCAGACCGAAAATCGGGTATTGCGCGTGGTTGGCATGCCATCCATGGCGCCAGATTTCGAGATCGAAGTCCTTGTTCACGAAGATCGCCTGACCGAGGCGATGCGCAATTTCGGCTGGCGGGTGTTCGGCCTGTCGCTGATGATCTCGTTCTTTACCGCAGGCCTGGTCTATTTCGCGCTTAACCGTCTGCTGGTCCGCCCGATGCGGACATTGACCCATGACATGATTCGTTTTCGCGAAGACCCGCAGGACAAAGCTGCCCTGATCACGCCGGGCGAACGTGATGACGAGATTGGTGTGGCGCGCCAGGAACTGGCGATGATGCAGCAAGACATTCAGGCGATGCTTAATCAGCGCCGCCGCCTTGCCGCCCTTGGCACGGCAGCCACCAAGATCAGTCATGATCTGCGCAATGCGTTGGCCACCTCGATGCTGATGACAGAACAACTTGCCAAAAGCGAAGATGACGAAGTCCGCGCTGTTGTGCCACGCCTGTTATCATCGATGGAACGCGCGGTTTATATCAGTGAACAAACCCTGTCATTTGCGCGTGAAACCCCGCCGCCGCGTGATTTGGCGACCTTTACCCTGATTGAGCTGATTGAAGAAATCCGTGATCAGATCTTGCTGCAAAAATGCGAGCAGCTTCTTGATGGTGTTATGGGTGATGCGCGCAAGGACGATGAACCCTGCCCAACCCGTATCGAGATCGACCTTCCCGACGATGTCATGCTTGAAGCCGATTACGACATGCTGTTTCGCGCCTTTAGCAACCTGATGCGCAACCCGATCGAAGCCGGGGCCACTGTTGTAACCATCACCCACAAAATTCAGCCTGAACCAGAAAGCGGCGCGGAAAGCCGCACCGAACCGGAAAAATCTCGCAATTTCATTGATGTTGTCATCACCGATAACGGCCCGGGACTGCCTGAAAAGGCGATCAAGAACCTGTTCGTACCGTTTGCCGGCAGTGGACGCGAAGGCGGTACGGGACTTGGTCTTGCCATCGCGCGCGAACTGATCAGCACCCATAACGGTGAACTTAGCCTCACTGCAACAGGACCAGACGGCGCTGTTTTCACAGTCAAATTACCGATCAACAGTTGATTTCTGCGGCATCGCACCACCGCAACGCACCCAAATCATAGATTTTTTCTATCGAATTTTATTTGATATTCGATTTTATCTTTTGATTGGCATTTGTCACTTTGGGTTATGGCGATGCCGGGCCTGATCCCGATCCCCGATCCGCTCCTGACCCAAGGTTCGGTGTCGCCACCTGATTTACTGCCGTACCCTATTGATTTTGAAGCCGCCCGATACCCTGTTGCAGCTGTCCCCTTGGCTGGACTTCAAGAAATACGGAACGACAAAGCCCCATAATCCTTGCCGGATTATCATCAGGGGCCCCGTACCGGTCCCCGCCCTCAAAACCCCTTGCCCACATCCGGGAAAGGGGTGTTTTTTATCGCTGTGTTTCAGGTTGGCCGCACCATCGACTGACGAATATCGTCAATCTGTTGTCGTAAAAAACAACCTTGCGCGTGATCATTGATCAGGCCCATCGCCTGCATGAAGGCAAACGCGGTCGTCGGCCCGACAAACTTCCATCCCCGTTTTTTGAGATCCTTGGAAAGTGCAACCGACGTTGGCGATGTCGACGCTGACTGTGGAGGGTCAACTTCGTCTGGTTTCGGTTCAAAGCGCCAAAAATATGCGGCAAGTGACCCTTCCCGGGCGACCATCACGCAGGCCCGTTTGGCATTATTAATCGATGCTTCGATCTTGCCGCGATGTCGGATGATCCCGGCATCCGCAAGCAGGCGCTCAACATCCCCATCATCAAATTCCGCAACCTTGTGGAAATCAAAACCGGCAAAGGCTTTGCGGAAATTTTCGCGCTTGCTCAGGATCGTGCGCCAGCTTAATCCCGACTGAAACCCTTCAAGACAGATTTTCTCAAACAGCCGGATGTCATCGGTAACCGGAAAGCCCCATTCCGTGTCGTGATAGGCGTTAAATTCGGGCGCAGCATCACACCATGCGCACCGACATTTTCCGTCCGTTCCGATTGTTGTTTTGCTCATGGTTCAAGCCATCAGAAAATTAAGGCGTTGATCCGTGCGCGCGGGCGAGATTTCATAAATCTCAGTTGTAACGATGCCTTCAGCAACGAATGGGTCATCATTCACACGGGCTTCAATCGCATCTCGTGACACACCATGCGCCAGAACGGCACCGCCCATATTGGGTTGCAGGCTCCCGACCATCAGAAACACACCATCATCAAAGCCTTGCTTGATCCATGCTTTGTGCGCGTCCATGAATTCCAGGGCCTTTTCGCGATTTTCAGCAAACTTCAAAAAAATCGTAAACATCCTCTACTCCCTGATTGAGTTGTTGGTGGTGGCAAGTCTGGCAATCTGATCGTCAAGCCAGGCACACATCAGATCGACCTCGTGATGCAAGAAACCATCATCGTCAAACGCATTGGCAAGGGTCGCGACACCCTGGCTTCGGCCAAGGACATGCATGGCCAGTTCATCCGATCTTTCGCCAAAGCCCAACCGTTCGAACTGGCGACATAACCAGCTGCGAAACAGAGTAAACAGTGCGGCGGCATCGCTTTTCGCGGCATGGTTCAACTTCGCCAATTCTGACGACAACGTCCCCACCGGGCAGCCGAATTTCCGGATCTTCTCGCCATTAACAATCAAGATATGAATGAAGCTTCGAATGCGTTCAGCGGGGTCTGATCCGGTCACTTCCCATCGATCAAGCATCTGCTCGGTAGTGGCAAGACGCCGGTTGATCACGCTATCAAGGATGTCATCCTTGGTTTTGAAGTGGTGATAGAAATTGCCACGCGATATGCCGACACTGGCCGCAATAGCTGCAAATGACGTGGCTTCAAACCCTTGCTGATAAAATAGCAGGTCCGCTGCCTCGATAATTCGATCCCGTGTTTCTGCTGCCATGTTTTGATCTATCCGCACAATTCAACCTGATTTAGGACGTTTGTCCTATTTCTAGAATTAGGTCAATTGTCCTATAATGTCAACCACATGAAAAAGCACCTGCAAGCGTCGCCTGCAGGTGCTTGAAATTTTCGCGCTAATCGTTTTGAGTTTTGTTTAGTCCCGCCAGAAGGCCGGGAACAGCAGGACCAGAACCGTAAAGACCTCGAGACGGCCAATCAGCATCCCGATCGACATCAGCCACTTGGCCCCGTCCGGCAGGGTTGCGAAGTTCCCCGACGGCCCGACAATTGGTCCCAGACCCGGCCCAACATTGGCAATTGCCGTACCGGCACTCGACACCGCGGTAATGAAATCGAGCCCCATCGCGCCAAGGGCCGCCGCAAGCACCACAAAGCAGAAAACAAACAGGAAGAAGAAGCTCAATACCGATTCCGTAACATCTTCGGACAGCGGTTTGCGGTTGTAGTACGCAATGAAAACACCGTGCGGGCGCAGCATGTGCGACAGCTGAATTTTGGCGATCTCATACAAAACCTGAAGACGGAAGATTTTCACCCCGCAGGTTGTCGAGCCCGCACAGCCACCAATAAACATGACAAAGAAGAATACCGTCACCGCAAACGGCCCCCACAAACCGTAATCCGTGGTGGCATAGCCGGTACCGGTCATGACCGAAATGATATTGAACGACGTAAAGCGCAACGCATACAGGAAGTCGACACCATTGGTTTTGGAATGCCACAGTGCGAGACTGACAATGATCGTCACTGCAATTGTAATGAACCAGCGCACCTGACTGTCCCGAAACAGCGGTTTCCCCTGTCCACGCAGCATTTGCAGATACAGGATGAATGGCAGCGCCCCGGTCGCCATGCCCAGCGTAATGATGACATCGATTGTCGCATTGTCGTAATGCCCGATCGACGCATCCTTGGTCGAAAACCCGCCGGTCGCAATCGTTGTCATTGCGTGGGCAATCGCATCAAATGGCGTCATGCCCGCCGACCACAACATGATCGCCCAAAGGGCGGTAAAGCCCAGATAAAGCATCGCAATGCCCATGGCGATCTGGGTCGCACGCGGGAACGCCTTGTCAGACTTATCGGAGTTTTCCATGCGGAAAAGCTGCATACCACCAACGCGCAGCATCGGCATGACGGCAATCGCCATGACAATAATCCCGATCCCGCCCAGCCACTGCAACAAAGCCCGCCATAGCAAGATCCCCTGCGGCGCACTATCAAGGCCGACCATCACCGTCGACCCGGTCGTGGAGATACCCGACATCGCCTCAAAGAACGCGTCGGTATAGGACATATCCAGATCGGAAAAGGCAAATGGCAAGGCGGACGCCGCAGTCAAAACCAGCCAGCTTAACGTCGTCAGAATAAAGGCCTGGCGCGAGTTGATCTTAAGATTATCCATGCGGTTCATCATGATCAATGCGCCGCCGACAAACAGCGACACAAAGGACGCCGCCGAGAACACGATCCAGTCGCGTTGACCGTAATACAGGTCAACCAGTGCCGGGATAAACATGCCGATCGACAACGTACATAGCAGAATGCCAACGATGAAAAGAATGGGACGGAAATCGATCAATGAAACGCCTCTTGGCACATACGCCGTGCAATCCCCCCGGGAAAACGGCATATGGTGCGTCTGATGTTCTGTTCTGGGAGGCACTGCATACCCGAAAAACCGGTCAACATGTACCCCATTCATCACAAGCAGCGAAATTCTTGGCACATGACGCCACAATGTCCAGTCCTTTTCATCCTTTACTCACGCGAACACCCTGACAAAACAAGCAAGTTCCCCATAAAAACAGCCAGTATTCGCCATCGCCGCCCGGTTCGCATTCCCCAAATAGAAACGCTGCACGGCCCCCGATAATCCCAGACATCCCCCGCACATACGCCAAGAATTCCCGCGATTTCGATATGCTGGGCGACCGGTCAGAAAGGTTCAAAATCGCGCCCCGGTTTCGATAGACTTCCCCAACAGCAATTGCCCCATACAAACCGGCGGGTAATTGATTTGTGTCGTGCAACATGACTCAGTTTCCCCTAGATTAGGCTGGCCATAAACGATGTATACAATCATCGATTGCCACCTGTGACTGTCTATTGGGAGCTTCCCGTGCGGGGAAAGAAACTATACTTCGCGATTGTTCTGTGCGTCTTGCTTGCTGTCGGGTTTCTGACAACAAGCTTTGTGAGCTTTTATGTCGCGCGCGATTCCCTTGAAGAACAAATCTCCGAAAGCACGCTGCCGCTCACCAGCGACAACATCTATTCAGAAATTCAGCGCGATCTGCTGCAGCCGATCTTTATTTCTTCGCTGATGGCGCATGACACCTTCTTTCGCGACTGGGTGCTGTCGGGTGAGACAGATCAGGAACGGATCACCAAGTATCTTGCCGAGATCCAGTCACGCTACGACACCATCACGTCCTATTTCATCTCCGAGGAAACCCGGAACTACTATCACCCGACCGGCGTGATCAAGCAGGTCAGTGAAGATGATCCGGCAGATGGCTGGTATTTCCGGGCGCGCGACAGCAAGCAGCCCTATGAAATCAACATCGATCAGGACACGGTCGACCGGTCACGCATGTCGATTTTCGTCAATTACCAGGTGCGTGATTATGACGGCAATGTCATCGGCATTACCGGTGTGGGGCTTGCCGTCAGTTCTGTGACCAACCTGATCGAGACCTATCAGGCACGCTATGGCCGAACGATCTATTTCATCGATACCGAAGGCCACGTCACCCTGCGCGGCAGCGGCTTTGGCGATGCGCACAGCCTGCAGGAACGCCCGGGCATGCGCAATCAGGCGACCAAAATCCTGACATCGCCGGGCGCGTCGATCAGCTACGAAGATGGCGGACACACCTATTTCGTCAACAGCCGTCTGGTGCCCGAATTTGGCTGGCTCTTGATTGTCGAACAAAGCGACTATTCATCTGACGAGCGCCTGCAAAACACGCTGTTTATCAATATCGCGATATCGCTTCTGATCACGGTTATCGTCGGGCTCGTCGCCTTCCTGACAGTACGCAACTATCAAAAACGTCTCGAAGAGCTGGCCTCGCGGGACAAACTGACCGGCACCTTTAACCGGCAGGTCTTTGACATGCTCTTTGCTCAGGCCGCACAGAACGCCAAGCGTCAGAAAACAGCCCTGTCGGTCATGTGCTTTGACATTGATGGTTTCAAGGAAATCAATGATGGCTATGGCCATCCGGGCGGGGATGCTGCCCTTCGCGAAGTTCTGACCATGATCCGCCAGAACGTGCAGGAAGCAGACGTAATCTGCCGCTGGGGTGGAGATGAGTTTGTCATCCTGTTCCCCGGAAAGGATCGCAAGGAAGCCCTGGCCAAGGCGCGGGATCTTGCCGATGATGTGCGCAATGCCCCGGTCCGCTTTGGACGGGATCATATCCCGGTCACCATCAGCGCTGGCGTCACCGAGTACCGCGACGGCGAAGACCTGGATACCTTGATGGCACGTGTGGATAACGCGCTTTATACCGCCAAGGCGTCGGGTCGGGATCACATCTCGCTGTCCTGATCGATAGGCCCGCACACCAAACTTTCCCAAACAAAACACCCCCGACAGAACGCTCTGTCGGGGGTGTTTTCTGTTCAATCCGGATGGATCGCGATCAGTCGGCGATGGATGCCTCGGCAATTTGAACAGCATTAAGGGCAGCACCCTTCAACAACTGGTCACCGGCAACAAACAGTTCCAGGCCGTGATCCCCAAAGATCAGGTTGGTGCGAATGCGCCCAACTTCGACATCGTACTGTTCGGTCGCGGTCATCGGCATCGGGTATTTGTTGTTTGCCGGATCATCGACAAGCTTGACACCCTTGGCCTTTGCCAGCACTTCGCGGGCGGCGTCCGGGGTAACAACCTTTTCGGTCTCAACCACGATGGCTTCGGAATGGGTGCGCTCAGTCGGGATGCGAACCGCGGTGCACGATACCGGCAGATCCGGCGCGCCAAAGATTTTGCGCGTTTCCCAGGTAACCTTCATCTCTTCGCGGGTATAGCCGTTATCCTGGAAGCTATCGATATGCGGGATAACGTTAAAGGCCAGCGGGGACGAGAACACCTCTGCCGGCACCGGCTTGCCTTCAAGACCGGCAGCCAGGCCTTCACGCAGTTCGTTCATACCCGGCTGACCGGCACCTGATGCAGCCTGATAGGTCGAAACGATCACTTTCTTCAGGCCAAATGCCTGATGCAGCGGCCAAAGTGCTACGGCTGCAATCGCCGTGGTGCAGTTCGGGTTCGCGACCAGTTTTGCGGTCTTGGCAAGGTCGCCATTGATTTCCGGCACGATCAGCGGAACGTCATCATTCAAACGGAACGCCGAGGAGTTATCAATCACAACCGCGCCTTCGGCGATCTGAGGAGCATATTTCTTGGCGAAATCACCCGAAACAGCAAGGAAGACAATGTCGCACTGCTTGGCTTCTTCAACAGAAAACAGCGCGACGGTCTTAGTGCCGAATTTAGTCTCCACGGTCTTGCCCGCTGAACGCTCGGAAGCGAACAGGGTGAGTTCACCCACAGGGAACTTGCGATCAAACATAACGTTGATCAGCTCGACGCCAACCGCACCGGTTGCGCCGATCACACCGACATGGAGATTTTCGGCACTCATAATAGTTGTCTAACCTCGAAAAAAATTGTTGTCATATTCGACTGCCGCGATCACTCGCGGGCCGCGCATTATAGGGATTTATCGAAACAACGCAAATCTACCTTGCCGCATCGCACCCATGCGCGGTTTTCTAGGGCCATAACGTGGCCCGCAACCGATTGTTCCAAAGCTTGTTTCACTTATGTGCGAGAAACCCGCCCTTTGACCTTACCACCGCCAGGCAGATGTCAAAGGACGGGCTGAACCGCCATAAGACGGACTGTCCAGACACGGACAAGATTCGGTCCGCGCTGGCTTGAGTATTTGAAAATTGCCCGATGCCGGAAGGATGGTCTGTGGCAACCGTCACAATTGGCCTGCAATGTGTGGAAAAAGCAAAAAGGTCAGTCGCGCCAGAAGGATGGCATCAGAAGAACCAGCAAGGTCTCGAATTCGAGGCGTCCGAGAACCATCGCAACATCAAGGATCCATTTCGCAGAATCCGGCAGCGATTGGAAATTGCCCGCCGGCCCGATGATGTTGCCAAGCCCCGGCCCGACATTGGCAAGCGATGTCGCCGCCGCACTCATCGAGGTAATCAGATCAAGCCCCGTTAGACCCAGCGCAATCGTCACCGCGATATAGCTGATGGTCAGCAAGAAGACATAAACCGTCACCGCGTTATAGATGTCGGATGTGATTTCGTGGCGGTCAATGCGGTTGACCACCACGGCAGACGGGCTGCGCAGGCGCATGAAATGGGTCCGAAGTCCGGTGAAAACCACATACAGGCGAAACATCTTGAACCCGCCCGAAGTCGATCCCGAACAGCCTCCAATAAAGGTCGCAAAGAAAAACAGCATGACCGCCGCCGGGCCCCACAGCAGATAATCGCCCGATGCAAAGCCCGTTGTCGTAATCACCGATACAAGGTTAAACGCCGCCATGGTCAGTGAACGGATGATGCTGTCATCCGAAATCTGCACCAGCCGCACCGTCAGCAGCAGCGTGAAGCCCGCAATGATCAGGCAGAATAACCGGATCTGCTGGTTGCCAATAACGGCCTTGATCGCACGTTTGCGTAAGGAAACAGCATAGGCGGTAAAGGGCAGGCCCCCAATAAACATGAACAGGATGGCGATCCAGTGCAGCGACAGGCTGGTGTCAAACTTGGCAAAGGACAGATCCGACGTCGCATAACCGCCGGTCGACAGGGTCGTCATGCCGTAATTGATGGCATCAAACCACCGCATGCCAAAGATCCGATACAGCACGACGCATACGACGGTCAGCACGGTATAGATCAGAACGATCTGCAGGCACATGTCGCGCATGCGCCCGCTGAGCTTTTCCGACCGATCAGAACTTTCCATCTGAAAAAGCTGCATGCCGCCAACCCGCATCATCGGCAACAGGGCAAGGGCCGTCACAATGATCCCGATCCCGCCAAGCCATTGCATGATCGATCGCCAGATCAGCAATCCCGGCGGCAAATGATCGAGCCCGGCCAGGATCGTCGATCCGGTCGTTGTCAGGCCAGATACGGTTTCAAACACCGCATCGCAGAAACTGATTTCAAGGGAGGAATACCAAAGCGGCAAGGACCCGGTCAGGCTGATCGCAATCCACGATACCACGGTCAGGACATAGCCTTGCCGTGCAGTCACCCGCGGCCCGATATCGGATCGACAGGCAAGACACGCCATACCGCCAAGCCCGATTGTCGTGATCGAGGCCTGCGCAAATATTTTCCAGTCCGGATTGCCGTAATAAAGATCAACAGCAGACGGCACCATCATCGATATACCGATGATAATGACCATCACCCCGACAACGAAAAAGATGGGTTGCAGACGGAACAAACAAGCTTCCCTGACAGCAAAGAATAAATCCGCTTGTAGCTCCAAATGGTCGTCAATGCATCCGGTTATTGTGCATGGCACCCGTGATGCCATTGCCACATCAGCACGCGCTCCCCGTCGAACGCGTCATCATTTTGCCGTTCTTTTTGCTTGTTCTTTTGCCATGACCGTAGTGTCATTCACCAATCCCTGCATTTCATTGAGGTTCGTGTGAAACGCGTTGCCCGCCTGATCATCCTTCTTGCCATCCCCGCGATCGTTGCCTTTGGCCTGCATTGGCACAGCAACCCTGTTCATGCCGCAGACAATGCATCCGAGCTTTCTGATTCAGGCGGTCTGGTCGCCAAGGGGCGTGACGTGCATGTCATTGATGGCGACACCATCATGATCACCGAAAAGGTCGTTGATATTGCCGGGATGGATGCCCCGGAACTCGGTCAGCAGTGCCTGCATAACGGTAGTTTCTGGGATTGCGGCATGTCTTCGGCCATGCAATTGCGCAAATATTTCGCCATGGCCCCATTTGATGTCCATTGCTGGGCCGGCGATCAGGAACGCGCGGGCAAGGCGGATGATTTCCCGGTAATGGAATGCGGCATCGGCGAGCGCGATATAGCAGCCGCCATGATCAGCGACGGCGAGGCATTACCGGTTGCCGGCTATTCCCATCGGTATGATCGCCTGTCACGCGATGCAGATAATGCCGGCATCGGCATCCATGGCGGCGATATGATTGCCCCGGCTGACTGGCGCACTGGCAAACGTCTTGATGGCGAAACCGGACGCTGCCTGTTCACCGCCGATGGCAAGGGCAATTACCTCAGCACCCTTGATCCGCGCTTTGCAGCGCTCACAGCCGATGCTGACAGCGAAATTTGCAGCGACGAGGAAGCACGCATGAAGGGTTATTCATACGCGGCTCCGTGAGGCAACTCTCCGGCTATCTCCAATCTTCCCGCGCCTGATCGAGAAAATACCGAGGACCCAGAGTATCTCGATCATAAGCGTTATGACCGCCCAGCCGGTGATAAAGACCGTCACTCCACCCGTCAGCTCGGCCATTACATAATGGCCGTCGACCTTGCCGCCAACACGGTGCAAATAAACCCAGACAATCGGCATTGCCGAGACCGGAATAACCAAAGCAACACAGGCCGCAATATCGGCGTACCGCCATCTGCCTTGTCTTTTGTCTCGATGCTTATTCACATAAAGCCAGGCACCAGACAGCGACAGCCCCGCCAAGACAAGGCCAAAAATAAACCAGATGATCTTGCTACCAAGACCTGCGAACGACCCGAAATGTAAAATATCGGCCGTTTCCGACCACCGCCAATAGGCATTCAGGTCTTCGGCATGCTGGTTGAATGCCACCGCACCATTCATCGGGTTGATAAACAGTTTGTTCGCGCGATCACGGACCAGAAGATCGTCTGCTTGTCCGATAGCATAAAAGTACCCACCACGATCAGGCTGGATCGTTTTGATCTGCATATCAGGGCGTGCGGCCCGGGCAATCGCCAGCAGCTCACTAATGCCCATGGGTCCCTGCCCTGTCTTATCGGGGCGGGGTAACTGATCAACAGCTAGCGGGTAGGAATCTACAAGCGCAAACTTTTCATCGCCGAGTTTGTAACGCGCTTCTTCAAATAAATACCAGGCACCGGTGATCGCCATAATCACAACGAACCAAAGGCTCCATAGGCCGGCAAGTTTATGCAGGCTGCTCCACAGGCTGATATTCGTTTTGCCCACACGCAGCTGGAAGAACCGCCGCCACCAACGCTTATAGAAATAGAACGCCGACAGCATCGATAGAAACAGTGGAACGGCAAACAGACAAACGAGAAACTTGCCGACACCATAAAGCCCGAAAAAAGCTTCGTGGAACTCGCGAAAAAACCTTTGAACCGTGAAGATGGACTGGCGTCCAGTTATCTCAAATGTCACCGGATCCACGTAGACGTAGTACCGCGCACCACCAGATTCTTTGACGGTAAACCTTGCGACTGAAATCTGGTTTGCGGGGGCCTCTGCCAGTTCGATTTTGGTATCCTGATACGTGCTTCTCACGGCCGCAAAAGCAGCAGGAAAATCAAAACTGCCGTCATGGGCGCTGACACGGGCACCGGGCATCAAAAGCCAATCGATTTCCGATGACAAAGCGGCAAAGGCGCCGCTCCAGCAAATCGAAAACATCATCAGGCCCAGATAAACACCGATCCAACTGTGCCAGTCAAACCCGATCGGTTTGACTGGCACCTTTAGAATTTGCCGCATCAGAATTCGACTCTAACACTTCCGAATACGGTCCGCGGATTACCAACACTGATCCGATAGGTTCCGCCCGATGCAACATAGTAATCCTCGTCGGTGACGTTTTTCATCCCTAGGTCAAAACGCACCCGCGATTGATTTTTTATCGGCAGATAATACCAAACCCCAAGATCAAAAACGGTATAGTCATCCAGTTCAAAGCTATGGTCATTGTCGCCATAGCGATTTCCCACATGGGTCAGTCCACCGCCAAACCCAAGCCCCTTGTAGTCACTGGCGGCGTCCTGGAACTCATAGCTGGCCCACAGGCTTGCAGTCATCTCGGGCGTATTGGCCGGTCGATTACCATTATCATCGTTTGCACTGACAATTTCTGCATCAAGAAGGCCAATAGTCCCGCGCAGGTTAAGACCTTTGATTGGTGTCGCCGTAACAGAACTTTCGAAACCGCGCGAACGGACAACACCCGTCAGTTGCGGCGTACCATTCACTGTGTCCACGACGTTGTCCTGCTTAATATCAAACAGCGCACCGGTTAACAGTAATCGGTCATTCCATCCTGACCACTTAGCCCCAATTTCATATTGACGCCCTTCTTCAGGTGCAAAGACAGAGATGGTCCCTGCATTACCTGAATAAATGTTCTGTGACTGGAAAGTCTCCGCATATGAAGCATATAGAGACAGGGAATCAAGCGGTTTCCATAGAAGCCCTGCCGATTTCGTCAGTTTACCATCCCGTTTGGGATCTGCACCAGACAATGCCCCGTCAAGTTTGTTCTCCTGGCTCTTCTCGTTATCATAAATCTCGTAGCGTGCACCAAGTGTCAGCGCAACCTCATCCGTAAGGTGAAGATCACCTTGTACGTAGGGCCCATAAGAGATTTGCTCAACTTCGGTATATAGCTTGGAACGCAGATTTGAAGACGTATTGTCAACCAACGTAAAGGAAGACGGGTTCGAAATGGTGCCACCAACCTGATCCTGACCGGAAAAGTTGGTCCAGGTTTCGTACTGGTGGCGCAACTCGACCCCGGAGACCAGTTCCACAGGCCGCCAAAGGTCTGCCTCGCCGCGAAGCTGCATCCGCCCAAATGCCGTGCTGAGTTCACGGTCATCATTTCCCTGAACGCGACGTGTCAAAACACCCGTGCTCGACACATTGGTCACCTCGTTTCTAAGCTCGTCTACTTGTTCATAGGCATAGAACAGCTTGCTTTCGAGATACCACGCATCATCAAAGACCGGGACAGAGTTATCAAGTTCCCAGATGTGTGTGGTCACATCACGGTTGTTCAGGTTCGCCTGATCAAATCGCGTGTCAAGCGACACATCGGCAATTTCGCGACTGCTGCCACTTCCGGGAACCGTCACCACACCACGGTCAACCGGTCGTTCGTCATGGGTGTATTCATAACTGAAATCAACCAATGAACCGCTATCGGACATCCACGATACAGCACTGTTCAAGAACTGCCGCTCAATACTCGCATCACGGAAATTTTCACTATCCTCAGCGGAGGCCGTAATCCGGTAGGCAAACGCATCATTTTGTCCAATCGGACCGGTCACATCGGCCAGCACCTGTTTCTGACCATGCTCGTTAAAGTTCGTAACCGCATGTGCCCGCTGATCGTATTCCGGCTTTTTGGTAATGACGTTGACAAGTCCGCCTGGGGTCATCTGACCAATTTCGGCCACTGGACCCTTAACGATCTGAACGTTTTCCACGGTGGACGGGTTCATACGACCGTTAGTTTTAAGCCGTACTCCGTTGCGATAAATATCGTCACGGCGTCGAAAACCACGAATAAGAAAGTCTTCTCGGCTCCCGCCATAGCCATCCATATTCACCACGTTTGGCGACAAACGATACACTTCGTCAAGCTCTTGCGCATGTTGATCAAGCAGCAATTGCTCGGGGATGACTTCTACGGTACGCGGGATGTCTGTCACATCCTTGGGGATCATGGTGCCGGTTTCTGCGTAACGACTGTCGTATCGCGATTGCCGCGTACCAATGATCTCGACCGTGTCGAGTGTTACCTCACCCATATCACCACTGGCCGAGTTCCGGCGCAACGTAATCGAGTTTTCTGATGTGTAGCTGAAATCGACATTGCTGCCGCTCAGCAACGCCTCAAGCGCCTCATCTGCGGAATATTCACCAGCCAATGCAGGCGCATCATGCCCGTAGATCGATTGTTCGGTATAAAGAATCTGTATCCCGGTAACGTCGGAAAATGCCGTCAAAGCCTGTGGCAATGGCTGTGCTGAAATATCGAATTGGAACAGTATCGGGCTTTGTGCCTGTTGGCTGACATCTTGCGCGAAAGCACCTTGTGCAAGCCCGTTTTGAAAGGCCAGCAACGATACCCCGATCATCAGTTGCCGCCCGAATTTCATGTTTTTTATGCTGACCACGTCAGTCCCCCAAGTCTTCAAATACACACATGCGAATAGGTCGCATTTTCGTCATGCATATAAAGACGCAAGAGATCGACAAGTCCCCTAGCGGATGGGAAACATTTTTTTCAATCGCGAAAACAATCCGACTGGAGAGGCGGGAACGATTTGGAAATTAAATTAGCAATATCATGTAGTTACTAATTTTCACGACCCGGACAGGCAATGTCCCTTCAATCGCATCAATCACCTGATCGATATCGTCTGTCCGGAAGACACCACTGACAGACATGTCTCTCAGCTCAGGATTCACAGCCATAATGTGTCCCTCGTGATAGGCATTGAGGACGTCGATCACATCTGACAACGGGGTCTGATAGAAAACCATCTTGCCTTTTCGCCATGCGGCGGTTGCCAGACGATCAAAATGCGTACGTTGTCCGATACCATGGGATGAGAGCGTCATGGCTTCACCTGCAATCAACGTCACATGCTTCTTGTCATTGATGCCGACCTCATCTGCCTCAGTAGCAGACCAGTCCACAGCGACCTTGCCTTCTTCGAGACTGACCGTCACCTGATCATTGTGTGATGAAATGTTGAATGCAGTGCCCAGTGCTGTCACATCACCAAATTGCGTACGGACGACAAACGGGCGCTGTGTGTCATGGGCAACTTCGAACCACGCTTCACCAGAAAGCAGATCCACCCCGCGTGTATCTGGTTCAAAATCAACCGACACGGCGCTTTCTGCGTTCAACTTGATGACACTGCCATCCGGAAGTGATTTGGTAACAACCGAATGCTGCGCGTGAATGAAGTTGTCATCAAACATCCCCTTCACGGTTGGATAGGTTTCCGTTCCAAACCCGACAAAAAGCACCAAACAAGCCGCCATTGCCGCCACCATGACGGGGCGTATATATCCGCGCCGCTTTTGAGAATATTGGTTCTTGGCTCTCTTGTGATCATCGCTTGATTGCGCCTGCTGTGCTTGTTGCTTAACCGGATCAGCCAGTTTGCCCCAAAGCAGTTCGACCTCGGCAAAGGCCCGCACGTTCTCAGGGGATTGCGCCTGCCAAAGTTCAAACTGCGCAAGCAAGTCATTCCGCTGATCACAATCAGCGTTTTCCTTGGCTTCGCGCAACCGGGTGTGCCAAATCACCGCCTCGTCGAACAGTTCCTCAGATACCGGTTCAGACGACATGTTCTGGCGATCTGTCATTCAATCGCCTCCAGAACATCAGAAGACCGGAACCGCACCACACGGGGGTATAACGGGTCAGACACGCGCCCGTTGAAACCTGACAAACTGACTGGTCTCGAAAATCGAAAATACACTGTTAGTTACCCGAGTGTGCTTTGTGAAGACTGCGACGACATTCCAACATCGCCCTGCGAATATGGTTTTCAACCGTCTTCACAGATACATCAAGTTTTTCAGAAATCTCGCGCATTGAAAGTTCTTCTCCGCGATACATCAAAAAAACCTGACGACATTTTGTCGGAAGGGTCTCAACCGTTTGCGAAATGATGCGCAGTTCCTGATGGGCGGCTGCAACGTCTTCTTGCGAGGGAGCTTGATCAATTTCAATACGTCCCGGCCCATCGTCCTTATGAGATGACCACGCAGAATGAGTGAACAACTGCCCCATTGGCTCCGGGCTTATCGAGTTTCGCCGATAATGATCCGCTAAAAGGTTGCGTGCAATTCGAAACACATAAGCGCGCGGGTTTTCGGGAATAAGCACAGGCGCGCTTTTGGCTCGGACCCAAGTCTCTTGCACAATTTCTTCGGCCACGGTTTCGGAGCCGCACCGTTTACCAATGAACTTTAGCAAGTCGTCATAATATTTCTCAACGACCGCTTCCAAGCTTGCTGAAGCCTGCCCGGCTGATTCTGACACGATGATCCCCCGTTTGAAGCTGCCGGTGGAAGTTTCGTATGCCCAACAGCTTCAATCGCTCTCATACACGATTTTAATAATCATTCGCAAATATTTTATAAGTACATGCACAACCGACAATTATATCGGTCATCGTCTATCGTGATTTTTGGGAAAGGCTTGGAGCGGGTGAAGGGAATCGAACCCTCGTATGCAGCTTGGGAAGCTGCCGTTCTACCATTGAACTACACCCGCGAAGCGCGCGTTTTATAGCCCGCTTTTCCAATCAGCGCAAGCGGATCACATATTGATCCACCCCCAATTAATCACCCGATCAAATCCCCGGATAAATCAGCCTTCCGGCACCAAGCGCCAGATCGCACTGGCATAATCATCCGAAATCAGGATCGACCCGTCGATATAGTGTTTCACATCCACGGGTCGGCCGATCACTTCGCCGTTGCTGCGCAAAAATCCGTCAAGGAACGGGTTTTCTGTGACTGGCGTGCCATTGATAAATTCGACCCGCACCACCTTGTAGCCATCCGGGATCGTCCGGTTCCAGGAACCATGCAAAGCCACCAGCGCATCATCGCCATCAAAGGTAAAACCAAGCGGCGCATTGTGGGCGTTAAAGGTAAGTTCCGGGAAAGTAACCGTTTCCGGGACGGTTTCATCGGAGAATTGCGGGCTTCTGGTGTCGTTGCCCGCATACCACGGATAGCCAAAGAACTGGCCGGACTGGCTGGCGCGATTAAGTTCCTCACGCGGGATATTATCGCCAAGCATATCGCCACCATTATCGGTAAACCACAGCTCTTCGGTTTCCGGGTGGAATGTCAGCCCCACCGAATTGCGGATACCGCTGGCATAGATCTCTAGCGCACCACCATTGGTGGGAATAGAGATAATTGTGCCTTCAAGGCCGCTGACCTTGCAGATATTGCATGGCGCCCCGACGGCAACGAACAGCCGATTGCCATCCGGTGACAAAGCTGCGTAACGCCAACCATGATGGCTTTCATCCGGCAGATTGGTAAACAGGATGCGCGGGCGGCCAAGGGTTTCGCCATCAAAATCGGCAAGATCATATGCGACAATACGTTGCTGATCGGCGACAAACAGCGTTCCGGGCTTATAGGCAATCCCGTTGGCCAGCTTGAAGTCATCCGCGATCCGATTGACGTCCTCGGCGACGCCATCGCCGTCTGCGTCACGCACGAAATAAAGATTGGGCCCGCGCGTACCGACAAAAACACCGCCGAGTTCGGGCGCCACCGCGATGGTCCGCGCATTGCGGACCTCGGCAAAGACCGACAGGTGATAGCCGCTTTCAGTACTCAATAACGACTGTGCCCGCATAATGCGCTCGGACACCTGCTGGGCGTGGGAAGGCGGGCTGACCGCGCTTAAACCAACAGTGGCAACCGTGCCAAAACACAAACGCCCGGCCCATCGGCGCGCTTGCTGCAACATACGATGGAAGTCCGGGCGTGAAGGTCGGGGCATCCTGAAATCTCCTTGTCTGGCAATCGGCCTTACAAGGGATACGGAAAATTTCCCAAAGCCGATTATCGAACGCGCTCAGAGATCGGGGCGTTAACCGACAGTTCCATATCCCACGGGAAGTAAATCCACGTATCCTGGGACACTTCGGTCACAAAGCTGTCAACGATTTCGCGACCAAGCGGCTTGGCATAAACCGTTGCGAAATGTGCCTTTGGCAGTTTTTCACGCACAGCCTTGGCGGTTTTGCCGGTATCGACCAGATCATCAATGATCAGCATGTCGGTGCCGTCACCTTCGATGTCTTTAAGCCATTCCAGATCGCCACGCGTCTTGTCAGAGTAGCTGCGAACACAGACCGTATCAATCAGGCGAATATCAAGTTCGCGGGCAATGATGGCGGCGGGCACAAGACCACCACGGGTAATTGCCACAATTCCCTTATATGGGCCTTTTTCCAACAGTCGCCATGCCAGTGCACGGGCGTCGCGATGCATCTGTTCCCAGGAAACCGGGAAACCTTTGTTATAAGCAGCTTCGCTCACAAGAATTCTCCTGCGCCAGATCGGTTCGCCAAATGAATGTGCCCCGGATATTACCCAAAGGCATCACCCCAAGGCGCCATCATCCAGACCCGCATTCAACAAAATCAAGCCGCTTAACTACGCCTTGTTCGTCGAGAAGGCAAGAGCAGCCGTTAAGTGATGCTATCCCTGTCGGATTTCCCAACATTCACAAATCAGGCAGATGCCGGTTTCTCAGCATCCTCACGCTTGTTATCTTGATCTTGGGAATGAATATCCTGCACCTCATCTTCTTCAAAGGCAAACAGCGACCGCACAAACGGTATGTAACTAAGCATCCCCAACCCAATCACTGCCAACCAGTTGACCGGCGCAATCGAAAGAACCGACAATTCGAGAATGATGGCGCCGAATGTAACGACAGCAACGCTCAGAACCAGATCAAATAGACAAATCAGACACATGAACCAGTTTCGTGCCAGTTCTCTTATTTCCAAATCAAGACTCTCGCACCAGCGAGATCCCGATGCCCGATTCCGAAGCCAGATACCAATAACATCGGGCATCTGCGGAATGATCTTGATCATCGACAAGAACACCAAGAACTTGTTCCAGACCGCCACCACCAAATATACAGCAGGATTATATTCCTTGTAACTTACATGGCTGGACTGAGGCAGCGGCGGGAACATGTAGCGCGCCATAGAAGCCAACCCGAAACGCAAGAAGACAATAATGAACAGGGTCGCAATTTCGATCAGGTCCACTGCAAGCCAAGAGCTGTATGGAGACTTGTCAGACAGATATGCAGAACCGCTGCTTAGAAGGTTTTCCAAGGCCATCGCATGAATGAACACACCGGGAATATCCGTGTCCAATGTTGGAGGACGAATAACGTCCTGGAAACCCTGAAGATTTTGACCGTACATCACGATACTATCTTTGAAGTTACCAACCCAACGACCAGAGGAAGGCGTGTTGTTAATCACCTGGGCTGCGGATATGAAATGAAAAGGCGGACATACTAAACGGGTCCGTTCACCAATACCGAACAGCGACGTCAAATTTGTCCACACGCGTGTAAACACATCTGCATCTACATCGGCAACACCACAACCATAAGGCTTGAAGGCTTCCCCGTTTGCGTCATAGGCATCGGGCCACGTTGAATAATCAACTTGCCTGTCTGGCCAGGACAACCACATTGGGCGATCCTGCAATCGATCACGCCATGCCAACCATTCAGACTTATCGTCCTGGGGCGGCATAATCAGTGGCGCATCACATTTCCAGCCAAGCTTGACTGATTCACTACGTCTCTCACCGCTGCAGAAATCCTGATAGATTGTTATTGCAGCTGCCGTAATACCGGAAATATCACATCCGCGCGCATCCCCGGTACCAGATCGGATAACAGCGTCACTGCAAAGAGGTAAATCCGCAGCATTCTGTCCTTCGTGTAGGTATCCCGGGCCACGCATTTCCGGGGCAAGATCATAGGTCAAAGCCCTGACATCTGCCTGTCGACGCGCATCTCCCCAACCTGCGACCAGCGTCACATAAGGGGCAAGTTCCGACAAAACGGTATGATACTGGAAGATGTTCACAGCCCCGGCTTGTAGATATACTGGTATGTTTGCGGCCTGGTACACTTTAAGTATGTTCGTCAGTCTCTGTAGACTATCGTCACGGACATAAAGTTCGGGCACCCATTCATCCGACGCCGCGGTTTCTGACAGCGGGCCACGCCGATCACGAAATGTAAAATCAATAAATACAGCCTTTGGCTGAGCTGTTAGCAAATTAAGCAAAACTTCGGCATGGAAACCATAAACGGCTGGCCAGCTTGATTTCAAACCCGCCAGAGATTCGTCATCAAGTACAATGACTCCGATATCATCGACATGTTCACCTGGATATAAAGCCCCGCCTACCGTTCGGTTAAAAACGGCGTAGCTGTATTCATCAACAGCATCCGCGATGGAATCAGGCTCAACCCACAAAACCAATGCAGCGAAAACAACGTTTATAATGACCCACCAGAATGGTTTAATTCGCCCGACTTTAAAGTTTTTTCCCAATCGCTCAGCCCGGTTAACATTTTCAACCATTACATTCCGACCATTTGCCCTGCCGACGACTGGCCTGCACACAACGCACGTTGCTGCGGATATCGCGTAACGCAACCGATCAGAAGTTCGTTCTCCCGCGCTTTGTTCCCGCTTGCTTTCACAATTGGATACATGAACCGATAGGCTTCAAGCGGCCAATCATAATAGGTGGCAACGTCTTCAACGCGCTCGAAAGCCGGTTGAACTTTGCCAAGCGCCTTCAATATCTCGGCACGCTTGATTTCAACAGGCAGCGCCAGAACTTCACCATTTCCGATCAGATCAATATTCTGCGCAGCCTTGCTAAGGTTCCCTTGACGCTCTCGAACTTTGGCAAACGCCCAACGTGGATAGGGATGGTTTGCCGTTGAGCCGCTCACGACCTTACGCGCATCATTCTCAAGATCCCTGAAGTCTATTTCACTGTCATCGCTCTGTAGAGATTGCAAAATTTCACTTGCAATCCGGTAGTTCTCCAACGTCGCTTTGTTACGCTTAATAACAGAATCAAATGCATCTTTGTGCATCATCCGGCTTGAACGTTCCGGCATATATTCACGCAACCCATAGGCAAAAATTTCTTCTGCCCGCTCGGCTGCATCATCATGTTTGGCGGCCAGTTTTTGCTGGATTGTATCGACAGCATTCCCAAGCTCTGAAAGGAACTGGTTTAACAGGGCATTATCCTGCCCCTGCGGCTGAAATTGCGCCTGAAGGAAAAGTTCAAGGTTATTTCGGGTAATCTCGTAATTTGTCCCAAATCTCTCTTCGGCTTCTTTCGCGACCTCAAAGTATCCCGATGCACCTTTTGGTTGGTATCCGGCCTTGACCATCAAGTCCAACCCAAGATGATCAGCAACCCGTTCCTGACTGCGATCCCAGTTAGGCAAAATCAGATCACGCAATATCAGGTCACTACCATACATCTGTCCCATTTTTCGAAACAGATCAGTCTGATTGGTCTGGGTCCCGACCGCAAAATCAGCCGCCGTCAACAGATAGGGACGCAGCATTGAAAACAAATTGTCCGGTGTATGCTGCATCAAGACATGACTGTATTCATGTGCGATCAGGAAAGCCAACTCGTCTTCGCTACGTAGATAGTCAAATGCCGAATGGTAAAGGAATACGACCCCTTCGCGTGCGGCACGGGCACCCGGCCCGGAATTAGCAATCAGCACGATCTCCGCTGTCGGAGCACCAGGAGGGGCAACGGCAATGATTTTGTCTAGAATCCCTTGGGCATATTGCCGAAGATCGTCAATCGGAGCTTCCCCGACCGACCTTGCCATAACCGAAACTTTTGCAGCGTGAACGTCATCTGGCGTATACATCTTTGGAGCTGGGATCGAGATTGTGTCGATCAACCTTCCTTCTGCCGGAACGGAATCCGATATTTCCGATAGCAACGGCATATCTTTGACACAGCCGCTCAGTACCAAAGTACCAAGCAGAATGACCAAACCCAGTTTCTTCATTTTACTTCCCCTTCGGCGAAACGCAGTCCGCACCAGCTCCACGAGTACCCTTACCGCCAACAGTACCGATAGTCCCCCCGCAAACAATCGGGTTTCGAGTGATTTCTTGTCCCTCGATCACAATCATGTCATCCGGAATCCAGAGGATCTCCTCTGCGTCCAGAAAGCGGATTTGGTACGCTCCAAAATTCTTACTATCGTGAAAATAAAAAACGATCTGCTCGGGGAACTTGTCCCCTTCCATCATCTCACAATTGCGAGACGGCTCGTTTGAATTGCAAACCAAGATTGGGGCCGAGGGATACGCAAGCCGCACGCTGCGGATATCCTCAGATTGCGCAAATGAGTTGCCTGCCCCGAGCATCGCAACAAACGCTGCCGCAAGGCCAAACTGATATTGCTTTACCATCCCAAAATCTCCCTCATGCGCCCCACATGCAATTTCTATAAAAGGAATATAAAGCAGCTTTGGCGAAGAAGATAACTGTCTGAAAGGTAGCCTTTCCTACTCATAGGAGTAGATGCAAGAGACGAACATCTAGGGTTTGATAAGGCAGGATCTTTTGCTTTTTGCTGGCTTAGACCTCCCTAAACCGCAAAATCATTACGTTCCCGCGCCTGCAACAATGTCGAAAAGTCCCGCCCCAGTTTTTCAACCGGGGCCGACCAATCCGCAGGTTTTTCCTGTCGATAGATGCGCATGCCGGGATACCAGGGGCTATCAGATCGATCGACCATCCACCGCCAATCGGTAGTGTAAAGCTGCAGCATCCAGACGGGGACGCCAAGGGCACCGGCAAGGTGGGCGGGGGAGCTGTCGATGGTAATCACCAGATCCATCTCGCGCATCAGCGCGGCACTGTCGCCAAAATCATGAATGTGATCGCCAAGATCGGTGACAAAGGCATGCAGGCCAAGCTTGTCGATATCAGCCCGGCGCTCGTCAATCTGGAAACTGTAAAACGCGGCCCCCTTGGCCGACAAAATCGGCAGAAGGGTTTCAAGCGGACAGGAACGATCACGCGGGTTGAGCTTGCCCGCCCAGATCAGTCCGACCTTAAGGGCCGTGCCTGGTGGCGGTGCCAGGCGTGCGCGTTTACCCTGCGGCGGCGTAAGGTAACTATCGGTCGAAAGCTTCTGAAGCTCCTTGGCGCCAATGCCCAACACATGCGGCAGGCTCAAAAGCGGCACATGCACATCGAATTCCGGAAGTGCGCGGCCCTTCTCGACCACCGTGCCGACACCCGAGACCGTTTTCATGATCGGGATCAGTTCCTTGCGGCATTCAAGGACGACATGCCCGGCTTTTTTGGCCACCAGCGGCACAAACCGGGCAAATTGGATCATGTCGCCAAACCCCTGCTCGGCGCGCAGCAAAACCCGTTTGCCGCGCAGATCCATCTTGCCATCCCATTCGTGTGCTGTTTCAAGCGGACGGATCGGATTATCGGCAAGCTTGCGACGCGCTTCATAGCCCGCCCAGCCTTCGGCATAGTTGCCAAGGGCGAGATGCGCCAATGACTTGTCCCAGTTGGCATCGACATAATCCGGATCAATCGCAAGCGCGCGTTCGAAATAGTCAAGGGCCTCGTCAAAACGGTTCATATCGCGATAGACAAGCCCCGCATTAAACGTGTGCGACTTGATCGTGTCATCAAGCTCAAGGGCCTTTTTGTGCGCAACAAGCGCCTCGTCAAAGCGCATCATTTCGCGCAGGCAGTTCCCCATATTCGACCACATTCCGGCATTTTCCGGCCGAAGGTCCGCCGCCCGGCGATAGGCAATCAGCGCCGCATCGAACTTTTTGCTGCGACGAAGCGCAACGCCAAGATTGTTCCAGACATCAGGTTGATTGGGGTTTTGGCGGAGTGCAGTGCTGTAAAGACGCACAGCGTCGTCAATCTGGCCCGCCTGATGGGCGGCAAGACCGCGCTGAAACAGATCACTGATCACCTGGCGGCGCTGCACGGCGACATCGGCACTTTGCTGCGCTGCTGCACTGGTGGTTGACGCTGCAACATCATCTGGTTTCGGGGCGGCTTCACTGGCTGTACTCGCCGTATCATGCTGATCGATCAGTTTGGTTTTTACCGAAGATTTCGAGGTCTTCTTTGCCGATCGTTTCTTGCGTGTTGTTGCCGCTTTCGCCATGCGCGTTCCCCTGTGCTTCTGCCCGCATCAGACAAAAGCCATCGCCCCCTAAAGGCATTTCAAAAGACGGTCCATCCCCTTGCCGCACGTTTCGGCAAGACGCAGCCCTATTAGCAAAGATCCTAATTTAGCAAAAAACCCTTACCAATAAGTGGATTTCTTCATGTGGTTTACGGGGATGGAATATTCACTATATCAAGCAGACTATTCTTGTTGGTTTTCGCGCATTCAGTGCCACTACGCTCAGGACCTTGTCTTGCTTATCGTTTCTTGTCTTTCGTGAAAGGCTCACGTAGCCTGTAATCAGGCATTGCGGTATGCCTCCCGTCCACGGAAAGGCTCGACCAACCGATACATGAAAGTGATCAACGTCTGATCCCGCCCAACTGGTGGACTTATGGGTGTTACGGGAGAATGACGATATGGCACAGTCTACCCAGCCAGCGAATACAAACCATCCGATGCGCCCCCGCACCGATATCGAACATGCCAAACGCGATGCCAAACAGCTAAAGCGTGCCTTGGCAGATGCTGATATCACGGCCCTGGAGCGCTATACTTCAATTTTTGGCGAACGCAAATCACCACATCAAGCAAATCACGCGGACTGCCTGCACGTCATCGCGATCGAGTCTGGTGCACCGAGCTGGCCACGCCTGAAAATGGCAATCGAAACCGCAGCAATGAATCATCAAAAGCGCGTATCATCCCTCGTCCGTGCGGTGATCAACGGCAATTTCCTGATGATTCAGCGGCAATTGGAACTCGATCATGACTTGATGGACACGCATCCCGGTCTGATGGCGGCATTTGGCCGTGAAGAACACCTTCACGCCTATCTAAGACAGCAGCCCGAGGCGGCCCAGGCGACGATTGAAAATTATCCCGTCATCTCGCTTTTGTGTTTCTCAAAGTGGCATCTGAGTGACACCGCCCCTCACAATATTTCAGATACCCAGATCAGAATACTTGATCTGCTTGTTGATCACGGCGCCTCACTTGAAACAATGGTGCCTGCAGAACCTGAATCAGATCACGGATTGTCTTTGCTGTATGGTGCAATTGGTCATGCTGGAAACTTGAAATTGGCTGCAGCATTGCTGGATCGCGGCGTATCCCCCAATGACAATGAAAGCCTGTATCACGCAACGGAATTGCCCGACCTCGACGGGGTTCGGTTATTGTTCCGTTATGGCGCAAAAGTCGGGCATACCAATGCGTTTTATCGCCTGCTTGATCGCGAAACCATCGATGGTGTGAAGCTTTTTCTCGATCACGGCGCAGATCCCAATGCACCGTTATACCAGCATCCAACGACTGAACCGATGGATGTACGCAATGCCCTGCATCACGCAATCATCCGCGGCCGATCCGCCAAGGTTTGCGAATTACTGATCACCGCCGGGGCTGATGCAACCCAGCCCTTCAACGGGCGCAGCCCCTATGCACTGGCCAAAAGTTGCGGCAATCAGGATGCCGCCAGGCTTCTTGAACGTCTTGGGCTTATCACCGCGCTTGACCCGGCAGCAGAACTAATGGCTGCTATCTGTGCCAACGACAGGGCTGGCGCATATACGTTGCTGGAAGATCAGCCAAATCTTGTAACGTCCCTGTCGCAAGATGACCTGTCACGGCAAACCGAACTTGCCATGCGCGCCGAATCCCTGCCGATTTTGGCCCTGATGGTCGAGCTTGGCTTTGATATCAATTTCAAGGGCGAAAGTGACAGCCCGCCAATCCATTCAGGCGCATGGTGGGGACATCCCGAAATTGTCGATCTGTATATCCGTGCGGGTGCGAAGCTTGATCTAATCAATATGTTTGGCGGTGATACGCTGGGCACCGCGATTCACGGGTCATCACATTGCCCGGCTCGGGAAAACGGCGATTATATCGCGGTTGTGACCGCATTGCTTGATGCCGGGGCCACCATCAAACCCGATCACGGACATTTGGAAATGGGCAGTGACGCGGTCACACTGTTGCTTGAAAGCAGGCTGGAAATGGCGAAATCTTAGCGTAACGGATCGCGTTTTTGCGCGTATTCATCGAGGCGCATCATGATCTTGTCATCCAGGTCTTGATACCCGTGCTGGCGATACAGTGGCTGCATGTCGCGTGTTGCCAGCATCCATCGCTTTACCCGGGCCAGATCAGGATGGGCATGCAAGGCATCCAGCATCTTTGCTGCAATCCCCATGCGTCGATACTCGCGATCCACAAAGACATCGGCAACATAGGCAATGGCGATCTGATCACTGATCACGCGCGCAAAACCGACCTGACGCCCCTCGCAATAGGCCCCAACCGGAAATGACATTTCCACAGACCGGTCAAATTCACCGCGTGTACGCCCACCCGACCAATAGGAATTGGCGATGAAGTCATAACAATATTCAAGATCAAGTCGCGACCGATCCAGGCTGATTTCAATGGTTTTATCGACAGCCGCCATCATGACCTTCCCGGTAAGGTGATTGGGTTATTTCAGGTACACCGCAACGGCCAGTGCCGCGATCGCCACCCACAGAACCAGTGTCTGGCGTGACACGCCACCTGATTTTCCTTGCCCGCTGCTCGCCTTACCACGCATCGCGGCAACCGTTTCAGGATGCAGGCGCAAGCCCTGCTCGGTCAGGACCGATGATGCCTGCTCGGCGGCTTCAAGCACACGGGGCAGACGGCGCAACATGGTTCCGGCCTGAAGGGCTGCTTCCTTGACCTTGGCTTCCGGGCCGAGGTTTTCACGCATCCAGTCTTCGATCAACGGACGCGACAGCTCCCACATATTCTCGTTCGGGCTGAGGATGCGTGAAAGCCCCTCGGCAACGATCATGGTTTTCTGCAGCATCAGAAGCTGTGGCTGGGTTTCCATGCCGAACTGTTCGGTGATCTGGAAAAGCTGCCCCAACAACCGCCCGACGGAAATGTCGGCCAGTTCCTTGCCCAGGATCGGCTCGCCAATCGAACGACAGGCCTGCTGGAAGTTTTCAAGCGACTGATTGCGTGGCACGTAGCCCGCTTCAAAATGAACCTCGGCCACGCGGTGATAATCACGCGTCAAAAAGCCCAGAAGCATCTCGGCCAAGTAAAGCCGCGTTTGCTTGTCCACCCGGCCCATAATGCCGAAATCAACCAGACTGACCCGGCCATTTTCATCGACAAACAGGTTACCCGGATGCATGTCGGCATGGAAAAACCCGTCGCGGAAGACTTGCTGGAAAAACGCGCCGGCCGCCTTGACAAGCAGGTCAGACCGGTCAATGCCCATGCGATCAAGCGCCTCGACATTATCAATCCGCACACCTTTGACCCGTTCCATGGTCATCACATGTTCGGCGGTGCGTTCCCAATCAATCTGCGGGATGTAATAGGTCGGATCATCTTCGAAATTGTCGCGGAATTCCGACGCGGCGGCGGCTTCGAACCGCAAATCCATTTCAAGATGAACACTGTCTTCAAGCGCCTTGACCGTTTCAATCGGTTTCAGCCGGCGCAAACGCGGTTGCGTCAGTTCGACAATTTCCGCAATCCAGTAAAACAGGTCCATGTCGCGCGCAAAGCGATACCGAATATCGGGGCGCAGCACCTTGACCGCGACTTCACGTCCATCGGTCGTGGTCGCGAAATGCACCTGCGCAATTGATGCCGCGGCCACCGGTTTTTCGTCAAACTCGGCAAACAGCACATCAAACGGCTCTGCCAACTGTTCGGTGATGATGCGTTTGGCGACCTTGGCCGAAAAGGGCGGCAGGCGATCCTGAAGCGATGAAAGGTCGGCTGCGACATCATCGCCGATCAGATCGGACCGGGTGGCAAGCGTCTGCCCCAATTTGATGAAGGCCGGACCAAGTTCCTCAAGCGCGCGGGCAAGGCGTTTTCCCGGCGGCTGATCGGACCTGCGTGAAAAGGGTGCCGTCAGGCGGGCCAAAAACGCGACAAGTTTCCCGCCCGGCACAAGGGCGAGCGGAAACAGCGCATCGTAGCGCGCCAAGGTGCGCGCCATGGCAAGCAGGCGGAAACTGTTACGAACAAAACGGATCATGCGTCAAACGCCCTTATATCCGCCAACCGGAATGAATGGCCGCAATCCCGCCAGACAGGTTGCGGTATTTTACACGTTCAAACCCGGCGGTCCGGATCATCGATGCGAAGGTTTCCTGATCGGGGAACTGGCGAATGCTTTCGGCCAGATACTGATAGGCATCGCGATTGCCCGCAATGAAGCGGCCAATTTCCGGCAAAAGCTTGAATGAATAGGTGTCATAAAGCTTGTCAAAGCCCGGCACGACCACCTTGGAAAATTCAAGACACTGGAACTTTCCGCCCGGACGCAGCACACGATAAGCTTCCGAAAGCGCTTCGTCGATGCGGGTCACATTGCGAATGCCAAAGGCAATCGTATAGGCATCAACCGACTGATCGGGCAGCGGCAATTTCTGCGCATCACCGACGGTCCAGTTGATATTTTTAAGAAGCCCGTAATCGACCGCGCGGTCGCGCCCGACATGAAGCATCTCGTAATTGATGTCACATACCGTGACCGACCCACCGCCATTTTTCAGGAAGCGAAACGCAATATCCCCGGTGCCCCCGGCAACGTCGAGAAGTTTCATTCCCGGACGCGGCTTGAGCTCGTTGATGAAGCTGTCTTTCCACAAGCGATGCACACCACCGCTCATCAGATCGTTCATCAAGTCATACTTGGAGGCGACAGTGTCAAACACCTCGCGCACCATGGATGCCTTCTGGCTTTCGGGAACATCACGAAAACCAAAATGGGTTGTGTTTTCGCCGGTTTCGCCCGCGGCAGGGTCTGTGTTCTTGCTCATGGGCGGGAAAATAGCGCAGCAATGATTATCCTGCCAGTGGAAAGCCACGCCAAAACGCAAATATCCTGTTGGATCGTGGTCATTTCTGATAAGTCAATCAGACGCGACAACCATTTGTTGCCAAGATTAGAGTGACGATAAGAGACGACAAGAACAGGATGCCCCGATGAGCTGCATGGTCAAAATCTGTGGAATTAACAGCGAAGATGCCGCGATTGCCGCCATGAGTGCCGGGGCCGACGCCCTTGGTTATGTGTTCTTCCCACCCAGCCCGCGTCATATATCGCTCAAGGGTGCCAAGACACTGACCGAACGCGTCCCCAACAGCATCTATAAGGTCGGCCTGTTTGTTGAAGCAGGTGATGAGGCCCTGGAAAACGCCATCACCGCAGGCAAACTTGATGTCATTCAGCTTCACGGGAAGGAAAGCCCGGAACGCGTGGCTGCGGTCAAGGAACGCTTTGGCCTTAAGGTCATGAAGGCCATTTCTGTGAGCACCGCCGACAACATCGAAAACGCCAAGAAAAACTATGACGGCGTTGCCGACTTCCTGCTGTTTGACGCCAAACCACCCAAGGACAGCGTCCTTCCCGGCGGCAATGCCGTGTCCTTTGACTGGACGCTTTTGACCGGCCAGAACTTCCAAAGCAACTGGATGCTGGCCGGTGGCCTGGATCCCAGCAATGTCGCCGAGGCCGTCAAGATCTCCGGCGCCCCCTGGGTCGATGTGTCATCAGGCGTGGAGCGCAGCAAGGGCGTCAAGGATGCCCGCAAAATTGCCGATTTCATCCACGCGGCAAAGGGTTACTGATCTACTCGATTAACCCCGGTCGATTGGTTTAACCATTTCTGAAATGATTGGCGCAAAACTTGGCGGGCATTAGTGCATCCATTGCCCGGACCGAGTACGCGCGCCATGAAACCGACCCTTCGATCAAGAACCCAGAAACTGCTGCATGGTGTCGACCGGGAGTCGCGCTTTTCGCTTCTGGTGCATCTGATCCTGGGCAGCGCGATCATCATCAATGTTGTCTCGGTCATCTTTGATTCGGTCGAAACCTTTGCCGAGCGCTATTTCTTTCTGTTTGCCGCCATCGAAATCATCTGCACGCTGATTTTCGCCGTTGAATATGGCCTGCGCGTCTGGTCAGCACCCGACAATCCGCGTTTCAACGGGCCGTTTGCGCGTCTGCGCTATATCCTGACCCCGATGGCGTTGATTGATCTTTTGGCGATCTTGCCAATCTTCCTGTGGTTCTTCACCAGCATCGATCTGCGCTTTATCCGTATCGTCCGCTTGCTACGCCTGTTGAAATTCACCCGCTATTCGACCGGGCTTGAATTGATGTTGCTGGTTTTTCGCCAGCAGCTTGGCATTTTTGGTGCGGCCAGTGCGGCGCTGGCCTGCATGCTGGTCTTTAGCGCCGGCGCGATCTATATCGCCGAGCATCAGGCCCAGCCCGAAGATTTCGGCAACCTGCTTGATGCGCTGTATTGGAGCGTCATCACCCTTGCCACGGTGGGGTATGGCGACGTTGTGCCGGTTACGCCATTTGGCAAGTTCCTCGCCAGTGTGATCTCGTTGACCGGGATCGGGATTGTGGCGGTGCCGGCCGGTATTCTGGCCTCGGCCTTTAACGCCGAACTGCGCCGCCGCGAAAGCGAATATCGCCATCAGGCCACCCGGCAGTTGCTCGGCAAACGCCTGACCGAACGGGTGCGAAGCAAGTTGCGCTCCCATCAGGAAGAGCTCGGCATCAGTGAAGAACAGGCGCAATGGATCATCGAGGACATCCGTGATGTCCACCGCAATGAAAGCGATGAAATCCTGACCTGTCCGCATTGTCATCAGCCGCTTCATCTTGAGCTGCGCGATGCCGAAACCACACCCCCGCCGCAAAAGTCTTGACGCCCGTGTTTTTTGGGCACATGTTTGGGGCATGAAAACACACGGCATGAACCCGACCCTTATTGCAAATCGTTGGTGGTGGCTCGCTTAAGCGGGCGGCCAAAAATCATGCCCTAAACATACCGGCCGCCTCATTCTTGCAGGCGGCTTTGTGTTTTCAGACCTTTCTCTTTCTCTGACGATCACACGGCTCCTGCAGTGCCTTGGCACCAAACAGGAGTAACAAACGTGACGACCCCGACCACCGAAACCGGCATTTCGACCGACAGCAGCGAATACCGCTACACCACCGATGGCGGTGTTTCCATCATTCGCCGCATGACAGAAATGCCTTACGAAAATGCGACCGAAGGCCTGATTGATGCTCTGGATGGCACCAAGGGCGTGTTGCTGTCTTCAAGCTATGAATTCCCGGGGCGCTATTCACGTTGGGATATAGGCTTTGATGCCCCGCCGCTGGAAATTGTCGGGCGTGAACGCGGTTTTGCCGTCCATGCCCTGAACGGTCGCGGTCAGGTGCTGCTTGATGTCATTGCCGGGGCGCTTGAAACCCACCCGCATGTCGAAAGCCTGACCAATGGCGAAGACGGGCTTTATGGCGTGATCAAAAAGCCCGCCGCCTGGTTCCCCGAAGAAGAACGCAGCCAGCAGCCCAGCCTGTTTTCAGTCGTCCGGGCGCTGCGCGATCTGTTCGGCCACAAGGGCGACGAGCGCCTCGGGCTTTATGGTGCTTTTGGCTATGACGTCGCGCTGCATTTCGAACAGATCAGTCTGCGCCAGGATCGTCCCAATGATCACAAGGACATCCATCTGTATCTGCCCGATCAACTGGTCACGGTTGACCATGCATCGCGTGTGGCAACCCGGATCGAGTATGAATTTATCACCCCTGATGGTCGCAGCACCGCCGGGCTGGAACGCACATCCCAACCCCATCCGCCATCACGCGGCAACAACGCCGCCATCGAAAACGACATGAAGCAGGGCGAATACGCTTCCATTGTCGAGGATGCCAAGCATCGCTTTGCCCGTGGTGAGTTGTTTGAAGTCGTGCCGAGCCGCGTCTTCCGCACCCCTTGCGCCACCAAACCGTCGGAAATTTTCCGCCGCCTGAAACGCCGCAACCCGGCCCCTTATGGCTTTTTGATCAATCTGGGGGACGGCGAACATCTGATTGGCGCATCGCCGGAAATGTATGTCCGCGTTAAAGGCCAGCGCATCGAAACCTGCCCGATCTCGGGCACCATCGCACGTGGCCGCGATGCGATCGAGGATGCCGAAAACATCCGCACATTGCTGAATTCGACCAAGGAAGAATCAGAACTTACCATGTGCACCGATGTCGATCGCAACGACAAGGCGCGCGTCTGCAAACCGGGCAGCATCCGTATTCTCGGCCGTCGTCAGATCGAAATGTATTCGCGCCTTATCCACACGGTTGATCACGTCGAAGGCCGCCTGCGGGATGGCTTTGATGCGCTTGATGCCTTCCTGACCCACTGCTGGGCGGTCACCGTTACCGGTGCGCCGAAACGGGCTGCCATGAAACATATCGAGTCTGTCGAACGCAGTTCACGTGCATGGTATGGCGGGGCGATTGGCGCGGTTCTGTGCAATGGCGATCTCAATACCGGTTTGACCCTGCGCACCGTGCGCCTCAAACAGGGTGTTGCCGAAGTCCGCGCTGGCGCGACGCTATTGTTTGATAGTGAACCCGACGCCGAAGAAGCCGAAACCGTCCTTAAGGCATCGGCGATGATTGATGCGGTCACGCGTGATGCCAAGGACGAGGTTGCCCTTGATCCGGCAAGCTCGGGCATTGGCAAACGTGTGCTTCTGATCGATCACGAAGACAGCTTTGTGCAAAATCTCGCCAGCTATATCCGCGCCACCGGGGCCGAAACCCTGACCCTGCGTCCGGGCTTCCCCGATCAGGCGTTTGAGGATTTCAAACCCGATCTGGTGTTCCTCTCCCCCGGTCCGGGGCGCCCGGATGACTATCACCTGCGTGACAGCATCGAACGCGCCTTGGCCGCAGGATTGCCGGTATTCGGGGTCTGTTTGGGTCTGCAGGGGATTGTCGAATTCTTTGGCGGGTCGCTTGGCCAACTTGTCACACCGATGCATGGCAAACCGTCAAAGGTGAAACTCGATACAACCGATCCGCTGTTTGATGGCCTGCCGGGTGACATCGTTGTCGGGCGTTATCATTCCCTGTTTGCCAAGGCGGCTGAAATGCCCGCCGATATCAAGGTAACAGCGCGTAGTGACGACGGGGTGATCATGGGCATTCGCCACAAGTCACTTCCGATCAGTGCCGTGCAGTTCCACCCTGAAAGCCTTTTGACCCTGCAGGGCGATGTCGGCATGCGCATGATCGCAAACCTTTTGCGCAACCCGCATGGCAACCGCCCAGACGAAGAAACCGACGAACAGGACGACACGACAAACAAGCAAGCGGCCGCAAACGACACCAAGGCCGCCTGATAGCGATACCTGCACCCTGATCTGCGATGCGTGCCAAGCCCCCCTGTCAAAGGCACAGAAACCAGCAGATCACACACAGCAACGGCCGTGCTCCTCCCTCGCGGCCGTTGCTTCTTTTTTTCAGGTATCGATCGCCTTACTCAGGCGTCATCATCATCCAGGGAGCCATCAATGACGGAGTAATCCGGCGGCGGAGCCTGACGGAATTTTTCCGGATCGCCTTTGCGTTTTTCGCGCGTGCGCGAAATCCAACCACCATAATGCGTTTCGGGCAGGGGTTCGGTCGGGCCACCGGCGCGCACCGGGCGCGGGGCAAACCGGCCCAGATTGATCACGCGATCATACATCACGATATTGGCCGCAATCGCCACATTGACACAGAAACTCATCGGGATCTTGATGATGAAATCGCATTTTTCCTGCATTTCATCAGACAGGTTGCCGCGTTCCGGCCCCAGGATATAGGCCGCCTGCGACGGATGCTTGAAGCTTGGCAATTCAATCGCATCGGGGGTCAGTTCAACACCGACCATCCGGCAGCCTTGCGGCAGAAACAGGTGTTCGTGATCCGGGAAGTGGTAGTAGGGCATCTGTTCGCCCGACTTTGACGTATCGGTAATGTTGGAGCGTTCCTGACGAAAGGCCGCATCCACCGTAAACGCAAAGCTTGCGCCAAAGGCATGGGCAGAACGAAACAGGGTGCCCACATTCAAAGGCTTGCTTGCCCCTTCAATTCCAATCCCGAAATAGCCGCGCATATCTTCCTCCGTGCCGCACCAACCGGCCGATGCCAACCTGATGCGAAAACAACTCCATGAAAACGTAGGGTCAAAACTCATTCAAATCACCACACCGGTCTCCCGGATTTGTGCGGATATGCGGAGCAAAATCGCAGGAAGATCTACATCTTTCAAGATTTTGCGACAAAATAGCCCGTGCAAATCCGGGAGATCCGAAGGGGACAGCGGCTATGAGAGAAAGCCTCTGCGTCAAATCCCTTGACCGGGGACCACCCCCCTCGGCGGGCTTTTCCTAGCTTTTTCTCTCATATCCGTTGCCGGAGTGGTGATTTGAATGAGTTTTGACCCTAGGGGGCTATACCCCCCCGGGCGCGATAAGGCAAGCACACCACCGGCCATGGTGATCACCTCAAACCCAAATCGATTTGGAACATGATCGCAGCTCTGTCGTTGACTCTCACAGATGGCAAAACGCCAAACAAACGAGCAAACCGTCAACCAAAGCAGGAGAAAACCATGAATTGGGATCAAATCGAAGGACGTTGGAAACAGCTTACCGGTGACGTCAAAAAACGATGGGGTCGCCTGACCGACGATGACGTCAATGCCATTGATGGCCAGCAGGACAAGCTGGTCGGACGCATTCAGGAAGCTTATGGCATTGAACGCGAGGAAGCCGACCGTCAGGTCCGTGAATGGTTCAACAGACTATAACTTCCCCGACGAATGCATAACCGGACATCCCCCGGTTCGTTTCGCGTGCCTGGATCATCCCCCCCTTGATCCGGGCGCGCGAAACTGCTTTTTATGCATCTGAGTTCTTTGTTTTCCCGCTTACAGGCCCATCATCATGCTCGTCAAATCCCCCTGCATCGGCACCTGCGTGCTCGACCCGAAATCGGGCTATTGCATGGGATGTTATCGCACCGGCGATGAAATTGGCGCCTGGATGGGCATGAGCGACGGCAACAAAAAGCGTATTATCGCCAAGGCAAAGCAACGCCGCGTCTCAGTCAAAAAAGAAGTTCCCGCCACCTGATCAATTACGGATCAAACTGTCCCGGTTGGATTTGGCAACGTCAGTGCTGGCTCTTCTGCAACTGCAAACGGACTTTCCTGTTTTGCCGCCCGTGTCGGGGCTGTTTTTGGCAAGGTAATCTGGAAAACCGTCCCAGCCCCTGGCATGGAAGAAACCTTGATCTGCCCCCCCAACGTGTTTTGCACAACATTCATCACGATCGCCAGCCCCATGCCCGTGCCACTGCTTGACGCGTTAATCGAATAGAACGGCTCGAAAATCCTGTCCTGATCTTCCAAAGAAATGCCAATCCCGTCATCGGCAACTTCCAAAAGGTAATAATCCGCGTCACGCGCGCTGACCCGGATACTGATCACACCTTTTTCACGCCCGACAAACGCATGCTGATGGGCATTCATGATCAGATTGAGGATCACCTGATCGACCGCGTCGCTATAACTTTTCATTTGCGCGGTTAGGGGCAAAGTCGTGCTCAGCTGCACACCGGTTTTTTCAAGCTGATTGCGCAGCGTTCTGACCAGATCGGTGACGACCTTGGTCAGATCAAAAACACGCTGGGTATGCACAATTTGATCAGTTGCTGTCTCGTTGAAGTGTTTCAAAAGATCTCTGGTCCGCTGGATGTTCTTTTGAAGGATCCTGTTGCCATCCAACAAAGCTTCAATCATCTCGATGCGTTCCTGATCAACGTCACCTACGTTCATCAGACGTTGTTGCAGCTCTTCAAGGTCCGCGGACATGGTTGTGCTGACCGTCAGCGCATTGCCAAGCGGTGTGCGCATCTCATGAGAAACACCGGCAACAATCCGGCCAAGGGCCGCATGGCGACCCTGAACCATCAGATCCCGTGTCAGCAGGGTCTGAAGCTTTGCGGCCTGGCGACGACGCAACATCAGGAAACCGATCCCGGCCGACACCGCGAAAATCAACGCCAGCATGAAGGTCACAAAAACAAGCATGATCTTTATGTTTCCCGACCAGGCCTGGTAAGATGGCGCACTTGAAATCAAGTGCAAACGCGGCTCTTCGGCCAGGACAATTCCCTCGGAAACACTCGAAAGCAGCTTTTCAACCGGTAGGGTTTCAACCTCATAAAGACGGTCTTCAAATTCGAAACCGGCCTGTGCCTCGACCGACGCGATACGACGCCAAAGATCCGGGTTTGACCGGGCAAGCGTCGTCCCTGCTTCAAGCATGAACCCCCAATTAAGATCGTTCTGCGCCCCGGCAAGCCAATAGCCTTCGGGGTTCAAAAGCTCCGTTCTGGTGTCACCCCCCCTTGCCACACCAAATGTTGCAAGGGGTGTGGCCATATCCAGATTGACGACGAAATACCCGACAATGGTTTGTTCGTCGGTTGTAATTGGCGCGACAAGTCGTGCGGTCGGACGCAGGGGCTGTTCTATCTCGCCATTTTCAACATTCAGGTCGAGCTTGCTGACATATACCTGCCCCGGACGCAGGGTTTCTGCCACCTCGAAATAGTATCTGCCCGACTTGTCCTGAAGTTCTTCTTCGGATGTGACAATGACATCCCGCTCACGCGCATCAACCCTTACCGCTTCCATGCCACTTGGCGACAGGATCCGAAGCTGACTGAACCGCTGGACTTCCATGGCAAGCTGGCGAAAATAGTTGATCGCGTCACCCGGGCGGGCCTCAAAGTTCTGGATTGCCGGGTTTAACATCGAGGTATGCAAGGTCTGAATCGACGTTTCGTACCACTGACGAATGTCTGCGGAACGATGGGTCACATCGACCACAAGACCGCGAACGGTCTGTTCGTCTTCGCGACTGCTTTCCACCTCAATCCAGAACGCCATAAGGCCAAGGAAAAGCAGCGCCCCGGCCAACGCCACACCCGCCGTGATACGCCAGAAATAGCCATTCTGAAACCATCGGGAATCCCACCCGTCAACAAGGGGGATGGCTGCATTTTGATCGGTCACGGCCCACGGATCAGTTTCTGTCATCGTTTGCCCGCCCATTCAGGTTCCGGTCTTTCAGCCACGCAACAAACTCGTCGGGCGCAAGTCCGGCGCTATAAAGGAACCCTTGGGCAAACTCGACACCAAGGCTTTGGCAGAACTTGTGCTGTTCGCGGGTTTCTATGCCCTCTGCAACGCAATCAATGCCAAGCGTCTGCGCAATCCCTGCTGCTGTTTCAGCCACATGGGTTGCATGACTTTCCGCCGACAGCACGCTGATAAAGGACTTGTCGATCTTGATGCCGCACACCGGCAGAATATCAAGATGCGTCAGGGACGAATATCCGGTACCAAAATCATCAAGCCAAAGTTCAAACCCTTCTTCGGCCAGTTTCTGCACACACGCTATGGCCTCACCATCATTGGTGAAATGCTGGGTCTCGGTGATTTCAAAGCATATCAATTCCGGACCAAGCCCAAGCTCATGACAGGCTTCAAGCAACTTTTCGACGAAGTCCATATTACCGATATCTTGCGCGGCAAGGTTCACCGCCGCCTTAAGCGCAGGAAGGTTTTCCTGTTGCAAGGACCGGTTCAGATCGCTGACGGCCTCAAGACACTGGAAGGTGATATCGTCACTCAGGCCGGCCCGCTCGGCAACCGGGATAAACCGGCCGGGCGAAACCGGAACACCATCATCTGTCCATCGGCAAAGAACTTCGTAGCCGACAACACGTTCGCTACCCAATCGGATCTTGGGCTGAAAGACAAAGGTCAGGAGACGATCCTGAACGGCCTGACGCAGCTTGCCAATCAGACGTAGCGTGTCCTGCACGTCATCAGCCATGGACGGTTCAAATTCTGCCGTCCCGCCCGGGCCTTTCTGTTTTTGTTTTAACAGGGTCAGCCGTGCGGCACGCTGAATATCGCTTGAGCATCGCCCCTGCGAGTTACCACGCACCACGCCAATGGTGGCCCGAACCACCACCGGGCTTCCGGCAACCTCGAACGGCTCGTCAAAGATTTTCTCAGCCGCAGAAACTTCGAATTCGCCGGTACTGTCAACAAGTCCCAATGTGTATTCCGCAACCCGGGCCACCAGCACAGTGTTACCGGCAATACTGTGCAAACGCTGATAGACGGCATTCATGATTTCTTCGAAGTAATTGACGCCAAACGCAACAACGAGCTCGGCGGCATCCTCTATCGAAACCATTGCGACCAACGCATGATTGCTGTCACCACGCGTGACATTCATCAGTTCCCGATCAAAGGCATTCTGATTGGGAATCCCGACCCGCTGATCAACAAATGCCAGTTCGCCCAGTTCGGTGATCAAGGCAAGGTTATCAAAACAGATCGCAAGATTTGTAACGAAAAGCTCTGTCAGAACAATGTCTTGCTGGCTCAGGCTTTGCTCATGCACAAAATAGATCAGCAACCGCCGACCGGTCTCGCTCTGATGGCTAAATACCATCTTGTCGCCGGAAACCACTGGTCCTCGACCATTTTTCAAACTTTCAAGAACCAGATCCTTATCGATGTCATCGACCTCGAACAGCCTCCTTCCAACATGCGGGGTAAACCGGCCGGTTCCCGAAAGAACAACCAACTCGTCTTCACTGTCGGGCAGTTCGGCCAACGCACAAATCCCGCCAGCCGGACTGACACGCAAGATCGCGGCAAGCTGTGTCAGGACACCTTCGGCAAACAGATCAAGGTTCTTGTTCTGATAAAGATGCTGCGTGCCTTCGATCACCATTTCCAGACCGGCGCGCGTTCCCTTCAGCGCGCGGATATAATCAACGGTTCGGATCGCCGTCGTAAGCGACGTGACAAGGCGCATGCGCGTCAACTCGTCCTTGGACCAGTAATCTTCGATTTCGTAATCGCGAATAACCACTTTTTCCGGGGCAGCACCGGGATACCCTGTGCGCAGGATGATGCGTTGTTCCCGGTACCCCTCGGCACGGATTTCCTCAACCAGACGCAATCCGCTATCGGGGTGTTCCATGACAACGTCGAGAAGGATCACCGCAATATCGGCTTCCTGATGCAGGATTTTCAACGCTTCGGCGGCCGAAAAGGCGTGAGTCAGTTCAAGGGGGCGTCCAAGGATTTTGACCCGCGAAAGCGCATAATCGGTTGCCTCATGCACATCCGTGTCATCATCAACAACCAGGATGCGCCATTTCGCATCTGTATGGGCATCTGTCTTGGGCTCATTTTCGATATATGAACCTGTCTTGGACGGCCAGGTTTCAATCGTTGCCGACTCTACCAAATGTTTTTCCCCTTGTTCATGCACCGTGGCACGCCCGAAAAGTCGTTCGGCCAAAAGCTTATTGTTATTGGGGCGTGGACAGAGAACACCCTTGCACAGGCACGAAACGAACTTTCCACTATAAAACTATACGTCTATATAGAGGTTGCTAATTTTCGATATAGGATCGGTTGAGCCGACGTTCCAGACCGTCATCACGCAAATTTTGTGGCTTTCTCCTAACGCAAGGCGATCTTTGGATATCTGCCTGCATTTACACGTACGAACGACACGCCGATTTTCAACCTTTGGGTTATGAAGTGAATTGATTTTACACGTATAAAAATAGTTGAATGGCGTTCGGTTGCGCGCAAGGACGCTTGGCGATATCTGTTGAGAAACGAAATGGATGACCCGAAAGATGCCTGACACAGCTCCATCCTCATCCGCCCTGCGCCAAATGCTGCGGCGTGCAGCGCGCGGGGTGCTTGCGACCATTGCACATGACCACAAACAGCTTGATGACGGCTGGCCAAAGGCCTCCATGGTGGTCCCGGCCTGTGACATTGATGGCAGCCCGATCTTGCTGATTTCCGAGCTTGCTGATCACACCCGTCACATCAAGGCAGATAACCGTGTTTCCCTGCTGGTGACCGCGGCCGATCTGGTTGCCCCTGCCACCCCGGATACCGGCATCCAGACCGACACGGCCCGACTGACCGTTTTTGGCAGCGCGCGCGATGTTACCGATCCGAACGGTCTGAAACGGATCCGTCAGCGCTATTTGCACGCCCATCCGGACGCCGCCCAATATGCCGATTTTGCTGATTTCGCCTTTTACCGGATGGATGTCGAGGCGATCTATTGGGTCGGTGGATTTGGCAAACAACGCCGACTGGGCGGTGACAAATTCATTCCTGCCGATGTCAGTGCCCTGATTGATGGCCATGACGGAATCATCGCGCACATGAATGCCGATCATCTTGATGCCCTGTGCGATATTGTCGGGCATTACACCACGGCCGACCCCGAAGCCGGTTGGCAGATGCAGTCTATTGATTGCGACGGCATGATTTTGGCTGCCAATTCACCGGAAAGCACTCCGCTCAGAATCGACTTCCCGAAACCGATCGGGACTCCGGGTGACGCACGCGATATTTTGGTCGAAATGTGCAAAATTTCGCGCGCATAAATCGGACTATTTGCATTCCGAACATTAAAGCCGCGACCCTGAAAATGTTATTTTCGCAAATGCAAAAAACCGTACGTTTTCCTAGGTATTAGGCAAAAGGAGCGGTTGCTTTTAAGACACCTTTGTAACAATATGTCTCAACACGACGGATTACCCACAATTTGTTGTGTGCAATAGGACATTAACCCCCAGCTCTTTTAATTCCCACCAGGAGAGATTCGTGCTGCAATCAGGACCCGTTGTCAGCCGTGTAGGCCTTGAAACTCATGGCCTCAAAAACCTTGGCGCCGTTCACTGGAACCTTGACGCTGCAGGCCTTTATGAACATGCGATCCGTCGCAACGAAGGCAAAATCGCCAAAGGCGGTGCCTTTGTCGCCCTGACTGGCGAACATACCGGCCGTTCCCCGCTTGACCGCTTTGTCGTCGAAGAAGAAAGCACCAAGGCAGATATCGATTGGGGCGATGTAAACCGCCCGGTCAGCCCCGAAGTATTTGAGCGCCTGTATCAGAAAGTGCGCGCATATTTCCAGGGCACCGAACTGTTCGTTCAGGATTGCTTTGCCGGTTCCGATCCGCGTTTCCGCCTGCCGGTGCGTGTGATCAACGAAAACGCATGGCATAACCTGTTTGCGCGTAACATGTTCATCCAGCCGCAGAAAGAAGAACTGCGCGACTTCGCGCCGGAATTCACCATTCTGCATGCACCTGGCCTTCAGGCTGATCCGGAAGTCGACGGTACCCGCTCCGAAGTCTTCGTCATGGTCAGTTTTGAGCGCAAAATGGTCATCGTCGGTGGCACCTGGTATGCCGGCGAAATGAAGAAATCGATCTTCTCGGTTCTCAACCACATCCTGCCGGCCAAGGGCGTCATGCCGATGCATTGCTCGGCCAACATGGGCAAGGACGGCGATACCGCCATCTTCTTTGGCCTGTCGGGCACCGGTAAAACCACCCTGTCGGCCGATGCGTCGCGCACGCTGATCGGTGATGACGAACATGGTTGGGGTGAAGACGGCGTCTTTAACTTCGAAGGCGGCTGCTATGCGAAAGTCATCAAGCTTTCCAAGGAAGCAGAACCGGAAATTCACGCCACGACCGAGCGTTTCGGCACCGTTCTTGAAAACGTTGTAATGAACAAGCAGTCGCGCGAGCTTGACCTCGACGATGCCCGTCACACCGAAAACACCCGTTCTTCCTATCCGATCGAATTCATCCCGAACGCATCGGAAGACGGCCGTGGCAACCATCCGAAAAACATCATCATGCTGACCTGTGATGCGTTTGGCGTTCTGCCGCCGATCGCAAAACTGTCCTCGGCACAGGCGATGTACCACTTCCTGTCGGGTTACACCGCGAAGGTTGCCGGCACCGAAAAAGGTGTCAAGGAACCGACCGCGGCATTCTCTGCCTGCTTTGGTGCGCCGTTCATGCCGCGTCATCCGTCGGTCTATGCCAAGCTGCTTGGCGAGATGATGGAAAAACACGAAGCCAATTGCTGGCTGGTCAATACCGGCTGGTCCGGTGGCGGCTATGGCGTTGGTTCGCGCATGAAGATTGCCTATACCCGTGGCCTGCTTAATGCAGCGCTCAATGGCGATCTGGAAAATGCCGACTTCGCAACCGACCCGTTCTTCGGTCTGGCCTATCCGACCGCGTGCGGCGACATCCCGGCAAACGTTCTTAACCCGCGTGAAAGCTGGAACGACAAGGCCGCCTATGACAAGGCCGCTGCCAACCTGACCGGCCTGTTCGAAAAGAACTTCGCGAAGTTCGAAGAACATGTCACCGACGACGTCCGCGAAGCGGCCATCCGCAACAGCGCGGAAGTAAAAGCCGCCGAATAATCGGCGCGCATATCGAACGTTTTTTTGCAAAAGGCCGGTGTTCATCACCGGCCTTTTCATTTATCGCGCCTTGATTGACGACCACCCTGACACGATTCAACTCTTACATCACACCTAAAACATGATAGCATTTTGATCTCGTTGATTTTTTTGGAATAGTTCAAACACGATCGCGATGAGTTGGGCCGAACGTTCTCAGGATTGCCATTTGCACAACCGCGCGATTGACCGGCGCCAAATGCTGTGCGCAATGGCAACCTTTATCGCACTGATCGTTTGTGTCCTATTTCTGGTTGGCACGACCGATCCGGCATCTGCCCAGAATTCCCTGATCCCGCCGGCGGGCAACCAGCCGACCGTCACATTGGCCTGCAATCCCTTCCCGCCGTCAAAGATTGCCTCGAACGCGCCCTTGCCCGGCTATGACATCGAGGTGCTGCGTGCGGCATTTGCCACCCGCAATATCACCCTGATCACCCCGTTCTATCCGTGGCAGCGGGCCTATTTCCTGGCCCGAACCGGGCAGGTCGATGGGCTGTGTTCGTGTAGCTACCTACCTGAACGCGAGGAAGACCTTTTTTATTCTTATCTGCTCGGCCATGTCCGGGTCGCGTTTTATGCCATCGGCGACAGGGCCCTTGGCGGGCTTGAAAAAATTGCAGATGCCAAGAACATGACCATCGGGGTCATCAATGGCTATAGCCTTGAGGCCAGGGCACGCGAAGCCGGACTGGATGTCCTGCTTGTGAACAGCGAAGCCACCCTACTTGATATGCTTTTGACACGGCGACTGGATGTCGCGCTGTCCTATAAGGCGCCAATGGATTTCCAGCTCCACAAGGCAGATCGCAAAATTGGCGATCGTGAGCTGATCCGGTCCAAAGTGATTTCCAACAATCCGTATTTTTCCTGCATCTCGCGCAAGGCCAAAAACCCGAAAGCCCTGATGCGCGAACTTAATGCCGGTCTTGTCGCAATTCGCGAAAACGGCATTTATGACCGCATTCTCGCAAGATACGGTGTCTTCAACGAAGAGATTGATCCCTTACAGGACTGACCGCGCGCAATCATCATCACGTCCAGACGGCCGGGACACTCATCATGGATGACGCTCTTGGACGATGCTGGCCTAGCGCCTGAAAATCGCATCGCGCCAATAAAGCGTGATATCGGTTTCAGGCTTTCCGAACAGATAGCCTTGCGCGAAATCAAACCCCGCCTTGGTGACGAGGTCGCGCATCTTATCGGTTTCAATCATTTCGGCAACAACCTCGACATCGATATCGTGGCACAGATCAACCAGCGAACGCAGGAAGGCCAATCCCTTGGCCGTTTTGGTGGATTGCCGGATCGATTCCCCGTCAATCTTGACATAATCAATGTCCATTGCACTCAGATATCGGAAATTCGACGCGCCAGTACCGAAATCATCAAGGCAGATCTCGATCCCGAATTCCCGGAACTGGGCAATCCATTTGGCTGCCGTATCAATATCGTTGATTTCCGCGGTTTCGGTGATCTCAAGCATCAATTGACCAAGGGTATCGCGATTGCGCTCAAACAACGCAATCACCGACCGGCAGAAATCCGGGTTTTCCAATGAATGTCCGGAAACATTGACCGCTACGCGGGCCGTAATCCCCAGATCAAGCTGCGATCTGATCCATTTCAGGTTCCGGCGCAGCATGGCCAGATCAAGCCGGTGCACCAGATTGACCTGCTCGGCGAAATTGACCAGTTCCTGGGTCGGGATCAGTTTGCCGTCATCATCATAGAACCGGACAAGGACCTCGAAATGGTGGATTTCGGCTGTCGGCAGACGCACGATCGGCTGATAGACCGTATCAAATTTCAATTGATCGATCCGCGTGCCGAAATCCTGCATCGCCGAAAAGGTACTATTGACCAGATTGTCCGCCTGCCCCAACAGGCGCGAAAAGGTAAAACTGTGTTCCTGACGATCACAGAACCGCCGGATGGAATACAAAACCCCGCGCGCCAGATCACCCGGCGGAATAAGTTCGGCGGTAAAATCGGTCACGGTGGAACTGACCTTGATGCCGCCCCCAGCCGGATCGGCATCGCGCACGCATTCGGAAATGCGGTTTTCAAGCTCGCCAATCGGAACATCCGGGCGGTGCAACATGCCAAATTGCTCTTTGCCCAAGCGTCCGGCCGTATCACCGGCCACCGAATGGGCACGCAAAAACGCCCCGACACTTGCCATAAGCTCGGCCCGTTCGACTTTCTGCATCCGTTCGCAAAGCGGATCAAAGGCATTCAGCGTCATCAGGGTGAATTTATGCTCTGCCCCGGTTTCACGTTGGGCGACAAGCCGTTCGGTCACGACCTTTGAAAGGCTTTCTTCATCCAGAAGACCTGTGGCGTTATCGCGCTGAAGCGTGGCCACGATATCGGGTGACAGGCTATTGACCGCCACACGAAGGGCGACAAAAAAATGATCGCCAAGATCAGGCAGAAAATAGCCACTCATGGAAACCGGCGGGCTTAGCATGTCGCCCTTCTGGTCAAAGCGGACCTGAATATTGTCCATCCGCCCGCGCCGACGCGCAACCTGCAACATCTCGGTTACAAGCGGACGATACTGCTTTGCCAGAAACTGGGTGAAAGATGTCCCTGCAAGGTCTTGCGGGCGATGGCCCAGAATTCCGTCTGACGCGCCGGATGCAAAAACAATGCGCAGATCCCCATCCAGCTCAAGAAGAAGATCCCCCCACACAAACGCCAATGCGGCAAAACGGTTTCGCTCGTTCCGCAGTTCGGTTGTTCGAGCCTTTAAAACTTTCTCCAATGCACCCTCTCACGCTGCCCGGATCTAAAAGCGATTTCCCCTTCCCCCGAACATGGAAACCACCCTGATTGCCTTAATGGCTTTCGGTCATTTTCGCCGCTTCTGCTTAACAAGGGTTTTACAAACCGCAATTTCCTATGCGAACGGATAATCGCGCCTAGACCAGACGTTGAAGACCAAATCCCAACGCCCTTTTGCATCCTCAAAGATCAAATGACCGCGCAAAGACCGCCGGGTGATCCTGATGGTTTGCAAGACCGTAAGGATCGCTTACAAAGGTTAGCGCGCTCGCGCGCACCACCACCCATGCATATTCCGGAAGGCCCCAGCTCATGACCACCGCCTCGAAACGCACATCCGCATTGCCCCGCGTTGATGATGACAGCGTGCTAATCTTTGATCTCGACAACACGCTGTATCCGGCGGCGTGCAACCTGTTTTCACAGGTTTCCGATCTGATCGGGCAATATGTGCGCGATGCGCTAAAGCTTGAGGCCAGCGAAGCCTATCGGGTGCAAAAGGACTATTTCCATCGTTATGGCACCACGCTCCGCGGATTGATGACCGAACATGAAATCGATCCGGCCGATTATCTGGCCAAGGTCCATGACATTGATCTGTCGGTGGTGGACCCGGCCCCCGATCTTGCCAGTGCACTTGATGGCCTTCCGGGACGCAAACTGATTTTCACCAACGCGTCGCGCGGTCATGCGGAACGGGTGATGGATCGTCTGGGTATTGCCGATCATTTCGAAACCATCTTTGACATTGTAGATGCCGATTACATCCCCAAGCCCAAGCAAGAACCCTATGACCTGTTTTTGGCGCGCGATGGCATCGACCCGACCCGTGCGGTCTATTTCGAAGACATGGCCAAAAACCTTCTGCCGGCCAAGGATATGGGCATGACCACCGTCTGGGTGCATACCGATATCGAATGGGCGCAGGATGGGCGCGATGATCCGCGCATTGACCATGAAACCGACGACCTTGTCGGCTTCTTGCGTGGTCTTTCCAACGGGGCGTAAGCAAACCCGGCGCAAAAGGCCAATTTGTCATCGTTCCAGGATTGAGCTTGGCCCTGTGATCGGCTATTTCTATCGCGCGCCCAAATGGGATAGATGGGCGAAAGGGATCAGGAACGGAAATCTGCCTGAAACAGGCATTTCTACGTAAACTGGCGGAGTTGACTTCATGGCCGGGTTTGACCATTCTCCGCCGACGCAATTTTGGCTGACCGCAAGGACCTTCGAAAAATGAACACAACCGAGCTTGAAGGCGTGATCAACGTCGCATGGGAAAACCGCGACGAAATCAATTCCGCCACGCAGGGCGAAATCCGCAAGGCTGTTGAACAGGCGCTTGGCGCCATGGATTCCGGCAAACTGCGTGTTGCCGAAAAGATTGACGGCAAATGGGTTGTCAATCAGTGGGCCAAAAAGGCGGTCCTGCTGTCTTTCCGTCTCAATGACATGACCACCATCGCAGGCGGTCCGGGCGAAAACACCAACTGGTGGGACAAGGTCCAGTCCAAATTCGAAGGGTGGAGCGACGCCGAATTTAAATCTGCCGGTTTCCGCGCTGTTCCGGGCAGCATCGTGCGCCGTTCGGCCTATGTCGCACCGGGCACCGTTTTGATGCCGTCCTTTGTGAACCTTGGCGCCTATGTTGATACCGGTGTCATGGTTGATACCTGGGCAACGGTTGGATCATGCGCCCAGATCGGTAAAAACGTTCACCTTTCAGGTGGTGCCGGTATCGGTGGCGTGCTTGAGCCGCTTCAGGCCGGCCCGGTCATCATCGAAGACAATGCCTTTATCGGTGCGCGTTCGGAAATCGTCGAAGGTGTCATCGTCGAAGAAGGGGCCGTCATATCGATGGGTGTCTTCATCGGCGCATCGACCAAAATCATCGACCGCACCACCGGCGAAACCTTTGTCGGCCGCGTTCCGGCCTATTCGGTTGTCGTTCCGGGCAGCATTCCGGGCAAACCGCTTCCCGATGGCACCCCGGGGCCGAGCCTGTATTGCGCGGTTATCATCAAACGCGTTGATGAAAAGACCCGCTCGAAAACCTCGATCAACGAACTTCTGCGCGACTGATTTCCAGTCCGCGAAGCGATCATGATATAAGGGGCGAAACGGATGGCTGTTTCGCCCTTTAATGTATATTTGTTCCTATTTTGTTTCACGTGAAACATAAAAATAGGTGCAAATTCCTATTTTCGCGCCCCCCAAAGACCACGAGAATGCCAATGTCCACCGCCCTTGAACTTGCACAATCCCTGATCCGCTGCCCGTCGGTAACACCTGCCGATGAAGGCGCGCTTGATGTTTTGCAAAAGGCGCTTGAGGCACGGGAATTTTCCTGCACGCGCAAGGTCTTTGTGGGTGATGGCAGTGATGCCATCGACAATCTCTATGCCCGCCTTGGCACCGAGGGCCGCAATTTCTGTTTTGCCGGTCACACCGATGTTGTGCCCGCCGGCGACAGTAGTGCCTGGACGGTTGATCCGTTCGGCGGCGAGGTCATTGATGGTCGTCTGTTTGGCCGTGGTGCTGTGGATATGAAAACCGGCATCGCCTGCTTTGTTGGCGGTGTGGATGTGTTCCTTGCCGCCCATCCGGATTTTGATGAATCGATCTCGTTCCTGATCACCGGCGATGAAGAAGCCGATGCGATCAATGGCACGGTCAAACTGGTCGAATGGTGCGATCAGGAAGGCGAGAAATTCGATGCCTGCCTAGTAGGTGAGCCGACCAACCCGAAACATCTCGGCGAGATGATGAAGGTTGGCCGTCGCGGATCCATCACCGGCTGGCTGACGGTTTATGGCGCACAGGGCCACGTCGCCTATCCGCATCTGGCCGACAACCCGGTCCCACGCATGATCAAGACGCTTGATGTTCTAAATTCCCGCGAGCTTGATCAGGGCACCGATCATTTCCAGCCCAGCAACCTTGAAATCACCACGGTTGATGCCGGAAATGCCGCAACCAACGTTGTTCCGGCCAAGGTCAGTGCGGCGTTCAACATCCGCTTTAATGATCAGCACAAGGGTGCGGATCTTAAAAAATGGATCGAGGATGTCTGTGCCGAGCATGCCGGCGCGTATGACCTCAAAGTCAAGATTTCCGGCGAAGCCTTCCTGTCCAATCCGGGCAAACTCGCCAATCTGATTGCCGATGCCTCGGAAAAGGTCACTGGCAAACGCCCGGAAATGAGCACGACAGGCGGCACGTCCGATGCGCGATTTATTCAGAAATACACCGAAGTCGCAGAGTTTGGTCTGGTCGGGCAAAGCATGCACAAGGTCGATGAACATGCCATGGTCGATGACATCGAAAACCTTGTGAAAATCTACGCGGAAATCCTGTCCGGTTTTTACGACTGATCAGCCTGTTTTCTGACCGGCCTGTGTCGGTAACCGATCACGTGATTGCAGGATCGTATGGCGCGTGGCGCCCAGAATATCCTCGGCAATCTTGGCATCAACCGCACGACTTAAAACCACAGCCCCGACCATCATCGCCAGCATCGATGTCGCTTCTGTGCGGTAGTCGTCAGGAACATCCGGCAGTTCTGTCTCGCCATCGACGGGGACGGGTGTGTCCATGCCGGCAACCCCGTCTTCCTTTGCCAGTTTCCAGGCAAGCTTTCCCGATGCCTGATCAATCAATTTTGAAAACGCTTTGCGGGCCTGATCACCCGATCGCGACACTTCCGTCGACAGGGTCGGCAAGGCGCATCCAAGGTCCGGGTTCTCGATATGGGCGCGTGACAGATAAAGTTCGGCAAAAGATGTGACCCAGTCCCTTCCGGACATCTCTGCCTTGCGCAGTTTTGCCAGTACCGGCGAAGACAAAAGCGACATGCCATTTTCAACACAGGCAACAAACAGGTCTTCCTTGTTCTTGAAATGCGCGTAAAACCCGCCGCGTGTCAGCCCCGCCCCCGCCATCACCTGATCAATCGTGATGTTTTCAAAGCCGTATTTTTTAAAAAGCGCACTCGCCGCATTGACGATGCGAATGCGGGTTTTGGCTTTGTGTGTCGGCGCATAGGGCATTTCGAACTCCATCACGTCATCGGATGTCGGTTTGGGCAACAGGGCCACCATGACACACCTAGATAATATGTTCTTGAACATATTATGAGCGACGTAATCCTGTCTGCAAGTTCATGTCGCCACCCTTGGAGCTTGTCATGTCGGATATCACAATCATCGGAATGCCGCGCAGCAGCCTGACCCGAACTGTGCGTATCGCCTGCCTTGAAAAGGAAATCGCATTTGAGTTCAGCAGTCGTAACGTCCAGACGCCCGGCCATCCGCCAACGTCGGAGCTTTTGCAAAGCAACCCGTTTGGCAAGGTGCCGGTCCTGACCCACAGGTCGTTTGTTCTCTATGAAACCGCGGCCATTTGCCGATATATCGACGATAACTTTCCGGGACCACTCCTGCGCCCGGTAAGTGCCCAAAAGATTGCGCGCATGAACCAATGGATTAGCCTTGCCATGACCCGGCTGGATCAGGACATCATCCGCAACTTCGTCATTCCGATGGTCTTTGCCGAGGACGCCAAACGTCATGATCCGGGCTTTGCCATCCAGATGAACAAGATGGCCGATCACATCCGGTATGACTTGCAGGTCTTGAACGCGGCCTACGCCGATGGCTGGCTTTTTGGCGACCGTTTCACCATTCCCGACATGATGATCATGCCAATGATCCATTATCTGGTGGCGATGCCCGGTGGGCCGGAAATGCTGGGCGATGCGCCCCATGTCGAAACCGCCTTTGAGCTTTTCAAGGCGCGCAGTTCCGCCGCCCAGACCGATCCGCTTTTACCCGAAAAGCTTTTGAAAACGGCCTAGTCCGCGTACCGCCACCCTGACGTTCCCCTTAGTCACGTCAGGGTCCTCAGCCACCACAGACGGGGAAACCCTTCCCCGACTTCCCCCGACCTTGGGCGAAATCCCTGTTTGTGGTGGCTGTTTTTTTTGGATTTACGGCGTCCAGGTAATCGGCACATAGCCCGGAACGGCCGTCATGCGATCAAGCCACGCACGAATGCCTGGATATGGTTCGAGGCTGATTTTGCCAAGCTCGGCCCGATGCGTGTAGGCATAAAGCGAGATATCGGCAATGGTCAGCGACTCACCCACCAGCCAGTTATGGCCTGAAAGACGTTTTTCCATCAGATCAAGCGCACGCTTGGCCCCGGCCTGCTTCATCGGCTCCAGAATATCGGCATGGTCCGGCAGACCTTTGATCTCATACCAGGAAATCAGAACAGCGACGTTTGGTTCATGATCATATTGTTCAAAGAACAGCCAGCTCATCATATCGGCCCGCTCATAGGCGTCCTTGGGGATTAAATTGGTCCCCTCAGCCAGATAGATCAGGATGGCGTTGCTTTCGGCCAGACTCCGGCCATCATCAAGGACAAGTGCGGGAATTTTGCCGTTCGGATTGACCTTTTCCAGGTATTCCGGCGTGCGGGTTTCGCCTTTCATGATGTCGCGTTCGATATATTCGAACTTTTGACCCAGTATCGAAAGCATCAAACGGACTTTATAGCCGTTCCCCGACATCAAATAGTCATTCAAAATCATTGTGATAATCCTTGTGGCACATGCGTTGAGAACACTCGATAACTGCATTGGCCGGCCGGGTTTGATATTTGCCGCTGGATCGCAATCCGACAATCGAATAGTTTTGACCTTATTGTTCAACATTCTTGATCAAATTTTCTGATCAAAGGAGGCGCCATGGATTCCGATCTGCTCAGAAGCTTCGTCGCCTTTGCCGAATGCGGCAGCTTCAACCGTGCAGCCGACCGCATTGGTCGCACGCCATCGGCCTTCTCCATGCAGATGAAACGCCTTGAAGAACTGGTCGATAACAAGCTGTTTGAACGTGACGGACGCAATGTCCAACTGACCCACGAAGGCATCACCTTTGTCGGCTATGCCCGTCGGATTCTCAGCCTGACGGACGAGGCGATGGGACAGTTACGCTCGCAGGAAGTCACCCGCCCGATCCGCATCGGCTGCCCCGATGATTACGCGCAAAAGATTTTGCCGATTGTTCTGCGCGCCATCAGTGCCGTGCATCCGACCGCGCGCTTTTTTGTGTCGGTCAATCCGACGATCCTTCTGCGCCGGATGCTTGATCAGGGCGAACTTGATCTGTCGATCATCAGCCGATCGGAAAAAGGCGAAGAAGGTTATTTCCTGCGTCACGAACCTGGGGTCTGGATGACCTCGCCGATCCATAATCAACATCATCTTGATCCCCTGCCGCTCGTACTTCCGGCTGAGGACTGCAAATTCCATGCTTGGGCGATTGATGCCTTTTCGAAGTCCAATCGCGCGTTCAACCTTTATGCCACCTCGCGCCAGGCGGCCTCGATGCTTCATCTGGTGCGCGACGGCCTTGGGGTTGCCGCCCTTGCTGCCGCCAGCGTGACGGATGAATTCAAAATCCTCGATGCCCGTGATGGCTTCCCGCCGCTTCCGGCAGTCGGGGTTGCCGTGATGCTGGCCGATGATACCCATCCGCTGGTTAATCGCCAGCTTGCCAGTGCCATTCAGAAATATGTCGCCCATCAATTTGAAGATGACTTGACCAAACCCGCAGCAAGCTGATTGGATGCGCGCCCTACACCAACTCAAAATCAACATATCCCGGATAGACCCACGCGCATGATGACCAAGCCACGCCTGAATATCTGCACGACCTGCACCGCTTCAAACGCCGACGCACCAAGCAATCCGCGACATGGTCAGACACTGTTTGATCGCATACAGGAAATCTGTGCAACGCGTGATTTGCCATTTGATCTCAAACCGGTTGAATGCCTGACCAATTGCAAGTCCGGCTGCTCGGTTGCGCTGAACGGATCGGGCAAATGGGGATATGTTTATGGCAATGTCGACCCCGACAGCATGATTGATGACCTGTGCGAACTGGCGTCAAAATATGCCGAAAGCGAAAAGGGGATTGTTGCCTGGCGTGAACGCCCAGACGCCCTGCGCCGTAATGTCGTGGCCCGCATTCCGCCACTAGACTAAATGCACTTGGCGTCCCCCCTATCCGGGCAAATCGGAATGGTGGTGTTGCCATAGATGATCTGCAACCCCACTGTCCTTTAGCTTAGCAATCAATTGATTGAATGTTTCAGGCGATATTGCCGATTTACCGGACAGCACAGACACAAGATCATATCGCGCATCTGGCATCACACTGAACACCAACTTGTCAATCAGTTCGGGGTGTTCATTGAACTTTGTAGTCAGGAATCCGGCAGAGATGACGCCAATCGGTGCTTCACCGGCCAGCAGTCCGTTTAGAACATCCTGTTCATTATAGCGCAGCAAGACATCATAGTTTGCCTCAAGAAATGCCGGATCGGCATTAAAATCAGCAAAACTGTAATGAAAACCAAGCACACACAATATTGGATAGCGAAGCACATCGGAGAACAGAACCTGTGGGTCCTCTCCACCGGCAAGGGCGACATACAGATCGCTTTCGATCAAAAGCGTATCTGAAAACTGGACATCAAATGAATGCCATTCCCATTTCTCACTATCGAGGAGAATAAGATCAAACTCGCCACTCATAAGGTCTTCATAACGCCGACGGGATGACGTTTCTACGAGTCTGAATTCGTAGTCTTTCTGAAAATCGTTAAGAAGATCGATAAGTTGCGGGGCAATTCCTCTTGGCTGGCCATTTTCATAGAAAAACACATCGCTATATTCATAGGCTCCGACCTTGATCCGAACAGGCTCGTTAGCCTTTGCCGACAGTACGCCGAACAAAATTACAGCCATACCTGCGACGAAGCCTGTTAAAGCCGCGTGGCACAGAAAACGTATCGCTACCAAAGTTTTCCCAAACATCAACCTCATCCACAACAGCGGCGCCATCGCAATAGCGACGATGACAAAGTAATCTGTAGAACTATATGCGTCGTGCGCACCAGTTTTCCAGAAGGAAGCGGGCAATTGATATCGGTCGTGGCAAATTAATGCCTTTTTCGGGCAGGTTCGGCACATCATCGCGATGTACCCACATGGCAAATTCGATCTCGTCATTGTCAGGCACAAGCTCGGTGGTTTCGGCCTCGGCCACAAAGCCCAGCATCAATGATCCCGGAAATGGCCAGGGCTGGGATGCGACATATTGCGGTCGCTTGATCTTGATCCCGACTTCCTCGAACACCTCACGGGCGACCGCCTGTTCAAGGGTTTCACCCGGCTCGACAAAGCCCGCCAGCACCGACACCATCCCGGGCAGGAATTGTGGCGACCGTGCCAGCAACACATGATCCTGATGATGGATCAGCATGATCACGGCCGGATCGGTGCGCGGGAAATGCGATTTGCCACAATCGGGATTACTGCATTGCAGACGATATCCCGCCTCCGCCACCTGGTTGGGATGGCCGCACGCCCCGCAAAACTGATGGCCCTGATGCCAATGGAAAATGGCGCGCGCCTGCGCGGCAAGGCCCGCCTCATCAATGGAAAGATTGGCCATACGGGTGCGCATGTCACCAAACCCGCCGCCCAGTTTCCGCACCGCTTCGTCACGATCGGAAACCACCGGTGCGATATCCACCGCAATCACCGGCCCGGCTTCATCGCGGCCAAGGTAAATCCACTGCCCACCATGCAGATCAACATCGAGATGCGGAACCGCCGGGGCACCAAGCACCACCAGTTCATGGGCATCCATGTCTTCGGGCCAGGCAAAGAGCGGATCGCCCGCATGACAGATCAGGATGCGCAACGACTCCTCGGCCAACAGAACCTGTTGCCAGTCATCGCGCTTGCGCAACATGGCATCGCGATCAAGATCGACAGATTCATAAAACAGCCTGTTCATGGCAGTGGTTTTCCCAAAATTCTTTTTGGCAAATATCGACCAAACCCATGGGATCGCCGATATTTCCTGTGGTGACGGATGAAGACATTAACGCGCGCAACGGCCTGCCAAAAGCCACGATTGCTTGAACACAGAAAAAATCCCAGCCAACGCTTGCGTTCTACCCATCTTTGCGCGATATAGGGGGCGAGAGGCTGGCAGTGGACGGACCGCTCGCCAACCCGGTCAGGACCGGAAGGTAGCAGCCGTAACGAGTTTTTCCGGGTCGCTGTTCAGTCTCTCACCCTTTCATTTCTCCCTTTGAAATCGCTGATAATTGCCATGCCCCTGACATTCACGGGCAGATGGGTTTTTGTATGGGAAATTTCCCACTTGGCCTTTCCCATCGGGCTTCGAAGCTGCTAAAACCAACTGAGAATTAAAACAGTCCGGACCGGATGAATGAGCGATCAGATCGAGACCGCGAGCGAAACAGCGCCAGAAGGTGAACCGACGTCGACCGAGTCAGTTGATGGTGCGGAAACAACCGCGCCCGCTGCTGTGGCCGAACCAGAAGCCAAAAACGAATATCAGGTTCTTGCGCGCAAATACCGCCCGAAATCCTTTGACGAGTTGATCGGCCATGGGCCGATGGTCAAGACGCTGTCAAACGCGCTTGAAAGTGGTCGACTGGCCCATGCCTTTATCCTGACCGGGGTCCGCGGGATCGGTAAAACCACGACGGCGCGTATCATTGCCCGTGCGCTGAACTGTATTGGTGCCGATGGCAATGGCGGCCCGACGATCGAGCCGTGCGGTGTCTGTGAGCATTGCCGTGCGATTGCCGAAGACCGCCATGTTGATGTGCTGGAAATGGATGCGGCGTCACGCACCGGTGTTGATGACATTCGCGAGCTGATCGAAGGGGTGCGCTATCGCCCGACCTCGGCCCGCTACAAGATCTACATCATTGATGAAGTGCACATGCTCTCGAAAAGTGCGTTCAACGCGCTTTTGAAAACGCTTGAAGAACCGCCAGAGCATGTGAAATTCATCTTTGCCACCACCGAAATCCGCAAAATTCCGATCACGGTCCTGTCGCGTTGTCAGCGCTTTGACCTGCGCCGTGTTCAGACCGATGAACTGGCAGCCCACTATACCCGCATCGCCGGGTTGGAAAATGCCGAGATCGAAGAAGAAGCCGTCACGCTGATCGCCCGTGCGGCCGATGGATCGGTGCGTGATGGCATGAGCCTGCTTGATCAGGCGATTTCGCATGGCGCTGGCAAGGTCACCACCCAGCAGGTGCGTGACATGCTCGGTCTTTCGGACCGCTCGCGGATTTTCGATCTGTTTGATTTCACCATGAAGGGCGAAATCAACGAGGCCCTTGAACTTTTGGGCGCGCAATATGCTCTTGGCGGTGATCCGCCGGTCATGCTGCAGGATATGCTCGACCTCACCCACTGGCTGACCCGTGTGAAGCTTTCACCCGATGCCGCCAATGATCCCGGCGTGTCGCAGATCGAACGCGAACGCGGCAAGGAAATCGCCGCCAAGCTTGCCATGCCGCAATTAACCCGCGCCTGGCACATGTTGCTCAAGGGCCTTGAAGAAACGCGCATCGCGCCGTCCCCCATTCAGGCCGCTGAAATGATCCTGATCCGTCTGGCTTATGCTGCGGAAATGCCGCCGCCGGGCGATCTGATCAAGAAGCTCCGTCAGGACATGAACAATGCCGGTAATGGCGGCGGCGCCCCCCAAGGTGGTGGCGGAAATGGCGGCGGCAGTGGTGGCCCGGGCCCGCGCATGCAGGTCGTGAATGGCGGCGGTGCGTCTGCTGTCGCTCAACGTCGCCCGGACCCGTTGGGCGAACCCGAACAGATCGCACAGCCGGTCTATGCCAAGATGCCCGAAACGTTTGAAGAAGTTGCCGAACTTCTGGGCAAGGACCGCGAAACCACCGGTCTGGCCATGCAGGTCAAAAACTATATGCATCTGGTGAAGTACGAACCGGGTCGCATTGAATTTCGCCCGGCACGCGGGGCGGGGTCGGACCTGTCGCCAAAACTGATCAAGGCGCTTAATGGCCTGACCGGTCATCGCTGGCTGGTCAGCGTCTCGGAGCGCGAAGAAGGCGCACCGACCCTTAAGGAACAGGAACTCGAAGCCCTGGAACAGCGCAAGTCTGATGCTTCGCAAGATCCGCTGGTCCGGGCCATTCTTGATGGTTTACCCAAAGCAAAAATCGTGGCCGTCCATCTGCCACCCGGACAGGAAGTATCCGAAGGTGAAGAGGACGAAAGCGGTTCCGTATATGATGACGCATTTTATCTCGAAGGAGACGACGAGCTATGAAGAACCTTGCAGGGATGCTCAAACAGGCCCAGCAGATGCAGTCCAAAATGCAGGAAATGCAGGAAGGTCTGGTTGAACTTGAAATCGAAGGCCAGTCCGGTGCCGGCATGGTCAAGGTGATGCTGAATGGCAAAGGCGAAATGCGCGGCCTTTCGCTTGATAAAAGCATCGTCGACCCCGAAGATACCGAAGTCCTCGAAGACCTGATCGTTGCCGCCTATAACGACGCAAAAGTCAAGGTCGAGGCCGCCGTTCAGGACAAGATGAAAGACGTCACCGGCGGCATGAATCTGCCCGAAGGCTTCAAACTGCCGTTCTGATCTGTCATCGGACAGCAGACAAACTTCGTACTTCAAATATACGCGGCAAAGGGCGGCATTGCGCCGCCCTTTGTTTTTGATACAAGCAATATGCAACGATCAATCTTTTAAGATACGGGGTCATGATGACCGGACGGGAAATTGAAAATCTGATCAAGCTGCTTTCACGCCTGCCCGGCCTTGGGCCGCGTTCGGCCCGGCGTGCGGTTTTGCAAATGCTCAAAAAACCCGAAACATTGATGATCCCGCTGGCCGATGCCCTGCATGCCACGGCCGAGGTCATGACGACCTGCTCCAGTTGCGGCAATATCGATGTCACCGATCCCTGCCACATCTGTGCTGACCAGAACCGCAGCTCTGACACCATCTGCGTGGTCGAGGAAGTTCAGGACCTTTGGGCCCTGGAACGCGGCGCGTCGTTCAAGGGGCGCTATCATGTGCTGGGCGGCACCCTGTCACCACTTGATGGCATTGGCCCGGATGACCTTAAAATCGATCAGTTGGTCAATCGCGTGCGCGAAAATGGCGTCACCGAGGTGATCCTTGCCACCAATGCCACAGTTGATGGCCAGACCACAGCACATTACATCACCGAACGACTGATGGAGACCGGCGTCAAGGTCACCCGCCTTGCCCATGGCGTGCCGGTCGGGGGTGAACTTGATTATCTGGATGACGGTACATTGGCCGCGGCACTGAGGTCGCGAAGCTCGGTCTGATCCCAGACATCCAAGCCAATAAAAAGGGCGGCCAACGGCCGCCTTTCTTTTGATCCGAACAATCGCGTGTCGTAATTATTCAAATCGTTTACATCCACAAAATTGCGGCTCAATCAAATTTTGATTGAATAAACGTCAGCCTACTCAGGCCGCCTTCATTTTCTCTGCTGCAAGGCGGGTTGCCAGCTCATAGCCATAGGCACCGGCACCGGCCATCACCGCATCCGCGACCGAGCTGATCCAGCTGGTATGGCGGAATTCCTCGCGCGCATGCGGGTTGGAAATGTGCAGTTCAATGATATAGCCCTCAAACGTCTTGAGCGCATCATGGATCGCGATCGAGGTATGGCTATAGGCGCCGGCATTTATGATAAGCGCAGCCGATTTTTCGCGTGCGTCGTGGATCATATCAATGATCGCACCTTCATGATTCGACTGGCCAAACCGCACCGAAACACCAAGATCCTTTGCCAGCACAGCACACTTTTCCTCAATCGAGGCCAATGTGTCATAGCCATAGATTTCCGGCTGCCGCTGCCCCAGAAGGTTCAGGTTCGGTCCGTTAATGACAAGAATTTCCTGCACGCTCATCTCTTTGTTCCTAAAGGGCAGTCTCGACATGCTGCCATATTTGCAACCATACACCACGATACGCGCGACATCCCCTCAATTCAAAGAAGAAACCGCCCCTATCGCATTGCTTGTTTCATAACGTCATCCATTTGACGATCACAATTGCGGCCATCCATGCACGTTCGCGCTGCAAAATCGGCCGCAGTGACCCGGACCAGTGGCAAGGAAACCCGCAATGCAATCCTCGACAAAACAGCTTGCTGCAATTCCGGGTATTTGTGCTACTTTGGCAGTCAAATTTTTCGATTCGCCCCCTGAAACGAAACCATTTTCAAAGTGAATCCCGTGAACAGTGTAACCGGTCACAAATCCCCGCAACTTGCGAAAGTCGCTTCGCGCATTCTGGCAGGCAGCTTCCTGTTCGAGGATCTTGATCCCGAACTGCTCGAACAGCTGTCCAACCAGGCCACCGTGCGCCGACTGGAAGATGGCCAGTTGCTGTTTGAAAAAGGGGCACCGGCAGACGGACTTTATGCGGTTGAGGCGGGCAAGGTTCGCATTTCCTCTGTCTCGGAAACCGGCAAGGAAATCGTGCTTAACGTTCTCGCACCCGGTGCTGTGTTTGGCGAGATCGCCTTGCTGGATGGCGAACCGCGTACCGCAACCGCACGCGCAGTCGGCCCGACCCGGACCCTGTTTATTTCACGCGATGATTTCTTTGAGATCTTTGATCGCGAAGCACCGCTGCGCCGTCACATCACGGCCCTTTTGTGCCGTCGCCTGCGCTGGGTCAGTGATCTTCTTGAAGATGCCAACTTCCTGGATCTGACTGCACGCCTAATCAAACGTATCCTGTGGCTGGCCGAACGCCATGGGGGCCCGGATCCCGAAGGCATCCGCATTGCCCTGCCGCTTTCCCAGCAGGAACTGGGTTTGATGCTTGGCGTAACGCGTGAAGCGGTGAACAAGAAACTGCGTGAACTTGAAAAACAGGGGATGATCACACGCCGTGACGGTCGTCTGGTCATCAAGGACAGCGAAGGGCTGAAACAACTTCTTGCTGATGCCGTCAAAAACTGAACCATCAGACTCATTGTTTGAACGCCTGGTCGCCCGCGAGGAAAAGCGCGGGCTGATGCTTGTCGCCTTTCTGCGCATTTGTCTGCTGGCATTCATACTGCTGCTGTTTAGCAAACCTGATTCGCCAACCGGCAAGCTCTATACCCTGCTTGAAGTTCTCGCCTGGTTCATTCCCGGTGTGTTTGTGCAGCTCTATGTCGCCTTTCGCGGGGATAAAGCCTACTGGATGATCTATGTGCTGGCCGTGATTGACGCCGTGCTGATCGTCTATGTCTCCGTCGTTCCCGACCCGCTTAATCCGTTGCTCGAACAACCGGCCTGGCTGTATGGCTTTGTCGTGCGTGACCGTGGCGTGGTCTTTTCCACGATCATGATGGCGATCATCATCATGACCTTCTCGCCGCGCCTGATCTTGTGGTTCGGATTCTGGCTGTTTGTGTCGTGGTGCGGGGCGATCTGGTGGCTGATGACGCGCCCCGGCGTCATCGTATCGCAGCATTTCGGCGATGAATGGAACCCGACCCAGCAGGAAATTATCGACACCTATAACCTGCCGGAATTTGTCGATATTTCCGCCCTGGCCGAACAGGTGATCATCGTCATCGTCTTTACGCTGGCCTGTGCGGTGATGGTTTCGCGTTTGCGGGTTCTGATCAATCAGTCGGCCGCATCCGAACGCGCACATGGCAACCTTGCACGCTATTTCCCGACCGCCCTTGCTGATCAGTTGGCTGATCGTGATGAACCGGTGCGTGTCGGCGAACGGCGCGAATGCGTCATTCTGTTTGCCGATGTCATCGGCTTTTCGCGCTTTGCCGAAAAGCGTGACCCGCAGGAAGTCATGCGCTTTCTCAACCAGTTCCATCAGATCGCCACATCCCAGATCGGCGCCTATGGCGGCATTGTTGAAAAGTATATCGGCGATGCCGTGATGGCGAGTTTCGCCGCCTTCGATAACCTTGAACACCCTGCCGCCAACGCGCTTTGTGCCGCACAAGCCATCATCACCCAAGTTGCCGAATGGCAGGCAAAAGACCCGGCCAATGGCGGTGCGCCGTTGGAAATCGGCGTGGGCCTTAATTTCGGTCCGGCAGTTGTCGGCGATATCGGCCAGCGCGAGGCAGTGACACCGGCCGTGATCGGCGCCACGGTCAATCTGGCCGCCCGACTTGAAAAGGCCACCCGCGAACTTGGCAGCGATACGGTCATGAGCGAACAGTTCGCCGATCGCCTGCGCAGCGAAGCCCCGATTGCGGCCCCGATCCTGCTCGCCCGCTATGGCCAGACGCAAACCATTCAGGTCAAAGGATTTAGCGAACCTGTGGGCGTTCTCTTTAACGCCTGCTAAATAAACGCCTGATAGAATGCCTCCCGGTCTGCCAAACCCTTGAATCTTGGGCATACCAATCCAAAATGCTTGGATAATTCTTGCTTAAGCTTGAAACCGGATCTTCAGGAGGACGCGATGGCGACCACGAAAGGCGCGAACCCAACGGCCACAGATGCCGTCCCGTCCGCGGTAAAACTGACCACCCTTTTTGGTGAACGGGAATTTGCCTGGGACAAGGCGATCTATTTTCCCGCCGGGCTCAAGGGCTTTCCAGATCATAACGTCTTTGCCCTTGCGAGCTTCCCGGGCGAAGGCGGAAGTGCCTTTCTTCTCATGCAATGCCTGACCGAACCTGAACTGGCCTTTATCGTCGCGCCCTATAACCTTGAAAGCGACACGATCCGCCCCGAACATCTTGAACAGGCCTTTGCCATTCATGGCATCAAGAAGAATGATGGCGCGGTCTTGCTGATTGTCACCCTGCACAAACCCGATGATGGCCCGGTCAGCATGTCGGTCAATCTGCGTGCCCCGATCATTATCGACACGGCCCGTCAGGCGGCCTATCAGCATCACCTGCCAGAAGCTGGCGGCTATTCATTCCATCACGAACTGGGCTGATCGCCTGCGCGTTTACGGCCCTCGATTCAGGACAACTTCGTTCGCAACAAACGCCACCAGCACTGTGTGCATGGCGCCCTTTGCGCTGACCTCATTCTTGAAATCGTCCCCACATGTCCTTGATCCTGCCACTTTTTCAAGCAAAGGTAGCAGGGTAAAAACAGGACCTTAATATGCCACCATTTAAAGGGATCGGGAATGTCTGCAGCATTGCGCAATCGTTTCGCACTGGCCGCTTTGTTGGGCTCAGCGGTATTTTTCGGACAGGATATCAACCCTGCCCGCGCACAAAGCCAAGCCGTTGATCTGTCGGCAAATGACCGCACCAACCTGCAACTCACCGTTTATCCGGGCAATCTGTCCCTGATCGCCGAACAACGTGACGTCGCCATCCCCGAAGGCCAAAGCACCCTTCGCATTGATGGCCTGCCACGCACCATCATGAATGATTCCTTCCTGCTCGGCACCGCCAAGGATGCCGATCTTGTCTGGACGTCGCTGCGCAATCGCAGCAACGGCTCCAACGCGCTTGATGACCTGCTGCGCGATCAGATCGGCAAAACCGTCACCATCCGCCGCGATGATGACCTGATCGAAGGTACCCTTGTTGCCGTGACCCACGTGGCCCTGGTCGAAACCGATGCCGGGATCGAACGCGTTGCCCTTGATCAGGTGATCATTTCCGAACTGCCCGATGGCTTTACCACCCGCCCTACCCTTGATGCCGATATCACGACCAGCGCGCCGCTTGATCACGTCTCAATGGCCTATCTTCTGGGCGGGATTGGCTGGAATACATCCTATACCGCCTATTATGACCGTGCGGAAAACAGCCTGAAACTGACTGCCATCGCCAAGGTCATGAACGCATCGGGCAGCGACTATGACGATGCGTCCTTGCGTTTGGTGGCAGGCGATCCCAACCGCGTTCAACAGCCCCCGATGGCAAAGGCAGCACGGACTGAAATGATGATGTCGGCTGTTGCCGATGGCGCGGCATCGGCTGCCAGCGCGCCGGACCGGGCAAGCTTTGAAAACCTGCATGTCTATGGTCCATTCGACGGACTTTCGATGCAGAATGGCGATACGGTGATCTTGCCGCTGCTCGACCCGCAGGTCCTGCCGGTCAAACGCCGCGCGATCTTCACCGCCGCAAGCAACGTCTATAATATGGAGCAACGCAACGGCCAGAAGTTCGTTCGCCCCGAACTTGAAATCGACATCACCAACGAAGGCGGCAAAGACGCCAAAAGCCCGTGGCCCGATGGCATTGTCCGCATCTATGCCAAAACGCCTGCCGGCGACACCGGCTATCTCTCAGAAGACATGATTTCGCTCACCCCGGTCGGGCAGGATGCCACCCTTAGCCTGGGCAGGGCCAGCAATCTGAACGGAACGCGTGACGTGGTCGCGGTTGATCGCAAGGCGCGCGCAAACCTGCCAGACGCGGTCAGTGCGGATCTCAAATGGACGATCCGCAACACCAGTGACCGGGTCGAAACCGTCTCCATCCGTGAAGACATCCCCGTCGATTGGAAAGTCACCGCCGAAAGCCACAAGCACGAGCGTGACCAACCCAACCAGATCAGCTGGGAAATCGACGTCCCCGCCAATGGCGATGTCACCCTGACCTGGTCGGTGGCCAGCACCCGCTGATCACCGTCACCAAATCCAAAATGCCAACGGCCACACGGGTAACGCCCGTGTGGCCGTTTTGTTTTACTGGGGCGCAGGGCCGCTAATCCTTGCCACGCGTGCTGTAAAACGCCTTGGCCAATGGCAAAAGCACCCCGGCATCGGGCAACTGATCGGTCCGGCTGCACAAATCGGCATAGATACAGATCAGCTTGGTCAATAAAACGAACGCATCCTGATTGCGCTTGCCGGCAAAGGCGCCAAGCACCTCAACCCCGTCGCGCGCCGCATCACATGCCAGTTCCAGCTTGCCTGCCCCTTGCAACGCCAGAACAAGTGCCGCCAGTGAATAGCCCAGATCAAGCCGTTCGCTGTCATCCTTGCGCCCGACACAATTGCGCAACCGATCCTCGCGCAGTGCCACCGCCTGACAGGCGGCATCCACCGCCCAGTCCCACTCGCAGGCTTCGATCTCAAGCGCTGCGCGGTTATTAAGGCTAAGTGCAAGACCTGCCACCGCCGCGTCGCGCGCGGTTGGCAGATGCAGGGAAAAAATCGCATCGGCAGCATCAAAATATCTTAATGCCGCTTCGCGTTCTTCGGGGGAATGATTGCTGGCCATTTCAAGATAAAGCCGGGCGACCGCAAGCGAGTTGGGGTCGGTCTTTTCAAGATAGGACAAGCGCAACGCATATTCGTCCGTATTGTCCGTCATCCTGATCCGCCACCTCTTTTCCACGCCAAAGGCCCGACTGGCCGTGCAGAAAAAAGACGTTTGGCAAGCCCACCTTGTGAAGGACCGGCAATCAGCGATAAGCTGTTTCCCTCTGTCTGACAGACTGCTAGACAATCCGGATCAGATTTGTCCCAAAGTGCGGAAACAAGCCCCAAATGAGCACCTCCAGCGAAACCTTGCGCGCCCTTTATGGCACATGGCGTCTTGCCCGTGGCAACGAGCAAGGTCTTGGATTTTTTAACTTTTCGATTGAGGGATTCTGGCGCTCGTTCCTTGCGGCCGCCATTGTATTCCCGGCCTTTGCCCTGTTGCGCTGGAACGATATTTTTGATGCACCCGATGGCTTTCCGGCCACGCGTTATATGCTGGTTGAAAGCATCGCCTATGTCATCAAATGGGTCGCCTTCCCGCTGATCATGTTCCACGTCATTCCGATGCTGGGCCGTGCCGAACGCTATATCGCGTTCATCACGGTCTATAACTGGGCAAGCGTGCTTCAGATGGGGCTTTATCTGGCGGCCTTGTTGCTTGGTGTGTTGTTCCCGTCGCTTGGTGCCGGTGGCTTTGTCTTTATCGCGGTGATCGCGACACTGGTTTATGGCGTCTATATCGCCAAGCTGACACTGTCGGTGTCGATCCCGACCGCCAGCACCATCGTGCTGGCCGATTTCCTGCTGTCGCTGGTGATCACATCTATCGGTATCCGTCTGGCCGTCGGGCAGTTATTCTAGGGTCATAGAACTCTTAAAAACAAAACCGCATCAGGGAGAAACACAATGAAACCCGTTCTTGCCGTAACCCGCCGCTTGCCTGACGCCGTCGCAAAACGTGCGGCCGAAAGTTACGACATCCGAACCCAGGAAGATGACGATCCCCTGACCCGTGCTGAAATCCTCGCCCTTTGCCATGGCGCGGATGCGGCCCTTGTTTCGGTCGGCGATCCGATTGATGCCGAGTTTTTCGAACATCTCTCCGATAGCGTAAAAATCGTCGCCACCTTCTCGGTCGGGACCGATCATATCGATCTGGCCGCGGCCAAGAAAAAGGGGGTCATTATCGGCAACACGCCAGGCGTTCTGACCGATGCCACGGCGGATATCGCCTGGCTTCTGATCCTGGGTGCCGCCCGCCGTGCGAGCGAAGGCGAAGCAGAAGTCCGCAACGCCACCTGGTCAAGCTGGCGTCCGACCCATCTGATGGGAACCCAAGTCACGGGCAAGAAACTTGGCATCGTTGGCATGGGCCGCATCGGCCAGGCGGTTGCCAAACGCGCACGCGGCTTTGATATGGACATCCACTATTACAACCGCCGTCAATTGCCTGCTGATCAGGAAATGGGGGCGACCTATCACGACAGTATCGCGGGCCTTTTGCCCCATTGTGACTTCCTGTCACTGCACTGCCCCTCGACCCCGGAAACGCGCGGCATGGTCAATACGGACTTCATTTCCAAACTGCCCGATGGCGCGATCATCGTGAACACCGCGCGCGGCGATGTGGTCAATGACCACGATCTGATTGCCGCCCTGAAATCGGGCAAGTTGACGGCGGCGGGCCTTGATGTATTTGCCGGTGAACCGAATATCGAACCGGCCTATCGCGACCTTGCAAACACCTTCCTGCTGCCGCATCTGGGCTCGGCCACGGTTGAAACCCGCAACGCCATGGGCTTCCGCGCGCTCGATAACATCGATGCCTTTATCGCTGGCAAGGATGTGCCATTTACGGTCTGATCCGCAGGCCCAAACAGGCCAAACAAAAGGCGCCTTTTTCGTATCCGGGTGGCATCGAAGTTGGCCTTAGCCCAAATCGCTCTCCTCACCGGCGGGCAGGATGCAGGCGATCTCGCGGCCATCGCGGCTGATCTTGACGCGCCCACCATGGATTTCGACCACGGCACGCACCATCGCCATGCCAAGCGCACGTCGGGCCGATGGGGATTCGCCGTCGCGCAGGCCTTCAAACAGCATCGGCTGCGGCGCTTCGTCCGACAGCGAGATGGAAATTTCGATATCCTCGCCACGACGGCGCGCAATCACCGAAACCTCGCTGCCCTCGGGGGCTGTGCGCAGCACATTGGTCACCAGAATGAACAAGGCCTGTTTCAGGCGGCGCTCATCAGCCACCATCCAGCCGATCTGGCGCGAACAATAAAGACGCAGCGACACGTTAAGCTCCGCCAACCGCGCACGCGTCAGCGCCTCAAGCGAGCGCAGCAAACGACGCGGATCAACGGTATCAAGTTCCAGTGCCACCTGCCCCGATCCAAGGGTCGCCAGATCACGCATATCATCGACAAGCGCCAGCATGCTTTGCGCTTCGGTGCGGATGGTTTCGACCGACCGCGCGACATTGCCGGTCAGATGCGGGATCAGGCGATCTGATTCGCCATTGATGTGATCGAGCGGTTTGGTCAGTTCGCGCGATACCGTGGAAATGAAGTCCGACTTCATCTGATCGGCGGTACGGAGGGCCTCGTTCCGTTCCCGAAGGGCGCGCTCGACCCGGATGGTATCGGTCACATCGATATAGGACATCATCACCGCCCCGTCGGGCAGCGGCACGATGGCAAAATCAACGATCGAATTATCAGATCGCTCCAACCGGCCATTCATCGGTTCATGGTTGGTAATGCGCGCGACCATGCGGCTTTTGAACTTGTCCCAGTCATCACGTTCGCGCCAATACTCCTTGGATTTCTCGACCACATCCCCCAGATGAGGGGACGCATCCAGGAACGTGCTTTCAAGTCCCCAAAGATCGGCAAAGCCATGGTTATAAAGCCGCAACCGACCATCGCCACTGATCACGCCAACTGCTTCATGCAGGCTTTCAAGCGTCTCACGCTGTACCGCAATCAGGGTGTTGTATGAACTTTCCAGAACCAGCTTGTCGGTGACATCTTCATAGACAAACATCAGTCCGCCAAACGGATGCGGCGAGATAAAGCGACGCAACGTCATGCCATTGGGCAGATGCATCAAATCTTCTTCGGGTTTGAGAAGATCGGTAAAGCGCTGGTTCTCGGCATTGCGGAACTGGGTGAAGTCGGCCACCTCCGGCAGCTTGCGGTCATCACGCAGACGTCTGAGCACATCATCATGGGTCGGCTCGGTCCAGAGCCACTCGTCATCGAGATCCCAAAGCTTGGTAAACGCGGTGTTAAAGAAGATAAGCCCCTTATCCCCGCCATACACCGCAATCGCGGTGCCAAGGTTTTCCAGCACCTCGGCATGGGCGCGAATATGGCGTGACAGATCGGACTGCAATTCCTCAACCGGGGTGCAATCAATCGCAAACCCGATCAGGCCTCCAGCTTCGACGCCATCATCACCGCCCCCGTGACCTGCCGGCATTTCGGTAATGCGCAGCAATTTGCGATCACCGCGAATAACGACATGGAAATCACGCGTCAGGCTTTCATTGTTGCGCTGAACCGACGCTGCAAGCGATCGCCCGTGATCGGGGATCACGCCCGCACCGATTTCCGATTGTGTCGCCAGCGCATCTTCGATGCTTTCATGTTCGACCGCATCGGCATAGGCAATATTGCAATCAATAAGACGCAGCTCACCGTCACGACGCCAGACGGGGAAGGGCAGGCTATCAAGCAACTGCCGCAGTCCCGATACTTCATGTTTCAGCAGCTGGAAATCGCCAAACTGGCTTTCGCGTTCGCGCGAATGGCGGGTTTCATCGCGGAACCACAAACCATGGGCCAGCACATCCGATGACCGGTCCTTGCGTGCAGCCATGCCCGTCACATGGAATTTGCGCTCATCAAGGGTCGTGACCCACAGCTCAAACCGGTCATGCCCGGATTTAAGGTTACGCACCCGTTCTTTTAGCGCATCCGCATCCTCATCGCGCAACAGATCCAGCAGATCGGGAAAACGTCCATCCTGCCCGAGTTGAAAGGCCCGTTTAAGTGACGGACTGGCCCCCTCGGCAAAGCCATGGCGGCTCCAATAATAAACCGGGTCGGGTCCGGCAAACAGAAGCTGGGTGAAAAGCTCGGTCTCGCCGGCCAGTTCATGTTCGTGATCTTCGACTTCTTCCAGATGGCGGCGCATGCGTAGCGACAGTCGCCAGCCAACCCACCCGGCAATCGCCGCACCACCAACTGCCGCCAATCCAACCACCAGCCAATCACGGTCACTCAGCCCCGCAAGGCTTCCAAAAATCGTCGCGCCAATGCCGTCCGGCTGGTTGGCATTGGCCCCCGGATTGGCAGCGTTATTAAGACGGAATTTTTCCTGCGCCTGTACTGTGACGGAGAGAATCAACGTGGCAGCCATGGCTCCGACCCCTTGCCAGAAGGCCGGACGCAACAAATCAGGCAGTTTGCGCCAAATCGCGCCCACCTTTTTGTCTGCTCCAATCTGTCTGGAAGCTTGCTCGGATGCTTGCCGTGTCACGTGTTGTTAACCGTTTGTGTTTATGAGCTATTATTATGGTGAAAACGATGTGCTTTTACCACCGTTTCGCATCATCTCGGCAACAGCCTTGTCTGGGGCCGTGTTTCACGGTGAAACCTTGCGGAAAAACCGCGATGACATGATCGATGATTCCGTTTATGTCTGCGGAACCGACATTCGTAACAGATTAAGCGTATCCGTCATTTCCAAGATGAGCCCAAAACCGCAGCTAGATCTTTTTGCCCCGCGCGCGGAGCCCAAGCCCGCCGCGCCACAAAAGGACTCTGCCACGCTCAAGGGTGCTGCAAAACCCGCCCCGGAAATCGGCGATCTGTTTGATACCAATTTCAATGCCGATGACATCGCCGAATGGGAACTGCTGTTTCGCGATGTGCCGCAATATAACTACCATTTCAAACGTGCCCAGATCGCCTCGGCCTTTGACCGACCGCTGCACAAAAAACTGATCGCCTCACCGGCGTTTGAACGTCTGCGCGAAATCTCTTTTCTGGGCGCCATCGACTATCTGTTCCACCCTAATGGACGCCCGGCCAATATCCGTCATTCACGCTATGACCACACGATCGGCGTGGCCCTGCTGTCGCAACGCTATTGCCGCCTGATGGGCCTGTCGGATGCTGATTGTGATCTTCTGGGCGCTGCTGCCCTGCTGCACGATATTGGCCATGGTCCGTTTTCCCATACGCTGGAACCGGAATTTGCCCGGCGCTTTGACCGCAACCATCATCAACTGACCAACCAGATCATCACCGGCGAGGTGGAGCTTGATCTGTCGGTCAATCATCTCCTGGTCAAACATGGTGTCGATCCGGACGCGGTCATCGCCCTTCTCTCAAAAAAGTCCGATCACCCGCACGCCGCCCTGTTTGCCGGCCCGGTCAATATCGACACGCTTGAGGGCATCAGTCGCACAAAGACATACGTCCATCCCAACCATGTGCATTGCCATCCGCGCCTGTTGCTCGAAGCAGCGGTCAAACTGGATGCGGAATCGCTTAAACGCTTGGACAAGTTCTGGCAGCTCAAGGAAGACATCTATCGCAATTTCATCTTTGGTCCGATGTGCTTTGCCACCGACCATCTGTGCCGCGAATTTGTCGTCAAAAATGCACCGGACTTTGCCGCCGATGATTTCCTGCTGACCGAAAAGGCATTCTTGAACAGCCACCCGGCCTTCAAGAAATTCCTGCACAGCCTGAAAAACCGCATCGAGCTTGATGGCGTTGCCGACGCGGTCGACCATCAGATCAGCGCATCGGCCAGCACCCTTGATTTGCACGAGGCCAAGGTGCCAAGGCGCGAATTTCACATCAACAAGGATGTCGAAGTCCGCTGCTTTGCCGATCTGTCAAAGCGCTATTACGAGGAAAAGCATTCCTTCCTCAGGCGTGTCGGCAGCCTGACCGACCCAGCCCAACAGGCCGCCGCCGCCAGCCTGTTTGATTGACGATATAACACCATCAATCGGTGCAACTATGGTCCGGATGGCGCAAATGCCCGGATTACAGCGATACTCAAACAGATCCTGATAAACGCCCTTTTAATCTTTAAAGCCTATTGCATAAGGGACAGTTCAGGCCGTTTTCAACGAGTCGCAGCAAGGAAAAATTCCGATCTTGTTACCGCAAACCATCGCAACCAATCAGCACTACTCGGCCACCCGTCTGGCCGAGATGCGCGACGCGTTGGGCAAAAGCCTGTCGGGCGATACATTCTGCGTGGTGGTCACCGGGTCCTATGGCCGGCATGAGGCATCCGATCAATCTGATCTGGATTACTTCATCATCGGCCGCGAAGCCGAACGCAGTCAGGCGCCGCACCAACAGGTCGCCGATATCCTGGGTAAGATGGTGACCAAAAAGCCGGCGGTAAACGGCCCGTTTTCGTCCTATATCACGGCCGAGGAACTGGTAAATCGCATCGGGCTTGATGGCGACACCAACTCGATCACCACCCGCCGCCTGCTGTTTTTGCTGGAATGTGAATGGCTCTATAACGAGGCCGGTAAACGCAAATTCTTTGACGACCTGATTGCCAATTACGTCACAAGCTCCGTCACACGTGATTCCATCGCGCGCTTTCTGGTCAATGACGTCATCCGTTATTACCGTACGATCAGTGTCGATTTTGAAATCAAGACCCGCGAAGGCGATGCCAGCAAGGCCTGGGCACCCCGGCGCCTGAAACTGGTTTTCTCGCGCAAGATGCTGTATTTCGGCGGCATTATCGCAGCCGCTGAAACCGCGGGCCGCGATTACGCCGGCAAACGTGAAAAGCTTTCGGAACTTTTACAGCTGCCGCCCATCACGCGCCTGCAAACCGTGTTCGGGGAAAAAAGCCTGCCCGCCCTGGAACTGTATGACCGCTTCTTAAGCGAACTGTCTAATCCGGCCGTCCGCGCGCGCCTTGATGGGGTCGGGCCGAATGATCGCAATGATGCCGAACTGCGATCGCTGCTTGATGCTGGTAAGGGCTTCTCGCGCGAACTGATCAAATTGCTCAATGACCGCTATGGCCCGGATCATCCGATCCACGAGGCGCTTTTGATGTAAGCCCTGCGTTTCTGCGTTTGGACGCTTGATCACGAAGAACGCGGGCCTTCGGTGATGTGCTTGAAATAGTTTTCCCGGTCCAGGTCATGGACCTCGACGGTGAACTGCACCTGATAATCGCCCACCAGCCATTCCAGCCGATCAATCAGCGCCGCCAGGGCTGCTTCACCGGTGGCAAATTTTACCGCATTGTTGCGACCCGACAGCAGCCGCAGATCAAGATGAACCATGGCGTTTTTCGCATCGCCATCGCCGATTACGACATTTTCCAATGGGGTAATCCTAGTCTTGAACGCATCCAGTTCCGCATCGGTTTCGCGGGCAATCACATAATGCAGATCAATTGCCAGCTTGGGCAATTCATCCTTGATCGGCAATTGGGCGGAATACTCGATTTCAAGTTGCGGCATGACGGCCATCCATCTGACAAGTTTGAATTTTTCTAACAACTTGCGATGTATATAGATACCAAAAAAGCCGGCCTGAATGAACAGACCGGCTTTGATGCAAATCGTCAGACGCCAATTAGTAGCGGTAATGTTCCGGCTTGTACGGACCCGCCTGCGGCACGCCGATATATTCGGCCTGCTCGGAAGACAGCTGGGTCAGCTTCACGCCAAGACGTTCCAGATGCAGGGCTGCAACTTTCTCATCGAGGTGTTTGGGCAGGACATAAACCTTGTTTTCGTAATTCGTGTGGTTTTTCCACAGCTCGATCTGGGCCAGCACCTGGTTGGTGAAGGATGCCGACATCACAAAGCTCGGGTGACCGGTTGCGCAACCAAGGTTGACCAGACGACCTTCGGCCAGAACGATCAGGCGTTTGCCATCCGGGAATTCGACTTCGTCGACCTGCGGCTTGACGTTGTCCCACTTGTAGTTCTTGAGCGAACCAATCTGGATTTCGGAATCGAAGTGACCGATGTTGCAAACAATTGCGCGGTCTTTCATCGCACGCATGTGGTCAAGCGTGATGATGTCGATGTTGCCCGTGGTGGTGACAAAGATGTCGCCAATCGGGGCTGCGTCTTCCATGGTGGTGACTTCGTAACCTTCCATCGCGGCCTGCAGGGCGCAGATCGGATCGATTTCGGTCACAAGAACACGGGCACCCTGGCTGCGCATGGACGCGGCCGAACCTTTACCAACGTCACCGAAACCGGCAACAACGGCGATCTTACCAGCAACCATCACGTCGGTTGCACGCTTGATGCCATCAACCAAGCTCTCGCGGCAGCCATACAGGTTGTCGAATTTCGACTTGGTGACCGAGTCATTGACGTTGATCGCCGGGACCTTAAGCGTGCCTTTTTTCGCCATTTCATACAGGCGATGCACACCGGTGGTGGTTTCTTCCGAAAGACCTTTGATGTCTTCGAGAAGTTCCGGATATTTTTCGTGGATCAGCTGGGTAACGTCGCCGCCATCATCAAGGATCAGGTTCGGCTTCCAGCCGTCCGGACCCGCGATGGTCTGCTCGATGCACCACCAGAATTCTTCCTCAGTCTCGCCTTTCCATGCGAAGACCGGGATTTCAGCAGCCGCGATCGCCGCAGCAGCCTGATCCTGGGTGGAGAAGATGTTGCATGAAGACCAGCGAACTTCCGCGCCGAGTGCCGTCAGGGTCTCAATCAGAACTGCGGTCTGAATGGTCATGTGCAGGCAGCCAACGATGCGTGCGCCAGCAAGCGGCTTTGCATTGCCATATTCTTCGCGCAGCGCCATCAGGCCCGGCATTTCGGTTTCGGCAATCGCGATTTCCTTGCGGCCCCAACCGGCCAGCGAGATGTCCGCGACCTTGTAATCGGTAAAGTTCGGCATGTTGTCTCCAATCAAACAGGAATGGCGCATCCGCCTGGGATTTTGACCCCACCGATACGCCGAAGAATTCTGTTGCGGTCCTATCCCTGACCGCGATAGGTCACATATAAAGATATCTTTATATTGTTTTCAAGTCCTTTTTTGTGTGAATTTGCATCCCGCACAAAAATGAACCGCCCTGTACGCTGCCATGCCTTGGACTCCGGGGCATTCCGCCCACGCACACCCAAACACAGAGCAGGCACAAAACTGCCCCCTATGTTGGGATGCGTTGCGATCACGACAAGCTATGAAAGGCGGGATTGATCAGGCGAGGTCGTTAAAATCATCAAGCATCATGGCAATGCGCGCAGAATCCCACTGCTCCATGACGCGGTTGGCCTGATGTTCGGAATTGCGGCTATCCAGGCGGCGCAAGCGCTGCTTGACCAGCAACAGATTGACCGGCGACATCGAAAGATTGCGCAAGCCAAACCCGATAAACAGCGGCACATAGCGCGGATCACCGGCCATCTCGCCACAAACACTGACCGGAATATCCCGTTCGCCCGCAACCCGGATGACATCCCGGATCAAACGCAATACCGCCGGATGCAGCGGATCAAACAGTCCCGCCACCTGATCATCGGTACGGTCAATCGCAAGCGTGTATTGCGTCAGATCATTGGTGCCGATGGCAAAGAAATCGCTATCGCGCGCCAATGTGTCGACTGCCAGTGCCGCCGCCGGAATTTCGATCATCGCACCGAGGGGCGGCAGGGTCTCGGGAATCGGATGGCCTTCCTTGCGCAGGCGTTTGGCGACAGACTCATAGATCTGGCGCGCCCGGGTCATTTCATGCACCCCAACCACCATCGGGATCAGAACCCGAACCGGCCCGTGCAGGGATGCGCGCAGGATGGCGGCAAATTGGGCTTCAAGCAATTCGGTCTTGCGAAGCGACAACCGCACCCCGCGCAATCCAAGTGCCGGGTTCGGGCCAGACCCGATTTCGCTTTGAAGGGCGACGGCCAGTTTTTCACCGCCAACATCAAGGGTACGGATGGTCACCGGCTTGCCATCCATACGTTTGACGATATCGGCGAGCTCTTCGTATTGCTCCTCCTCGTCTGGCAGATAGTCCTTGTTCATGAACATGAACTCGCTGCGCAGCAGGCCAATACCACTCGCCCCGTTTTCAAGGGCGGCAGAAAGCTCGATCGGCAATTCGATATTGGCATGCAGGTCGATATCAATCCCGTCACGCGTGGCCGATGGCACATCGCGCAAGCTTGCCAGCTTTTCCCGCGCCGCCAGCCAATCCGCCCGGCGCTGGGTGTAATGTTTGATATCGGCGTTCGACGGTGAAATGATCACTTCACCACGCCCGCCATCGACAATGATCTGATCACCACCGCGCACACCGCGAATGATGTCGGCTGCGCCCAAGACCGCCGGGATACCAAGCGAACGCGCCATAATCGCTGTATGGCCCTCGGCCCCGCCAAGGGCGGTGACAAAGGCAGTCAGCTGCCCGGGCTCAAAGCGCGCCATATCGGCCGGACTGACATCCTCGGCGATCAGGACCGACCCCTTTGGCGCCTTGTCCATCGCCCGGTCGGTTTCCCCCATCAGGCAGCGCATCAGACGCAGGCCGACCTCGCGGATATCGGTTGCCCGAGCCGCGATATAGCTGTCTTCCATGCCTGAGAACTGATCGGCAATCGTATCGATCACGTCACTGACCGCATGCACGGCATTAAGATGTTTTGAAACGATCAGTTCTTCGGCCCCGCGCACAAGGCGCGATTGCGTCAGCATGTGGATATAGGCATCCAGCAGGAACCCAAGTTCCTCTGACGCGGCACTTTCTTTGGTCGATGATTGCGATTTCAGCCGTTTGAGCTGATCAATACTTTCGGCAACGCCATCATGAAGGCGTTTGCATTCGGCCTCGACCCCGTCCTCGGAAATCGGCTTGCGATTGACCTGAATGATCTGGCGGTCCAACACAAAGGCACGACCGATAACGATCCCGCCCGATGCGCCCAACCCGGTGATGACCCGCCGGACGCCCGTGGTGTTTTCATCTGAAACGGTTTGGTCTGTTGGAGGAACTTGCAAGTCTTCTTAGCTACCAACTCGCTTTTATTGTTAACCCGACAACGCGTTTTTGCGGTTGTCCCGAAAGTCAGATGCCAGCAGCCTTACTTAAATCGCGGCTGGACGGGTCTTATTCTTCGTCGAACTTGGCATCAACCAGTTCATTAAGGGCATCAATCGCCTGTGTGGCGTCGGGGCCGGTGGCCTCAACCTCGATCTCGGTGCCGATGGATGCGGCCAGCATCATCAACCCCATGATCGACACACCCGATACTTCGGTGCCGCGGTTGCGCACCATGATGCTCGACTTGAATTCGCCTGCCAGTTTAACAAATTTCGCAGCCGCCCGCGCGTGCAATCCGCGCTGGTTGCTGATTGTTAAAGTGCGTTTTTCCTTCTGCGCCATCTATGTCCCCGCAAGCCAGATGCGCTGTCCCCGTGCACCCGGCCCTGTTCTTTTTGTTGCCGACTTATTCCTCGCCGCTCAGCAGACGCGACGCAACGTTGATATATTTACGCCCCGCATCCTGGGCTGCGTTGACCGTTTCGGCCAAGGTGCCGTCGATGCGAACAGATGCGAGTTTAATCAACAAAGGTAAATTAACCCCTGCGATCACTTCGACATTTGCCTGTTCCATAATGGAAATCGCCAGATTGGACGGGGTACCGCCAAACATGTCGGTCAAAAGGACAACACCTTTGCCACTGTCGACCTTTTCGACACTGGCAAGAATGTCCGAACGGCGTTGTTCCATGTCGTCATCCGGTCCGATACAGACCGCTTCGACATTTTCCTGTTCGCCAACAACATGCTGCAAGGCAGATACGAACTCTTTCGCGAGATCGCCGTGGGTGACCAGCACCATCCCGATCATGCAGTTTTCTCCATTTTATCACTCACCCGAGGTCGGCTCGTCCGGTTTGTCCCGATGACTGAGATGTGTGTCATACCCCAGATCAGCAATCCAGTCATTGAGTAACCGCGCGATATAAACCGAACGATGTTGACCGCCTGTGCACCCGACCGCAATGGTCAGATAGCTTTTACCTTCCTGCGCATAACGCGGCAAAATCGGTTCCAGCATTGCCTTCAGGCGGCTTACAAACCCGGCGAAGTCCGGGTCTTCTTCTATATAGTGCCCAACAGCCGCATTCATCCCGGTCATCAGGCGAAGCTCGGGATCATAATGCGGGTTGCGCAGAAAGCGAACGTCAAAAACAAGGTCGGCTTCTGCCGGCACGCCCTGACGGAACGAAAAGCTGCGCACAAAGATCGCCATGCCTTCGGTTTCGCCAATATCAAACTGGTCTTGCAGGATCTTACGAAGCTCGGCCGATTTCAGGCGCGATGTGTCGATCCGCATATCCGCCGTGGCGGCAATTGGCGCCATCAGGCGTTTTTCATGCTCGATCGCATCCACCAGTGGCCGGTCGTGGCTCAATGGATGCGGGCGTCTGGTTTCGGTAAAGCGGCGCTGCAACACGGCTGTGTCGGCATCGACATAAATCATCAACGGATCCATGCCCGTCTGATTGCGCAATTTGCCAACAATCTCGACAAACTGATCAACACCGAAATCGCGTGAACGGATATCAAGGCCAATGGCAATCGGCTGTTCCGGGCGACAATCACCGGGCACAAGTGCCGACAACATGCGAAGCGGCAGGTTATCCACCGCATCAAATCCGAAATCTTCAAGGATTTTAAGCGTCGTTGTCCGCCCGGCACCAGATACACCGGTGACAAGAACCAGTCCGCTTCTGCCATCAAAGGCGCCAAGGGCCGTATTCTGACTGTCAGAAGAATTCTGTGACGTTTTCTGCAAAACAGGGTCCTGTGGATTACGGTTCAAGGGTCATCTCACCGGTCGCGAGCGCCAAAGCTACTCCAATCTTAGCCTCAATGGCCAGATCGGATGCACATAATGTCCAACGCGGGATCGCAATGCCACAAAACTCTTCGATTGATGGTTCAGGCATGCGGTCGACCGCGGTCATATCATCGGTCAGATCAATCAGAACCCGCACGTCGCCCTCAGATTTTTGGGGCAAACCGCGCACGATCCCGATACCGCGCACTTCACACATTCCGGCAATCTGTTCGGGCGCACTGGCGATCAATCGTCCATCGCGCGCCGTCAAATCCGTTCGATCATCGGAAACAAGAAAGCCGCCCGTCTGTATCAGACGCAGCGAAAGCCCGGATTTTCCCGATCCGGATGGTCCACGCAACAGCACCGCATGGGCACCGATCCGGACACAATTTGCATGAAGCTGGGACATAATGGAAAAACGATGCTTGGCAGAAGTTGGGTTGTCAAACCCCAAACGTCGCAAGCGTGATCGACTTAACCTCCCGCATAGGCAAATCGCGCATTTGGGCGGCAAAAATCTTAGTCAAGCGGCAGGCGAATGGTAAAGGTCGCACCTTTGACGGTCTCATCAACCATGCGATTCTGTGCGCTCAGCTCCCCGTTATGGGCAGCAATGATTCGCTTGGAAATCGACAGACCAAGTCCCGAATGCTGACCGAATTTCTCGGTCGACGGGCGCTCGGTATAGAACCGGTTAAAGATCGCCTCTTCCTTGCCCGGTGGAATGCCCGGACCATCATCGTCAATCGTGATCACAGCCCAGTTCTTGTCACGCCATGCCCGCACGCGGACTTCACCGCCTTCCGGGGTAAAGGTGATCGCATTGGAAATCAGGTTCCTGAAGACCTGCGTGAGCCGGCTTTCAAGGGCCGGCACATTCAGGTTTTCGGGCACGGAGACCTTGATCGGCGGACCATCGACATCGGCGTTATAAAGCTCACCCAGCGTATGAAGCAGCACACCCAGATCGACTTCCTCGCTTTCGGCCCGCGACAGCTCGGCATCCATACGTGAATAATCGGAAATATCACTGATCAGGCGATCAAGGCGCTGCACATCCTCGGCAATGATTTCCATCAGGCGACGCTGGCGCTCCGGATCCTTAAGGCGGGTCGCTGTTTCCACCGCCGAACGCAGCGAGGTCAGCGGGTTTTTGATCTCATGCGCGACATCGGCGGCAAACCGTTCAATCGCATCCATGCGATCCCACAGGGTTTCGGTCATGTCGCGCAGGGTCGTCGACAGATCGCCAATTTCATCGCGCCGTCCGGACAGATCGGGAATGGCAAACTGGCGGTTCTTGCTGCGCCGGACCCGTTCGGCTGCGCGTGCCAACCGGTTAAGCGGCCGTGTAATCACGCCTGCCAGATAGATCGACAACAACACCGTGATGCCAAAGGCAAAAACAAAGATTTTCAGGATATCAAGCCGCACGGCATGCAGGGCATTTTCAATCGGCTCGCCGCTTTTGGTCAGCATCACCGATGCCAGAACCTGCTTGAAACGCGCAACCGGCACCGACACCGACAAAACCCGGCGCCCCTGACTGTCCACACGCACCACCCCGCGCGAATAGCCTGCGAGGGCAGCGCGTACTTCGGGGTAATCGGCCGCACTGGCCACAGGCGGATCAACATAAAGCGGCAAGGGCTGCTCACCCTCAAACAGGGTCAGGACCCCGTCGGTCAGTTTGCGCATGATGTCGGCAAAGGCATCTTCTTCACCAGGTGCGGGAAGTTCTTCGGCCTGAATGGTGCCCGCACCAAGCGACTGGATATTACGGCTATCGGCCAAAAGGCTGCCATTGGTGGCAAAAAGCCGTGTGCGTGCCCCGGTAATACCGACAAGACGGCGCACCATTTCACGCGCCACCTCGATTTTCACCCGGTTGGTCGCATCATCGCCGGAACTGACCGCCGATGTCGAAAGGGCCGCGGCATACATTTCCGCCTGCACGGCCATGGCTTCAAGTTCGGAATGAATAAGTTCCTGTTTATAGCGGCCCAGATACAAAATACCCGCCACCAGCACAAAAAGTGCCAGCGCATTCACAGCCAGAATCCGCCAGGTCAAAGGCGAAAACAGCCCGTGGCGTTCCTCTATCCGTGTCGTCCGGTGTTCGGACGGACCTGCGTTCTGGTCGTGATCACCAGTCCCAAGATCGCTCATTCAAACCTGCAATAACCGGCCCGGAATGGATCGGGCCCGCAAAAGAATGCGCGCCGAAGCCCATTGCTTCGGCGCGTCAGAAAATCTCTGATCAGCTCGCCACTGTTGCGGTATCGCGATAGCGATATCCCACACCATACAGCGTTTCGATTTCCTTGAATTCCTTGTCGGTCTCGCGGAACTTCTTGCGCAGGCGCTTGATGTGGCTGTCGATCGTACGGTCATCAACATAGATGTGCTCGCCATACGCCGCATCGATCAGCTGGTCGCGGTTTTTCACATGGCCCGGATGTTTTGCCAGCGCCTGAATAAGCAGGAACTCGGTCACGGTCAGGTTCACATGCTGACCTTTCCAGCTGCACATGTGGCGTGACGGATCAAGCACCAGGTCACCGCGCTGGATAACATCATCCGATCCGTTCGGGCGGACACCGCCAGCGCGCATGATTTCGGCACGGCGCAGAAGGGTGCGAATACGTTCAATCAGCAAACGCTGGGAAAACGGCTTCTTGATGTAATCATCTGCCCCCATGCGCAGACCGGTCAGCTCATCAACCTCGTCATCTTTCGATGTCAGGAAGATCACCGGCATTTCGGTTTTCTTGCGCAAATGGGTCAGAAGCTCCAGTCCGTCCATACGCGGCATCTTGATATCAAGCACCGCCAGATCAGGCTCTTCTTTCGTGATGGCATGAAGTGCCTCCGAACCATCAGAAAATGTCAGGACCTCATATCCTTCCTCTTCCAACGCCATCGACACAGACGTCAGGATATTCCGGTCGTCATCAACAAGTGCGATCTTACTCACCTGGACCTCATCTACTGGACAGATACATTTCACTCTTATGGTAACTATACAATTTACATTCCAATGTGGCGAAAAAATAACCGCTTGCGGCATAAATAAGGCCATTCAAATACACGCCCACAGAATGCCTGGGCGGCCTGTATTTGTTGACTTTATATCGCCACGCTCCCTAATTGGCGTAAACATGTCATCCAAGGCCAAACGCCCGGCATTTCAAAATGATCCCTGAGCACGGAGTAGATCGCGATTTTCTACTGGTTAAGCAATTTCAGCCGCGGAACCCTGATCTTTGCCGGGACGTTTATTTCGGCAATCGTAATCTGGGCAGCTGTCAGCTCGACCGGGAATTTGACCATTCGCGAACTGGAAAGCACAGGCGAAGCCCGCCTGACGCTTTATGACAGCTCATTACGTGCGGCAATTGATCGGTATCGCTATCTGCCCTATGTGGTGGCGCGCCATCATCAGGTGACCCGCGCGATCCAGGATCGCCGCACCGCGCAAACCGCCAACCTGTATTTGCAACAGGTCAATGACCAATCCGGGGCCGCCGCCCTTTATGTTCTTGATCGCAGTGGTGAAACCGTCGCCTCAAGCAACTGGAACACCCCCGACAGCTTTGTCGGCGAAGACTATTCCTTCCGGCCCTATTTCAATACGTCGCTTTCAGGCAAGGAAGGTTTCTTCTTTGGCATCGGGGTAACCACCGGGCGTGCTGGCCTGTTCATCTCCAACCCGATCCGCGAAAATGACGAAATCATCGGGGTGGTGGTCGTCAAACTTGAACTCGAAGAAGTCGAACAGAACTGGCAGGACGCGGGCGAAACCGTTTTTGTTGTCGATGCCGATGGTGTCATTACGCTGACCAGTCACGGCGACTGGAAATACAAAACGCTTTCGCCACTGTCGCCGGCCAATCGCGCGCGGATCGAAAACAACCGGCAATATCCCGGCCGCGCCTTGCCCTCCCTTGATGTCGGAAAGCAGCTGGCAAAGGGATCGGGCATCGTCGCCATTGATGGCCAGCGCTACCTGTTTGACAGCAAACGCATCCGCGGCAGCGCCTGGCGGATTTTCTATCTGACATCCATGGATCAGGTCACCGATCGCCAGGGGGCGGTGATGCTGATCGCGGTGATTGCCGGGGGCATGATCATTCTGGTCATCCTGTTCCTGCGCGAACGCGAACTCAAACTGGCCTCACAGCGCGAGGCACTTGAATTCGAACGCATTCAGGCGCTCAACACCCGCCTTGAAGAAGAAATCACCGAACGGCGCAAAACCGAAGAAGAACTGCGCGGCACGCAAAACGAACTGGTGCAGGCCGGAAAACTTGCCGCGCTCGGCCAGATGTCGGCTGCCATCGCGCACGAAATCAATCAACCGATTGCCGCGATCCGAACATTTTGCGCCAGTGCCAAGCTGATGATCGAACGCGGCAAAACCGAAAAGCTTGATCAGAATATCAATCAAATCTCGGCCCTTACCGAACGCATGGGGTCGATCACCGGTCAGCTCAAGACATTCTCGCGCAAATCCACCGGCGTTCTGGAGCCGGTTGACCTCAAGGTCGCACTCGATAACACGCTGCAATTGCTAAGCCCCCAGTTGCAGCAGGAAGAATGCACCCTTGAGCGCAATGAACCCGAAACCCCGCTTGTCATTCGCGCCGACCTTGTGCGCATCGAGCAGATTTGCGTGAACATCATCCGCAATGCACTGGATGCCATGGCGGGCAGCGCGCCCAAGCGCATCTATATCGATCTTTCGGAAACCCAAACCGATGTCATCATGCGCATTACCGATACGGGGCCTGGCATGAATGATGAAACATTGTCGCTGCTGTTTGATCCGTTCTTCACCACCAAGGACCCCGGTCAGGGTGTGGGATTGGGGCTTTCGGTAACTTATGGCATTGTGCGGGACTTCGGCGGCAGCATAAAAGCCTATAATACCGAAACCGCCGGGGCCTGCTTCGAAGTCCGCCTGCCGTTACTCAAGGGTAAAACATCGTGACCACCAAAGACCGCGCGCAAGACAGTGACGCCGCACCACAGATCACGCCACACATCATCATCGTCGATGATGACGAAGCCATGCGCGTCTCCCTTGCCCAGTGGCTGGAACTGTCTGATTTCGATGTCACGGTCTATGAGGATGCCCGCGAAGCGCTCCATGACATCAATCCCGATTTTGCCGGGGTGATCCTGACCGATGTCAAAATGCCCAAACTCGATGGCATCACCTTTACCCGCTCGGTCCTTGCCGCCGATCCGGACATTCCCATTATCCTCATGACCGGTCATGGCGATGTTCCCATGGCGGTCGAGGCGATGAAAAGCGGCGCCTATGATTTCGTTGAAAAACCGTTCGAACCCAAAGACATCGTCGAAAGCCTGGAACGCGCCATTGAAAAGCGCCGTCTGGTCATTGAAAACCGCAATCTGCGCCGTCAGATCGCAAGCCGCGGCAGCCTTGATTCACGCCTGATTGGCAATTCCGTTGCCATGCGCAATCTCAAGGATGAAATTGCCAATATCGCCCCCACCGAAGTTCCCGTGCTGATTTCGGGTGAAACCGGCACCGGCAAGGAACTGGTTGCGCGCGCCATCCATGACCTGAGCGACCGCCACGATGAAAAATTCGTCGCGGTAAACTGTGCAGCCATCCCTGAAAGCACGGCCGAAAGCGAACTGTTTGGCCATGAAAAGGGGGCCTTTACCGGGGCAGCCAGCCAACGGATCGGCTGGATCGAACATGCGATTGGCGGCACGCTGTTTCTCGATGAAATCTCAAGCATGCCACCGGCCCTTCAGGCCAAATTGCTGCGCGTCATCGAACAGCGCGAAGTCGTGCGGATGGGCTCGAACGCGCCGATCAAAGTCGATTTTCGCCTGATCTGTGCCACCAACGAGGATCTGGTTGCCGCCGTTGCCGAACGCAATTTCCGCGAAGATCTGCTGTTTCGCATCAACACCTTTGAACTGTCGATCGCACCGCTGCGCGAACGCCAAGACGATGTTGCGCTGCTGTTTGATATCTTCGCCGAACGCGCGGCCGAGCGGTTTGAACGCCCCTATGAGCGGGTCACACCGGTTCTGATCGCCCAGCTTCGGGCCCATGACTGGTCGGGCAATGTGCGCGAACTTAAAAACATGGCCGAACGCTATGTGCTTCTGGTCGGCAGCCCCGAAGAACGCTTCAAACGCCTGTTCAAGGGCGGCTTTGAATCCTCGACCCCGCAATCAACCGATCTGGCACTCGCCGAACAGCTGCGCGAGTTTGAAGAACGTGTCATTCGCGATGCGCTTGACCGTCATGACGGCAACGTCAAGGCGGTGATGGAAGAACTCGACATCCCGCGCCGAACACTCAATGAGAAAATGAAAAAGCTCAACATTCGGCGCGACAAATTCGCCTAAGCCATTGCTGCAATGCAATAATTTATTCGCACTTGCAATAAATCGGCAAGATTCCGCCGATCGATTTCGGTAAATCGGCAAGATTATGCCGAATTGCGGAATTGAACACCTCTAAGTCATTGATTTGTAATTGTGATTTTTATTCATCTTTTGGCATACTCATTGCAAATATGAGCCACAAAATGATAAACTGACAAAAACCTCGAGGGAGAAGATCAAGCAGCCGGTCCCAGTCGGACGGAACAAACGGCTGTCTAAAATCATCTCTCAAACTTGGTTCTGAATTGCGCCCTGCATCTGATCGGCACCTATTGGCTCGATCCTGATCAGGTGGCCGCAGGGACCCAAAAACAACAGACCCGGATAACGGGTCATGCATGAACATGAAGAGCCATATTCTGAAAAGATCTTTTGGATCTATTCGTCGTTAAGAGTGTTAACCCAAGGGAGGACTACTCATGAAGCTCCGTACTCTGCTTACTGCAGCAGCCGCAGCCATGATGCTGACCGCCGCACCTGCGTCGGCACAGCAACTGTCAATCGCGACCGGTGGTACCGGTGGCACCTATTATCCGTATGGCGGTGGCCTTGCGGAACTGATCACCAAATACGTTGATGGCTCCAGCGCCGTTGCCGAAGTTACCGGCGCATCCGTTGAAAACATGGGCCTGATCGCCCGTGGCGACAGTGACATCGCAATCGGCCTGGCTGATACCGTCTATGCCGGCTTCACCGGCACCGGCAAATTCGAAGGCCGCACCCTTGATAACGTTCGCGCTCTGGCGTCGATCTATCCGAACGCAGTTCAGATCGTCACCATGGCCGACAGCGGCATCAACGGCCTTGCCGACCTTAAAGGCAAGCGCGTTTCTGTTGGCGCACCGGGTTCGGGCACCGAAGTTTCGGCCCAGACCGTTCTGAACGCCAATGGCATCACCTATGATGACATCGAAGAACAGCGCCTGAACTTCAACGAAACCGCTGATGCGCTGCGTGATGGCGACATCGATGCCGGTTTCTGGAGCGTTGGTCCGCCCACCAGCTCGATCCTTAACCTCGCAACCACGCGTGACATCAAGCTGATCGCGCTGACCGACGAAGAAATCGTTGCTGCCCTTGATGCAGAGCCGACCTTCGCTGCCTACGCCCTGCGTACCGGCATCTATGAAGGCGTCGAAGCACCGGTTAACACCGTATCCACCCCGAACGTTCTGTTCGTAAGCGAAGATATGGACGAAGAACTGGCATACCAGATCACCAAGACGCTGTTTGAAAACGTCGACGAGCTGATCGCCATTCACCCGGCTGCAAACGACACCACGGTTGATTTCGCTCTGAACTCGACCCCGATCCCGATGCATCCGGGCGCGCTGCGTTACTACGAAGAAACCGGTAACCCGGTTCCGCCGCAGCTCTATCCATGATCTTGAATATGTTGGGGCGGCCAGTTTTGGCCGCCCTTCTTCTCCTGACAGCAGCGTGTGCGGGTCAGACCTATCAGGACCACGTCAAACCCGGCACCGTCATTGATCATCTTGAGGTGATCGGTGAGGACGGGTCGCTTCTGGCCAGAACCGAAATTCCGCGTCAGACCGGCTGGTGCCTGTATTGGAACCACTCTGTCACCGGTGATGGCGTAATTGATTGTTATGTCGACGATCTGGGCAAGATGGTTCTCCATCGCGCCTATCAGCCCGACTTTGCGGCAGGACTTGGTCACTATCCCGGTCGCGGTATTCTGACCAGCGCAGAAGGCGGCGGATACTGGATCGAAGATATCGACGAGCCTGTGCGCAACAACGCCTATGTGTTACGTGTGGGCTCACTTGCGGTTAATCATCGCATCGTCACCGACCGTGACGAAATCAACCTTTCAAAGATGGCTGAGCACACCCGTGTCACCATCCGCCTTGATACCGAGGAATAAGTCCCATGTCCGAACAGGCACCGCTGCCTTCCATGACGGATCGATTGCCACAGCCCAAGCTGGTCTTGATGGTAATTTCGATTGTTGCCGTCGCGCTCTCTCTATTCCAGATGTATGGCGCAGGGATCGAACCGCTTGGCCTGTTCTATCAACGCAGTATCCACCTTGCGTTCGTGATGTTCCTCACCTTCCTGATGTTTCCGGCATTTGGCAGCAATAAAAAGCGCGGCGCGCTCGGCTGGGTGATTGATATCGCCTTCCTTGCCGGTGCCTTCGCGACGGGCTTTTACCTGTCCTTCTATCTCGACGAGATCATCAATCGCGCGGGCTTCTGGAGCGACACCGACCTGATCATCGGCGTGATCGCCACCGTCACCGTGCTCGAGGCCAGCCGCCGTGCCGTTGGCCTTGGCATGACCGTGATTGGTATTGTCGCGATCATTTATGCCCTGTCTGGTCCGCGTGGCGCCCTGCCTTGGGTTGGCGAATGGCTGCCCGGGATCCTTTCGCATCGTGGCGCCAGCATTGATCGCCTCGTCGGTCAGCTTTACCTCGGTCAGGAAGGCATCTATGGCCTGCCGATGGGGGTTGCGGCGACTTATATCTTCATGTTCGTGCTGTTTGGTGCCTTCCTTGAAGTCACCGGTGCGGGCAAATTCTTTATCGACATGGCCTATGCTGCGACGGGCAAAAAGCCCGGCGGTCCGGCCAAGGCCGCCGTTCTGGCATCGGCTGGCATGGGCTCGATCAGTGGGTCGGCCATTGCCAACGTTGTCACCACCGGTGCTTTCACCATTCCGCTGATGAAAAAGCTCGGCTACCGTCCAGCACAGGCCGGCGGTGTCGAGGCAGCAGCCTCTACCGGTGGTCAGATCACCCCGCCGCTGATGGGCGCGGGTGCGTTTCTGATTTCTGAATATACCCAGGTGCCGTATCTCGAAATCGTGCTGGTTTCGATTTTCCCGGCCATTCTCTATCTCGGGACGGTTTATCTGTTCGTGCACATCGTTGCGCTCAAACAGGGTATGCGCGGTATGCCGGTCGAAGAACTTCCCGACTGGAAAGAGGTTCTCAAGGAAGGCTGGCAGTTCATCCTGCCACTGGGCATTCTGATTTACCTGCTGGTGCTCAATATCTCGCCGATGCGCGTTGGCTTCTGGGCCATCCTGTCGGTCATGGCGGTTGCCGCCCTGCGCTATGCGCTGTGGTTCTTCTTTGTTGCCCCGCAACAGGGCGAAAAGCCAAGCCACGACAAACTGGTTGCTGCCATCCGCAAGGGCATTGCCATCACGCTGGCCGCCCTTGAACTGGGTGCGAAAAACGCCGTTGCCGTTTCGATGGCCTGTGCGGTTGCCGGCATCATCGTTGGCGTTGTCGGCCTGACCGGTCTGGGTCTGAAATTCTCGTCCATGATGATCGCGTTTTCGGGCGGCAACATCGTTCTGGCCCTTGTTCTGGTCCTGATCGCAAGCCTGATCCTCGGCATGGGTCTGCCGGTCACGGCATCCTATATCGTTCTGATCGTGCTGGTGGGTCCGGCCCTTTCCAACGAGTTCGGCATTCCGCTGCTGATCGCCCATCTCGTGGTCTTCTGGTACTCGCAGGACAGTAACGTCACACCGCCCATTGCATTGGCGGGCTTTGCGGGGGCTGCCATCGCCAACGCCAGTCCCATGGAAACCAGTGTGCAGGCATGGAAGTTTGCCAAGGGTCTTTATCTGATCCCCGCCTTCATGGTCTTCAACCCGGAAATCATCGAAGGCGGTTCGATCCAGATCGTTCTGTGGACCGGCTTTACCGCCATCCTGTGTCTGGCTGCCTTTGCCTCCGCCCTTGAAGGCTATCTGTTTGCGCCGATGGATCTGTTCTCGCGGATCATCGTCGTGCCGGCGACTATCGGTGTCTTCTATCCGGACTTCCGCGCAGAAGTCGCAGGCACCCTCGTCCTTCTTGCGGTTCTCGCCTTTAACTGGTGGCAGGGCAAAAAGAACGGCCCGACCCCGGCGGTCGCGGCAAGCTAAATCATTCCTACCTCAAGGAAACTACTGGCCCGCAAGCGTCATGCTTGCGGGCTTTTTCTTTGCGCACCCCATCCATGCGGGCGGGTAGACAGCTGCCCTTGCCACCGATAAATTCCTCATACCATTTAATTTACGCGCCCCACTCTTTGACGCGCCCACTCTTGCCCGCCGGAACCTGCATGCAATTTCTGTCCTTGCTCCGACAAGCGCCCCGCCAACTGGCCTTTGGCGCGCTCCACAGTTTCGGTTCCTCCTTCGGGCAAACCTTTCTGGTCGCACTTTTTGTGCCGTTTATTTCGGCCAGCCTTTCGCTCAATGAAACCGAGTTCGCCAACATCTATGCCGGCATCACCATCGCCAGTGCGCTGTGCCTGCCGGTGGTGGGTCGCTGGATCGACAAGGTCGATATCCTGTCCTACAGCTTGGCGACCATGGCGCTGCTTGCACTTGGCTGTGTGCTGATTTCGCTGGCAAGCAATGTCTGGATGCTGATCGCAGCCCTGTTTGTGCTGCGTCTCGCCGGCCAAGGCTTGATGAGCCATGTCAGCATGACCGGCATCGCGCGTTATTTCTCGCGCAGTCGTGGTCGGGCGCTGGCGATTGCCAGTTTCGGCTTTCCGCTCGCCGAGGCGATCCTGCCCGCGACCTTGCTGGCCCTGATTGCTGCCTTTGGCTGGCGTACCACCTATGCCGGATCGGCCGCCTTTATTCTGATCGTGCTGCTGCCGGTTGCGATCTGGCTGATCCGACGCGATAAAACATTCCGCAAGGCGCCGGTAAAATCAAACGAGTCGCCAAGCACATCAAACACCGACAGCACCAAAACGGCCGAGTCCCCGACACGCGATTCTCAAAGCGATCACCCCCGCCTGTTCAAGTCTCTTTATGTCTGGTTCTGCATGCCGATGCTGGCCGCCCCGCCACTGATCATGACCGCCCTGTTTTTCCATCAGGGCGCAATTGCCAGCCACAAGGGTATTGATCTTGGCTGGTTTGCCGCCGGCTTTACAGTCTTTGCCATCACATCGGTGCTGGGTGCCTTTGGCAGCGGTCCGCTGATCGACAAACATTCTGCCCGCCGCCTGTTTCCCTGGCACCTGATCCCCATGATGGCCGGCATTGTAATCCTTGCCGCAACAAGCACACCGTGGGTCATCCTGATCTATATGGGACTGGTCGGGATTACGACCGGCTTTGCCACCACCTTGCGCACCGCCATCATCCCGGAACTTGTGCCGCTTGATGAAATCGGTGCGGTGCGCAGCACATTGACCGCGGTCATGGTTTTGGCATCCGCCATGGGTCCGGCGATTTATGGCTGGATGTTTGCCGCCGACATTTCGATTGCGATGATGCTCGTCATTACACTGGTGGCATCCGCCGTCGTCAGTGTGGGCTCGTGGTTCTCGGAGCGGCCGGGCTTTTATATGCCGCCGGGTATCGCCCCAAACCAAGCCGATTAACCAAAAAAATGGCCCGGATCACAAAAGTGACCGGGCCAGTCGGGAAAACAGCGTCAAATAGGGAGGAAGACGCTAGATAGAAACCGTAGTCGTAGTCCCTGCCTGCGGGAGCACCTCTTGGGGAGGAAAATCAATCAGTGCTCAACCGCATGCAGTTAGGAAAGTTCGTTAGGCTGCACCGCCAACGGTACCTGCCGGGTGTTTGACGTCTTTGTCAGCACCTTTGAACAGGTTACGGAAGAAGGCGCCTACGAATTCAGCGCGGAGCTGCTGACCTTTGCGTACACCTGCCTCGATTTCGGTGGTGGAGATGTAGCGGGTGGTGATTTCTTCGTAAGTGGCCATGGTGACCTCCTCAAAATTTCGTTCGTTGCGACGCCGTGTCGCTCTCGATGAACCCAATCTAATTTCCTTTACGGGGAAAGAGAATTACCTCAATATGCACATTACTTGTGAATGTCCGTCATAAATAGGAAGCCCGAATATGGATCGCGCCGCGGAAATGGAAATCTTTGTCCATGCTGTCGAGGAAGGAAGCTTCTCGGCCGCTGCAAGGACAATGCGCCTGTCACCGTCAGCCGTCTCGAAATACATCTCGCGCCTTGAGGATCGCCTCGGCGCACGCCTTTTGATGCGGACCACCCGTCAGCTCAGCCTGACCGAAGAAGGCCGTGCCTTTTACGAACGTGCGCGCACGATCCTAAACGAGATCGAAGAAGCCGAAGAAGTCGTCACCCAGCTTTATGCCGCCCCGCGCGGGACCCTGCGCATCAACGCATCGGTCGCCTTTACCAAAATGCAGGTGGTGCCACTGATCCCGGAATTCCTTGCGCGCTATCCTGATGTGCGGATCGAATTGACGCTTGATGACAAATTCACCGATCTGGTCAACGATGGCTATGACCTTGCCATTCGTCTCTCAGCGCTTGAGGACTCGTCACTGATTGCCCGTAAATATGCAGTCAACCGACGCATGATCGTCGCCTCCCCGGAATATCTCGAAAAGAACGGCATTCCGCGCAAGCCCCAGGAACTCGAAAACCACAACTGTCTACATCTGTCATCGCGCGAAAGCTTCAATGACTGGCATTTCGAAACCCCGGACGGCCATGTGTCCTTCCGCGCACAGGGCTCATTCTCGGCCAATGATGGCGACGTGCTTCACGAGGCGGTTCTGGCCGGGCTTGGCATGGCGCGACTGGCGGAATACCTTGTGCACGAAGATATCCGCACCGGTCGCCTGACCCCGGTTCTGACCGAATATGTCCATGATCAGGCGTGGATTTCGGCGGTGTATCCGCATAAGCGCCACCTCTCGCCCAAGGTTCGCGCCTTTGTGGACTTCCTGGCTGAAAAATTCACCCCGGTCCCGCCTTGGGAGCTCGGCTTCCGCGATGCCCGTGCCGTGCGCCGCAACAGTGACGGCACCACGGATACGACGACAACCGCACGCGACCTCGGAAAATAAGAGAAGGCAGAGAAGGCCAGTCGCCCTAAAACATCAGGGCTTCCTGATAGGCTTGGAAATCAAACCGGAACTGCCATTCCGACGAATTGGACAGATCATCAAGAATGCGGCTTTCGCCTGTGCGCGCAAAGCCGCATTTCTCATAAAAGCGATGCCCGGCCTCAAAGCGCGTATCGGTCCACAGCATCACGGCTTCACATTCCGGATGCGTTTGCCCCAACCACGCCAGCGCCTTGCCCATCAGCTTTTGCGCCATGCCCTGCCCGCGTGCGGCCGGATGCAGATAGACCTTATGCAACTCACCCTCGCGGGTTGTGACATCATATTTCACCCCGAAGCAGCCCACGACCCGATCCTGATCATCAACCGCAACCCACATCCGGCCATTATCGGCCTTGAAGTCATCGGCAATCGCATCAAGTTCGGGAAATTCCCCGGCGCGATCAAACACGCAGCCGGGATAATCGGCAAAGACCAGCGCGATCAGATCGGCAATGCCGTTCCCATCACGGTTAAAGGCCGGCCGGATCGTCAATTCGCCAACCGTATCAGTCGTAATGTCGCTCATCAGCCCAACACGACTCCCTTGGCAAGCTTATCATACCCGCGCAGCACTGCATCGGTATCCATCACAGATTTGCCCGGCCGCTGGATCCGCGTTGGGCGCAGCGCGCCTGTGCCACAGCCAATTGTCAGTTGGTCATCAAGGATCTCGCCCACCGGCCCGGACTGATCAATCACCTCGGCCGCCTGAACCTTGATACGTTCCTTGCCAAGCTCGAAATAGGCCCCCGGCCAAGGGGTAAAGGCGCGGATTTTCCGCTCGAGTGCTGCCGCATCATCATTGAAATCAAGCTTGGCCTCAGCACGCTCAAGCTTGGCGGCATAGGTGACACCCTCTTCCGGCTGCTTGGTCGCGGTAACTTCGCCTTTCGGCAGCTTGTCCAGCGCCTCGACAATCAACTCCCCGCCAAGCTTGGCCAGATCATCATGCAGGGCATTGGCATAGGTGTCCGAGGTAATCGGCAGCTCGCCAATCAGAAGCATGTCACCGGTATCAAGCCCGACATCCATCTGCATGATGGTGACCCCGGTCGCCGCATCCCCGGCCAGAATGGCGCGTTGGATCGGGGCTGCCCCACGCCAGCGCGGCAGAAGCGACGCGTGAATGTTCAAACATCCATATTTCGGCGCATCCAAAATGGCTTTCGGCAGGATCAGGCCATAGGCCGCAACCACCGCCACATCCAGATCAAGGTCGGCAAAGGCCTGCTGTTCCTCGGCCGATTTCAGCGACACCGGATGACGCACCTCGATGCCCTGCTCGGCCGCCCAGGCATGGACCGGGCTTGGCGTTTCCTTGTGCCCACGGCCCGCCGGGCGCGGCGGCTGGGAATAGACGCAAACCACATCATGCCCGCGTGCAACCAGATCCTTCAGCGCCACAAGGGCAAAGTCCGGGGTTCCCATAAAGGCAATGCGCAGCTTGGTCATATCGCTCGTCCATTCATCTCTTAAGGCATCTTTTGACTCTTCTGGCGGCAATTTGGCGCTATCCTGCGCAAATGACAAGCCAAGCCTTACCGCAAGACTGCAAATACCCGGTCACCCACATCTGGCATGCGGATTGGAGCCTGTCGGCCAAGGGCCGCTGGGTCGCCAAGGCCACCCACAGCGATTCCGGCTGGCACATCCACGCGATCGAACCGGTCGGCATGCTCGATCAATTCCGGAAATCCCTTGCCGCCCATGGCAAGAAAGATGCGATCTGGCTTGGCCTTGATATGCCGATCGGGTTTCTCGATGCCTGGTATGATGGCACAAAGCATGAGGGCACAAAGCGTGATGGTGCGCATGTCAAAGACTTCAAAACCCTGCTAACGCGACTTCAGACCGATGACTGGCAGAATTTCTTTGATGTTTGCAGAACACCGGATGAAATCCGCCATCACCGACCATTCTACCCACAAAACGCCGGAACCAAGGGAAGTGTTAAACGCGACCACCTGATCACCGCCCTCGGCCTGCCAAGCTTTGATGCCCTGCATCGCGCCTGCGAATTCCCGACCGCCAAACGCAATGCCGCCTGCCCGTCCTTCTGGACACTCGGCGCCAATCAGGTCGGCAAGGCCATGCTGCAAGGTCTTAAAAACCTGATCATCCTGGGATACGAAGACGGTTTTCACATCTGGCCCTTCTCGGGCGATCTTCAAACTTGCACTAAAACGCCCGGCGTCACCCTGATCGAAACCTATCCCGGTGAAATTTATGGCTGGCTTTCTGAAATAAGTGAGTTGACTAAATCAAATCAGAACAGCCGCAAGAAATACCTGCACCAACTGCGCGATGACGCCCATGCCAAGGGCATTGAAATCCACCCCACGGTCTGGGCCGATATCAAGGATGGCTTTGATCCGGTGCACGGCAAGGACGATGCCTTTGACGCCTTGATCGGGGTGATGGGTTTGATCGAAATTGCCGAGACTCGTCGCCCCGAACACCTGCCGCGCACGCCAAGTGTACTGGAACGCGAAGGCTGGATCGTCGGGCTTGATCCCCGCGATCTCAAACCTCGCAAACCGTAACCAACACAAACAAAAGGGCCGGAAAACCGGCCCTTCGCATGCGGTTGCCGATCAGAAGTCTCAGGCAGATTTTTTGGTTTTCTGCAGCTTCTGGACTTTCTTCATGATCATGTTGCGCTTAAGCGCGCTGAGATAATCGGTGAACAAAACCCCGTCCAGATGATCAATCTCGTGCTGGATGCAGGTTGCCAGCAAGCCGTCCGCCTCGATCTCGTGGGTTTCGCCGTTCTCGTCCACATAACGCATGCCGACTTCGGCCGGGCGTTCGACATCGGCATATTGTTCCGGGATCGACAGGCACCCTTCCTGATAGATCGAGGTTTCCTCAGACTCCCAGATGATCTCCGGATTGATCAGTTTAAGCGGCTCTGGCTTTTCCTTGTCATCGGACACATCCATGACAACCACGCGCTTCATCACCCCGATCTGCGGCGCTGCCAGACCAATGCCCGGCGCCGCGTACATGGTTTCAAGCATGTCATCGAGAAGGGTTTTGATCTCATCATTCACGACTTCGACCGGTTCGCATTCCTTTTTCAGGCGCGGGTCTGGAACGATAAGAATTTCACGCAGGGCCATGGGTCTCTGATCCGGTTTCAATCGTAGTTCGGTAACTGATTATAGCGAATTTCGCGCTTCGAGATAAGGTCTCCCCACGCCCAAGTCAAGCAACCTGCCCGATTTGCGCGTGATGGCTGCCATGCCCTCCCAAAAAAACCGCCTTAACGCCGCGCATTAGTCTTGCGCGTCAGGCTTGGCATCGTCGCTGGCACCTTCCGCACCGTCATCGGGTCCGGCCAGCAATTCCATCTTGGTGATATCGCGCACATGGGTTTCCGAGGGGGCCGGTTCCTCGATCATGCGGTCATCGGCGACGATATGCTTTTCCTTAAGCTTGCGCGCCGACACCAGCACCGACCCTTCGAGCGTCCCCAGGGTCTTGTTGTAATTCTTGACCGTGCTTTCAAGCGACTTGCCCATGGAACTGAAGTTCTTGGCAAGCGTGCCCAAACGGTCAAACAGTTGCTGGCCGATCTCGCTGATATCGCGGGCACTTTCCGCCAGGGCTTCCTGACGCCAGCCATACGCCACCGCCTTGAGCAAGCCCAAAAGCGTGGTCGGCGTCGCAAGGATAACCCCATCGCGGAAGCTGTCCTCAATCAAACGCGGGTCACGTTCAAGCGCTGCCGAGAAGAAGCTTTCACCGGGCAGGAACAGCACAACAAATTCCGGGCTGTCGACCGACTTCCAATAGGACTTTTTCGAAAGCTCCGTGATCACCTTGCGCACATTGGTGACATAGGTCGCCATCAGCGCTTCGCGACGATCATCGTCATATTTCTCGTCAATCGCCTCAAGATAGGCCGAGGTCGGCGCCTTGGCATCGACGACGATATTCTTCCCGCCCGGCAGATGAATGACCATGTCGGGCTTCTGAACGCCCTCGTCGGTGTTGAAATGCACCTGCTCGTCAAAGTCACAATGCTTGAGCATCCCGGCAAGCTCGACAATGCGCTTAAGCTGCAATTCGCCCCACTTGCCCGAAACCGAAGAACTGGACCGAAGGGCCGAGCTCAGCGTTTGGGTTTCCTTGGAAAGCCGGGTTTGTGATTGCACAAGGGTCCCGACCTGTTCACGCAGCTCGCCGTAGGCTTCCTTACGGTTTTTCTCAAGCTCGTTGACCTTGGTATCAAACGCCTCAAGCCGTTCCTTGATCGGTTTTACCAGCCCGTCAATTGCCTGCTGACGTTTTTCAAGATCGCCCTTGGCCCCTTCCTGCAGGCGCGAGAAGTTTTCACGTGCGAGCTTCATGAACTCGTCATTGTTGACCTTAAGCGCATCAGACGACAGCGCCTTGAAGCTATCGAGAAGCTTGGTCTTGGCGTCTTCGAGCATCTCGAGCTTTTCTTTGGTCGCCTCGCGCTCTTTCTCAAGTGCGGTTTCAAGCTCGGACCCCTTTTCGCGCCATTGATCAAGGGCGGTGCGAAGCTCCTTGAGCTCAGCCTCAAGCACCGGCACCCGGTTGGCCGTGGTTTCGGCAATGGCGCGCTTTTCTGACGCTTCGGACAGCTTTTCACGCATCTGGGCCACCTCGGTCGCAAGGTCACGGCGCGTGGTTTCCGCATGTTCAAGCTGCGATGTCAGAAGGGCTGTGCGCGACTCCGTCTCGGCCCTAGTAGCATCCTTGATGCGCTTGACCATCATGATGCTAAAGACAAGTGCCAGAACAGATGCGCCAAGCGCCCCTGCTGCCAAAGAAATCGGATCCATTATCCCACCATTCGATTACGTGCTGGATTCTTTGTATCTGTTTTGTTCCGTCAAATCCAGAACCGAACCCACCAAATCCCCCATGCCGACGCCAAAGAAATCTAAACCGCTTCACCGGCGACTTTGGGAATTCAGACTACATTTCAATGACATAATTGAGTGCAAGCATAACAAAGCCGCCAAATTCGGCACATGCCACCCGCGCAAAAGACGGCACCGAAATGTCCCACAGCGGCCCGGCTAACCCATCGCACAAACCACAGGGTCAAAACTCATTCACATGACCGCCCCGGCAATTGATATGAGAGAAAGAGCTAGGAAAAGCCCGCAGATCGGGGTGATCCCCGGTCAAGGGGTTTGACGCAGAGGCTTTCTCCCATATCAGTTGTCCTTCGGATCTTCCGGATTTGCACGGGCTACTTTGTCGCAAAATCTTGAAAGATATAGATCTTCCTAAGATTTTGCTCCGCGTATCCGCACAAATCCGGAAGACCGGGACGATTATGTGAATGAGCTTTGACCCTTAGGATTGTTACATGCATCACCCCAAAGCCCCCCGTCTTAAGTTGTATTTCCTCAATACCTTCTGCGCACTAGCATAGGGCTCAAGCGACAGGATTGTTTTTGCCATGCCCGAACGAGCACTGCCCATGAAAACCAACCGGGCAAACTGGCAAGGCAATTCCTGAACCGCACCGAAATTACCGCATCGGATGGATGCCTTTTTCGAGCCCCTTCGAGAAGTCATCAGAGTGACCCGATGCCGACCTAGAGACCACAGGAAACGAACAAGAGGCCACATATGTCTGCGAACGTTTATCCCGTACCTGGCGACATCGCGAAGGGTGCTTTGATCGACAAAGCGAAATACGACGCCATGTACAAACAGTCGGTCGAGGATCCGGAAGGCTTCTGGGGCGAACATGGCAAACGCATTGACTGGATCAAGCCTTACAGCACCGTCAAAAACGTCAGCTACGATGCCAAAGATCTCTATATCAAATGGTATGAGGACGGCACGCTGAACGTTGCGGCCAACTGCCTTGACCGTCACCTTGAAAAGCGCGGCGATCAGACCGCGATTATTTTCGAGGGCGATGATCCCAACGTCTCCGAACACATCACCTATCGCGATCTTTATGAGCGCACCTGTCGTTTCGCCAATGCGCTGAAAACGATGGGCGTTGCCAAGGGGGATCGTGTTGTCATCTATCTGCCGATGATCCCGGAGGCCGCCGTTGCCATGCTGGCCTGCGCACGTATCGGTGCGATCCATTCCATCGTCTTTGGCGGTTTCTCGCCCGAAGCCCTTGCGGGCCGTGTTGAAGACTGCGGTGCCAAGGTCGTCATCACCTCGGACGAAGGTCTGCGTGGCGGCCGTTCCGTCCCGCTTAAGCGCAACGCGGATGAGGCCCTGTCACATCCGGGCGTCAAATCGGTCGAGAAAATGGTCGTCGTCAAGCATACCGGCAAGGACGTTGCCTGGAACGATGCCCGTGACGTCTGGTATCACGAAGTCTGCGAAGCAGCCTCCACCGACTGCCCGCCGACCGAAGTCAACGCCGAAGACCCGCTGTTTGTTCTTTATACCTCGGGCTCGACCGGCAAGCCGAAAGGTGTTCTGCACACCTCGGGCGGTTACCTCGTCTACGCATCGATGACCCATCAGTATGTCTTTGATTACCACGAAGGCGATGTTTACTGGTGCACGGCCGATGTCGGCTGGGTCACCGGTCACAGCTACATCGTTTACGGTCCGCTGGCCAACGGTGCCACGACCCTGATGTTTGAAGGCGTGCCAAGCTATCCGGACGCATCGCGCTTCTGGCAGGTCTGCGAGAAGCACAAGGTCAACATCTTCTATACCGCACCGACCGCAATTCGCGCCCTGATGCGCGAAGGCGAAAGCTATGTGAACAAGGCCGATCTGTCCTCGCTTCGCATTCTTGGCTCGGTGGGTGAGCCGATCAACCCGGAAGCCTGGGAATGGTATTATGAGCATGTCGGCAAAAAGAACTGCCCGATTGTCGATACCTGGTGGCAGACCGAAACCGGCGGCATCCTGATTACGCCGCTGCCGGGCGCAACCGACCTCAAACCGGGTTCGGCAACGCTGCCGTTCTTTGGTGTTCAGCCGGCCCTGCTTGATAACGAGGGCAAGGAACTCTCTGGTCCGACCGATGGCAACCTTGTCATCAAGGACAGCTGGCCGGGTCAGATGCGCACGGTCTACGGCGACCATGAACGCTTCATCCAGACCTATTTCAGCACGTTCAACAATGTCTACACCACCGGTGACGGTGCCCGTCGTGATGAAGACGGCTATTACTGGATTACCGGCCGTGTTGATGACGTGATCAACGTGTCGGGTCACCGTATGGGCACGGCTGAGGTCGAAAGCGCACTGGTCGCGCACGCCAAGGTGGCCGAGGCCGCCGTGGTTGGCGTCCCGCACGACATCAAGGGTCAGGGCATCTATGCCTATGTTACGCTGAATGCCGGCGAAGAACCGACCGAGGAACTCCGCATTGAGCTGGTCAAATGGGTCCGTAAGGAAATCGGCCCGATCGCAAGCCCGGACTATCTGCAATGGTCGCCGGGGCTTCCGAAAACCCGTTCGGGCAAAATCATGCGCCGTATCCTGCGCAAGATTGCCGCCAACGAATATGACCAGCTTGGCGATACCTCGACCCTTGCCGATCCGGGCGTTGTCGATGACCTGATCGACAACCGCCAGAACCGCTAAGCTTAACAGCCAAAATACTAATTTCTGGCGGCGCCTGTCGCCAGAATACCCTTACAAGGAAAGGCTCCTGTCCCTGACAGGGGCCTTTCTTGTTTCTTGGTCACCCGCGCAGATCACTGAAACCGTGCGGTCGAGGTTTCGCGAAGTTTCCGATGAAGGAAATCGATGAAGATGCGCACCTTGGCAGAAAGATTGTGGCGTTCCGGATAAACCGCATAAATGTCCGCATCGACATGGGCATATTGTGGCAATACCAATCGCAGACGGTCCTCTTCGACGTGGCGCGCAATATCCCATTCCGAACGCATCATAATCCCGTGACCATCCAGAACCCACTGAAGTGCGATCTCGCCGTCGTTGCTGCAAAGGGTCCCCTGCACCTTGACCGTCTCCGAATGTTGCCCGCGTTGCAATTTCCACATATCGTGCACATCCTTACCCTGACGCAGGATAATGCAGTTGTGGTTGGTCAGATCCGACAATCTGCGAGGCCCCCCATAGCGTTCAAGATAAGACGGTGCCGCACAAAGGAACCGTCGGTTGCCTTGCAGCTTGCGCGCACGAATACGCGAATTCGGCAACCCGCCAAACCGAATGCCAAGATCAATCCCCTCTTCGACCATATTCATCGGAATATCGGTTAAAAGAAGCTGCACTTCGACTTCCGGATAAAGGTGGGAAAACTCTGACACCACCGGTGCGACATATTCACGTCCAAACCCGAATGTCGCATTGATGCGCAAGAGCCCTGTGGGCGTTTCACTGGCATGCGAGACCCGCTGCTCAAGATCATCGATCTGGCGCATGATCTGCTCGGCACTCTGGAAATAGGCATCCCCTTCACTTGTCAGGCTGATCCGCCGCGTTGTCCGATTAAGCAACCTGACCCCCAAACGGTCTTCAAGCTTTGCCAATCGTTTGCTTACCGCAGGGGGAGAAAGGTTCAGCTCCTGTGCCGCCGCCGACAAGCTGCCCTTACGGACCAAAAGTACAAAAAAGCCCAGATCGCTGTCGACCGACATTATTAACCTCTACGACATAATGAAGTGAGAAGTCGGAAATTATAATGAATTTCTCAAAAATATAAACTGAGGGAGTCGATCGGGACAAAAACAATAGCCGAGCGCAGGCGTCCTACAACGTCAAAACCCGATGCGACATCAGGGAAACAATGGCAACGGGATCGATCAACACGAGCCGTTCTGGTTGCCAGCACCGGCGAAATATCCGGTGAAAATTATTTCGGGAGGAATACCGATGCGTAAGCTTGCAATCGCGGCGGCAATGGCCGCTACCTTGGTTTCCGGAACTGCATTTGCGGAATATCCGGAGAAAACCATCAATTACATCATTCCGTTCAATGCCGGTGGTGAGTCCGATGTCTCGGCACGCTTCCAGCAGCCATATCTTGAAGCACTCGCAGACCAGTCCTTTGTCATCCAGTACATGGCCGGTGCCGGTGGCGCTCAAGCCTGGTCGCAGCTGAACGGCATGGAGGGTGACGGCTATACCATTATGGGCATCAACCTGCCCCACACCATTCTGCAGCCGATGGAAAAAGATGTCGGTTACGAGACCAAAGACCTTACCTATATCAACTTCTTCCACTACACCCCGAATGCCCTGTTTGTTCCCAAAGACAGCGAATTCCAGAACCTGCAGGAACTGATTGATTACGCCAAAGCCAATCCGGGTCTTGTCACGCTCAGTGGTTCGGGCTCAAACTCTGCCAACCATCTCGGTCAGGTCCAATTTGATGAACTGGCTGGCATCACCACCACTTACGTTCCGTTTAGCGGCACCGGTCCGGCAGTTACCGCCATCCTCGGCAGCCAGACCACCGGTGGCTTTAACTATGTGACTTCCGGCGTCAATAATGGCGATGGCATGCGCATGCTTGCCGTAGCATCGGAAACACGTGTTAAAGCATTCCCGGATGTCCCGACCTTCAAGGAACTTGGCCTTGATATCGTTGGCGGCGCGTTCCGTGGCGTGGCCGTCCCGAAATCCACGCCCGAGCCAATCCGCGAGAAAATCTCGCAGATGGTTACCGACGTGAACAACAATCCTGAATTCCAGAAAAAAATGGAAGATGCCGGCTTCGTTCTGACCGACATCACCTACGACTTCATCAATGATTTCGTTGCGGCGAAATCCGAAGAGTATCGTGAAATCGCCGAAAAGCTTGGCATCGCCAACCGCTAAGAAACGCAAAAATAATAATTCGGGATTGGAAAGGTCACCAACATGGAATTGCTGGGCTATTTCGTGAGCGCGCTCACGCCTTTAAACCTGCTTATGGCGCTGGGTGGCGTTATACTTGGAACAGTCATTGGTGCTTTGCCCGGACTGTCAGCAACCATGGCGGTGGCCGTTCTGGTCCCGTTTACCTTCACCATGGATCCCGCAACCGGTTTGATTGCGCTTGGCGCGATCTATACCGGGGCCATATATGGCGGCGCCTTTGCCGCCATTCTGGTCAATACACCGGGAACACCGTCAGCCATCGCCACGACGTTTGACGGTTTCCCGATGGCCAAACGCGGCGACGGTAGTCTTGCAGTAACACTGGCAACGCTGGCATCAGTTGTTGGTGGCCTTGTCGGGGGTGTGTTCCTGCTGCTGCTGTCGCCGCCGCTGGCAAAGGTCGCACTGGCCTTTGGTCCGCCAGAATATTTCTGGCTGGCGATCTTTGGCCTGACACTCATTTCAGCACTTTCTGTTGGCAATACCATCAAGGGCCTGCTGGGCGGTTGTATTGGACTGATGCTGGCAATGGTAGGCGTCGCCGTGGTTGGCGGGGATATCCGCTTTACCATGGGGACCCATACGCTGCTGGGCGGTTTTGATATCGTCTCGGCCCTGATCGGTCTTTATTGCATTCCGGTGCTGATTGATCTTGTTGCCACACCTGATCGTCACCTGAAAGTCGAGCAAGGCAAGCGTGGCATCCGTTTGCTGGAAGCATTCGGGTTGGCTTGGAAGAGCAAATTCAACGTTGTACGCAGTGCCGTTGTTGGCACTATTGTTGGAATCCTGCCCGGTGCAGGCGGTTCCATTGCAGGGCTGGTGTCCTATTCCGAGGCGCGCCGCTCGTCAAAAGAACCTGAAACTTTTGGCAAAGGTGCACCTGACGGGCTGATGGCGACAGAGGCCGCAAACAACGCCACAGTGGGTGGCGGATTTATTCCGACCCTGGTTCTGGGTATTCCGGGCACGCCACCTGATGCCATTATTCTGGGCGCTCTGCTTGTTCAGGGCATCAAGATCGGCCCAACACTGTTTTCCCAGCAAGGCGATATCGTTTACACCTTTATTTTCGGGTTGCTGATCGCCACTGCACTGATGTTGCCGGCAGGTCTCCTGATTGGCCGCTACGCCTATAAATCAATTGCCTCGATCCCTAAAACCCTTCTGGTGCCAACCATCGCCTTCCTGACGGTCATCGGAAGCTTTGCCATCCACAGCAACCTGCATGACGTCACGATGATGATCAGCCTGGGCGTTCTTGGCTGGGTTTTGAATCGCTGCGGTTTCGCACCTTCGCCGATTGTCCTTGGCCTAGTTCTGGGCAAAATTGCCGAACAGGGGTTCGTGCAATCCTATCTGATTGGCAACGCCACCAACAACATCATGGGTATGTTCTTTGGCCGCCCAATCAGCCTTGCCATCGTTGCGCTGGCCGTCTTCACCGTGATCTACCCGCTGATTTTTGCCAAGCGTAAGGAAAAGGCTAAAAAACGCGCCCTTGATGCTGCGCGCTCCTATTCCGAAAGCAATGGTGAAACGACGGCTCCAGACATTCAGGAAATCAAAGCCTCGTCATTCGATCCGCTTGCCGGTTTGAAAAAACAGATCGCCAAACCCCGGGATATCAGCGGAATGGTGGTATCTGCACTCCTTATAGGTGCCGCCGGTTGGGCATACAGTCAAACCGCAACCATGAGCCCGATGGGATCGGTCTTTCCAAGCACGATTTCGGTCGTCGTCATCATCCTGTCGGTCATGCTTCTGGGGCTGAACGTTCTGCGCAAGCCGGCTGAAGCAACCAGCGAAACGGCAAACGCATCAGTATCGCGGCGCGTCGCCCTGGTTCTCGTTATGGCCGGGTGGGTCGCTGTGATCCCTGCAATCGGGTTTGCCTCCGCTGCAATCGTCGCCTTCCTGATCCTGTCAAGGGTGGCCTGCTACGAGATCATGGGGCCAAAACGCCAAATTATCGAGGCCTTGGCGGCAATCGCCATTGTCGGCGGCTTGTATCTTCTGATGGCTGAAGTCCTTCTGATCAGAATGCCGTCCGGCTTCCTGTTCTGATCGAACACGAACAAAACACTCAACACACAGACCAAAGAGAATGAACATGAAAAACTATCGTATTGCGGCCATCCCCGGTGACGGGATTGGCAAAGAGGTCGTTGCGGCCGGAACCGAGGTTCTGGATGTTCTGGCAAAACGCGATGGCGGGTTCACCATGAGCTTCGATTACTTTGATTGGGGTTCCGATTACTACAAGAAGCATGGCGTTATGATGCCTGCAGACGGCCGTGACCACATCAAAGATCATGACGCCATTTATTTCGGTGCGGTTGGCGCCCCGGACGTACCCGATCATGTCACTCTTTGGGGGCTGCGACTGGCGATCTGCCAGCCTTTTGACCAATACGCCAATGTTCGCCCGACCCGGATTCTTTCGGGAATTGAAAGCCCGCTTCGCAATGTTAAACGCACGGAGCTCGACTGGGTTATTGTGCGTGAAAATTCTGAAGGCGAGTATGCAGGTCAGGGTGGCCGATCCCACGTCGGCCTGCCAGAAGAAGTCGCAACCGAGGTGTCGATCTTCACCCGTGCCGGTGTGACTCGCATCATGCGTTTTGCCTTCGATCTTGCCCGTTCGCGCCCCCGCAAGAAACTGACCGTGGTGACCAAATCAAACGCTCAGCGCAATGGTATGGTCATGTGGGACGAAATCGCCAAGGAAGTCGCTGCGGAATATCCTGACGTTGAATGGGACAAGATGCTGGTTGATGCCATGACGATGCGCATGACCCTGCGTCCCGAAACCCTTGATACGATTGTCGCAACCAACCTGCATGCTGACATTTTGTCTGATCTGGCCGCAGCCCTTGCCGGATCGCTTGGTATCGCGCCGACTGCGAACCTAAACCCCGAAGGAAAGTTCCCCTCGATGTTCGAACCGATCCACGGTTCGGCTTTCGATATCACCGGTCAGGGTATCGCCAACCCGGTCGCGACCTTCTGGAGCGCGGTGATGATGCTTGATCATCTTGGTGAAAAACCCGCCTCTGAACGCCTGATGCGGGCGGTCGAACGCGTAACTGCCAATCCGGACCTTCACACACCGGACCTTGGTGGCAAAGCAACCACCCGTCAGGTCACCGATGCGGTTATTGCCGCGATCCAGGGCGACAACAAATAAACACCTCAGAGGCAAAGATGAGGACACAAAAAGAAGCTCGACTCAATGACCCTGCATCAATCAAACATTTTCTGATTGATCTGTTTCAAACCGCTGTTGATGCGGCTGACCCTCAACTTTGCCTACCGTCCTTTATCCCGAAACCGCCCAAAGGGCGGACCATTGTTATTGGCGCTGGCAAGGCGTCCGCCAAAATGGCCCAGACCCTGGAACAATACTGGACTGGTGAACTTTCTGGGCTTGTGATTACGCGTTATGGCCATGCTGTAGACACCTGCAAAATCGACGTCGTTGAGGCATCCCACCCTGTTCCGGATGACGCAGGGCTGCAGGCCACGCGCCGCATCAAGGACTGCATAAAGAACCTTACCGAAGACGATCTAGTGATCTGTCTGATTTCAGGCGGGGGATCAGCGCTTTTGGTCGATCCGATACCCGAAATCCGCCTCGAAGAAAAACAGGCGATCAACAAGGCGCTGTTGAAATCAGGCGCATCAATTGACGAAATGAACTGTGTTCGTCGCCACCTATCAACAGTCAAGGGCGGCAAACTGGCAGCACTTTGCCACCCGGCACGCGTGGTTTCGCTCATGATCTCCGATGTTCCAAACGACAGGTTTATCGATATTGCTTCGGGACCGACAGTTGCCGATCCGACAACCTGCGCAGACGCGCTTGAGGTCATAACCCGCTACGACATTCCAGTACCGACCGAAGCGTTGAACGCCCTGCGTTCAGGTAAGGCCGAAACAATCAAACCCGATGATCCCAGGCTGTTGAACACAGAGGCCCATTTGATCGCGGCACCGCAAATGGCACTTGATGCCGCCGCGCAGAAGGCGCGCTGTGAAGGTGTTGATGCCGTGGTCCTCGGCGACTCTCTGGAAGGCGAAGCATCCGAGCTCGGAAAATCACTCGCCGGAACAGCCAAGCATGTCGCGTCGCGTCGCCATCTAAATGATCGCCCTTGTGTCTTGTTGTCAGGCGGCGAAACCACCGTCACCGTCAAGGGAACGGGACGTGGCGGCCGAAATGTCGAATTTCTGTTGGGACTTACCATAGAACTCGATAGCGCACCGGGTATTCACGCAGTCGCGGGTGACACCGACGGCGTTGACGGGCTCGAAGAAATTGCTGGCGCGTACATTTCTCCCGATACCTTGTTGCGTGGATCACTTCTGGACATGGACGCAAAGGCGTATCTCGCCAATAATGACGGTCACAGTTTCTTTGAAGCACTCGAAGACGAAATCATTACCGGCCCTACACTTACCAATGTAAATGATTTCCGGGCAATCCTGATTATCTGAAGGACATCACATCGCGACGGAGGAAAACATCGTGACAAGCGCCACCCACAAAATCGCTGTCATCGCCGGGGACGGCATCGGAACAGAAGTCATGCCCGAAGGCATCCGCGTGCTCAAAGCCGCGGCCGAGATTTTTGACCTCGACCTGACCTTTGACGAATTTGAATTCGGTTCCTGCGACTACTATCAAAAGCACGGCCAGATGATGCCCGATGACTGGCGTGCGCAGATCGAACCTCACGATGCGATTTTCTTTGGCGCGGTTGGCTGGCCCGACACCGTGCCCGACCACATTTCGCTGTGGGGATCGCTGATCCAGTTTCGCCGTGATTTCGACCAATATGTCAGCTTGCGTCCCGCCAAACTGATGCCCGGCGTGCCATCCCCCCTTGCCGGTCGCAAACCGGGTGATATTGATTTCTATGTCGTGCGCGAAAATACCGAAGGCGAATATTCCTCGGTCGGCGGCAAAATGTATCCCGGCACCGACCGTGAAATCGTCATTCAGGAAACCGTCATGTCGCGCACCGGCATTGATCGCATCCTGAAATACGCGTTTGAGCTGGCCCAGAAACGCCCGCGCAAACATCTGACCTCGGCGACCAAATCGAACGGCATTTCGATCACCATGCCCTATTGGGATGAACGGGTGATCGACATGGCGAAAAACTATCCCGAAGTCAGCTGGGACAAATATCATATCGATATTCTCACCGCACAGTTCGTCATGAACCCGGATCGCTTTGACGTCGTCGTCGCCTCAAACCTGTTTGGCGATATCCTGTCTGACCTTGGCCCGGCCTGCACCGGCACGATTGGCATCGCGCCATCGGGCAACATCAACCCGGAACGCAAATTCCCATCCCTCTTCGAACCGGTCCATGGTTCCGCCCCGGATATCGCCGGCAAGGGCATCGCCAACCCCATCGGGCAAATCTGGTCGGGTGCAATGATGCTTGATCACCTCGGTCACACCGATGCCCATGATGCGATCATGAAGGCAATTGAAACCGTGCTTCTGGATGAGAATCTCCGCACCGCCGACCTTGGCGGCACGGCCAACACCGTCACCTGCGGCGAGGCGATCGCCAAGGCGCTGCTTGATAACGCCTAAGCCAGGAAATCAAACAACTGCTTGAAACAAAATCCTGATCCCCACCAAACCGGGGATCAGGATTTTCTCGTTTGACGCCACGTCGACACTCACACCCTGGACACAAGCATGTGAATTCGCCGGATCGGATTTTTGCTTTACTGAGTATTTGAACACTCATTCCAGAAAATCGGTCAGGAGGGTCTGGTGTCGTTCCTTGCCTCTATGTCTTTGCGTCGCGTCATACCGACGACAATCGCCATTCTGGCCATTCTCGCCGCGGCGGCCACCGCCCTTTCAAGTTATCTTATTGCGCGCAATGCGCTGAATATGGGCGCCACCGAAAAGCTCTCTGCCGTCGTCAGTGCGCGGCAAAGCGAGCTGGACGGTTATTTCCGATCCATCGAACAGGACCTGATCCTGCAGGCGTCCAGCCCGGCACTTCGCCAATCCATCACCATTTTCGATTTTGCCTGGTCCGACCTTGGCAGCAGTGCGATGGCAACATTGCATAACCTCTATATCGATCAGAACCCGCATGACGCAGGTGAGCGTGACATGCTTGATCAGGCCCCCGATGGATCGACCTATTCCGATATCCACAAACAATATCACCCATGGCTCAGACAACTGCGCCGTGAACGCTCCTATGGCGATATCTATCTGATCGGAGCGCAAGGAAGCGTGCTTTACAGCGTTTCAAAGACCGACGACTTTTCCGTTGATCTGTCTAAGGCAGACTATGCCGCGTCCGGTCTGGGACAGGTCTTTGCCGCTGCCCGCTACGCAAAACCCGGTACCGTCAGTTACGCCGATTTCACCCGATACACCCTTGCAGACGACAAGCCTTCCGCCTTCATGGCAGCGCCGGTTTACGATGAGGCCGGGTCAAATCTGATTGGTGTCATGGCGGTGCGGATCCCGGTTGACCGGATCAACAGCACCTTGCAGGTCGCACAGGGTCTTGGTGAAACTGGTGACACCTATCTGGTCGGCGCAGACGGCTTGATGCGCAATGACACCCGCCTGATGGCCGAACCAACCAGCCTTCTTCGTGAAATTGATGCCGTCCCGGTCGACCTTGCCCTTGGCGGCCAGACAGGAACCATGACGGTAAGTGATTTCGATGGCGCCATGGTGGTATCGGCCTATACCCCGCTTGAGATTCTCGATTCCCGACTGGCACTTCTTGCAACGGTTTCCGCCGATGAAGTCTTCGCCCCGACGATCAATATGCGCAATGCGTCGCTGCTGATCCTTGTCATCGTAGCGGCCATTGCCACCATTATTGGCTGGTCACTCGGCCGGGGGATCACCCGCCCGCTAACCCATGCGGTGTCCATGATGGAAAAGCTCGCCGCCGGACAGCTTGATGCCGAAATTCCGCCAACCCGGGGAAATAACGCCATTGCACGTATCATGCAGGCCTTGGGCAATTTTAAACAAAGCCTGCTTGAAAATGATCGCCTCACCCGTCAACGCGAAGAAGAAAACCGAGAAAAACTTGCCCGTGCCACAGCAGTTGCCAACGCCGTCGACACCTTCCGAAACCGCGCAGACAATGTTGTACAGGCGCTTTCGCTGGCATCAACATCGATGGGCAACACCGCAACCACCATGTCCGGTGCGGTGTCTGACACCACCAGTCTGGCCAACGGTGTCGTGACAATTGTCGAACGCGCGTCTGACAACATTAATTCCGTTGCCAGTGCAGCAACCCAATTGTCGTCTTCGGTTGAGGAAATTGGTGATCATGTCCGTACCTCAAGCACGATCGCCCAGGGTGCGGTCACCCGGACAGAGCATAGCAACCGTCTGGTGCAAAGCCTGTCGGAAAGTACGGTCAAGATCGGCGAAGTCATCACGCTGATCAGTGACATCGCATCCCAGACCAACCTTCTGGCCCTCAATGCCACGATCGAGGCTGCCCGTGCTGGTGAAGCGGGCAAAGGCTTTGCCGTGGTTGCCAACGAAGTCAAAAACCTCGCCGCACAAACCAGCCGTGCGACCGGCGAAATCAGCGAACAGATCCTCGCCATTCAGGAAGCCACCCAGGAATCCGTCACCGCGATGCGCGACATTTCCGAGGTCATTGATGAAATCAATTCGATCTCGAACACGGTAGCCAAGGCCGTCACCCAACAAGGCGAAGCCACCAGCAATATCGCACTGCGTGCCCGCGACACTGCACAGGGCACACGCGAAGTACTCGACAGCATCAATGGCGTACAAAGTGCCGCCTGCAAAAGTGAAAGCGCAACCGACGACGTGACCTCTGCTGCAAATGAGCTTTCTGTTCAGGCGGCAAATCTGCGCAGCGAGATCGATCAGTTCCTTGCAGCGATTCAGATCGAGGACCGCGCCGCCGGGTAGCCTCATCTGCAAAATTTCGATGACCTCCGCCAAACTGCGCCTGCCGATACTTAAGTGCCCGGCAGTTTTTTGGCCGTCCGGCCGTACCAAAAAGGCCCGATAGGGTCTGTTGATAATCAGGATGCCGCCACGGTGATAACCTGATTATCAACAGACCCTAATCCGTGTCATGGTTGTGCCAATCTTTAAATTGGTATAGGTACAGCCTGCTGCGACGCAGCAACGAACAGGATGGTCTTGGGGAGACCTGTCGCTGAATTTCCGGCTGACGGATCATGAAGACCGCCTGATGACATTCCAGCCCGGGGGACAACCCATTGCAAAGTCGGGTGCAAAGTCGGGCTTGACCGAGACGGAGACTTTCTGTGAATAGCGATTTTCTGCCGCGTTTGCGGGCTGAATGGCTTGGCAACATCCGCGCCGATGTGCTTTCGGGCCTTGTCGTTGCGCTGGCCCTGATCCCTGAGGCCATTGCCTTTTCCATCATTGCCGGGGTCGATCCGAAGGTCGGGCTGTATGCCTCCTTCTCGATTGCGGTGATCACTGCAATCTTTGGCGGTCGTCCGGGAATGATTTCGGCGGCCACTGCGGCCACCGCAGTTCTGATGGGCTCGCTTGTCCGTGAACATGGCCTTGATTATCTGCTCGCCGCGACGGTTCTGGCCGGGGTGCTTCAGATGCTGGCAGGTGCGCTGCGTCTTGGTTCGCTGATGCGCTTTGTCTCCAAGTCGGTGATGACCGGCTTTGTTAATGCGCTCGCCATTCTGATCTTCATGGCCCAGCTGCCTGAGCTGACCAATGTCAGCTACATGACCTATGTGATGGTCGCAGGCGGCCTTGCCATCATTTATCTCTTCCCGCGCATCACCAAGGTCATTCCCTCGCCGCTGATTTGCATCATCGTTCTGACCGGTCTGTCGTTCTTTATCGATGCCGATCTGCGCACCGTGGGCGATATGGGCGCACTGCCCGATGCCTTCCCGGCGATCTATTTCCCGGATGTGCCGCTTAATCTTGATACTTTCCTGATCATCCTGCCCTATTCGGCGGCGGTCGCGGCGGTCGGCCTGCTTGAAAGTCTGATGACGGCCCAGATCGTTGATGATCTGACCGACACCACGTCGAACCGGACCCGTGAATGCTATGGTCAGGGGATCGCCAACTTCTTTACCGGCTTTATCGGCGGTATGGCCGGTTGTGCGATGATTGGCCAGTCGGTGATTAACGTCAAATCGGGTGGCCGTTGCCGTCTGTCGACCTTCCTTGCCGGCATCTTCCTTCTGATCCTGATTGTGGTTCTGGGCGATCTGGTGGCGATCATTCCGATGGCCGCCCTGGTTGCGATCATGATCATGGTCTCCATCGGCACATTCAGCTGGTCCTCGATCAAGGACCTCAAGACCCATCCGCGCAGCTCGTCGATCGTGATGCTGGCAACCGTCATCACCGTGGTCGGCTCCCATAACCTGGCGATCGGTGTTCTGGTCGGTGTGTTGCTATCGGGCATTTTCTTTGCCTGGAAGATCGCGCAGATTTTCCGCGTTACCAGCACGCTGTCGGATGACAGCACGCATCGCACCTACGAAGTGCGCGGTCAGATCTTCTTTGCCTCGGTCGAAGACTTCACCAAGGCGTTTGATTTCCGCGAAGCGCTCGACAAAGTCACGATTGATGTCAGCCACGCGCATATCTGGGACATTTCTAGTGTTGCCGCCCTTGATATGGTCGTGCTCAAATTCCGCCGTGAAGGGGCCGAAGTCGAATTGATCGGCCTCAATGAAGCCAGCGAGACAATCGTCGATAAACTGGCCATCCACGATAAGCCCGGCGCGCTTGAACGCCTGATGGGCCATTAAGGCAACTGGGAAAGGAAACGATCCATGACACATCTGATCGCCCTGATCGACGGATCAGGCTATTCGCAAAGTGTATGTGACCTGACCCGCTGGGTGGCAGAACGGACCGAGGCATCGGTCGAACTGCTTCACGTGCTGGGCCGTCGCAATACCGATTCCGAACCGGCAGACCTCAGTGGCAATCTCAAGCTCGGCGCGCGTTCTGCCCTGCTAAAAGAACTGGCTGACTTGGACGAGCAAAAAAACAAGCTCGAACTCAAACGCGGCCGTCTGCTGCTCGAAGAAGCCAAAACCGGCATGACCGAACAGGGCCTTGACACTGTCACCACCAAGCTGCGCCATGGTGATCTGGTCGAAACCATTGCCGAATTTGAAGGTGATGCTGATCTGATCCTTGTGGGCAAACGCGGTGAAGCCGCCGATTTTGCCAAGATGCATCTCGGCTCGAACCTTGAACGGGTGGTGCGCTCGGCCAAGAAACCGATCCTTGTGGCTTCGCGCGCGTTCAAGCCGATCAACAAATTCCTGATTGCCTTTGATGGCGGCGAAAGTGCGATGAAGGCCGTGCGCCATATCGCAACAGGCAAACTGTTTACCGGCCTGCCCTGCGCGCTGCTTTCTGCTGGCAAACCAAACGGAAATCTTCAGGAAAAGCTTGATGAAGCGGCCGCAATCCTGCGCAAGGCGGGCTATGAGGTTGATGCCGGCTTTGCCTCGGGAGAGCCCGAAGACGTCATCAAGGACAAGATCGAAGCGGAAAATATCGACCTTCTGGTCATGGGCGCCTATGGCCATTCACGCATCCGCAACCTGATCATCGGCAGCACCACCACCGAAATGGTCCGCTCCTGCCATGTGCCTGTCATGCTGTTCCGCTAGGAATATCCTTTAATCAAGAATTCCGATTTAATACCAAGGAGTAGAAATAGTCACCTATAGAGACACCTTATCGCGTTCTCTGGTTAGGAGAGGCTCGCGCGGCGATGCGGAGCATCGGAAGTGAGCTACGACGCGATCAGGAGGGCGCGATAAGGTGCCGTCCCGGTCGCGCAAACAAACTACCGGCTGGCGTCAGATCAGCTTGAAGATGTACCGCATCGCCTGCACTGTTCTTCCTAGCAAATAGCTCGTTTGCACGATCTCTATTGATGAGTATTTCTGCTCCTTGGTATAAGGCCCGGTCAGGTGACTGGGGCCTTTTTCTGTGCGTGAAAGGTCCTAGATCGCGTTCGAGGACGCCAGAACCTCGCCAAGCGGTAAAACTCCTCGCATCATTTCATCTGATTTGGAGGATCAGGCATGTTGCGTTTCACCTTTCACACAATGGCCGCTTTGGCCTTTCTTGTTCTTTCCATCCCGTCAAATGCATCGACCAATGCTGTTGGCTTTCGCGAAATCGCGATCGCAGCAACACAAGACGACCGGGCTTTGGCCGGTGCAATCTGGTACCCAACAACGGACACAAATCCGGCAACCACTATCGGCGAAAACCCGATCCTTTTCGGTCAGATGGTCCAACCTGACGCCAAGACCATGGACGGACGCCATCCTTTGGTCGTCATGTCGCACGGCTTTGGTGGCAACTGGCGCAATCAGGGATGGCTTGCTGTCGCACTTGCCCGTGCCGGTTATGTCGTTGCCGCAATCAACCATCCCGGCACCACCAGCCGCGATGTCACCGCCGAAGTCGGCTCAAAATTGTGGCTCCGCCCGCGCGATATCTCTCACCTGATTACATCGCTTTCCGACAACCCTACATGGTCCCCTTATCTCGACACGACCAACATCACGGTCATCGGGCATTCATTGGGCGCATGGACAGCCCTTGAATTGTCCGGGGCGCGAATGGATATGGATCTGGCCGATGCAGATTGCGCACAGAATCCGAAATTCGCCGCCTGTGACGGCATCGCCACCCTTGAAGTCGGTCGCAAGACCGCTGATCGGAAAAAGCTGGCGGCAAACCTCAAAGATGAACGGATCGGTGCTGCCATCTCACTTGACATTGGCCTTGCACGCGGCTTTAGCCCCGAAAGCCTGGCAGCCATCGACATCCCTTTGCTGGTGATTGCCGCCGGCTCACCCAACCCAAAGATCCCCAAGGATCTCGAATCAGGCTATCTCATCCGCTACCTGCCAGCCAGCCATCGCCAGTACCACGTTTTGCCCGGGGCCGCGCATTTCACCTTCCTGCCGGAATGCAAACCAAATGCCGCAGCACTGCTTGAAAGCGAAGTTCCCGGCGATGGCATCATCTGTCTTGACGGGGACGACCAAGCGGATCGATCAGAGCTGCATCAGCAGACCATCACCCTCATTCTCGACTTTCTACGTCAGCGAGAAACAGCTTCCTGATTGGACCAAAATCTTTACCGGCATCAGGGTCCGGGTCCACGGCGCGATAGGCCCGTGGACCCATTCCCGTGATGCGCCCGAATTCGCGGTTAAAGTTTGATTTGGTCTGAAAGCCGCAATCAAACATGATCTCGGTCACCGGCTTTTCCGTGCTGTGCAAAAGCAACTGCGCCTCGGCAATCCGGTATTCATTGACGATCTGCGAAACATTGCGCCCGAAGCGACGGTTTATCGCCCCGGAAATCTGGCGTGCCGGTATGACAACACGGCGCGCCAACCGATCCAGCGTCAGATCGGGGTCGCGATACAGATGCTGCTCTCTCATGACGTCATCAATCGCGGCAAGGATCGCATCATCATCAGCCATATCCTTGTTGCCTGGATGACCACCCTGTTTATTGGACGGGGCAGGTTTCGCCACTGGATCAACCATATTAACGCTCTCTGGCCTAAACCGCTCCAACCGAACCATGAGCATGGCCAGCACCACCAGAACAACCAGTTGCGCGTAACTTACAATCGCGGCGGCGTTTGTGCCCTTTGTGAGGCTGAAATCAAGCGCGATCAATACGTCGACCAGGCCTGAAAAAATCAGCGCACAGCCAACCACGGCGACAATGCCGCGAACCGATCCGACATCCCCCAGTCGTGCCTGTGCAAAACGCTCCTCACCTCGGCTGGCCAGCACCAATAGTGCAATTCCATATCCGGCAAATTGCAGTCCAATCAGGAAATCAACTGGTATATGCCATTTTTTCCAGGTCAAAATGGCAACAAGAATAATCAGAACCGGAATAACGTGCAGCCATGCCCATCGGCCGCGTGAGGTTTCCTGCGCCCCGAGCGCCGCAAAGCATGCCCAGGCAATCGGTGGCAGCATCGCGGCAAATAAAGGACGCATGAATCGGAAGATCCACACATCAAACTGCCAGCGCAATCCAACCATAATGACCAGCGCCAGACTGGCCGCAATAAAGATCCGCATGCCCCGGCCGACCGGCCCCGCAGGCCCGCGCAGGATCAACCGCACCAGCAAAATCGCCAGCAACAAGGCAACAACAAACGGCAGGGGTATTTCAAACATGATGCGCGGCACAATCTTGCTACGGGTGAACCTGACGGTTTTCCCGCGTGCCGCCTTGGCAGGCAACAAAAAAAGACCGCGGGGCTTACTTCACCGCGGTCTTGGGGTTTTAAATCCCGGGTATCTCGCCAATTATTGCAGCAGGAACCGGCCCAGATTGTTATTGATCTGGCGTTCCAGTTCACGGTCCAGATCCATCAAAAGCGCGGTGGTTTCGTCATATATCGCCTGTTCGCGCTCGGACACCGACATCGATTCAGAAAGGGTGCGCGACCGGGCCGCCATGGCACTGACTTCACCCTTCTGCACGCCATTCGGGTCCAGCAGCTCAAGCTTGGCTGCGACCTTCAGGTCGATCTTGTCGGACTGATCGTCGGTAAAGACACCCTTGATGCCCTTTGTGGTTTTAAGCGCGTTCGAGGTCACCGAGGCTTCGGTGACGCTATAGCGCAGCATGTCGCTGGTACCTGCCGTCTGGATGCGGTCATCGGGCCAGTTCATCGCCATACGGCCGAGATTGAACGGCAGGGCGGATTCAAGCGATCCTTCGCCCCCGTTTGACCAGGCCGCAACCTTTTCAATCGGACCAGCAGCAAAGACAATCGGATCAAGATGGCGCCATGTCACATCGGGATAGGTCGCAACCGGGCCGCTTGTGCAAGCCGTCATCAGCGCAAGTGCCGCCCCGGCAACAACGGCGCGCAGGCCCTTGATGGACATAACCGTCATGTCTTCGATCTCCTTTGATCAATCACACACATACATAAAAAAACAACGCCACCATGGCGTGTCAGGTCCCAGACCCTCGCATGGTGACGTTGCTTTATGATTAAGGCAAGGCTGTGACGCGCACAAAGCGCGCAGGGCAGTACCCCTAGGGTCAGGACCTATTAATTTGGTTTGAATGGTTAAACAGATTTGCGCGGATACGCGGAGTAAAACTGCAGGAAGATATTTATCTTTCAAGGTTTTACGACAAATTAGCCCGTGCAAATCCGATTAATCCGAAGGACAGACGTTATATTTGCAAACTCCAGCGTCAAATCCCTTGTGCGGGATACCAACCCGCCCGGCAGGCTTTTCCTTGGATTTCGCAAATATAACGTCTGCCATTCAAATCAAATTAATAGGTCCTGACCCTAGATCTTCGGCGATGCCGCGTCGGGATCGTCGGCCTTAAGTGCGCGCAGATCAGCCTCGTTAAAGCCATAGCGCTTATTGCAGAACTGGCACGATACGCCGACCTCGCCGGTATCGGCCTCGCGCATCGACAGAAGCTCGTCCAGCGGATAGGTGACAAGCGCGCCTTCGATCTTTTCGCGTGAACACCGGCATTTGAACTGCAGCGGCGTCAGATCAAACACACGCGGTTCTTCGTCATGGAACAGACGCCAGATCAGGTCATGCGCCGAAAGCGAGATATCAACAAGCTCGTTTTGCGTGGCACTCGCCATCAAAATGGTGGAGCGGTTCCAGTCTTCGGCAACCTTTTCGGCTTCTTCCGGGGTGGCCGCTTCGCCAGAGGCGCTGACCGGCATTTTCTGCAGGAACAGACCACCAACCCACCAGTCATCCGCCGTCTCGCCGCGATGGACTTCGATCTTGAACGATGTTTCAAGCTGCTCGGACTGACGGAAATAGGCTTCGGCACACTGGGCCAGCGTCTCGCCCTCCAGCGAAACAATGCCCTGATACCGGTCATGCTCGTCACCCTGATCGACCGTAAAGGCAATATGCCCCCGCCCCATCAGTTTCAGGACCTGCCCGCGCAATGCTTCTTCGCCGCCTTCTTCCTCGGCGATCATGGTTTTCAGGCGCTCTTCATCGACCCGCAGGCAGGCGCGCACATTGCCATCGCTATCGACATCAACCACCAGCATGCTGATCGGCCCGTCCGAGCTGGTCTGAAGGGTAAAAAGCCCTTCATATTTCAGCGACGAGGAGAGCAGCACCGCAAGACCGATGATCTCGGCAAGCAGATGGTTGGCAAGCGGCGGATAATTGTGTTGGCCGATGATGGTCTGCACCGTCGGGCCAAGGCGCGTGAAGCGGCCACGGATATTGGAATGATCCAGCGTAAAGGGCTGGCAAAAATCGACAGCGATCTGCATTTTCGGGTTCCGCGTTTTTACGTGTTCCGGGGCGTATAACAATGGCCGAACCCCATTGTCCAGCCGCGTGTCGCCAAAACAAAGGGGCGAACATCGCTGTCCGCCCCGAAAATCATGATGCTTATTTAATCCGCATCCTCAGGATGGCAAGCCGTTAAAGCAGTATAGCAGAACCCCTTTCTGCGCATGCAGACGGTTTTCGGCTTCGTCAAATACCACCGACTGCGGCCCGTCAATCACCGCATCGGTGACTTCCTCGTTCCGGTGGGCTGGCAGGCAATGCATGAAGATCGCATCATCCTTGGCCTGTGCCATGGTCGTCTCATTGACCTGATAGGGCGAAAGGGCCGCCATGCGGGCATCGTAATCTTCATCACCCATCGAAACCCAGCAATCGGTCACCACCACATCGGCATCGGCCAATGCGCTGTCCATATCGGTCAGGCGCACCCGGCCGCCCTCGGCATTCGCGCTTTCAATCAGGCCCTGATTGGGGCGATAGCCCGCCGGGCAGGCCATATCCAGTGCAAAGCCGAATTTCGGCGCGGCATGAATGAACGATGCCGACACGTTATTGCCATCGCCAAGCCATGCGAATTTAAGGCCCTCAAGCGTGCCTTTATGTTCCTTGATGGTCATCAGGTCGGCCATGATCTGGCACGGGTGGCTCTGATCGGTCAGGCCATTGATCACCGGCACGGTGGCGTATTTCGCCATTTCGTGCAGTTTGGATTCATCAGTAGTCCGGATCATGATCGCATCGACAAAGCGCGACAGAACGCGCGCCGTATCGGCAATGGTTTCCCCGCGGCCAAGCTGGCTGCTGTCGGCATCAAGCACGACAACATCACCGCCAAGCTGGCGCATGCCAACTTCGAACGACACGCGTGTGCGGGTCGAGGGTTTTTCAAAAATCAGCGCCAGCGTCTTGCCCGCCAGCGGCTTGTCGCCAAACGGGGCGTTGCCGGCCTTTTCAGAGTCGCCGAGTGCCAGAATGTTTTTAAGCTCGCTTGCCGACATTTTGTCGAGATCGAGGAAATGGCGAATATCAGTCATCATCAGTCTTCCTTACGCGCCCTTATTTACCAAGGGCGGCTGCGGCTGCATCAATGGCAACCAGCGCTTCGTCAACATGGGTTTTGGTGATGTTCAGTGGCGGCAACAGACGCACCACATTGTCACCTGCGGGCACCGTCAAAAGGTTCAGCTCACGCAGTTTGGCGACAACATCAACATTGGCCGGCTTGGTTTTCATCCCCAACAGCAGGCCCATGCCACGCACTTCTTCAATAAAGCCCGGATGCTTGCGTTCAATCACCTCAAGGCCATCGATAATCAGGCGGCTCATTTCCAGAACATGGTCCATGAAACCGGGACGCAGAACCTCATCAAGCACCGCATTGGCCGCCGCGGTCGCAAGCTGGTTCCCGCCAAAGGTCGTGCCATGCATGCCCGGTGAAAACGCCGCTGCTGCCTTTTCATTGGCAAGCAGTGCGCCAATCGGGAAGCCACCGCCAAGCCCCTTGGCCGAGGATACGATATCGGGCTCCATGTCCGACCATTCATAGGCAAACAGTTTGCCCGTCCGGCCGATACCGGTCTGAACTTCGTCAAACATGACCAGCATGCCGAACTCATCGGCCGCCTTGCGCACACCTTCAAGGTATCCTTCCGGCGGACGGCAAATGCCGCCTTCCCCCTGGATCGGCTCAAGGATGATCCCGCCGGTATTGGGCGTGATCGCATTGCGCAATTCATTAAGGTTGCCAAACGCCACCCGGTCAAACCCGTCTGGCATCGGACCGAAACCTTCGCGGTATTTCTCGCTATAGCCTGCGGTCAGGGTGCCAAGCGTTCTGCCATGAAACGCATTGGTCGCAACCAGAATGCGGTTCTTTTCCGGGTTGCCCGCCACATGCTGATAGCGACGCAGCATCTTGATGCCCGCCTCATTGGCCTCGGCCCCGGAGTTACAGAAAAACACCGTATCGGCAAAGCTGTTGGCAACCAGCCGTTCGGCCAGTTTTACCTGACCGGGCATCTGATAGAGGTTCGAGGTATGCCAAAGCTTGCCAACCTGTTCAGACAGTTTTTCCACCAGATGCGGGTGCGAATGACCCAGCGTATTCACGGCAATACCCGACCCGAAATCAAGGAATCGTCGGCCGTCCTGCGCATAGAGATAAGGTCCTTCACCTTTCTCAAAGGCCAGATCGGCCCGCGCGTAAGTCGGCATGACGGGAGTAATCACTTTCTTATTCCTCAATTCGGGTAAAATCACATTCCTGACTATCTGGTCAGGTTCCAGCAGACTGCTGGGAAGCCGAGGAGTATCAAGAGATTCATACCCCCTGTCAACGTCGCAAAAAGCACTTAGAACGCGGATCCGCAAAAGGTCATCAAAATGAAAAAAGGACGGTCTTCATTCCGAAGCACCGTCCTTGTTTTCCAAGCGATCAGAACTCGCCCTAGGCCTTGAGCTTGTACCCGCTCTTGATCATGCGATAGCACAGCATCCAAAGCGCGGCATTAACCAGCGCCAGAACGACAACACCAGTCATGATCGTGCCGTCCGAAATCCCGGTAAAGCCATAGCGGAACCCGTCAATCATGTAGAAGAACGGGTTGAAATGCACCAGGACCTGACCGGCTTCCGGCAGGCTTTCGGCACTGTAAAACGTTCCTGACAGGAACGAGAGCGGGGTGACAACAAAGTTGGTCACAACCGCGATATGGTCGAACTTCTCGGCCCAGACACCGCCGGCAATCCCCAAAAGCGCCAGCATCAGCGATGCCGAAACACCGAAATACAGGATCGCCCAGATGTTATGGATCGCGACATCCACAAAGAATGACATGAAGATCGCGGTCACCAGACCGACAACCAACCCGCGCGTCACCGCGCCAAAGGCAAAACCGGCAACCATTTCACCGGCTGACAGCGGCGGCATCAGGATATCAACGATATTGCCCTGAACCTTTGCAATCGTGATCGAGCTCGATGTATTGGCAAACGCGTTTTGCACCATCGTCATCATGATCAGACCAGGTGCGAGGAAGGTGGCAAACGCAATACCGTTCACCGTTTCGACAGCACGGCCAAGGGCCAACAGGAAAACAGCAAGAAACAGCAGGCTGGTCACGACCGGCGCTGCAACGGTTTGCAAATATACATTTAAAAACCGGCGGACTTCTTTGGCATAAAGTGTCCAAAGCCCAAGCCAGTTCACAGCCCCCATATGACGCGGGGCAAGAGCAGCTTGCTCTGACTTGTTCATGGAATTTCCTTCGGAAAAATGCAGACAATTGCGCGTAAAATAGGGAGAGTGGGGGCACACTTGCAAGGGTGTGAATTCATTCATAATGGCAGCCATGCGTAACAATCATCGCCAAAGCCCGGAAACCAGCGACTCTGAGCCGGAAAAAAAGCCCGGCGGCAATGCGCGTTTTTCCGCTCCGCGCGACAAAAAGTCGAAGGACCAGAAGCGCGAACCCAAACGCCCGCGCAAGGTCACCCGTGACTATCTGATGAATTACGCCACCTGGTATCTCGAACGCTTTGCCGCCTCGCGCGCCCGGCTTGAAAAACTCATGCGCGGCAAAATCCGCCTTTCGGTCGCCGAATACGGCACCGACCCGGACGAAGCCGTCGAATGGATGAATTCGGTGCTGTCGGCCTGCGAGAAGGCCGGCTTCATCAATGACGATGCCTACGCCAAGGGTCGCGCGCGCTCCCTGCTGAGGCGTGGCAAGGCACTCCGCGTTATTGCCGCTGACCTGTCATCGCGGGGCATCGCCAGCGATCAGATCGATGCCGCCCTGACCGAGCTTAAAGCCGAGGCCGAAGACGCTGCCTATGAAGAAGTCCGTGGCACGGACCCAAACATTGCCGCCGCTGCGGCCTATGCCCGTCGCCGTCGCCTCGGCCCGTGGCGCCGCCCCGACATCCGCGAGGAAAAGCGCGACAAGGATATGGCCGCTCTCGCCCGCCAGGGCTTTGGCTATGACACCGCCACCCGCATCATCAATAGCGAGATCGAAGAGCTCGAAGACCTGCTCTCGATGATTGACGGGATTTGATTGCATCCCCAAAGACCGCTATCAATGAACAAATCCATTTTGATACGGAGACCCAAACATGATGGTCCGCATCTACCACAATCCGCGCTGCTCGAAATCGCGCCAGACCCTAGCCCTGATCGAAGAACAGGGCATCACACCCGATGTGATCGCCTATCTCGACACCCCGCCGACCCCACAGGAGCTCTCAGGCATCCTTGATATGCTCGGCATGAAGCCCGAAGACATCCTGCGCAAGAAAGAAGCCAAGGAAGAAGGCATCGCCGATCTGCGCGGCGACGAGCTGATCGAAGCCCTCTGCGCCCATCCACGCGCCCTTGAACGCCCGATTGTGGTTAATGGCAACAAAGCCGTTCTCGGCCGTCCGCCGGAAAACGCGCTCGAAATTCTGTAACGCTGTCACCAACAGGTTCCCGCCTTCGTGTTCTGTCCCGAGAGATTGGCAAGTGCCTCAAGAGGTGCCTTGTACCCAAGGGATCGCAATCTTGTTCTGTTATAATTGTCGATGAAGGTTTTTATAAAGTCGTTGCGCTCGGCGTGAGTTTCGAAACGATTTCGTCCTGCATTTTTTCCGTTTGCAGGAGCGTTTGAGAGGGCTTCGCCGAGGCGACGGTTGAAGCGCTCGACTTTGCCATTTGTTTGTGGTCGATAGGGCCGCGTCAGCTTGTGCTTGATGCCGTGTGCGGCACAGACTTTGTCGAAAGCATGCTGCCCGGTTCCTTTGGTGCGGGTTGTCCAGTAGGCACCACCAAACCTGTCGGTGAATTCCGAACCGTTATCGGTCAATACGGTGTGAACAGGATAGCTAAAGGCTTCCAGAAAATGCTCGAAGCAGACAGCAATGGTTTCAGCATTTCGTTTCTGAACGATCTCTACATGAACAAAACTTGTCACCCTCTCGATGGCAACAAAAACGTAGGCTGTTTTTCCGCCGATCCGGGTGAGATGCTTGAGGTCGACATGAACATAGCCGAATGCCACAGGCTCGAAAATCTGAGAAGCCTGTTTAGGGACAGCAGGCTTGCCAGAGATACCATGGCGCTTAAGGCAGCGATGCAGAGACGAACGTGAGATATCGGCCCGCACACAGCGACGCATGACCTCCAGAATATCGTCGATGGAGAGGCCTATCAGGGACCGTAATTCAACAGCGATTTCTTCCTCGCAGGCGGTGAAGTGTGTCTGGATGCGCTTTGGCCGATGCGAGAGGTCATGAACATCGGCACGTCCTTTCCATCGCCGGACGGTGGTCTCGCTTACGCCAAGTTCCAGGGCCAGCTCAGCAATGGAAGCACTGCTTGCTTGAATATAGGCTCGTGTCCGCGGTGTTGTGGTGGCATTAGCATGCAGCTTTAAGTCCATGATACAGCCCGCTCCTTGAGATAAGTCATACCTCTCACTACGCCATCACCATACAACCAATCATCCGAAATAAAACACGCAGGCGGGCACCCAAACAGCGCTGAAAACTAACGTTCTCAAACGCCTGTGCCCTCCCGGCACGGGCGTTTTTCGCAATTAATAAAAGTAGAACGCCCGCAGACGTATTATGTCTTGCGCAGAAAAACATGCATGTACCTGTGGGGAGGTCGTCGATGATTGCTGCTTTTGCCCTGATCCTTGTCTGCCAGCTATTTGGCGAAGTGGTCTCGGAACTGTTTGATTTACCCGTACCCGGGCCGGTGATTGGTCTGGTGTTGCTGTTTGTCGGGCTTCTGATCAAACGCAACCCGCCCAAGGTGCTGACAGATGCGGCTGACAATCTGCTGATTCATTTTTCCTTGCTGTTTGTCCCGGCCGGTGTCGGGGTTGTGACCCAGATCGATCGCCTTAAGGGTGACTGGCTGCCGATTGCCGCGGCCCTGATCGTTTCCACCCTGCTTGCGATGGTGCTGACCGCGCTTTTGATGTCGAAATTGCTGCCCAAAGCGAAGTCGGGTGAGACGCTGGAGGACGGGCAATGAACGAGACCGATATCACCCAGCTTTGGGTTTACCTGTCAGCCAAACCGCTCACGGGTCTCACCATCACCCTTGTCGCCTATGCCATCGGTTTCTGGCTGTATCAGAAAAGCGACCGCAACCCGATCTGCAACCCGGTGGTCATCGCCATTGCCCTGATTGCCCTGTTGCTCAAAGTTACCGGCACGCCGTATGCGACCTATTTCGAAGGCGCGCAGTTCGTGCACTTCCTGCTTGGTCCGGCGACTGTGGCCCTTGCCGTACCACTATTCCGGCAGACCGAAACGCTTAAGCGCGCGCTGCCAGTGATTGCCTTTGGCGTTCTGTTCGGGTCCCTGGTCGCCAGTGCCAGCACGGTCATTCTGGCCTGGGCACTGGGCGCGAGCCCCGAAACGCTGGCCTCATTGGCACCCAAATCGGTCACAACACCAGTCGCTATGGGTATTGCTGAAAATATCGGCGGGGTTCCGGCCCTGACCGCGGTCTGTGTGATTGCCACCGGTATCGTCGGCGCCACACTTGGCCCGATGGTGATGAATATGGCCCGCCTCAAGGATTGGCGTGCGCGTGGCTTTGCCATGGGCGTTGCATCGCACGGCATTGGAACCGCGCGGGCATTCCAGGTCAATGAAACCGCCGGCGCCTTTTCCGGCCTTGCCATGGGCCTGAACACACTGGCCACCGCGCTCACCATTCCGTTCCTGTGGCACTGGATATTCGGGTAACTCACCATCAACCTTGAAATGCCACCTTAAAAACGGAATGCTAACAGGGTGGCAATATCGAAGAGCCGCAACGAAGAAATATATGACGCAAGGAAACTGACATGAACATCAAGGTGTTTGGCGAACGCAATACCGGTACGAACGCCTTGATTTCGGTCATTCGCGGTAATTCCGGCTCTATCGTTTATCCAAGCGTTCTGGCAGAGATTTCTCCGGACGCGCGCAAAAACCTCGCGATGATGATGAAGCTTGGCATTTCAAAAAAGGGATCCGAACAGCTCATCGACGCGACATTCAAGGGTCGTCCGATACTGCAGCAGTGGAAACACGCCGCAACCTACTTTGATACAAACACCATAACCGATGATGTCCATTTCGTGTTCACAACGCGCCATCCACTGTCATGGCTGATCGGTCTGTTTCAAAAGCCCTATCACATTCTCAGCCCGAAGCCGGATAATCTGATCGCTTTTTCGGAAATGAACTGGGAAACGGTGATCCGCGATAATCTCAAGGGCAAAACCTTCAAGCCACTTGATCTTTATGTCGAAAAACTTCGCTCATACCGTGATCTGATGACCAAACTCGATGCAAGAGGCACCGGGTATTCGATCATCAAGTTTGAGGACTTCGTCACCGATCAAGAAGGTGTTTTTGAACGCTTACGCCCACACCTTACCAATCCGACCAAGAAATTTCAGGAACTGACCAAATCAACAAAGGAGGCCGGTAAGGATTCGGCCTACTACCGCAATTATTACACCAAGGAAACCTGGCGTCAGGAGTTCCCCGACATTGCCAAGGTCGAACTTCCTGATGAAGCCGAATTGTTTAGATTTTTTGGTTATGCTTGATGGCTACGGATCAGGATATCAAACAAAAAGGGTGGGACATGTCCCACCCTTTTTTAGATAAATCCCGCGACAGTCACTGCGTCACGGCACCTGTCTGATCAGCCTGCGCGCAATTGCGCCAGGAAGTCCGAGACGGTTTTTTGCAGGCTGTCGACCTGGTTGACCAACGCCCCGACCGTTTCATCAAGTTCGCCTGCGGCTTCGCCGCTGCTGTTTGCCGCTTCGTTGATCTCATTGATGTTTGAAACCACGTCGATCGAGCCTTGCGAAGCACTCGTCGCACTGTTGGCAATCTCGTTAACAGCCGCGTTCTGCTGGCTGACAGCGGATGAAATGCTGGTTGCAATCTCGTTGATCGATGAAATGGTCTGGGTAACCTTTTCGATCGCTTCAACCGTCAACTTGGTTTCATCCTGGATCGCCCCGATCTGCTGGGCAATCTCGTCAGTCGCCTTGGCCGTCTGGTTGGCAAGGTTTTTGACTTCCTGCGCAACAACCGCAAAGCCCTTGCCGGCTTCACCGGCACGGGCCGCCTCAATCGTCGCATTCAGTGCCAGCAGGTTGGTCTGGGCGGCAATGTCATTAATCAGGCTGACAACCTCACCAATGCGCTCGGCGGCTTCGGCCAGACCGCCGACCATTTCGTTGGCCCGCGATGCTTCACCCACAGCTGTTTCGGCAATACTTGTCGATTCCTGAACCTGACCACCAATCTCGCTGATCGATGCCGAAAGTTCTTCGGTTGCCGAAGCCACGGTCTGAACGTTGCGTGCCGAATCGTTGGCCGCTTCCGACACTTTGTGGCTTTGGCGAACAGTATGATCCGCAGATTCACGCATCAGTTCGGTTGACTGCTGCATGCCACTTGAAGCCTGGCGCACAGAAGCCACGATCTGGCCGATAGACTGTTCAAGTTCCTGGGCCAATCGGTTGCGCTGATCAATCTGTTCCTTTTGTACACGCTTTTCAGCCTCAAGGCGGGCAGTCTCCGCTTCCTCGATTTTCTCCGCCGTCTCACGCCAGCGCAAAAGACCATTGGCAATCAAGCCAATTTCATCCTTGCGCTCGGTATAGGAAACTTCCTCCGAGAAATCGCGTTCGACAAAGCGCGAAATGGTCTGCCCCAGATCTCGAAGCGGCCCCAACTGCCAGCGCAGCAACAGGAACAGGAATACGGCAGAAGCGACAGCAACGATCACACCGACAATCGCAATACGGGCCTGAATCTCGCTGGCGACCGCGGCAACCTGGGCCTTTTCGATGCCGACATACAGGATACCCAACGTATCGCCCGACGGTGATGTGATCGGCGAGTATTGCGTCACATATTCCGTGCCTAGAATAAGTGCTTCGCCCCGGAATGTGTTGCCCGACATGATCGGCTCATAGGCAGCACTGCCCTTGCCCAACATCGTACCAACGGCACGTTTGCCATCCGGCTTGATGATGTTGGTCGATACACGTACGAAATCCTGCTCGGCCGGAACAAAGGCAAACACGGTTGCCGTCTGGCCGGTGGTGGTCCCGATCTGGTCAATCAATTCGTGCGATGACAAATCCGGAATTTCCGGGATCACCAGGTTGGTGGTCTCACCGTCTTTACTGATCTGCATCGAGAAATCAGGGTAATGGTCGCGCAAAATCGTGGAAGCCACACGCATGTTAAGCTTTTGGGATTCCAGACTGTCGCTTGCAACCTTCTCATCAATGCGCATCATGATCAGCAAGCCCAGCAACACAATGCCGCCAATCAGAATGGCAACGGCAGCCAAAGCCACCTTCAAAATCAGACTTTTCGACATACTCACTCTCACTTCAGTTTGACGACCCGAAAGGTGGTCGGCGCGCGTCATGGAATTTGTGCATTAAAACCGGATCTTAAGTGTCCGGATGAATCTGTTTTATATTGTATTAAATATCATAAATTAAACTTTCGTATACAACTAAACTTTTGATCATATACGCCGCGACTTATATCTAGGGTCAGGACCTATTAATTTGATTTGAATGGCAGACGTTATATTTGCGAAATCCAAGGAAAAGCCCGCCGGTCGGGTCGGCATCCCGGACAAGGGATTTGACGCTGGAGTTTGCAAATATAACGTCTGTCCTCCGGATTAATCGGATTTGCACGGGCTACTTTGTCGTAAAACTTTGAAAGATAAATATCTTCCTGCAGTTTTACTCCGCGTATCCGCACAAATCTGTTTAACCATTCAAACCAAATTAATAGGTCCTGACCCTAGAAGTTAGTCGTCGCAGATAAGATAGCCCCGATATTTCATGCTTTTAGGGACTATACATATCGTCTGACACGTATAGTTCTCTTTGAGCTCGAGTCAGATATGGGGATTGGTTTTGAAAAAACGCGAAAAATTTTGCGTTGAATGTTGAATTCGATCTTCTTCATCGAAGACGCCATTTTCCCTATCCATAAACCGGACCCGGTAAAACCAAACCCGCTAGGCGGAATTGCCTTCGCGGCGGATTTGGACAAGGGTGTCATGGAAAATGGGGCTTAGACCCGCAGTGTTTTGGGACGTTCACCGCGCAAACGCATCCCGTCATGGATATTCAGACCAATCAGATAGATATTGATGGCCCCGGCCAGAAGCTCGATCCCCTGTACCGCGACAAAGATACTGTCAAAGCGGCCCTGTTGGGCCAAAAGTGCCAGCGTAATCGCCGATGGCGCCAGAATCAGGACACCATTGGCCGCAATCATCTGCATGCGACGCAATTTGGTTTTTAAAATCCCTTTGGGGTTTCCCCCTGACAGGGCAAAGCCCGACCCGCCTGTGGTGATCAATACCGGGATCAACCCGATCAAACCCCAGGCAATCGCGGCTTCACCAACGTGATCTCGCTGGTGTCTCCGCGCAGTTCGACAATAACCGTCGCCAGCCAGAAAGTGGCGATAAAACCAAGGGCCGCCACCCCGGCAACACGATGCAGGTAGGGCAGCACGGAACGATAGGAAGTGGACATCGAAATCTCTCATGTAAGGGGGAAGATCACGATGTGGCGCCACAATCGTTTCCTGCCATGAACCGACCACAGAAAACACTCGCGACCGGTCGGCTCATTGCGTAAGGTAGGATATTAAATAGCATACTATGTATTATATAGCAAGCTATATATTTATGAATGCGAGAAGCTGTTATGCCGCCAAACCGCCACCAATCTGCCGAATACATGACCAACTGGGCCGCACGCCTGTTTGCCCGCGCCATTGACCAGAAACTCAAACCGCTGGGGATTAGCAGCGGCTATCTGCCGGTGTTCTTTGCTCTGGCCGATGGCAGTACCCGCACGCAAAAACAGCTGGCCCGCGATGCCGGGATCGAACAGCCCACCATGGCGGCAACACTAAACCGCATGGACCGCGACGGACTGATCATGCGCGAAAAGGATGCCGAGGATCGCCGTATCACCCATATCCGGCTTAGCGATGACGCGCGCGAAAATGCCAAGGATATTCAGACCATCGTCGATCAGGTCAACGAAACCGCCCTTTCGGGATTAAACAGTCTGGAACAACGGGTGTTTCTTGATGCGCTGGGCAAGGTCACGGCATCTCTTGCCACGGCCGAGGATACGCCCAAGCCTGATGATCAGTAATCGACCTTGACGAAATAAAGCCCATCGGCCGGGGCGGTTGGGCCGCCCGCGGCACGGTCGCAAGCCTCAAGCGCATGCTTGACGTCAATCGGCTTCCAATTGCCCTTTCCGACCAGAACAAGGGTGCCAACCATATTGCGCACCTGATGATGCAGGAAAGACCGGCTTTCGGTATGAACCCGAATTTCCAGCGGGTTTTCAATACTGCGCGTGACTTCAAGCTTTTCAAGCGTCTTGATCGGGCTTTTGGCCTGGCATTCGGTGGCCCGGAAGGTGGTAAAATCAAACGTCCCGATCAGGTGTTGGGCCGCTTCGTTCATCGCATCGACATCAAGGGGCTTGTAGATCCCCCACGCCAATCCGGCCTCAAAGGTCAGCGGTGCGCGGCGATTGATGATGCGATACATGTAGTAGCGCTTCTTTGACGAAAACCTTGCGTGGAAGTCCTCAGTGACCTCTTCGCAAACCTTGATCGCCACCGGTTCGGGTTTGAGGTGATGGTTGATCGCGTTCATCACCGCTTCGCCCGGGTAGTATTTCGGCAGATCGAAATGCACCACCTGCCCCAACGCATGCACCCCGGCATCGGTCCGGCCCGAAACATAGACGCGCACAAATGTCCCGACGAACTTTTCGATCGCGGCCTCAAAGACCTTTTGAACCGAAATCACTTCGTCCTGGTACTGCCAGCCATGATACGGCCGACCATCATATTCGACGGTGCATTTATAGCGTTGCATGCGGGGTCTTAACTCGTTCAGATAATTGTACCGGTCATTCAGAATTGTGCGGATGCTAGAAGCGAAATCGCAGGAAGATTAACATCTTGCAAGATTTCGCGACACAGCAGCCCGTGCAATTCTGCATGATCCAAAGGACAGCTTTTATGTCAGCGCACTACGTCGTCAAACCTCTCGACCGGGGCACCATCCCGCTCTTCAAGCTTTTCCTCGTATTCCGCTGACATAAAAGTTGCCGGTGCAACTATCTGAACGAGTTAAGATCCCGGCTTTATACTCGGGCTTGGAAACGAAAACGAGGGGCTTTGATGCCCCTCGTTTCAGACCTCACACAAAAATTGCGTGATTATTTCAGATCGTCATTGCCATAGCCAAGACGCAGACGCAGCGCGTTCAGCTTGATAAAGCCTTCGGCGTCATGCTGGTCATATACCGTGTCGGCTTCGAACGTGACGTGTTCTTCCGAATAGATCGAGTTCGGCGATTTACGGCCGGTCACCGTGACATTGCCCTTGTAAAGATCAAGGCGCACCGTACCGTTGACCGAACGCTGGGTGTCGTCGATCAGGCGCTGCAGGGCCTGACGTTCCGGCGACCACCAGTAACCGTTATAGATCATCTCGGCATAGCGCGGCATCAGCTCATCCTTGAGATGACCGGCGTTACGGTCAAGCGTGATGCTTTCCATCGCACGGTGCGCAGTGAGCAAGATGGTCCCGCCCGGGGTTTCATAAACGCCGCGCGACTTCATGCCGACATAGCGGTTTTCAACCAGATCCAGACGACCGATACCGTTCTTGCCGGCCAGCTCATTGAGCTTGGTCAGCAAGGTGGCCGGGCTCATGCGTTCGCCGTTGATTGCAACCGGGTCACCTTTTTCGAATTCGATATCGATGGTGGTGATTTCATCGGGTGCATTCTGCGGAGAGACGGTACGGACAAACATGTTTTCGTCCGGCTTGACCCACGGGTCTTCCAGCGCCTTGCCTTCATAGGAAATGTGCAGAAGGTTGGCATCGGTCGAATAGGGCGGCTCATCGCCACCGGCCTTGTCAGCCGAAATCGGAATCTGGTGCTTCTGGGCAAAGTCCAGGAGAGCCGTACGCGAATTGAGATCCCATTCACGCCACGGCGCGATGACCTTTACATCCGGCTTCAGGCCATAATAGCCGAGCTCGAAACGGACCTGGTCGTTGCCCTTGCCGGTCGCACCGTGGGACACCGCATCGGCACCGACTTCCTTGGCAATCTCGATCTGGCGCTTGGCGATCAGCGGACGCGCGATCGAGGTGCCGAGCAGGTAGACACCTTCATACAGCGCATTGGCGCGGAACATCGGGAAGACATAGTCGCGGACAAATTCTTCACGCAGATCTTCGATAAAGATCTGTTTGACGCCGAACATCTCTGCCTTTTTGCGGGCCGGCTCAAGCTCTTCGCCCTGGCCGAGGTCGGCGGTGAAGGTCACGACTTCGCAGTTATACTGTTCACGAAGCCATTTCAGGATGATGGAGGTATCCAGACCGCCTGAATAGGCAAGGACGACCTTTTTGACCTGATCGCTCATTGGAGTGACGCCTTTCTTTTTCACTACACTTCAGGGGCAGCCAAACATGGTTGGTTCCTGCCCCTGCCACAGACGCAATCCATTGATTGCGTCAGGCCCCGGATCGCCCTGAAGACGGCTCCGTCGGCTCTTTATATAAAGCCCGCAGATTTTATATAAAGAGCCCTAGACCTTGAGCGCGGAGTATAGGAAAACACTACTAAGGGGCAAGACCCAAGATGGGCTTGGCTCCAAAAAGGCACAAAAAGATCGCACTTTTTGCCAAGCTTTTGGAAAAATCCGCGCCGAATGCTCAAGAATACCGAAGAAACCGAGATCGATCTGCCCAAAATCGGCCCGTTGCCGGTCCGTTTGAGGCCCAGTGCGCGCGCGACGCGACTCAAACTGCGCATCGATCCGACGTTTGATGGCGTTGAAATCGTCGTGCCCAGCGGGGTGTCGCGCAAGATGGCGATTTCGATGCTCCATCAGCATGGCGACTGGGTCACCGCCCATATGCAACGCCTGCCCGAACGGGTGCAATTTGCCCCGGGTGCGTGGATTCCGTTTCTGGGCCACGATCACGCCATTCGCGCCGTGCCCGATGCCAAGCGCGGAGTCTGGGTCGAAGCCGGAGTCATCTGGGTATCAGGCCAGCCCGAACATACCAACCGCCGGGTGACGGATTTCCTCAAAAAGCAGGCCAAGCTTGAAATCGCGCCACGTGCGCATGCCTATGCCGATTTGATCAATAAAAAGGTCAATCGCATCTCGCTCAAAGACACCCGTACGCGCTGGGGAAGCTGCTCGTCATCTGGCAATCTGTCATTTAGCTGGCGACTGGTGCTGGCCCCGGAAGATGTGCTGGATTATGTCGTGGCACATGAAGTGGCGCATTTGCAGGAACTTAACCACTCTGCGCGCTTCTGGGCCGTGGTTGACGATCTTTATGGCCCCTCGAAAAAGCAGCAGCACTGGTTGAAGAAACATGGACCGGCCCTGCATCGCTTTGGTACCGGAAGCTGAGGCCCCGCGAATGATGCTGATCCCCTTGGAAACCCTGGCGATTTTTATCCCGGCGGCCCTGGCGTTGAACATGACGCCGGGCAATGACATGCTGTTTTGTCTGGGTCAGGGCATCAAATCGGGCTCCGCCGCCGGCAATGCGGCGAGCTTCGGGATTGCCACCGGGGCGCTGATCCACACAGCCTTGGCCGGGCTTGGTTTGGCGGCCCTTGTTGCGGCCCATCCAGTCGCACTTGATGTGTTGCGCTGGGCCGGAATTGCCTATCTGGTGTGGTTGGCGATCGGGGCATTTCGCAGTCACGACCGACACCTGAAACCCGCACAAACCCAGCGTTCCAGCGCACTCACAGCATGGCGGGACGGGATTGTGGTGAACTTGCTTAATCCCAAGATCATTGTCTTTGTGCTGGCGTTTATTCCGCAGTTTGTCGATGCGGCGCGCGGGTCGGTTTTGGTGCAGTTTCTGATTTTCGGGCTGATTTTGAATATTGGCGGGACGATCATTAATTGTCTGGTTGGCAGTTTTGCCGGGAAAATCGGGCAGGTTCTGTCGCGTTCAGCCAAGATTACCCGCGCCTTTCAGATCGCCACAGGCTGCATCTTTTTGGGGCTTGCAGCCAAGCTGGCCTTTGACCGGAAATAATGAACAATGACGGCCATTATTCAAATCCAGTGAATAATCGCTGATTTCCGCCCATCGCGGCAAAACCGGCCGAATCAAATCCTCATACAATACAGCCGCTGGCACGCAGATTTGGCAATTCGGCGCGCAGGAATGCGAGGAAGCTTTTTTCCACCGCACTCAGTTCGCGTGAGGACGTAAACAGCGCGACATCCCATTCGATGGTGGGCGTGAGCGTGCGGGCAACCACCTTGTCGGTGTCGACCAGAAGGGCTGCGAACGGATCACTGACCGAAATGCCGACATTGCGTTCGACAAGACGCGAGATCGTGCGGATCGTGCGGGCTTCGACCGCGATTTTGCGCGGCCAGCCGGCAATCTGGAAAATATAGTCGATCTTGGTGCGCAAGGGCGACCCGATGGACAATTCGACAAAGTCCTCGCCACGCAGCAAATCGATATCGATGGTTTCAAACTTTGCCAGCCGGTGATCGACCGGCATCAGACAAACCGCGCGTGATTGCGCGAGTGGCGTGATCAGAACATCCGGGTCCTGCAGATCAAGGGTAATGCCGATGCCAAGATCGCACTGGCGGGTCGAAATCATGTCGAGCATACCTTCAAGACCCGTATCGGTAATACTGATCGAAACGTTGGGGTGGGCCTGTTTGAACTTTGCCACAACATCAAGAAGATAGGTGTCGACATAGATCGGCTGGGCGGCGATGCGGATGGCACCGAGCTGATCATTGGCAATCGCACGCGCCTGGGTTTCTACTTCTCGAAACGCATTCAGCGATCGCAGCACAGTTGCGTGGAACTGCTGAGCCTCGGAAGTCGCGGTCAGCTGATTGCGTTTGCGCGTAAACAGTTCAAACCCCACAGATTTTTCAAAATTGTTGAGCAACCGGCTGACCATCGGTTGCGAGATATTCATCGCCTGCGCCGCACCCGTCACAGAACCGTGGGTCATGAAGGCATTGAAGCTTTCGAGTTCGCGCAGTTTCATCGTGCTGTCCCAAATCCGGATATTGTCGGCAATCGACCGTTCAGTATGTATTTTAGTTATACTGGAATTAATTTTTTGCGTCACCGGTTATGGTTTGTCTATGCAGGAAGGCAGAAAAACAAAAGACAGAGTGAAAACCCGTCTGAGCTCCGGCAATCCTGCCACCACCATCCAGGGAGACATGAAAATGTTTCAACAGCTCAAGAAAGCAGCCGGGATAGCTGCCGCCATCCTTGCGACCACAACCATGATTTCGACCGCCCAGGCTGACGCCTATCCTGAAAAAGCCATTACGCTGGTCGCACCGTATGGTGCCGGCGGTGCATCTGACTTGGCAGCCCGTGCGCTGGCAGAGACCGCAGGCAACTATACCGGCGGGCAGCCGGTTGTTGTTGTCAACAAAACCGGTAATGGCGGCATGAATGGCGCGCGCTTCGTTTCCGAAGCCGACCCGGATGGGTATACCCTTCTTCTGTCGCGTGTCGGCATGGCGCTTTATCCGGCCGTTTACACCGACAGCCCGGTTGGCTGGGATGCCTACACCTTCCTTGGTATGCTTGAAGCAACCCCGATGATCCTGGCGGTCAATGCCAATTCCGACATCCAGACCATCGACGAGCTGCTTGCCAAAATCAAAGACAGCAATGGTGCCACCACCTATGCCGCATCCGGCCCCACCGCGATTGACGGCTTTACCGTTCAGGCACTTCTGTCTGACGTTGGTCTGGACCCGCTGACCGCTTCCACCCTCGTGCCATATAAAGGCGGCTCTGCTTTGGCCGCTGCCCTTCTTGGCGGTCATGTTGACTTCCTCGCCATTGCTGCCGGTTCGCTGATGCCCCATATCGAAGCCGGTAAAATGCGCCCGCTGATGGTTTATTCGCCGAAGCGTATGGCAGCCCTGCCCGACGTCCCGACCGCCAAAGAACTGGGTTATGCCCAGGCCGGTCAGGTTGGCGGCTGGAGCGGTTTGTATGCCCCCAAAGGCCTTCCGGAAAACGTTGTTGCCAAGTGGACCGAGATCCTTGGTCAGGTCGCAACGGATGAGCAGTGGCTTGACCTTGCCGCCAAGCGTGGCTCGACCTCGATCATTGGTGATCAGGACCCGGCCGCCTTCGTCAAGAGCCAGTTCGAGCTCTATAACGGCATGGCCAAGAAGTTCGGCTACATCCAGTAAGCTGACGTTTTCTGATATCCTTTAATTCAGACTTTTGATGCGAGACGGAACCATGAACCAAAATCGCGATTTTTATGCCGGACTGGTGGCCACGGTGTTCTTTGCCGTCATCCTGTTCGTTCTGATCCCGATCTATGTGAAGGTTCCGTCTTTCATCCCGGGCTTTGCCCCACCGCCTGACATGTGGCCGCGCGTGGTCGCCGTGATCGGGCTGGTGATGGGCGTTCTTGCGCTTGTTCTTGCCTTTCCGAAAATGCGCGATGCCAGCCGCGATCAGGTCGCGGGTCTTGGCAGCCGCATCCTTGGCAACAAGACCCATCTGATGCGTTTTGGCGCTGTGCTGATTTTGTTTGCCGCCTTTGTCTATGGCATGCCGCTGATCGGCTTTGTCCCGGCGACGGTTTTGATGCTGGGCGCGCTGTTCATCATGACCGGCAATTTCGAGCGCAAATTCTGGATGATCGGCCTTTCGATCATCTTCCCGGTCTTGCTTTATCTGCTGTTTACCAAAGTCACACACACGCCCTTCCCCGAAGGCAAGCTGTTGTCTTTCAGCCTTTCTGACCTCGTAACACTTTAACCGAGAGCCCCATCCGTTATGTGGAATGAATTGCTTTATGCCTTTGAGGCGGTCGCGACCCTTCCCAACTTTCTGGCGATGTTTGCCGGGATCTGGGCCGGTGTGATCATTGGTGCCATCCCGGGCATGACCGGAACCATGGCCGTGACGCTTGCCCTGCCCTTTACGTTCTATCTGCCGCCGGTCACCAGTATTTTGCTTCTGGTTGCGCTTTATAAGGGGTCAACCTATGGCGGGTCGATTTCAGCCATTCTGATCAAGACGCCCGGCACGGCATCAGCCGCCTGTACGGTGCTGGATGGCTATCCGCTGGCACGTGCGGGCAAGGGTGGCAAGGCGCTGAACATGGCGCTGGTTTCAAGCTGTATCGGCGACTTTATTTCAAACATTTCGCTGTTCTTCCTGGCCATTCCGCTGGCGACCTTTGCGCTGCGGGTTGGTCCGCCGGAATTCTTCATGCTGATGGCGTTTTCGCTGACCATTGTGGCGAGTATTTCCGGTCGTTCGCTGGTTCTGGGGATCATTTCGGCCTGTCTTGGTCTGCTTTTGGCAACGGTTGGCGAAGACATGTATGGCTCGTTCCGCTTTGCGCTGTCTGAAGACATGAAATCGGGTCTTGGCATGGTGCCGGTTCTGATCGGTCTGTTTGCCCTGCCTGAACTGATCAAGATGGTCGTGTTCCGCCCGGAAGATAACGCCGCTGCCCTTAAACTGGGCGACAACCGCCTGTCGCTGTCGGAGTTTCGCGGGTCGATCAAATCGATCTTTCGTGGATCGGTCATTGGCGTGATGCTGGGCGCAATCCCGGGCATTGGCCCGTCGACCGCTGCGTTCTTTTCCTATAGCGAAGCGCGCCGGACATCGAAAAACGGCGACAAGTTCGGCGAAGGTGAGCTTGAAGGTATTGCTGCGTCCGAGTCTGCAAATAACGGGTCGTGCGGTGCGACGATGATCCCGCTTCTGGCCCTTGGTGTGCCAGGCGACGTGATTACCGGTGTGATGCTGGGTGCGTTCATGATCCACGGCCTGACGCCGGGACCGCTTCTGTTCCAGAACAATCTGGGCGATGTCTATGCGCTGTTTATCGGCATCCTGTTTAGTTCGGTCTTCCTGTTTATCGCAGGCAAGGCGACGGCGGGGGCCTTTACCAAAATCTCGCGCATTCCTCAGACGCTGCTTTTGCCGTGCATTCTGATCCTGTGCGTCTATGGCATCTATTCGATCGGGGCGAGCCCGTTTGATGTCACCGTCCTTCTGGTGATGGGTGTGGTCGGCTTTGTCATGATGTTGCTCAACATCCCGGCAGCCCCGTTCCTGATCGCCTTTATCCTTGGCCCGATGTTTGAAGACAATATGCGCCGCTCGCTTGCGATTTCGCGTGGGGATCTTGGCGTCTTCTTCCAGTCATGGATTTCCTGGGGCTTCTTTGCCCTGACCGTTCTGTTCGTCATTCTGACCATTCGCCGCGAATGGAAGAAATGGCGTGACAACCGCAATGCCGATGCGGCATCCGCAAATTAAATCGAGCAAAACAATGTCCAAGCCAAACATGTCGCGTCTCCACAATGCCATTGATCTGCTTGGCAAACTGGTGGCGTTCGACACGACCAGCAAAAACTCCAATCTTGGTCTGATCCATTTCGTCCGCGACTATCTGGCCGAATACGGCATTGAGTCGACCCTGATCCATGACGAAACCGGGCAGAAGGCCAACCTTCTGGCGACCATTGGTCCCAAAGGGGTGCCGGGCATCGCGCTTTCGGGGCATACCGATGTGGTGCCAGCGCTTGAAACCACCTGGGTCAGCCCGGCATTCGAGCTGACCGAGCGGGACGGCAAGCTTTATGGTCGTGGTGCGGCGGACATGAAGGGCTTTTCGGCCTGTGCGCTGGCGATGATCCCGGAACTGGTCAAGCGTGATCTTGAAATCCCGTTCCATCTTTGCCTGTCCTATGACGAGGAAGTCGGCTGCATCGGTGTCGGATCGATGGTGGACCATCTGGCCGCGATGGAGACCCCGCCGCGTCTGGCGGTGATTGGCGAGCCGACCGACATGAAGGTGATTAACGGCCAGAAGGGCAAATATTCCATGCGGGTCGGTGTCACGGGTACGGCCGGACACAGTTCCTTTGCGCCCAACCACGTCAATGCCATCGAATATGCGTCACGTGCGATCAATCTGATTGCCGAGAAAGCCCGTGAGTTTGAGACAAACGGCCCGTTTGACGAAGATTTCACCGTGCCGCACAGCACGATGCTGACCACGACGATCAGTGGCGGGACGGCGACCAACGTCACCCCGGAATATTGCGAATTCACCTTTGAAATCCGCCATCTGCCCGACCATGACGCCGAAGCGGTGATTGCCGATCTGCAGGCCACCATCATGGACACCCTTGACGGGGAAATGAAGGCCAAGGCGGACGAGACCGGGTTTAGCTTTGAGAAGATCTTTTCCTATCCGGGGATGGGCGATTGCACTGATGCCGAAGGTTTTGAGTATGTGCGCAATGTCATCCCGGAGATTTCCGGCAAGGTATCCTACGGATCGGAAGGCGGCGTGTTTGAAAAGCAGGGCAACATCCCGTCGATCATTTGCGGCCCGGGCAGCATCCGTCAGGCCCACAAGCCCAACGAGTTCATTGAAATTTCGCAGATCGAGGAATGCCTTGAATTCCTTGACGCGCTCACCGATCAGGCCATTGCGGCCTGATATCTCACCATGACGAAGCGCCACCCGCACCGTCAGTCGGAACCCTGCAGCCCGTCTCCCTTACCGATGCTGCGTCCCGAGGGTTCCGACAGGTGAGAAACTCCCGACCACATCCTCCCCCGATGTGGTCACAGCAAGCCAAACTCAAGACCGGCTCGATTTTCGATGCCGGTCTTTTTTTGTCTGTAGTTAAAATAACCACTCCCACTCACAAGTTCAGAAAAACAGAAGAAAAGTAAATCTGTCCCTTTTTCCGAAAACCTGCTTCAGTCTTTTTTTTGCGGTAGCTCTAGATGTACTGCAAACTGCATCCGGTTTACCGCCTCATTTTTCTTTGAACCCTCGGCCGATACCCCCATCTTAAGCGAAACTACCGATAGCAAGCTGCCACCAGCGCTCCCTTCGACTTTTCCCTTCACTTGATTCTCTGCAGTCACAGCAAGATCAAATGCCATGGTTGTAAACATCTTTCCGCCGTGATGTGCCACACCGTAAGCAGGATCGATTTTTACATTGCCGGTGATTGCTGGCGAAACCAGCCCGCCTATTTCTTCATCTTCCTGAGCACTTTTAATTGCCCGAAGTGATTCCAGTAATGCTTCTTTTACAAAGGTATTAAGAGGTACCAGTTCAGACTCTGTATCTTTATTTTTTGCCATAATTAAAACTCCTCAAACAGATCGTCTAAAATTACATTGTTGCATTCCTAGCTGCTCTATTCTTCGCCTTTAGATTGTTCACTTCAACTCTAAAACACAATCTTAAATTTATTTGACTTGGAAGAATCTCGCCATAATGAGCAAACTATTGGAATGTCGGAGGATGTGAAGGCGGCGACAGCAACGGGGGGGCGTCACTCAAACACAGTTATCTTGCGGCTCTGCCGGGATGGGCATTGGTGCCGGTTTGTGAACGGCGACGCCTGTCATGACAAGGACCACGCCCAAGACATCGACAGCGCTTGGAATTTGGCGCAGGACAATTGCACCGATGATCGTGGCGGATGCCGGCAGGAGGGCGAGCAGGAAGGCGAAGCTGGCGCGCGGCAGACGGGCCATCGCGAGTTGATCGCAGACATAGGGGATGACCGACGAGCAGATCCCCACACCAATCCCCGCCATCACCAGCAAAGGTGCGCCGAAGGCTTCGAGCGCTTGCAGGAAGCCGATTGGCATTACGAAGATGAAGGCCGCTGTCATGGCCGCCCCCAATCGTTCTACACCACCGGACGCACCGCCTTCGGAAATCTTGTGACCGAGGATGATGTAGAGAACGAAAAGTGCTCCGTTCAGCACCGCCCAGAACAGGCCGAGAAGATCGGACATCAGTGCAGGGCCGCCGGCCGCCATGAGCGATGGCACGTCGATCAGAAGCGCCACACCGACGACGGCGAGGGCGAACGCCAGATAGTTGCGCCCGGTGCGAAGCCCCCACAGCGCGATCCCGATGGTGCCGACGAATTCAATGGCCGCGACGAGCGAAATCGGGAGCCGGTCGAGTGCGAGATAGAAAGAGCTGTTCATCACGGCAAGGCAGCCGCCAAGGGCAAGAAACAAAACACGCTCGCGGGGGGATGCGTTCTTGAAGGTGCGCCAGGGCTTCGTGATCGGTGCGAAGATCAGGGCTGCCGAAGCAATGCGGAACCAGGCAACGCCAAGCACACCCACGACCGGGAAAAGCAGGACTGCGAAAGCTGGTCCGAGATAATGGAAAACGGCGGACACGCCGAACCAAACGTGTGGGGGAACGGCCTCGGACATGCGCGACATGGCACCGGTGGCGTCGGGGGCGTGGGTGAGGACGGGTTTTGTGGGAGCTTGATTTGTCATACCCCTATAATACGAGGTATAATCGGATCGCAATATGGAGATCAGATATTCCATTGGCGATATTACATGCATGAAAGAAGGAAAATATGACCAATAACCTTCGATCAGAAGAAACCGGTCTTGATCGCATCGACGCCGCAATTCTGCGCGAGCTTTGCGCCGATTCCCGCATTCCGCGTGCCGAGTTGTCGCGCCGCGTTGGTCTGTCCGCCCCAAGTGTTGCGGACCGTGTGCGGCGTCTTGAGGATGTTGGCATCATCACGGGGTACGGCGCACGCATTGATCCGGCCCGGCTTGGCTATGGCCTGACCATTCTGATCCGCGCGCGGCCATTACCGGGTGAAATGAAGAACATGATCAAGGCGATCCAGGAAACCCCACAGATCGTCGCCTGTGATCGTGTTTCTGGTGAAGATTGCTTTGTTGCGCGCGCCCATGTCCGTGACGTCGCCGAGATGGAGGCGGTGATTGACCGGATCGTGCCATTTGGCGCGACGAACTCGTCCATCGTTCAGTCGTCACCGGTTGAAGAGCGGTTGGTGGAGCTTTGAGCACGATGGGGCAGCGCTGAGCAATCGATAGAACGAAAACAGGCGGCCCGAAGACCGCCTGATGTTCCGCCAAAGACATACGAAGATGCCTTACTGCTTGGTATTGCCCGAACTGTAGCCGGCGGTGAAGTCGCGCCAGCTGTCGTCCTCGCCGATCTTTTTCGACCGCGCGAGGGCTGCTTTGCCAAGGGATCGGACCGGGATGTTCTGGTGGGCGTGCAACATGAAGTCACGCCAGAGCGCTGCCGGAAGTCCGCCGCCGGTGACCTGTTCATCCATCGGACTGCCATCGTCATTGCCCATCCAGATGCCTGCGACCAGATCGGAGCTATAGCCGATGAACCAGGCATCGCGGTAATCCGACGTCGTGCCGGTTTTACCCGCCGACGGGCGGTCGATGATGGCGTTGCGCCCGGTACCCTTGGAGACAACCGATGCCAGCATGTTGTTCATTTCCCCGGCATGGAGCGGGTTCATCAAACGGACCGGGAAATCGTCAGAGCGTTCATAAAGCACCTCTCCGCCCTTGCCGGTGATCTTGCTAACCGCGTGCGGGAAGACCGCAAAGCCGCCATTGGCAACAATCGCATAGGCGCCAGTGAGTTCGAGCATCGAGACTTCGCTGGTGCCGAGTGCCAGACTTGGTTCGGGTTTGAGTTCCGATGAAACGCCCATGTCGCGGGCCTTCTGGATGACCTTATCAAGGCCGACTTCGAGTGAGAGTTGGACTGCGATCGAGTTGTTCGAGGTCGCCACCGCATCGCGGATCGACATGGTGCCATGATGTTTGCGATCAAAGTTGCGCGGCTCCCAGCCGTCAATGACGATCGGTCCGTCGCGCATCCAGTCGTTCGAGCCAAAGCCGTTTTCAAGCCCGGCAAGATAGACAAACAGCTTGAAGACCGAGCCCGGCTGACGGCGGGCCTGGGTCACGCGGTTATACTGGCTTTCATAGTAATCCCGTCCGCCAACCATGGCGCGCACCGCCCCGTCGGGCGTCATGGCCAGAAGGGCGGCCTGCCCGACATGGTGGGTCTTCGCACCGTTACTGGCGAGCGCACGGTGCAGGTTTTCTTCGGCGATTTCCTGCAGACGGGAATCCAGCGTTGTATGGACCAGAAGATCCTGATCGACATAACCGACATAATCGCGCACGCGATCCAGCACCCAGTCGGCGAAATAGCGCACACCCGGCCCGGCCTGTGCGGCGCGCGCAGTGCGGACACGGGTCTGTTTGGCGCGTTCGGCCCGTGCCTTGGTCAGCGCCCCGGTTGATGCCATCGCGGCGAGAACAACATTGGCACGATCGGCCGATAGTTTTGGATCGACCATCGGGTTATAGCGACTTGGTGCCTTGGGCAGGCCGGCCAGAACGGCGGCTTCGTAAAGGTTCAAGCGCCGCGGGTCGGTGCCGAAATAATGACGCGCGGCGGCATCGATGCCATAGACACCCGATCCGAAATAAATCCGGTTGAGATAGAGCGAGAGGATCTGTTGCTTATCGAATTTGAATTCCAGCCAGAAGGCCATCAGGACTTCTTCGATTTTACGGCCAAAGGACCGTTCGGGTGACAGAAACAGGTTCTTGGCCAGCTGCTGGGTGATGGTGCTGCCGCCTTCGGCAATGCGTCCGGCAGTAACGTTGGCCCAGGCAGCCCGCATGATGCCGACGATATCAATGCCGAAATGGTCATAAAAACGGCGGTCTTCGATGGAAACGAAGGCCTGGGCGACATATTCCGGGAGGTCGCGGACCTCGACCGGGTTGCCATAACGATCGCCATAGGCGGCGAGGTTCTGGCCATCGATGCTGATCACGCGGACGGACGGTTTGCGTTCGCTGGCGACATTAAAGCTGACCTTGTCGGTCAGGCCATAGCCGTAATAGGCGATGACGCCACCGCCAAGCACCATGACCCAGATAAAGCCCAGAACGATGAATTTTGCAATCGCTTCGGGGCCCGGGATCATATCGCCGAGGCGGGCAAAAAGACTGCCGCCTTTCTTGCCCGAGCTGCTGACCCGTTTTTTGGTCTTTTTGGAACCCTTCGATCCCTTTGATCCCTTACGGACACTTTTTTGTCTTTTGAATTCTCTTTGCGCCACAAACGTACCTATCGGTCTGGTCCGGGTTTCGCGCACGCAAACCTGCCTGTCATACCAACGCAACCCCAACTTGCGTCCGACAGGCGATCGCGCCGCATTTTCCGGCGTATTTCAGTTTTTATGTCCCAACCGAGGAGGGAGTCCCCCGTCTCCCCGTTATGCGACGGTTTTATCAGTTATTTTCCGCGGCGCCCAGCTTCCAGAGATCCTTGACACCGTCATTGGCGCGACGGCGTTCCGAAGATGCGCGGACCATGGAACGGATGGGCAAACCATCATGCGCTTCCAGCATAAATAACCGCCACAAAGACGCAAGTTCTACCTCGCCGCGCACATCCATTCCCGAACGATCATCATTGCCTGCCCAGACGGTGGTGATCAGATCGGACGAGAACCCGACATACCATGCATCAGACCGCCCACCGGCCACCGTGCCATAGCCGGCAAAGGGACGATCAAGGCGGACCTGCGGATCGGTGACACTGGCAAACAGAACGTAGGATCCCTGGATGGCTTCGTCGGTCAGGCGTTTTTCCTGAACCTTTTCAACGCGCTGATAGACCGGCGGGCTGCCATCCGATCCGGTATAGGACACCCGGTTGATCAGCGTCATCTGGGCCGGTTTGCCGGAATTTTGCGGCAGGGCGTGAATGGCTGTGACATCGGCAATCGTCACCGGATTCAGCCCGACGACTGTGCGGATATCGGTCGAAAGCGGGCTTTTGATGCCGATATTGTGGGCATATTGCCGCACATTCAAAAGACCGTAATGGTCGGCCAGATTGGTGGGCACCGTGTTGACATCACGCACGAACGCGTCGCGCAGTGAAATCATCCCCTGATAGTCGTGATCGGGGTTGATGGGGCGCCAGCCGCCGACTGCCATGCGGTTATCACGCACCCATTGCGCCGGATCGCTGTTTTCATTGAGCGCATAGTAATAGGTCGCGACCTTGATCATCCGCCCGGCAGAACGTCGGACGTCGGTCACACGGTTGCGCTGAAACGGTGAATATTCCGCCCCGCCAATCAGGGCACGAATGCGTCCCTCGGGACTGATGGACAGAAGCCCGGTCTGTTCGGCCCCGCGCGGTTCGATGCGCAGTTTAGCCACCTCGGGCACGATTTGCTGGGCAAGGTTCTGAATCGTCCAGTCTATGCTGGTGAGGACATCAATGTCGCGGCTGCTATAGCCGACAAGATCGGCAACTTCTTCGAGCACCATATCAACGACATAGCCCGACAGGACGTTTTCCTCGTACTGGACATCGAGTTTGGGTTCGAGCAATGTCAGGGCCGAAACACGGTTGGCCTCGATGAAGTTATACTGGGCGAGACGCCCCAGGATCTTGTTGGCTTCTTCGGCGGTTTCGCGCGGGTAAAACAGCGGATTGAAGGTTTCCGGATCGCTGATGGCAGCGGCCAGAACGGCGGCCTGATGCAGGCTCATGCGCTCGGCCGGGCCGCCATACCAAAGGCGCGATGCCGCCGAAATACCGAAAATGCCGCGCCCGACATAGCTGCGTTCAAGATAGCTTCGCAAAATGGTCTTTTTGCTGAAGCTCCAGTCCAGCCACAAGGCGACGAGGAATTCCTGCATGTGGCGGCCGGGGCCGCTATCCTTGCGTTTGAAGAAGCTGCGCGCGACCTCCATGGTGATGGTCGATCCGGGCATGTCGCTGGTCGAGAAAATGCGGGCGAAATCCGCCCCGGAAACGCCGAAATGATCAAAGAATTCCGGATCGGCAGCGGCGACAAAAACGTTTTGCACCCGCTCGGGCAAGGTGGTCAGCGACACATCCTGGCTATAGCGGCCCTTGATGGTTTCAAGCAGCGCGCCGTCATAGCCCAGAATGCGGATTTCGGGGCTTCGGACCATATTGCGGCTGAGATCAAGGTTGGAATTGATCGAATAAATGATGCCAAAGATGGTCAGAAAGATCAGCGAAAAGCTCACCCCGAACAGGATCATGCGCTTGCGGCGTTGCCATTTGCGTGCCTCACGCAGTTCCTTTTCGGCGATGCGTTTCATCGCCGCCTTCGCAGCTGTTCTTGCGCCTGCGCTGTTTTCGTCTTCGCCGTTTTCGTTTTCTTCTGCCACGCCGCGTGTCCGTTTTTGCCCGCGTTTCAAGTCGCTCTCTGACAGTAAAGCGCCAAGCTGTTAAGAAATCACTGTTAAGCATACGTTTGTATGGTGAGGCCCACGCAAGGGTCGTTTGACCCTATCAGGGTATCGGGACCATAGCCGAGCGCGCAGGGTGGTGCTGTGATCTATGCTATGGGCTTCGAAAAATTTGCTTGCCTATTTGCGGCTTCACCCTCAATAGTTTTTGCACGGGCAGGCGATGGCGTCGCCAGCGTGAGGATGATGTCAACCACGCGCCCAACCATCACCACACATATCCTGAACGCCGGGATCTTGCTTTGTCGTTGTCATGACAGGGGGAGGTCTTTGTCCCTTTTCATGCGCAACGCGTAAAAGAAGGAACGCGCTTATGGATCGCCCAGAATTTTACCGTTTCCACCAAGGTGATCGCGTGCTGCCGTTTGAGGCGGCGGAATATGACGCCCGTCTGGCGGGCTTGCGCAAGATCATGAATGACACCGGTGTTGAGGCCTGCGTTTTCACATCCATGCATAACATCGCCTATTATTCCGGCTTCCTTTATTGCGCCTTTGGCCGGCCTTATGCGCTTGTCGTGACCCCATCTGAAAGTGTCACGATCAGTGCCGGCATTGATGCGGCCCAGCCGTGGCGGCGCTGCCATGGCGACAACATCACCTATACCGACTGGGCGCGAAACAATTACTGGCGCGCCATTCTGTCGGTGACGGGGTCTGGCAAGGTGATCGGCTATGAAGGCGATCATATCAGCCTGGCGCAAAAGGCGCTTTTGGATGAATTCCTTAACCCCGCCAGCAGCCAGGACATTGCGCCGGCCACCATGCGCCAGCGCATGCACAAGTCCCCGGCCGAAATTGCGCTGATCCGTCATGGGGCGCAGGTCGCCGATGTGGGCGGCTATGCCATCAAGGATGCGATCAAGGAAGGTGTGCGCGAAATTGACGTTGCCATGGCCGGACGCGATGCGATGGAACTTGAAATCGCCAAGCGCTTTCCGGATGCGGAATATCGCGATACCTGGGTCTGGTTCCAGTCGGGCATCAATACCGACGGGGCGCATAACCCGGTCACCGCAAGGAAGCTTGAGCGCGGTGATATCCTGTCACTCAACACCTTCCCGATGATTTCGGGGTACTATACAGCCCTAGAACGTACCCTTTTCGTTGGCGAAGTTGATGACGCCAGCCTCAAGATCTGGAGCGCCAATGTCGCCGCCCATGAATATGGCATGAGCCTGCTGAAACCCGGTGCGTCCTGTGCGGAGGTCACGGAAAAGATCAATGCCTTCTTTGCCGAACGCGATTTGCTGCAATATCGCACGTTCGGCTACGGCCACAGCTTTGGCGTGCTGTCGCATTACTATGGGCGTGAAGCGGGGCTTGAGTTGCGCGAAGATATCGACACCGTGCTCGAACCGGGCATGGTCATCAGCATGGAACCGATGCTGACCATCGCCGAAGGCAAGCCGGGCGCCGGGGGATACCGCGAACACGATATTCTGGTGATCACCGAAGACGGCAATGAAAACATCACCGGCTATCCCTATGGACCGGATTTCAACGTGGTTGGGTAACACCGGCAAAAGAAAACGGGCCCTGCATCGGGCCCGTTTTCGCCAAATCAAAGAAGCGGATCAGTCGGCAAAGGATAGCTGAACCTTGACCGATTTGCTGCGGTCGCGGGCAACGTCAAACGCCTCTTTGGCAATTTCGAGCGGATAGGTCTGGGTGATGACTGGCGAAACATCAATTTCACCATGATCAATCATCTGCACAGCCTCGCCAAACTCCTCATGAAAGCGGAACGTCCCAGTTACGGTGATTTCCTTGGCAACCAGCGGGTTAAACGGCACAGGCATTTCACCGGCAACGCCGACCTGAACGAGAATACCTTGCGGGCGCAGCGTGCTGATGGCAGTGCGAAGTGCAGGCGGGGCTGCCGAACATTCCAGACAGACATCGAAATGCCCCTTGTCACGTTCGTATGCGGCCAGTTCATCAGCAGATTTTGCAATATTGATGGTGCGGGTTGCACCCATTTGACGTGCTACACCAAGGGCAAAGTCCTGTAGATCGGTGACGACGATTTCAGACGCCCCGGCGCGTTTTGCCGCGGCAGCACACAGGCTTCCGATCGGGCCAGCCCCGGTGATCAGAACTTTCTTGCCGCTTAGATCACCGGCACGTGCAACCGCATGCAGGCACACTGCAAGCGGTTCTGCACAGGCAGCACGGCCAATATCCGTGCTATCGGCAATCGGATAGCATTGCCCCTGACGCACATTGACCAGATCACGGAACGCGCCCTGAATATGGGGCATCGGCATCGCCGAGCCGAAGAACTTCATGTTCAAGCAATGCTGTTGCAGGTCCTGCTGGCAATATTTGCAGGTGCCACACGGGTGGCTCGGATTGATCGCGACCTTTTGACCAACCGAAAAGCCGGTGGCATCCGGGCCAAGGGCAACGATTGTTCCAGCCGCCTCGTGACCGAGGATGATCGGTTCGCGCACGCGGATCTGACCGATCCCGCCTTCGAAATAGTAATGCATGTCCGAGCCACAGACACCGCCCGCTCCGACACGAATGAGTACTTCATCACCAACCGGATCGGTGGTTGCTTCGCTTTCGATCCGCAGATCATCTTGGCCATACAAACGGCACACACGAGTTTGCATGATTTACTCCATCAGGGACGGCAGCCAGGTTGACAGCGCCGGAATATAGGAAACAAGCAGCAGGATCAGGATATTGGTCACCAAAAACGGTGCCAGTGCCCTGATCACGGTTGTGACGGGTGCCTTTGCGATATTCGCGCAGATGAACATGCAAATACCGACAGGCGGCGTCGTCAGACCGATCATCAGGTTCAGAACAGCAAAGACAGCGAAATGAATCGGATCGACGCCGACATTGGTCGCAAGGGTCAGAAGCGGTACAAACAGAATGATCAGCGCGGCAATGGTTTCCATAAACATGCCGACAATGAGCAACACCAGATTGATCAGAAGGATCACGGCATATTTATTGTCGGTAATCGACAGTACCGTATCTGAAATCATCTGCGGGATACGTTCGGACACCAGAATCCAGCCAAACACATTTGCCAGCCCGACAAGAGCCAGAATGGCCGCAGCCGTCACCGCACTGTCGATGATGATTTTCGGCACCTTGCGCAGGGGCAGTTCGCGATAGACGAAACAGCCGACAACAAAGGCATAGACGCTGGCAATGACGGCAGTTTCAGTCGGGGTGGCAATGCCGCTGAGCAGACCACCTATAATCAGTCCGGTCATCGCAAGCGCCCAGAAGGCACCGGTAAAGGAGCGGCCCAGTTCGCCGAGCCCCTGCCATGGCTGATGGGGGAAATTGCGCCTTACCGCGATAATGTAACAGGTCACCATCATGGCAAGCCCCATCAGAATGCCCGGAATGGCACCGGCGATGAACATCTTACCAACCGAAATCCCCGAAAGCGCGCCGACAATGATCATCGGCATGCTTGGCGGAATGATCGGGCCGACAGTCGATGATGCTGCTGTTACCGCGGCTGAAAAGGCCGGGGTGTAACCTGCACGCACCATACCCGGGATCATCATGCCGCCAATGGAGGCCGCATCAGCAACCGCGGTTCCGGAAATGCCGCCAAACAGCATGGAGCCCGTCACGTTTGTCAGGCCAAGTCCACCACGCATCCAGCCAACCAAGGCATTGGCAAAACGCACAATGCGCGGCGTGATGCCCCCGCCATTCATCAGATTTCCGGCAAGGATAAAGCCCGGAATACACAGCAGGACAAAGACATCCATCCCGGCAAACAGTTTTTGCGGAATGACGACAAGCGGGATGCCTTCAATCAGGAGGTAGCACAAGGAGGAAAGCCCGAGTGTCACCGCAACCGGAAGGCCGATGACAAGGCCGAGAACGAAAACGCCAAATAGGATTGCGAGGCTCATGGGACGTCCTTTTTCGTATCTTCGGCTTTTCCGTCAGAGACGCCGGCAATAATACGGATGATGCGCAGAACCGCAAAAAGGCAGAGAACGGCAAGTAAAATGAAAACAGTCGCATGGATGAAATCCATCCGGACGCCAAGTGCCGGTGAGGTCTGAAGCACACCGATGGAAACAAACATCCATGCCGGAGACAGCAATAACAGACAGAAACCGGCCGTAAGAGCCGCAGAAATAAACATCAATGCACGCTGAACCGGCAGAGGCAGAAGGTCACAGATGATTTCGACATTGACCAGTTCACCATTGCGAAAGGACAGTCCAACACCAAACGCTGCCATAAACAGCAGCGCGTGACGGGTGAGTTCTTCTGTCCAGACCGGAGAACTGGGCAAAAAGGTCCGCGAAAAAACCTGTATCAGGACTGTGCAGATCAGAACGCCGAAAGCGGCCCCCGTTCCAACCCGACACAATGCTATGATCAACGCGTATAATCTGGCTGAAAGCACGTTACTTCCCCGTCGGAAAAGGTTCGGCCGCAATCACACGGCCGAACCGGCAGAACTCAGTTGGCGAAAAGATCTTCGACAATCGGACGGATTTCATCAGAAACGTTTGCCAAAACAGCCTCTTTGGCCTTGGAGGCAAAGGCATCCTTGTCGACTTCAACAAAGGTCATGCCCTTAGACTGAAGTTCTTTGGTCAGGCGTTCCTCGTCAGCGGTGAACAGATCACGCTCATAGGCCTGTGCGCGACTTGCGGCTTCCATAACGGCATCCTTGTCAGCATCAGACAGTTTGCCCCAAGTGATTTCCGAGATGGTCAGATAAATCCACGAGCGAACATGTTCGGTCTTGTTCACGAAGTCCTGAACTTCATCGAAACTTGCCGAGTCAATCAGAGCCAACGGGTTTTCCTGTGCGTCGATCGTGCCTGCCTGCAGAGAGGTAAAGACTTCGGAAAATGCCATCGGGGTTGGCTGCGCACCGAGCGACTTCCAGACATCAACAAACAGCGGCACGTTTGGAACACGCAGTTTCAGACCGTTCAGGTCGTCGGGTGATTTGATTTCGCGGTTGGAGGTCAGGTTACGCGGACCGCGGGCAAAATAGGCAACCGGACGGATACGGGCTTTTTCGATGATCTGCTGTTCAATTTGATCGCCGATTTCACCGCTGGCAACGGCGTCCATGTCTTCAAGCGTTTTATAGGCATAGGGCACAGCAAGAAGGGCTGCCTTTGGTGCCCAGTTCTGAAGGCTTTCGCCGGTAATTGTCATATCGACGGCACCAAGCTGCATGCCGTTGATCAGATCAATTTCCTTGCCAAGGGTTTCATTCGGGAAGACTTGAACTTCAATACGGCCATCGGTGAGGGTTGCCAGTTCCTCGCCGAATTTAACGGCGGCCTTGTGCCAGGCGTTCTGTTCATTTGCCAGATGGCCAAGCTTGATCGTCATCTCTGCTGCGATTGCAGAGTTGCTCATCAGGATGGCGGCGGCGCCGGCGAGTATCAGTTTCTTGGTTGATTGTATTGTAAGCATCTTTTCCTCCCTATTTGGTGATGCCTTAGGGTGACGGCGCAATCTTGTCTGCGTCGTCAAATAGCTCCGTTCTGGAGCGCGCAATATCAGGCAGCGTATGCAGGATTTCACGAGTATGTTCACGCATGGCTGCGCTGGCTTGTTCGGGATCACGTGATGTGATTGCCGAAACAATTCCGACGTGCTGATCAATGATTTCTTCCATCGGAAACTGGAAGTAACTGAGATACCGCACGCGATCGAGCTGGGCGCGGACATCCTCGACAATTTTCCAGGCATAGGTTTTGCCCGCGACTTCGGCGAGGCAGCGATGGAAATCATGATCAAGTTTCAGGAAAGCCCGTGCATCGCCTTTCATGGCTTTGCGTTGCTCGGTGATCAATTGTTCGAGACGGGCAAGAAAAGCAGCATCCGGTTCTTTTGCGACAAAGCCGGCAATGTCGGCTTCGATTGCTTCGCGGACGAACCGGGCATCAAGAACAGCCGCGACAGAAATTTTTCTGACATAGGTGCCGCGTTGCGGGCGGATTTCTAGCAAGCCTTCGTCGGCAAGCTTGATAAACGCCTCGCGGACGGGCTGACGGCTGACATTGAAATGTTTTGCAAGTTCAGCTTCGGACAATCGCACGCCCGGAAGCAAGTCGGTGCACACGATCCGTTCGCGAATGATGCGATGGATCTGAGTGCCGACAGCCTGATCGTGCGTGATTTCCCAATCGTTATGTGCGGGATCGCCCATCAATATCTCCTTGCCTTTTCGAGTCTTATTGCATACTACCATACTAGTCAACATAATTATGGCGCGATATTATCAAGAGCAGTTATAGTCGCTATTGCAGACTTCACGCCAATACAGAGAGAAGCACATGAAACAAACCTGGAGATGGTTCGGCCCCCATGACCTCGTGAGCATTGACGATATTTGTCAGGCCGGTGCACATGGCGTGGTTTCCGCCCTTCATCACATCCCCAGCGGCGCGGTCTGGACCCCCGACGAAATTGCCAAGCGCCATACCGAGATTGCGACCATGAAAGACGGCAGCGCATCCGGCCTGACCTGGGACGTGGTCGAGAGTCTTCCGGTTTCAGAATCGATCAAACGTCAGGTCGGCCCATGGCGCGACCATATCGAGGCCTATAAGGAAAGCCTGCGCCATCTTGCGAAATCGGGCATTCGCATTGTTTGTTACAACTTCATGCCGGTTCTTGACTGGACGCGCACCCATCTGAACTGGCGTCTGGCAAACGGTGCGACCTGCATGCGCTTTGATCTGACCGACTTTGTCGCGTTTGATCTGTTCATCCTGCGCCGTGCCGGTGCCCAAGATGATTATCCGGCTGCCATTGTTGCGGATGCCAAAACCCGTTTTGCTGAAATGCCTGAAGACCGTCGTGCGGAACTTGAACGCACCGTTGCGTTCGGACTGCCCGGTTCGGTCGAGAACCTGTCACTTGATGATTTGCGTGAACTTCTTGCGACCTATGCCGAGATTGATGCCGATATGCTTCGCGCCAATCTGGTTTCCTTCCTTGAAGAGGTTGTGCCAGTCGCGCGTGAAGTTGGCATTCGCATGTGCTGTCACCCGGATGATCCGCCTTTCGCGCTTTTGGGGCTGCCGCGCATCATGTCGACCGAGGCCGATTATGCCTTTGTCATGCAGGCCGTCGACACTCCCGAGAATGGTATCACATTGTGCTCGGGGTCCCTGGGAGTACATCCGGAAAATGACCTGCCGGGTATGATGAAACGTTGGGGTGAACGCGTACACTTTATTCACCTGCGCAATACCACACGCGAAAGTGCTGGCCTGCCGTGCAGCTTCCACGAGGCCGAACATCTGGGCGGCGATACCGACATGGTCGCCCTGATCGAACAGATCCTGCGCGAGGAAGCACGGCGCAAAGCTGCCGGTCGAGGCGACTGGGAAATTCCGATGCGCCCCGATCACGGCCAGGACATTCTTGATGATCTTAACCGCCAGGGACAGCCGGGCTATCCGGCAATTGGCCGCCTGAAGGGCCTTGCCGAGCTGCGCGGCGTAATGACCGCCCTTGCAGCCCGACTTGACCAACTTGCGGAGTAGGCAATGACACATTCCGACGCATCCGAGCCCGGGAAGGGCTTGCCAATCGAAGGGGCCGGTATTGTGCATATCGGCATTGGTGCTTTCCACCGCGCCCATCAGGCGGTTTATACCCATGATGCAATGGCACAGCAGGGCGGTGACTGGCATATTATTGGTGTTAGCCTGCGCAGCACAGACATCGTCGATGCGCTCAATGCGCAAGATTGTGGCTTTAGCGTCATCGAACGCCATCCCGATGGGCCAAAGGCGCGCAAGATTACCAGCATGACGCATGCCATTGCCGCTGCGCGCGATGTGGCACCGGTGATTGCCGCCCTTGCCAATCCGGCGATCCGGATTGTCACCATTACGGTCACCGAAAAGGCCTATGGCATTGATCGCGTATCGGGAAAGGTTCAGCGTGATCACGCTGCCATCAAACATGATCTTGAAAATCCTGCTGCTCCATCGGGGTTGGTCGGCATTCTGGTTGCCGGGCTCAAACGCCGCAAGGATGCCAGTCTGCATCCCTTCACCATTGTTTCGTGCGACAATCTTCCGGCCAATGGTCATCTGTTACGCGCCGGTGTGATTGATTTTGCCCAGCAGATTGATCCGGACCTTGGTCAATGGATTCTTGAACACGTGTCCTTCCCTTCGACCATGGTCGATCGGATCACACCCGCCGCAACAGCACAAACATTTGCCGACGCCAAGCGCCTGACAGGCCATGACGATCCGGCGGCAATCGAAACCGAACCGTTTTCGCAATGGGTGATCGAGGATGATTTTCCCGAAGGCCGCCCAGCGTGGGAACAGGCCGGTGCCATCCTTGTAAAGGATGTCGAACCCTATGAATTGATGAAGCTTCGGATGCTTAATGGCAGTCATTCGCTGATTGCCTATGTCGGGCAGATGGGCGGCTATCAATATGTCCGCGATGCGATGTCAAACGACATGTTTGCCAAACTGGTTGCGCGGCATATGGAAAATGCCGCGGCGACCATGCCGCCCTTGCCGGGTATTGATTTTGCCGACTACGGGGCGGAACTGGTGGCGCGTTTCCGCAACCCTGAAATCGCGCATGAAACCCGCCAGATTGCAATGGACGGCACCGAAAAACTGCCGCAGCGAATTTTTGCCCCCGCTTTGCAGATGCTTGGTACGCCTGAACAGCTTGGTACTTTTGCGCTGTGCTTTGCCGCATGGCTTGCCGTCATGCGCACACGGATTAACGAGGCGGATGCCAGCGGGGCCGCGCAAACCCTTAACGATCCGCGCGCAGAAGACATTGTTGCTGCCCTTGGCGATAATCAGGAGGCGTCAGCCATTTATGACCGGCTGGCACATATGCAAGGCTGGATGCCCGAAGAACTCCAGGAAAGTACGCTTTGGCGTGACGCAGTAGTCACCCGCCTGTCATTACTGCTTTCGGAAGGTGCTGATCGCGCCATCGCGCAAGAGTTCGCATCATGACGACAAAACGGTTTGTTTCCTGCGGGGAATGCATGATCGAAATGGCTGGCGGTGCGGATGGCCGGTGGAAAATGGGTATTGCCGGCGATACGTTAAATACCGCGTGGCACTTCCGGCATGCGACAACGGCAGACGACTGGCATATCAGATATGTCACGGCTCTCGGCGATGATCGCTATTCCGACCGGATTGTAAAATTCATTGCCGAAGCCGGAATTGATGTCAGCGCCATTCAGCGTCTGTCTGGCAAACGGCCGGGTCTGTATCTGATTGATCAGGAAGACGGTGATCGCGTTTTCACCTATTGGCGTGAAAATTCGGCGGCGCGACAAATGGCAGATGATATTGCGTTACTTGCCCGCAATGTGCGTGATGCCGATGTCATTTACCTGTCGGGCATTACGCTTGCCATTCTTGGCCAAGATAGACGTGCCGCGATGATCGATCTGCTTGGAGATCTTTCGCAACACAGCCAGATTGCATTTGATCCCAACATCCGCCCGGCTTTGTGGGAAAGCCCGGAGGTTTGTGCAAAGGTGATTACCGAAGTCGCGGCAATATCAGACATTGTCCTGCCCAGTTTTGATGACGAGGCCAGTTTGTTCGGGGACGGTTCAGCGAAAGAAACCGTCATGCGCTATCGCGATCTTGGCGTGGCTGAGGTGGTGGTCAAGAACGGCAAGGACGCATGCTGGTTCTCAAACGGTGACACCCCGCAAAGCATCGAGACACCGACGGTGAATGATGTTGTAGATGCAACCGGTGCCGGAGACTCGTTTAATGCGGCCTTTCTTGCCGCACGACTGGACGGCGCGGAGATTGCCGATGCCATCCGGGCTGGTCAGACACTTTCGGCAAAGGTCATCCAGGTCCACGGGGCGTTGATTGACACACACCGAGATCCCGAATGACTGCACTTGTCGGCGAGGTCGATGATGTCAGCCTGCGTATCTGAAACACCAATGTGACCGCCCGTTCATAAAGCGGGTTCTGCTTGCGTCACAATGTCACTTGCGGCAGGCCGAAGCCTTGTTCGAGGACTTCGCCAGCCGTCAGGCAGATGTCCTCGCGCCAGGGCGCGCTGACGAGCTGGACGCCGGACGGGATGGTGTTTTCAACGCCGGAGCAGATCGAGATCGCTGGCAGGCCGAGCAGCGGGATGGCGATTTGCGGGAGTTGGGATTCCCAGAGACGGGCGATGGTTTCCGAGCCTTCGAGGTCTTCGTCCTTGCGGAAGGGCAGCTCGGCCGAGACCGGCATCAGCACCACCGGATAGTTTTCCAAAAACGCCCGCCAGGCGCGAATAAGTGCGGAGCGGCGCAGGAAGAGCTGGCTGAAGGCGGCTGCATCAATGTTTGCTGCTCGGTCGGCATAATGTTCGAGCAGGGCAATTGCGCCCGGGTCATCTTCCTTGCGCGCGGCATCGAGTTTTGTCGCGTGATCGTCAGACAGCCAGAGGTCGATTTGCAGCTGCACGGCTTCGCGAATTTCCGGAATGTCGGGGGTATCGACGGTCCAGCCCGCCGAACGGAAAATTTCAGCTGCACGTTCAAGATCAGCCACGATGCGGGGATCGGTATTGATGCCGCCCGGATGGGTGACCAGCGCAACCCGCTTGGCAAAGTCCGGACCGCGGAGCGGCATCGACACACTCCAGGCGTCTTCGGGGGCGTAGCCCGCCATGCCTTCAAGCCCAAGCCGGAGATCATCGACACTGCGGGCAAGCGGGCCGGATACCGCCATCAATTGTGCACCAATCGGGCGATCACCACCGGTCTGGTTGAACATCGGAATGCGGCCATGGGTCGGGCGCAATCCCTGAATACCGCAGGCATAGGCCGGATAACGCACGGAACCGGCGATATCGGTGCCGTGGCCAATATGGCCAAGACCGGCCGAGGTCGCAGCCCCGGCCCCGCCCGATGACCCGCCCGGGGTGAGGGCCGGGTTATGGGGATTAAGGGTCGTGCCGTGCATTTTATTGGAGGTAAACCAGCGGTACGAAAAGGCCGGCGTGTTGGTGCGCCCGATGACAATCGCGCCCTTGTCGCGCATGTTGCGCAAAAACGGGCTGTCCTGGGTTGCGATCAGATCAGCGGCCAGCATCGTACCGTTGGTGGTGGCATAGCCTGCCTGATCGGAGATCACCTTGATCGTGACCGGAACCCCGGCCAGCGGGCCGACCGGATCGCCCGCGGCAATGCGGGCATCAAGATGTTCGGCATCTTTCATCGCCTCTGCCGCGCAATCCTGCACGATGGCATTGATGCCCGGATTGATGCGCGCCACACGATCAAGTGTTGCACGAATGACCGAGGTCGCGCTGAGCTCGCCCGCTTTGATGCGACGGGCCAATTCACGGGCGGAAAGGGAATTCGGATCAATACTCATGTGGGGCGCTACCTTTGCTGGTTAAGCCGATAGGGGCACGAGTTGGAGTTGGGTGCGGCGGATGGACAACACCGTCGTTTGCGGTGCGCAGATGCTGGCGACATGCGGGGTGACGAAAACCTTGGGATGGGACCAGACCGGATGTTCGGGCGGCAGGGGTTCGGGATCGAAAACGTCCAGCGACGCGCCCGACAGATGGCCACGATCAAGGGCATCGATCAGGGCGGCCTCATCAACCTGCCCGCCGCGACCCAGATGGATCAGGGCCGCCCCCTTGGGCAATTTTGCCAGTGTTTCCGAACCAAACAATCCGTGGGTCTGTTCGGTCAGGGGCAGGACATTGATCAGGATATCGCTTTGGGCAAGGAAATCATCAAACGAACCGGCGGTGTAATGGGTCACCCCATCCATGGACGGGTGCGGCATGGAGCGGGAATAGCTTGCCACTGGATAGCCAAGCGCAACCAGCCCCTTGGCCACCGCCCGGCCCATATGGCCAAACCCGGCAACCCCGATCCGGCGGGACTGGGGGGAAAGACCCGTCAGGTGGCGTTCCCAATGGGCGACTTTCTGATTGGCGAGGTAATTGCCCATATTGCGATGATGCCAAAGCACATGGAAGGCGGCGAAGCCTGCCATCTGACGCGCCTGATCGGGGTCTTCGACCCGATGAACCGGCAAGTTCGGTGGCCGCGACGGGCACGCCATGATCGCATCGACCCCGGCCCCGATGGAATAGACTGCCTTGAGATTGGGATAGGCGACAAAGGCATCATCGGCCGGGATGAAAGTGACCATGAAGCTGACATCTTCGGGCCGGTCGATTTCATCAGGCAGGCGGAGGTCAAGCTCGGGCGCCAAGGCCTCGAAATGCGGGCCATAAATGCCCCGCAAATCGAGCCTGCTACAGGAAAGAACGCCAATCATGCCATGGCTTCTTCCGGTTGGGCCCAGTCCGCCCCCGGCACAGCGGCGAGAAGCTGACGGGTGTATTCCTGCTGCGGGTTCAGGAAGATGTCCTCGACCCGGCCGATTTCAACCAAGCGGCCCTTTTGCATCACCGCAATCCGGTCACAGAGTTGGGCTGCGACGCGAAGGTCATGGGTAATAAACAGGATGGAAAGCGACAGCTTTTCACGCAGGTCGCGCAACAGATCAAGGACCTGTGCCTGAATCGACACATCAAGGGCCGAGACGGCCTCATCGGCGATGATCAGTTCCGGTTCCATGGCAAGCGCACGGGCAATGCCGATACGCTGACGCTGCCCGCCGGAAAATTCGTGCGGATAGCGCATGGCGGCATCCGCCCCAAGCCCGACGATTTCGAGCAGTTCGCGGGCTTTGGCCTGTGCGTCTTCTTTCGGCACGCCACGATTGATCGGCCCATCGGTGAGTGCGCCCATGATCCGCTGACGCGGATTGAGCGAGGCATAAGGATCCTGAAACACCATCTGGACCTTGTTGCGCTGCTTGCGGAGTTCTTCTTCAGACAATGCCGCCAGATCAACACCGCCAACCATGACATGGCCGCCATCAGGCGTCACCAGACGCACCGCCGTTCGGCCCAAAGTCGACTTGCCCGAGCCGGACTCACCGACCAGACCAAGCACCTCGCCACGAGCAACGGTAAGCGACACGTCATCCACCGCATGGACTTCGCGCACAGGCTTGAACAGCCCACCACCCGTCCGGAAGGTTTTGCGCAGATTTTTGATTTCAAGCGCAGGTGTCTCGCTCAGTTCGCGTGCTTCTGGTAATTTTCCGGTCGGAATCGCATCGAGCAGGCGTTTGGTGTATTCGTGCTGCGGATTATCAAGAACAGAACTTGCATCGCCACGTTCGACAACCTTGCCTTCGCGCATGACGATGACCTGATCGGCGATTTCGGCGACCACGCCAAAGTCATGGGTGATGAACATCACCGCCATGCCACGGCGTTTGCGCAGATCCAAAATCAGCTTGAGGATCTGGGCCTGTGTCGTGACATCAAGGGCGGTTGTCGGCTCATCGGCGATCAGGAGTTTCGGCTCCAACGCCAAGGCCATGGCGATCATTGCGCGTTGACGTTGCCCGCCGGAAAGCTGGAACGGATAGGCGCGGATGATTTTTTCCGGGTCGGGCAGGCCGACCTCACGCACGAGGTCGAGTGCGCGTTTGCGCCGTTCGGCCTGAGTATACAGACCATGGGCGGCAAAAACCTCGGAAATCTGATCGCCAATGCGCATCAGCGGGTTCAGGGCCGTCATCGGTTCCTGGAAGATCATGGCGATCTGTGCGCCACGCAGGGCCTGTTTGTCAGCCTCGGACAGACGCAGAACGTCACGTGATTCAAACAGAGCGCGGCCGGATTTGACGTCAACGCCTTGGGGCAAAAGCCCCATCAGAGCATTGGCCGTCATCGACTTGCCCGAGCCGGACTCGCCCACCACACAGAGGATTTCACCCTTGTTGATGGTCAGGCTGACATTTTCGACCGCGAAGGGACGATCGGCCCCTTCGGGCAGACCAATGGTCAGCCGTTCAACTGTCAGTGTCTCACTCATGCTTTGCCCTTTCGCGACAGATGCGGATTGAAGGCATCATTGAGCCCCTCACCAATCAGGTTGAGTGCAAGAACAGTGATGACGATGGCAATGCCCGGGAAGAAGCTGAGCCACCAGCTGGTCCGAATGACCGTCCGGGCCGCCCCAATCATGTAGCCCCACGACATGGCATTGGGATCACCAAGCCCCAGGAACGAAAGCGAGCTTTCGAGCAGGATCGCGGTTGCGACCATCAGGGATGCCATCACAATGATCGGGGAGACCGTATTGGGCAGCACCTGACGGATCAGAATGCGCGGCTTGGACAAACCGGCAAGCCGCGCGGCATCAACGAATTCGCGGGTGCGGACTGACATCACCTCTGCCCTGACAAGGCGGGCGACCGGTGGCCAGCTGACGATTGCGATGGCCAGCGTGATGGAGAACAGGGTCGGTTCGAAAATCGCCACCAGCACGATGGCCAGCGCGAAGTTCGGGATGGTCTGGAAAAACTCGGTGAAGCGCATCGCACCTTCATCGACATGCCCCCCATAGAACCCGGCCAAGGCCCCGAGCGGCACACCGATCAGCAGTGCCACAAGGGTTGAAACCAGCCCAACCAGAAGGGAGACCTGCGCGCCATAAGCCAGCTGGGCGGCAACATTACGGCCCAGCGTGTCGGTGCCCAAGGGCAAACCATCAACGGCAAACGGGGCGAGGAACGGGCGCTGGACCATTTGCCACGGCCCATCGGGGAAGAGTAAGGGGGCGATCAGGGCGATGACGATCACGGCAATCAGCATGACCACGCCGACCATGGCGCCCATATTGCTTCTGAAACGTTTCCACATGTCAGCTACGGGCTCCGATACGGGGATCGACAATGCGATAGACAATGTCGGTCACAATGTTGAACAGGATCACCATGGCGGCAGAGACGAGGAACACGCCCAAAATCGTGTTGTAGTCACGTGCAGCCAAGCTTTCGAACATCAGCCGCCCAATGCCCGGCCAGGCAAAAACGGTTTCCGTCAGAACGGCCCCGCCGACCAGCTGACCGGCCTGCAAGCCCGCCAGTGTCACCACCGGCAAAATGGCATTACGCAGGATGTGACGACGGCGAATGACCGCGTCCGACAGGCCCTTGGCCTTGGCGGTTTTGACGAAATCAAGTTGCGAAACTTCGAGCATGGAGGCACGCGCCATACGCATGTAAACGGCTGTGAAGAACAGACCCAGCGTGAGTGCCGGCAAAATCAGGTGCTGTGCAATATCGAGTGCGCGTTCAAAACCGGTGTAGTTGGCGCCGACGGTTTCATAGCCAAAGCCCGGCAACCATCCAAACCAAACAGAGAACACCAGAACAGCCATAAGGGCCAGCCAGTAAAGTGGTGTCGCATAGAATAAAAGCGCCAGTGTGGTCAGGACACTATCGGATGGCTTGCCAACGCGGGCCGCAGCAGCCACGCCAAAAGCGATGCCAAAGACCAGCGACACAACAAAGGCGGTCAGCGTCAGCAACAAGGTAGCGGGCAGTCGATCGGCAATCAGGTCAACGACAGGCGCGCCCTGGCGGAAGGAATAGCCAAGATCAAGTTGCACGATGCCAGCGACATATTTGCCAAGCTGGACATACATCGGCTGGTCGAGCCCGAAGCGTTCGCGCAGCTGTTCGATCATCTGCTCGTCGGCGGCACCGGCTTCACCCGCAAGCACGACAGCCGGATCACCGGGTGCGGCATGGATGAGGAAAAAGTTCAGAATCGCAATGGCCAACAAGGTCAGAATAGCCTTGGAGAGCCGCGATACGATCACAGCGAAAATGGTCATATGGCCCCGTGGAATCCCATATTTGAAAGCCCCGCGATCAGCGGGGTATCAGAAAAAGGGGCGGGCCGAAGGTGGCCCGCCCGCAGACTCATTTTTCAATCCAGGCGTTACGCGGACCGTCATTGATACCGATGGCCGTCGTGACCAGGTCGTTGACGTTGCAACGGTAGATCGTCGGGAAGGTCAGCTCCTGCATCCAGGCAACGGGCACGTCATCGACGATTTCCTTCTGGATTTCGAGGTAAGCTGCTTCGCGCTCTTCAGGGGTGACCATGGTTGCGGCCGCGGCCCATTTTTCATCAAGCGACGGGTTTTCATACCCCTCGACATTGTTCCACGGGCTGCCTTTCTTGATGCGATCGGCAGTATAGTTTCGCGATACACCAAGGGCCGGATCACCGTACTGATAGAGATAGGTGAAGGCCATGTCATAGTCCCACTGGGACGTTTTTTCGTTCCAGCCTGCAACGTCGGCACTGTCGATTTCGACATTGATGCCCACTTCGCTGAGGTTCTGACGCACGGCTTCGGCCCAACGCTGCCAGGTTTCACCGTATGGCAGCGGCAGGATGCTGACCGGTTCACCGTCATAGCCCATTTCGGCCAGTAGTTCCTTGGCCTTGTCCGGGTTGTGATCATAAATGGTCACATCATCGGAATAGAAGTTGGTTCTGGACGAAACCGGGCCGGTCGCGACCTTGCCATAACCGTTCCAGACCACGTCCTTCATGAATTCACGATCCATGGCGTACATGACAGCCTGACGGAACTTCTCGTTTGCGGTAGGACCTTCGCGGTTGTTCAGCCACATCCAAGCGTGCGGCGCGAAGAATTCCCAGCCCTTTTCAGTAACACAAACGCCGTCCATTTCGGCCAGACGCGGGATATCCCAGTTTTCAACCGAGCCACCCGGAAGAACGTCAACTTCGCCGGTTTCAAACGCCACAGCACGGGCCGCAGCATCCGGAATCACGCGATAGAAGACTTCGTCAAGATAGGGCAGGCCATCAACATAGTAGTCCTCGTTTTTCACGAGGTGGATGTGGCTGCCTTTGACCCATTCGTCAAACTTGAATGGACCGGTGCCGATCGGGGTGGCGTTGGCCGGGTTGTTGGCGAAATCGGTGCCTTCATAGATGTGCTTGGGCACGATCGGCATGGTGCCGGTTTCAAAGGCGTTGATGAACGGACCAAACGGCTCTTTGAGTTTGAAGACAACCGTCAGCGGATCGGCTGCGGTGATGCTTTCGACATAGGCCAGCGACGCACGCAGACGGGCATGGGTTTCACGCAGGAAAACATCGGCCGAGAAGACAACGTCTTCAGCCGTGAACGGCTCGCCGTCATGCCATTTGACACCTTCGTTAAGCTTGAAGGTATAGGTCAGGCCGTCTTCGGAGATGTCCCAGCTTTTGGCGAGGCCCGGCATCGGTTGGAGCTCAGTATCATAGCGCAGCAGACCTTCGTAGATGTCGCCCGCAACAAGCTGCGTCGGGCCGTTCTGAACGAGACCCAGCATCAGTCCCGGCGGTTCGGGCTGAACAACGATGTCAAGACGACCGCCAGCTTCCTGGGCGGCCAAAGGCGACGCCAGGGTGGCAGCGATTAGGAACGTAGTCGCTTTCAGTTTTAGGTATTTCATAGCAATCCCTGATTGTTTTCTGGATTTCAGATTTTGTTTTTATTGTTTTGCGTATTTGACCTTGGCCCAAAGCCGCCAGTGGCGGCCCCGGGATAAGGTGGAATGGATTACCCGAGGTAACCCGGTGCGCAGGCTTCCAGCCTGCGAATTTGGGCCGCCCATTCCGGGTCTGGTTTGCCCTTGTTTTCAAAAGAGTCGTACATCGATTGGTACTGGCCTGCGGTGTGTTCTGCAACCTCGTGGGAGAGCACAACCGGGGTCAGCCCCATGCCAAGAGCCGCGACCTGCGCCTTGCAGGACCGTTCAAGATTAAGGGCCAGTTTGACCGCCTCAGCCACCGAACGACCCAGCAACAACGTGCCGTGATTGCGCAGAAGCATGACCGACTTTTCGCCGAGATCGGCAACGATGCGCGCACGTTCTTCAAGGTTAAGGGCGATGCCCTCGTAATCATGAAAAGCGATGCGGTCATAGAACTGTGCCGACCACTGATTAAGCGGCAACAGGCCTTCCTTGTTCGATGAAACAGCAACCCCGGCAACGGTATGGGTATGGAGCACACAGGTCGCGTCATGACGCGCCATGTGAACCGCCGAATGGATGGTAAAGCCCGCCGCATTGACACCCGCACCATATGGATCGTCGATCACAGCACCGGTTTCATCAACGGTGACCAGATTGGCAGCAGTGACCTCGTCAAAGCGCAGCCCATAGGGATTGAGCAGGAAGCGCTGTTCGCCACCCGGCCCCGAGGGGAGCCGTGCCGAAATATGGGTATAGATCCCGTCATCCATGCCTTCGAGCGCAATCAGCCGATAGGCCGCCGCCAGGTCGCGTCGAATTTCAGAAACCGATTGCCCACTCGCACCATCACGCATTGATGCCGCCCTTTCGTATTCGTGTTGTCTTTTTTGATTTGTTCAAGGCTGCGGGATGATCGGTGCGCAGTCAAGTAAATTGTCGACAATCTACAATTCATTCCCTAGACTGTTTTAAATCATACAAATTCGTTTGGCATGGCTAACGGCCTTATTCCGTAAAACTCAGATACTTTTCTTCGGGCCCGTATATGACAGAAACACAGCCATCTTCCGGCTTCCAACAGCTTGATCGCGAGGGACTCGTACAGCGCGTCGCCAAACTGCTGAGCAAAGCGATCATCAGCGGAAAGCTTGCGCCAGGCGCACGGTTATCCGAGTCGGTGGTGGCCCGGGAATTGGGGGTCAGCCGTGCGCCGGTTCGTGAAGCGGCCCGGCTTTTGGAAAGCTCGGGGCTTGTGACGTCCGAGCCGAACCGGGGCTTTTTCGTTCGTCAGGTTTCGGCCAAGGCGCTTGATGATCTTTATGAGTTGCGGCTCGCCATTGAGACCGCCGTGATCGTGCGGCTTGTGCAAAACTGGTCTGAGGAAACCGACAAGGTGCTAAGTGCGCAGGTGCGCGAACTGCACCGCGTTGCGACCGAAGACACAGACATCTTCACCCAGGTCGAAGCCGACATGCAGTTTCACCGGCTGATGTGTACGGGCAGCGGCAACCCGAAATTCCTGACCGTGTTTGAGCAGATCGCTATCGAGACCGAGTTCAGCATCATGCTGATCGGGCAGCTTTATGATGATCCGACCCGGATTGCCGAAACCCACGAACCGATTCTTGAGGCGCTTCGTGCCCAGGATACCGACCAGGCTATTGAGGCCATCCGCTACCACCTTTGCGAGGCGCAACGCATCGTCACCAAACAGTTCCGCCTCCTCGAAGAAGGTAAGACTTCGATATGAAATGCTTCTACGCCCCCGAAACCGAAACGCATGATCCGCTGTTTCGCCTGACCCATGGCAAGATCCAGCGCAATGCCGAACAGGCCGAACGCGCGCGCCTTCTGCTGGCCGGACTTGATGCGCTTTCACTGTCGGTGACTGCCCCCGCACCTGCCCCACGTGCGGCCCTGGAAACCGTTCACACCAAACGGTTTCTTGATTTCCTTGAAACCGCCTGGGCCGAATGGCAAAAGCTGCCCGACGCGGGTCCGGAAGTCGTACCCAATGTGTTCCCTCGCACCACCACCGCGTCCTATCCCGAAACCATCGTTGGCCGTGCCGGTTGGCATATGGGCGATACATCGGCCCCGATTGGCGAACATAGCTGGCGGGCGGCCGTGCGCGCAGCCGATTGCGCCGTTGCGGCAACGGATGCCGTGCTGGCGGGCGCGCCCAACGCCTATGCGCTGTGTCGCCCGGCCGGCCACCATACCAGTGCGGAAATTGCCGCCGGTCATTGTCTTTTGAACAATTCGGCGATTGCCGCAGCACGGTTGCGCAGCAAGTATGATCGGGTTGCGACACTTGATATCGATGTCCATCACGGCAACGGCACGCAGGATATTTTCTATGACCGCGATGATGTCCTGACGGTTTCGATCCATGCCGACCCCACGGACTATTACCCGTTCTTTACCGGCTTTGCCGGGGAAACCGGCACGGGGGCCGGTGAGGGTTATAACCTCAATCTCCCCCTCCCTCGCACCACCACTGATGCTGTATGGCTTTCGGCCATCGACACCGCGTTAGCGCGCATTGATGCGTTCAAACCCGACGCATTGGTTCTGAGCCTTGGTCTTGATACCCATGAAGACGATCCGCTTAGGGGCATGAAAATATCCTGGGACGGGTTGCGCATTGCGGGTGAAAAGATCGCGGCGGCGGGCTATCCGAACGTGATCATGCAGGAAGGTGGCTATTTGTCGCCGGCATTGACCACGTCACTGACGTCTTTCCTTTCGGGCTATCTGGGGGCAAAGATACCTGTCCTTGAGCCCAATTAAGCCCGCGCTATGTAAAGCCACCGATAGCGCGTTTCGCATTGAGCAAGTAACATGCACCACACAATGGCCGCCCCACATGCGGGCATCATCTTTTGAACGGGAGTTTCACATGAACCATCGGCCGAATTCGCTCCACATGTCGGACATTGCACATTCGATGCATCCCTATACCAACATGCGCCTGCATGAGGAAAAGGGCCCGATGATCATGACCGAGGGCAATGGCGCGCGCGTCACCGACAGCGAAGGCAAGGAATATATCGAAGGGTTGGCTGGCCTGTGGTCGGTTGCCGTCGGTTTTTCCGAAACCCGTCTGGCCGATGCCGCCTATGCGCAGCTCAAGCGTCTTCCGTATTATCACAGCTTTGCGCACAAGGCGCATGAGCCGTCGATCCGCCTGGCCGAAAAGCTGGTTGAAATGACGCCCGAAGGCCTGAACCGTGTGTTCTTTACCAACTCCGGCTCCGAAGCCAACGACACCGTCGTCAAGATGGCATGGTTCCTCAATAACGGGCTGGGTCGCCCGAAAAAGAAGAAGTTCCTGTCGCGCACCAAGGCCTATCACGGGATTACCATTGCGTCGGGTTCGCTGACCGGCCTTGCCGGCAACCAGAAGGACTTTGACCTTCCGGCCATTCCGGTAACCCACCTGACCTGCCCGCATTACTGGCGCTATGGCGAGGAAGGCGAGTCCGAAGCAGACTTCACCGCACGCCTTTTGAAAGAACTGGAAGACACCATTCTGGCCGAAGATCCGGACACCATTGCCGGCTTCATCGGGGAGCCTGTCATGGGGGCTGGTGGTGTGATGACCCCGCCGGAAGGTTACTGGGCCGGTGTTGCGGAGATTTGCCGCAAGTATGACATCCTGCTGGTCTCGGACGAGGTCATTAACGGCTTTGGCCGCACCGGGGAGCGTTTTGGCTGCGAGAAATATGGCTTCACGCCAGACATTCTTGTGACCTCCAAACAGCTGACCTCATCCTATATGCCGCTAGCAGCGATCGTTGTGAATGACAAGGTCTATAACGCGATTGCCGATAACACCGCCAAGCTTGGCAATTTCGGCCATGGCTTTACGGCAACCGGCCATCCGGTTTCCTGTGCGGTCGGGTTGGAAAACCTCAAGATCATTGAAGAACGTGATCTGATGGGCAATGCCAAACGTCTGGAGCCGATGTTCCAGGATGGCTTGCGCGCCTTCTCTGATCATCCGCTGATTGGTGAAATTCGCGGTGTCGGTTTGATTGCCGGCCTTGAGATGGCTGATAAGAAAACCAAACAGCCGTTTGGCAAACCGGGTGCAGTTGCCGCCAAGGTCGTGGCCCTTGCCGCCGAAGAAGGGCTTATTGTCCGCAATGTCTATGACACGGTTGCCCTTTGCCCGCCGCTGATCATCACCGAAGATGACGTGCGTGAAATTCACGCCCGCCTTGGCCGTGCGCTTGACCGCGCACTCGAGTGGGCCAAGTCCGAAGGCATGCTGTGATCTGACATCCGCAGTCACGCGAAAGCCGGAGATGAGGAAAACCTCGTCTCCGGCTTTTTTATTTCCGGCAGCAAATTTTGATGATGACGGCGTGTTGTCGTTATTTGCCGTCGCCAACGACCAGTTTGCTTTTTTTCGAAACATCCCGGTCGGCATGCCAGCTGATGCGCAGCGTCAGGCTGCTGCGGTCTTCGTCCTGTGAGGCGGAGACTTTGAGGTTCAGAAGGCCTTCGGGTTCGAGAATGATGTTGTCCTGATCATCGCTGAGTACGACTTTGCCTTTGCCGACACCGTTTGTAATGGCCTTGAGGATGGCCTTGATCGAGTCGGCGTCTTGGAGCGAATCATGGCTGAACTGTTTTTTGATCTGTTTCATTTGGCTGTTTTTCCGCCTTTGTCATCAAGCGTGATCGCAGAGCTGAGTGCGGTCAGGGTGCGTTTGGGCTCAAAGGCCTTGGCATAGGGAAAGTCGGTGCTAATGCCGAGAATATGGCCTTCGGGATGGACGATGGTGACAGCCGCCCCGGATCCCTTGAGGCCTTCCTTGTGGCGGGAATGCTGATCGATGGTGGCATCACATTCGAAATTGATCAGGCCCCGGCGCAACATGATGCGTTGCCCATCAAGCAGATTGCGATGGCCATGGATGATGGCGTGAATGCCGCTGTCATGAAGCTTTTTGGCACCCTTGGGGCTCAGATCATTATCAATGGTGCGATATTTGGTCCGCACCGTATTGGCGATCGAGCCGTAATAAAGATCAAACGGTTCGCCAAACAGGGCATCGCGGAATTGCCGGTTTAAGGCCTTCACGCCATCAGCATTCAGAAGATCCGCCATCGCGTCATCAAAGCCGGCATGGACAAACATGAAGGACCCGACGTGATAGCCAAGCCGCATGCGCTTGAAGAACCAGTGAAACTCGCCGTCGGGCTGCAAGAACAGTTCGCGCCATTTCAGCACCGCCGCATAGACCTGACGCATCGAAAACCCGGCCTCGGCACAGGCGGGCTCGAAGCTGACCATTTTCTTTTTGATCCGCTTGAGTTCGACATCGATCTGTTTTTTCGGCAAATGATCGGCGGCGATTTTGGGAAACTTGTCAAACCAGGCCGGATCAGGGAACAGGCGCCGGCGGCATTCATCCTCGTCCGGGATATCGGCAAGGGCCTTGCGCCCGCGAAGGTAGGTATCGCGAATTTCAACCAAAAGCGGCACCACCTTCGGCCCAAGGCGCAGGAAGAAATGATCATTGCGGTGATCGACGGTTTTGCCATCACTGACGGCCTGCATGCCCAGAAGATTGCGGACATCATGATTGCCGGCAAGAATGCGCACCCGTGCATCCAGCTCGATCAGGCGGCGCACCGCGCGCAGAAGTTTGAGGTTATGCGGGCCCTTGTCAAAGCAGTCGCCCCCAATGATGAAGGTCGCCTGTTTGCCGAGTTTGGTCAGATGGAAATTCATCACCCCCGGGCCGGTGCGGCGCACCCCGCCCGATGCAACCAGCGATGCCACAAATGCCTTTCGATCCGCGTGCAGATCCGAAAAGAACAGGATCGGGCGTTTGGGCCATGTCCAGAGCTTGCGCTTGGTCAGGCGATCAAGCTCGCTGAGCAGCAACTTGCGATCGCCATTTTCCTCGCCAAACGACTTGTCACCGCCAAAGGTCCAGTCGCGGGCTTCGCGCGGCAGTTCCGGATACAGCCAAGATGGCCACGGCCCCTTATAGTGGGGCAAGGGCACATCGATCTCGGCATTTTGATGTTTGAGCGGTTCTGTCATTGCTAGGGCCTATTAATCCAATACCGGTTCGGCTTTGGCGCGGAGTTTCCAATCGCCTGCCACATGATGCCAGCTGCCATCGCCGCGATATTCCAGTACGACCGGACGGGCGTGATACATGCTGAGCTTCGCGATCTCGTCAAAGGCCAACACGCCCAGATGATGGGCGGCATGGCGGAAGGATGCGCCGTGGCCGACAAAGACCTTAAGGGTGTCGGTGTCAGTTGCGGTTGCGGCTTTCATCTGCGTCGCCAGATGGGCGGCCACCCGTTCGCCCGATTGCATCAGGGATTCCGCGCCTTGAAATGGCAGGCGGAAATGGCTGTCGGATTTCCAGTTTTCGGGCAGTGGATCGTACCGGGGATCGGCATCAACGACCCGGTTGATCTCCGAAATGGTCATATTAGCCAAAGCCCCGACGCTGCGTTCGGCCAGCGCGTCATGGCAGGTCACCGAGAAATCTCCGACCAGCGCATTTGCAATATGATCGGCCGTGGCCCAGGCACGCAGCATCTGCGAGCTGTCGATCACGGGATCGATCTCCGCCGCCAGATCAGTGGCCAGTGCAGCAAGCATTTTGGCGGCATCGCGCGCCTGTTCTTCGCCGCGCGTGGTCAGGGCAAAGGGCTGATGTGCGCTTGGCGCATTTGCGCGTTGATGGTAATCGCCGTGGCGCACAAGCGCGGCAAATTGTCGGGCCATGGTTATCGGGCCTCCTTGCCATGGGCGGCAGCAAAATCAAGAATGATCGCCTTAAGTGCATCTTCCTTGATGTGTTCGACCGCGATGTCAGGCGCAACCCAGCGACGATGCCGGTGGCTTTCTTCCCAGACGGTATCTGAAAGTTCCTCGGTCACGGCCATCGGGTAGACCGCAACGTTGCAGGTCGATCCCCACTTTTCATAGGCATAGCTGCCCACAGCCGTTTCATGCACGGTGCCGCGCACGCCTGCCTCTTCCTCGGCCTCGATCGCAGCAGATTCTTGGGCGCTTAGCCCCGGTTCATGAATGCCCTTGGGCACGACCCAATGGTTTTTCTTGCTTGATGTGATCACAAGGATTTCAAGCACCCCACCCCGGATGCGATAGGGGATAACCGCGGACTGGGTGTAATAATACGCCGGACGATCACGCCATTCGCGGCCAGTGGCGGTTTCAAAGGGAAATCCCTCTGGCAGGCTATTTGGCCGGATGTAATTGATTATTTTTGCGCAATTGCCGGATAAGTTTTGCCAATCATCTGGCATTTCCAGATGAACAAGCGTTCCGGTTTTCAAAAGCTGATGATCTTCCGTCACCGGCAGGGATGATGGCGCGAGCGTGCGCACAAGGCTTTCCAGCCCTGGATTATGCCCGACAATCATCACCCGTCTCGGACCATCGGAATATGTCGCAAGCACATCGCGAAGCGCCTGGATCGAGGCGTTATAAACCCGATCATCCTGCACGATATCATGGGCATGCGTGCCAGCGGCCTTGAGCAGTTTTTGCGCGGTGACAAAGGCGCGTTCGGCCGGGGAGGCCACCGTGACACCGGGCAAAAGTGCCTGATCTTGGAGCCAGGCGCCGATGCGCTGTGCCTGTCGCTTGCCCCTGGTTTTAAGCTGGCGATCGCGATCCGATATGCCCGATATGCCCGGTGGGTCCTTCGCCTTGCCGTGGCGCATGATGAGCAGTTCGCGGGTCATGCGCGCGGACCTGTGTGCTGCGGGTCTTGGTTAAAAAGCTGCTTTGAACTTTGTTTGGCGATTGCGTCAAAATCGACGCGACCGGTGACCTCATAGATCGGCACGCCAGCAAGGGCAGCAAGATAGGCCGCCTCATCAAGGGTCTCGTCACTGCCATGCATGCTGTCATCTGCGCGTTGATAAAACGGGCCCGGTGATTTCATGACAGCAGCGAGAAGATCACGCCGGTCGTTCAGATCAATCTGCGTGATCTGTGCGGGTGCCTTGGCATCATGCGACCAGTTCAGAATAAGAAAGCCGCATAGTGGCGCCCGCGCGCTGATGCGATCCGGGCCATAGATCTTTTCGATATCGACATCGTATTTTTCTTCGATATCCCAGAGCTCGGTCGTCGGCAGGGCCGCCAGTTCGGCCCGACGTGCCGGCGAAACGATGGTGTCCAAACGCGGATTATGAAGCGCCGTGCCGGGATTGATCCGGGGCAGTTTGGGTATACCCGCTGCCCAAACATCGCCGTTATGATGGCGGACAAACAGACGGTCATTGGAAAGGAATGCGGTACCATCTTCATCCAGCATATGGAGCATCAGGGTCGATTTGCCGCCGCCGGAAAATCCCGCCAGACCAAGGGCGCGACCATTGCGCACAAGACCGGCGGCATGGCAGATCGCCCAGCCATCCTGTTGCAGCATGTTCATATATTGGGCGTTGATGAAATTGATTACCTGATTGTCGTTTTCCAGACACGGCCCGGCAGCAATAGCGCGATCCCGGCTTTGCAGGAACACCATGCCGGTGCGTACCTTTTTGACAATGCGTCCATCGGGAAGATCGACATAGGCATCCTTGCGCCCGCTTTTGCCCGCCTCACGCGGCCAGTCGATATAGGCCACCGCCAGATCAGGTGGCGGGCATTCAAACGCGTCAATTTCAAGGGTCGGCTTCACATCAGAGACGACGATATGTTTGAAATAGGCGCGCAGTTTGTCGAGAAGCGGGGCGGAGTTCGAGCGGACCTTGATCGTCATATCGGGCAAGGACAGCAAAAGCCCGCCCAGCTGCTGCGTCATGGTGCCTGCCAATTGCGCGGCAATATCGCGGGCCTTTATTGCAGTCGCGGTGTTGCTCATGACAGCGCATCCAGAACGTAATCGGCATAAAGACCGGCGGCATCGATACCAATACCTTCCTTCGCGCCACGGAAACCGCCAAAGGCGGAGACTTCGAACACGATCGGGCCCTGATCGGTCAGGGCGACATCAACGGTGGTGAAGTTCATATCAAACAGGTCCTGGGCGCGTTTGGCCATTTCAATGACGTCCGCGTCGCATTCAAACGCGGCGTATTTGCCGCCACTATGGATTGTCGTGTTCCAGGCATCCCCCTTGGCCACCCGGGCATAGGCCCCATGATATTCGCCGCCGAGAAAAACAAGGCCAAGGTCCTGCCCCGGCAGGTCGAGTTTGCGCTGGATATACATCATCGGGTTTTCGGCCTGAAACGCCGCGACGGCCTTTTGGATCTCGGCATCCGGCTGATCGGCATCAATGATCGTCATGCCGCGTGCCTTGGTCGAATAAAGCGGCTTGAATACCGCCGACCCGAAGGTTTTGACGGCATCGACAGCAATATCGACATTTTCTGTGACCTGAGTTTCGGGCATCGGAATGCCGCCATTGCGCAAGGTTACCGTGCAGGCGAGCCGATCAATCAGACGCAAGATATTCACAGCCGGGCTGAAGACCCGCACCCCGGCGGCCTCGACAAGACGCAACAATTCAAGACGGTCCAGCGAGTTCGGGCTGTACACCTCGGTGATTTTCTTGACCACCACCCCGTCCAGTTTGCAAAGATCAACGCCGCGTGCCGTGACCTGCCCGGTGGCAAGATCGGCCGCAACATCGGCCATATCGATCACAAGCCGGAAACCGGTTTTGTACTCAAGGGCGTCGGCAAGGGCCTCGGTCGACCATTTTCCGGGAATGCCAACAACGGCGATTTTTTTATCAGTCAATGAACAGGTCCTTGATCGGGGCGATGAAGTCTTCCGGTTTGCGCGGATCGGACGCCACAACACGTTCCATTAAATAACGCGCGCGCGCCATCATGTTGCGCGATAGTGACGGATCGAGGATGAAGCGCGTCGATGTGGCAAAAGACCGCGCCAAGCCAAGTGCAAGACGCAGCTCAAAGGTATCATCCCCGGCCTTTTGCGCGAAACGCCGGGCAAAGCCATAAAAGTCCGCCGTTACCTGATGCACGCGTCTGCGCCGTTCCCCGTCCAATGCCTGCAGGCGATAGCCCGACACCATGAATACCGAGACATCCTGAAGGAAATCCATATCCGTCGAGCGGTGCAGATCGATAAACCGGATCGCGCGCGTATCCGCATCATAGATGATGTTATCAAAATTGAAGTCGCCGTGGATATGGACGGTGTAGGGGTTTTTAAGCTTGGCCTCGCGCGCGGCACAGGCCTTGATCAGATCATCGAATGACAGAACCGCATGACCATTGATCGCGCAACCATCATCCTTGAACGCCGCGTGGATGTCATAGACCGCGTCCATGCGCTTGGCCAATTGCGCCATATAAAGGGCGGGTACCAGCTTTTTGACATGCGTTTTGCGCCAGACGGCACGAAGCGTTTTCTTGAGCGCCTTGAAGGCCTCGTCCAACAGGGCCGGGTCTTCCTGCAACAGGATTTGCTCAAATGTCAGACCGGGCAGATGTTCGATCAAAAGCGCTGCCTGATCCTGCTTTTTGTAAAAAGACAGGATCTTTGGCGCGAGGCCGGGATAGATCGCATTCCAGCGATCGACCTTCTGGCGCTCTTCCTTGAGCTTGCGGCGTTTGCCATCCTTGAAGACAGCGATGTAGCTGTCATCATCTGCACCGACATCCGCGACCCCGGAAATGGCACTGCCTGATCGGGTCTGAGCCAGCGGTTCGATGGTCAGGTCATCGGCCTTGCGGTTACCGCTGAGCTGCTTGATGGTTGCGGACAAGGAGCGATAGCGATCAGCCGTCAACTGCTGGCCCATATTGGCCGAAATGATTGCATCGCCCATATCCTGAACGATGGTGCCCATTTCCTCGATCCGCTGGGCCATGAAGATCGCGACAATGACCACCGCCGGGTCCTTGCCCTTTTTCAGATCGGCATTACAGGTGCGAATAAGCTTTTTGTAGTCTTCATCGATCCTGCTTTTGACCTTGATCGCCTTGACCGCGGTCGAGGTATCAGTGTCATCAATCGCCTGTTCAATCAGTTCAAGCCCGTGTTCGACATGGGCCAAAAGTGCGGCGTGACGGCGGCGTTTTCGCCGGGGCGTGCCATCAAGCTTTTCATATTGGCGAACACAGTCACGACAGAGCCGGGTCAAACGTTCAAGATCAATCGCCACCGATTCCACCGCACGCAACATCAAGGCATCCGGACTGGATTTCGGGGTTTGCATGATCGCGGCGATGCAGCCATCGCGCACCCGCATTTTCAGATTATCGGCATAGCCACTGCGGTCCAGAACCTTGCGCGCCAGATCAAGCGATCCCTGATCGAGCGCATCGCGCAACTCAGCAACTTGCGCGCTCGCCTCAATCCAAAGAAACCGGAAATTATCGCGTACCGGGGCGGACAGGGCTGTGGTCATGTGATCAACCCCAGATAGGCCGGATGTTTTTGCGCCGGTGCCGTCAGGAACGCGCGCAAATCATTCGGGAAAAGCGGCGCGCTTGGCAAATCCGTTAGCGGCAGCCACACAACATCTGTCTGGTTCTTGTCCGGTGCGGGTCCGTTGGCAGCGACATAGCCGTCGGGCACCGAACAAGCAAAAAGAAACTCAACAGCGTGTTTTTTTATTTCAGGGTCGCTGCTACGTGGTTTGAAAAAATCCGCCACATGCATCAATTCCCCGACCGTGACGGAGGTGCCGAGCTCTTCTTCGCATTCGCGGATCAGGGCGGCCTGCAAGGTTTCGCTTTCTTCCTGTGCACCACCGGGCAACGCATAACGCGTTCCGTAAGACGGGTTTTGTTTACACAGCAGCAAAATCGCGCCGTCACGAACGATCACCGCGCGGGCACAGTTCCGGATCGTTGGCGCCAGATTTTCCGTCATTGCCGCATTTCTCCACGCAATAGGTCAGTGATGAGAAATATCATCCCGGCGCCGCTCGAAAAAGGACGGAACCGGCTGTCACATAACTATAACACACGGAACCCGGCCCGTGATTTGCGCACCATCACACCCGGACTTGGAAACAGAAAAGCCGGCGATGAGATTTTTCCATCGCCGGACTTCGGCATTTGGCGCAATTTTACAAGACAAAAAAGGCGTAATATTTAATGCCAATAAGCCCATACGATTTGACTTTTATGCGCCAGTTATTGTGAGACCGTCGCGTATCAGTCTGTGTTACTGGTCACCCGGCACGCCGTAGCTAGGTGCCGCCGTCGGGTCGATGGCACGCGTGACGTAATCCTGAAGCTGGGGCTTATAGAGCTGCCAGATTGAGCTCAGTTCAGCAATCGGATCCCCTTCCGTCCAGTCAACGCGAAGGTCGGCAACCGGCCAGCTGACATCGCGCACGAGATAAAGACCCGCAGAATGCACCGGGCCGGCTTCGCCGCCGCTTTCCTGTCCGGCCTTCATCGCCGCAAGCAGCCGATCCCCCAAATCGCCACCGGCGGCCTCGAACGCTGCAACCATTGCGGCAGGAACACCATCATTCGCCAGAAGATTACCCGCAGCAGCGCAATCCTTGCCCTGGCTTACGGCATTGACGCCAAGGGTTTCAGCCCCCGAAAAAACAGCCGACTTTCCCGTTTGATCGAGAAGAACGATCTGGCGCCAGGGGGCGGTCGCGTAATCGCGCAGCAATTCGGAAAGTGCGTCTTCTGCGCCCAGCTTACCTTGCATCAAATCCAGTCCTTTGGGACCAAGCGACGGGTCGGTGATGTTTTGGGATGCCACCACACCGACACCGGCCCGCGCATGGGCACATCGGGCGGCAACCGCCGGAGAGGACGAAGAAATTGCGATACCCATGGTACCGGTTTCAGGACAGCGCGCAGAAATGGAAAAGGTCATTTGAAGCTCTTTGGTTCGGGAAAAAGGTTATTCACCGTCGGGAATGACAGCAATGGCATCAATTTCGACAAGCCATTCCGGGCGCGCCAAAGCGGACACCACAATGCCGGTCGAAACCGGAAAAACGCCCTTGAGCCATTTTCCAACCACGCGATAGACGTCTTCACGGTATCTTGGATCAATCAGATAGATCGTAATCTTGGTGATATGGTCCAGTTGGCCGCCAGCTTCTTCGACCAGCATTTTGATGTTTGCCATCGCCTTTTCTGCCTGACCGGCAGCATCACCGATGGCCACATTTTCCGACGTGTCGAGATCCTGACCAATCTGTCCACGCACAAAGATCATGGTTCCTTTGGCGGCGACTACTTGACAGAGGTCATTGTCGAGATTCTGCTCAGGATAGGTTTCCTTGGTATTGAATTTGCGAATACGGGTATGGGTCATGGGGCTTTTTCCTTCCACCGTTTAGGGTCGTGGGGCAAATGTCATGTAGTTCTGCTGCTTGGACATGTGGTCGGCGAGATATTTTGCGTCATACCACACACCCCAGATGAAGGATGATCCCCGGCGGGTCTGCCACGGCAGTCCCAGGAAATAGATCCCCGGTTCCTTTGAAATGCCGCGCGTGTGAATGGGGGCACCAGCTTCGTCGAAAATGTCGAACTTCAACCAATCGTAATCGCGCCCGAACCCGGTCGCCCAGATGACGGTCGTAATCCCGGCATCGTGCACATCAAGCTCCGTCATCGGATCGGATATGCATTCGGGGTCTGGCCTGATCATCCGTGCTTCGGGTTCTTCGGGCAGACCCAGTCCGTTCTGGGCGACAAAGGCGTCGGCCTCATCAAGCAGGGCAAGATAATTGGCATCGCCAGCCGCGATATTTTTTGCCAGATCGGATGCGATTTTGAGTTTGCCGTCCTCATAGCTTTCGGTGCGGCCCAGAAGGGTTATGCCCTGCTCGGCCAAGGATCGGAAATCGACCGTATGGCCACCATTTGCACCACTGACGGCAATCGTGACGTGATCATCCTGTGGGGTGGCCTCCGCATCCCATTTATTGAGCACGCCAAGCCACCAGACAAAATCACGGCCCCGGTAGCTGCGTGGGGGACGGTCATGCGGACCGACAGACAGATAGACCTTGCGCCCGGACTTCATCAGTTCTTCGGCAATCTGGGTCCCGGAAGAACCAGCCCCGACCACCAGAACTGCGCCGTCAGCGAGTTGATCGGGATTGCGATAAGCCGATGAGTGAATTTGTGTGATACCCGTTTGGGCCGGAATAAGGTCCGGGACAATCGGCGTCTGGAAAGCACCGGTTGCAGCGACGACAAAGCCGGCCTCATAGACACCGTCTGTCGTCTCGACGCGGAAACCAAATTTGCCATTCAGGCGCGTTACGGATGTGACTTCAATGCCACAGCGGACCGGTGCCTTTATCTTGTCGACATACTCGACAAAGTAATCGGCAACTTCTTCCTTGGCCGGGAAACCGTTCGGATCACCGGCGAATGTCAGGCCCGGAAAACGGTCGTGCCATGCCGGACCGTTGGCGACAAGGGAATCCCATCTTTCCGACCGCCAGCGTTCCGCGATCCTGCCGCGTTCCAGCACAACATGAGACAAGCCGTTGGCACTGAGGTGTTCGCTCATGGCGACACCGGCCTGCCCTGCGCCAACAACAACGATGTCTAGTTTTTCAACCGCCATTCACTGCTCGTTCTAATTTTATGTGTCACAGATTCCAAATTTTGGTTTTGAAGCTCCTGCGGCCAATTTGTCGAAGGGTGTTCAAACCCGTCCATATTGATACGACCCATCTCTCAATGCTCATGATTTTTATCGATCAACAAAAGTTTGTGCCGCCACAAATTCTTGTAGGCAAGAATACCCATATCCGCCATCGGGTATATTCGGGCTGCAGCATGTGATTGATGCTGATGCATCCGACCTGTCAGGATTGCCGCGCCATAGCTGGTTCCAGAGCCGTCGCCTGAAGCTAAAATCTGCTGATCTTTCCGGAGACTGGCAAGCAACTGACACATGGCCGTGTTGGTCGCAAAGGGCCCCTCAAAAATCACCGGCCCTTCACTGCTGATCATTTTCAGGCCGTAATCAATCATCAATGCGCAGTAAATTGTCGCAAGAGCAACCTTTTCGCGCTCAGTTCGCAGTGCAGCTTTGTTGATCAGATGCCCCGAGTGATGACCAAAAGGTCCCCCTGCTTCAGCAAATGAAGGTATCGCCAAGCATTCTGATGCGATCAAACGTTTGATATCAGAGATGTCCGGATTATCTGTATGACCTTCAGCCAGGAACGCATATTCACGCCCGCCCATGAACCTTGCACTGGGCACGGCATTGCCATTCAGATCGACATTGCACAGGGTATCGCGATACTCGTCAAGCTGTGGTCGTGCGTCTCCACCAACCGAGAAACAAATTGTCCAAGTACCAGATGATACAAGCGAAAACGGTTGCTTAACCCTGGTAATCAAGGGCACTAGCGACGCATTGCTGTCATGAATGCCGCAATGGATCTCGCAATCGGGTGGCAGGCCGGTTTCGGCAGCGATTTCAGGCAGAATATTGCCCAAGACATCACTTGCCCCACGCATCGGGGCGAATTTTCCGGCCCATCCTCGGGTTTTGGCGAGCTGGCTCCAATCGGCCTGATGCGGGTTCCATAGATCGGAATGACAGCCAAGCGACGTGACCTCGCAGGCTTTTATGCCAGACAACCGCCATGCCCAATATTGCGGATAGGGTAGAAAATCTGTGGCACGCGCCATTTCTTCGGGAAAGGTTTGTTCAAGTGCAAATATCTGCCGCCCGAAATTCAGCCCGGCAGGTAAGCAGGGGCTTTGGCTATCGGCGAAATCATCACGGGCGCTGTCATAAGCATGATTGATTTCCGGGGCATATGTGTTTTCGTAATCCACCACTGGAAGAGCAAGCTCATCCCCCGCAAGGACCGAAACCGTGGCACCATGGGTCGTTACAACGACCCGTCCGATCTCGGTCTCGCGTGCCGCATCTTTCAATGCGGTTTTATAGAAGTCCCACAGGCCTTCAACATCAAGATGGCGATAAGGCGGACCATCAATTGAACGATTTGGACAGCTCGTTTCAAACAGGATTGCATGGGTATTGGTGTCCCACACCACCAGCTTTGCATTGGTTTTGCCGATATCAATGACGGCAATGGCGCGCTTATCTGTCATGGCAGATAGAACACTTCTTTCAACGGAACAACTACGGGGCTGCCATCATCGTTGGTGGCCATGATATCACCCATGAAAGCCCACCAGCGCTGCATGATCTCTTGTTCGGGCAACTCATCCATACCGTGGTCCTTGGTACGGCGTAGAACAGCAAAAAGGATGTTGGTTTCTTCATCAAGAAAGATGCTGTAATCCGAAATACCTGCTTTGCGCAGAAGCTCGGACAGATCAGGCCAGATTTCGTCGTGGCGTTTTTTGTACTCGTCTGCCCAACCCGGATTCAGCAGCATTTTGAAGGCAATCTTTTCCATGATGCTAGCCCTGCTTTTGTGATCGCAATTTGCGTGCACTCAAAATGCGGCGCCAGATGATCGGTGTACCAATCACAAGGATGAGCAGCAGGCCGGTGAAGATCGACATTACAATGCCCGGCACATTCATCAGGCCCATGCCAAAGGTGACAAGCCCCATCAGTAAAACAGCGATAAACACACCAACAATGCTGCCTGCTCCTCCCATGATGTTGACCCCGCCGAGAACCACCATCGTTATGACTTCCAATTCCCAGCCCATTGCGATTGACGGGCGGGTTGAACCGATGCGCGATGTCAGAAGAACGGCTGCAACCCCGGCAAAAAGCCCAACAAGGGTAAACAGGAACAACCGATGGCGTTTGACATTGATCCCGGAAAAGAGGGCAGCTGTCGGATTGTTACCAATCGCGTAAACCCGTCGCCCGAAGGTGGTTTTATGCAGCAGAACTCCAAACACAACGGCAAGGCACAGGAACAGAACGAATTCAAACGACAGCACCCCCCAGACATAGCCCTGACCAAAAAAGGCAAAATCGGATGGGTAGCTGCGATATACATCATCGCCCAGAACGATATAGGCAATGCCGCGATACAGGCTCATGGTTCCAATGGTCACAACAATTGCCGGAATATCGAATTTCGTAATGATCCAGCCATTTGCAAAGCCGGCAACTGCCCCAACCGCCATGCCGATCATGGCAAGTTCGATCGGACCAGCACCCATGCTATTGGCAAAGCCCATCGTCACCGATGCAAGTGCAATGGTCGATGCAACCGACAAATCAATATCGCGGGCGATGATCAGCAGTGCCATAGGCAGTGCAATGATCGCCTTTTCGGTAAAGTTGAATGTCGCGTCCGACAAGCTCCACGGATCAAGGAAATACGGGGATAGCTGAGTGTTGGTGAAAAACGCAATCGCGACAAACACCATTAAAAGGGTTTCCCAGCGCATCAATTTGCTTCGTAAATCGCCATTGAGGCTGTCAGGCAGCTCTCGTGATACTTCTTTGGTCATGGGTTGTTTCAAGGTTTCTTCATTGATCATTGGTGGGCCTCTCGGAGGATGCGTCGGCCACCACGCTTTTCACTACGTGAATTGATGATCACGGCCAGAACAATCACCAGGCCGGAAATCGCAAGTTGCCAGAAAGGTGAAATACCGATCACGGGTAGTGCATTCTTGATCAGGCCAAGGAAAATGGCACCAAGTGCCGCACCCCATATCGAGCCGATCCCCCCTGCGATACTGATCCCACCGATGACACAGGCGGCAACGACCTGAAGCTCAAAGGCCAGAGCAACTTCCACATAGGCAACCGCGTAGCGCGAAACCCACAGATATCCGCACATGCCCGCGACAGCACCGGAAATGCAAAAGGTAATGAACTGGTGTTTGCCAACATCCAGGCCGCTATAGACAGCAGCCTTCGGGTTCCCGCCTACGGCAAAGATCGAAAGGCCGGTCTTGGTGAAACGCGTAAAGACAAACATCACCAACGTGAGCGCGATAGCAATCCAGGACAGGACCGTCAGATCAAGGAAAGTTGCGCGCGGCAGGGCAAGGAATTGCGGAGTCATTTCATGGGCGTTTACCCATTCCCCGTCGCTGAGCAAAAAGACAAAGCCGCGATATACGCTCATGGTGCCAAGGGTGACAACGATCGACGGAATGCCGACCAGCCAGACCAATAGACCGTTGAAGGCGCCAAGCATCAGCCCAATGCCAATCGACATGACAAGCGTCACAAAAGCGGATGTTTCCGGAAAGGCCACATTAAACAGGGCCACGCACATGCCGGTAAATGCCAGGTTCGATGCGACCGACAGATCGATACACCGCGTCAGAATCACAAGCATCTGCGCACAGGCAAGCATGATCAGAATGGCTGTATCGTCGAACACTTCGGCCAGGTTCGCTGCGCCGACAAAGAACGGGGCTGCTGACCCCACGCCAATCAGCATCATGACGATAAGAGCGCCAAGCAGCCATTCACGATGCGAGATCAGTTTGCTGATCATGGAAGTGCTTTTCATCTCAGGCTCCTGTCGCCGCAGTAACGATGGCTTCGGCTGTCATTTCGTTGCGATCAAATCGTGCTGCGATCCGGCCTTCATGCATGACGATAATGCGGTCCGACATGCCCATCACTTCCGGAAGTTCCGATGACACCATAATCACTGACAATCCTTGTGCGACCAATTCGCCCATGAATTTGTGAACCGCAGCTTTTGAGCCGATATCGATGCCTTTGGTCGGTTCATCAACAATGATGACATTCGGATTGGTGGCCAGCCATTTGCTGATGACGACCTTTTGCTGATTACCACCTGATAGGTTTTCAACATTTTCCGACAGGCTTGCCGCCTTGAGCTGAAGTCGCGTGGCATATTGGCGCGCAACATCAAACTCACGGGCCATGTCAATAAAGCCGGATCGCGACAGACCGCCCAATTGCGGAAGTGTGATGTTCTGAAAAATTGGCAGGCTCAGGATTGCGCCCTGATGCTGGCGGTCTTCGGGGACGTAAACAAGCCCCTGATCGACCGCATCACCAGGTGTGCGCGGGTTAAAGGGTTTGTCATTCAGCATAATCGATCCGGCCGAGGTCGGGGTCAGCCCGAACAGGGCTTGCATGACTTCACTGCGTCCAGCCCCGACGAGGCCATAAAATCCAAGGATCTCACCCCGGCGCAGTTGAAAGTCAATGTCGGCAAATTCTGTCGGATGGCACAGGCCTTCGACCGACATGACCGGTTCGCCGATTTCGGCTGCGATCTTTGGATAGATTTGTTTGACGGTTCGACCGACCATCATTGCAACCAGGTCATCTTGGCTCACATCGTCAATTTCGCCCGAGCCAACAAATTGGCCGTCGCGAAATACCGTGTAACGATCGCAGATTTCAAAGATTTCGTCGAACTTGTGGCTGATAAACAAAATCGCTTTGCCTTCGTCGCGCAGACGACGGACCAACCGATAGAGTTCCTGAATTTCATGATGGGACAGCGATGCTGTTGGCTCATCCATGATGACAATATTGGAATTGATCGACAGCGCACTGGCAAAGGACACCAGATGCTTGTGTGCGACACTTAGTTCGCGCAGCGGAAGGTCCGGATCGATATTGACATCAAGATATTCCAGAAGCGTCTTGGCGCGTTTGCGCATAAGGGGCCAATCCAACAGACCAAACCTGTTCCGGTTCTGGTTGTTGATAAAGATGTTCTGGGTGACGGTGAGTTCGTCAAACATCACCGCTTCCTGATGGATGGCGGAAATGCCGTGGCGCTTCGCATCGGTAGCAGCCTGCATCTTGACCGGTTTATCGGCAATCAGGATGTCGCCATCATCAGGTGTGTAGATGCCGGTAAGCACCTTTACCAAAGTGGACTTTCCTGCGCCATTTTCACCGATCAGGGCGGTGACCTGTCCGGGATAGAGTTGCAGCTCGACGCCATCAAGCGCTTTAACCCCGGGGAATGTCTTGGAAATATTGCGCAGTTCAAGAACAGGCCTGTCCATGCTTTTCAAGCCTTCACATCAAAGTCTGGAAATTCTGGCTCAGGCCGCATGCGTTCTATGCAGATGCCTGAAGCGTCATCATCGCGGGAAAAAAGTGGCGGAAACCGGTTCAGGGAGTAAAGGGTTTCCGCCAGTTCCGTGGTATCTCTTAGAAGATGTCGGCGAACTTGTGGACGTTCGACGCGTCATAAACAAACGGGTCAGACATTGCGCCGTTACCGTCCTTGTCAAACGCGATGGTGCCCATGCGACCGGCTTCGATCATCATGTGCTCGTCGCCCTGAGTAAGCTGGTAAGCAATCATCATGGCCGAATAGCCAAGATCAATCGGGTTCCAGATGGCAAAGCTTTTGACCGATCCGGCATCGACGTGACCGGCCAGTTCGGACGGTAGACCAAGACCGGTGACATAGACATCGCCAATTTTGCCCTGATCAGCGACAGCTTGAGCTGCTGCCACAATGCCAACAGAAGTTGGCGCAACGATCACTTTAAGATCCGGATATTTTTTGAGCAGTGCGACGGTTTCACGATAGGATTTATCTGCGAGGTCATCGCCATAAACAGTATCAACGAGTTTCAACTGGCTGTATTCAGGCAGCACTTTTTTCATCTCGTCGATCCAGATGTTCTGGTTGGTCGAGGTCGGGGTCGCAGACAGAATTGCCATTTCACCACCAGCGTCACCAACGACATCTGCGGCCAGTTTGACGCACATTGCACCAATCAAGGCGTTGCTTGACGGATTAAGGTGAACAATGCGGGCATCTTCGGCAACACCACTGTCCCAGGAAATCACTTTGATACCACGGTCCATCGCGCGTTTGAGGATCGGAGCAAGTGCATCAGGATCGTTTGCGGACACCGCAATTGCATCGACGCGCTGCGCCATCAGGGAGTTGATGCTTTCGATCTGACCTTCGGCAGTGGTCGAGGTCGGCCCGGTATAAATGACTTCGGCATTGCCGACTTCCTTGGCAGCTTCCATTGCGCCATCACGGGCCGCTTCAAAGAAACCATTGCCAAGCGATTTAACAACAAGTCCGACACGAACCGGATCAGCGGCCTGTGCGGTTACGGATGCCATGCCCATGGCAAAAATGGCGGCGGCCATCAGAGACTTCTTGAATTTCATAACGTTCCTCCATGATTGATTTTATTGGTTATTGTCTGACAGGCGCCGGGCTCTTTTTGTCCCTTTTGGGCTATGCGCTTGCCGTATTTAGATCCTCTTGTTCCCTGGCCTGCACAACGACAAGTTTGATGCCGGCGCGCTCAAGCATGGCGCGGTCTTCGTCACCAATTCCGTCGTCTGTGATCAGGGTGTCAATATTGTCGAGCTTGCACAGGAACATGTTGCTGCGCTGGCTGAATTTGGTGCTGTCGATCATAACCACCAGCTTCTCGGCTTGTGCAATCAGACGCTGCTCTGACTGAATGATCATCGGATCACTTTCCATCAGGCCCATTGAATTGATGCCCTGTGCACCCACGAATGCCTTCGAAGCATAAAAGTTGTGGATCACATCGCTTTCAAACGGACTGAGAATGATGTTCTGTTCGCGATAAATGGTGCCACCAGGCACAACCACGCTGTTTTCGCTATGCTCAATCAGGTAATCGGCCAGCGGAAAAGAATTGGTCAGAACCTGCATCTTCTTGGACTTGAGAAGCGGGGCCATCTGGTAGGTGGTGGAACCACCATGAATGATGATGGAGTCGCCTGGTTCGCACATCTCGACAGCGCGTTCCGCAATCGCCGCCTTCTGCGCAACATTGAGCGTTTTTGTCACAAAGAACGGACGTCCCAGCAATTGTTTGCTGGTGACTGGATTGATCGCCTCTGCCCCGCCGCGAATGCGACGAAGCTTGTTATCTTCGTCGAGTGCAGCGATGTCACGGCGAATGGTGGCCTCGGATACGTCCAGCATATCCACGAGCTGGGCGACCGTGACAACAGGGCGTTCCCCGACCGCACGCAAAATCAATCTATGTCGTTCACGTTCATGCATCATTGGCTCTCCATTCGCCAGATATTTGCGCAATTTCGATCATTGTCAAACATAAAATGTCATAATTGATCATATTGCAGCGCAATATTGAAAGAATATGATCGTTTATGATTGACTGTGATTGAAATCCGGTTTAGTTGCTTGAAAAAAATGGGAGGCGGCAATCGCATTCATAGCAGACCGCCATGTGTAACGTCCAAGTGATAGGCTATCGGATCATGTCATCTGTTTCCTCTGAGATTCTTCTTCCAAACAAATGGGACGCGGAACACGCCGCAGGCCTTAGTGAGCCTGAGCGTTTGCTGTATCGGTCCAACCTGCTTGGTTCTGATTTGCGCATTACCAATTTTGGTGGCGGAAATACATCCGCCAAGGTTTGGCAAAAGGATCCGCTTGGTGGCGATGAAGTCGAAGTGCTTTGGGTCAAGGGATCAGGTGGTGATGTCGGCAGCATGAAGCTTGACGGGTTCTCGACCCTTTATATGGAAAAGCTGCGCGCGCTTAAGGGGCTGTATCGCGGTGAAGAGTTCGAAGATGAAATGGTGGCCTATTTGCCGCACTGCACCTTTAACCTCAACCCGCGCGCGGCAAGTATCGATACACCGCTTCATGCCTATATCAATAAGCCGCATGTCGATCACATGCACCCTGATGCCGTGATTGCGATTGCCGCCTCAAAAAACAGCCGGGCGATCACGCAGGAAATCTATGGTGATGATATCGGTTGGTTACCTTGGAAGCGTCCGGGCTATCAGCTTGGCCTGATGCTTGAGCAGTATTTCAACAACAATCCGAACAGCAAGGGTGTCGTTCTTGAAAGCCACGGTCTGTTCACCTGGGGCGACAGCGCTGAAGAATGTTACAACACCACAGTTGAAATCATTAACAAGGCGATTGCCTGGTTTGATGGCAAAACGGCAGGTGCTGAAATCTTCGGTGGCGTGCGCCACAAAAGCCTCGATGCGGGGCGTCGCCGCGAAATTGCCTCAACCCTGATGCCGCGGATCCGCAGTTTTATTGATGCGGGAGAACGCAAAATTGGTCATTTCAATGATAGCGAAGCGGTCTTGGAGTTTGTGAACTCACACAAGCTGGAAGAGCTCGCTGCACTTGGAACGTCATGTCCGGACCACTTCCTGCGAACCAAAATTCGTCCGATCATTATCGATTTTGATCCGGCCAAACCTGATCTGGACGTTGTGATCGAAGGATTGTCTGAGGCCTTTGCGGCCTATCGCGAGGATTACAAAGGTTATTACGAACGCTGCAAACACGATAACAGCCCCGCCATGCGTGACCCCAATCCGGTGATCTACTTGATCCCGGGTGTGGGGATGCTGTCCTTTGCCAAGGATAAGGCAACGGCACGAATTGCTGGTGAGTTTTATGTCAATGCGATCAATGTCATGCGCGGTGCCGACACCGTCAGCACCTATATGGGGCTTGATGAGCAGGAAGCGTTCGATATCGAATACTGGCTGTTGGAAGAAGCCAAATTACAGCGCATGCCCAAACCGAAAAGTCTGGCGGGCCGCGTTGCGGTTGTCACAGGCGGGGCCGGTGGCATCGGCAAGGCAACTTGCGGACGTCTGTTGCAGGAGGGCGCCTGTATTGTTGCCTGTGATATTGATGAAGAAGCACTGGGCGAGGCGATCTCGGACCTGCAAGCCGTCTTTGGCAAAGATCAGGTCCGTGGACTTCCCGTCAATGTGACCAGCGAAGGCTCAGTGATCAAACTAATGCACGATAGCTGTGCCGAGTTTGGCGGGATCGATATCTTGGTCTCGAATGCAGGCATCTCGTCTGCTGCGCCGATTGATGAAACCAGCCTCGAAGTCTGGCAGCGCAACATGGATATCCTCTCAACCGGTTATTTCCTGGTTGCGCGTGAAGCTTTCAAGATCATGAAGTTGCAAAAGCGCACAGCGAGCATGGTGTTTGTTGCCTCCAAAAACGGTTTGGTTGCATCGCCGGGCGCATCGGCATATTGCACTGCCAAGGCTTCGGAAATTCAGTTGGCCCGTTGCCTCGCGCTGGAAGGCGCTCCGTTTGGCATTCGCGTCAATGTTGTTAACCCGGACGCGGTTCTACGCGGATCAAAAATCTGGTCTGGTGAGTGGCGCGAACAGCGCGCCAAGGCCTATGACATGGACCCCGATCAGCTTGAAGAGCATTACCGTCAGCGCAGTATGCTAAAGCTCAATGTTCTGCCAGAAGACATTGCAGAGGCGATCTATTTCCTCGCCTCGGACAATGCGGCAAAATCAACGGGTAACGTGGTTAATGTCGATGCCGGTCACGCACCGTCATTCACCCGCTAAACACATCAAGGGTCGGATATAACGACCCGGGGAGGAACCCATGGCTTCACAAGCTCCGATTTCGGCAGAACTGATTGCCGAACATAACGATGCGCATAGTTCCGCATTGGATTCAGATTATACCGCACTGGGTGAGCAGCTTGCCCGTCGTGGACTTGATATCGAAAAACTGACGACGGCAGCCCGGGACTTTTCGGTCGTAATCCCGTCCTGGGGTGTCGGAACCGGTGGGACGCGTTTTGCGCGTTTCCCCGGTGTGGGCGAGCCACGCAACATCTTTGAAAAGCTTGCCGATTGTGCCGTCATTCAGCAGTTGGGCCGTGCGACGCCGACAGTGTCGCTGCATATCCCGTGGGACAAGGTCGATGACCTCGGTGAACTGCGCGATGTCGCGACGGGATATGGCCTTGGTTTTGATGCGATGAATTCCAACACGTTTCAGGACCAGGATGATCAACGCCAGTCATACAAGTTTGGTAGCCTCAGTCATTCTGAAGCTGCGGTCCGTGAACAGGCAATTGCCCATAACCTTGAATGTATTGAAATTGGTCAGAAACTTGGATCACAGGCGCTGACTGTCTGGGTTGGGGATGGAACGAACTTCCCGGGACAGCAAAGTTTTACGCGCAGTTTTGAGCGCTACCTTGATGCGATGAAGGCGGTCTATGCGGGCGTACCCGATGACTGGAAGCTGTTCATCGAACACAAGATTTTTGAACCGGCCTTCTACTCGACAGTCATTCAAGACTGGGGGAGCAACTATCTTGCCGCAACCGAACTCGGTCCAAAGGCATCTTGCCTTGTCGATCTTGGGCATCATGCGCCGAATGTGAATATCGAGATGATCGTGGCCCGTCTGTTTCAGTTCGGTAAGCTTGGCGGCTTCCATTTCAATGACAGCAAATACGGTGATGATGATCTCGATAGCGGATCGATCAATCCTTATCAGCTGTTCCTTGTTTTCAATGAACTGGTCGAGGCTGAGCGCCGTGCGCCGGAAAAATTCGATCCTGCCTACATGCTTGATCAATCCCACAATGTCACAGATCCGATCGAAAGCCTGATTTCGAGTGCGGCTGAAGTCCAGCGGGCTTATGTGCAGGCATTACTCGTCGACCGTGCTGAGCTTGAAGGCTATCAGGACGAAAATGATGTGATGATGGCAAACCGCACGCTCAAGGCAGCATACAACACCGATGTCTCACCAATACTCGCCATGGCGCGCCAGCGTGCTGGCGGTGCAATTGACCCGGTTATCGCCTATCGTAAAGCCGGTTATCGAAACGCTGTTGGCAAACAACGCCCGGCCAGTCGCAGCAGTGGTGGTGGAATAGTTTAAGCGACCGGTAATTCACCGAAAAAACTAGAAAAGCCGAAGGCAATGCCTTCGGCTTCTTATTTTACGCGTCACAGATTCTAAAATTATGCGTCGCGTTTCCAGTTTTATGAGTCAATTCACATTATCGCCAGTGTGAATTGACGCATAAATCTAGAAACTCACGCTACCATTTGCCAACGAAATCTCGAACTTCGCGACGCATTATGCTGAAAGGTTTTGAAGCATAATGTTAGAATTCTCTCTATTCCTTGTAAAATACATAAAATCAAATACTTGCATCACATCTAGTTTGAGAAAAGGGCTGCAAATTTCGAAGATTATGTGTCGAACTTTACTTGTGGTGTAACCTAGTCATGTATCGAACCGGATATCACGCTCCAAGATACTCATCTGGGCTAGCGTTAATTGCTGCCTTTCTAAGGAGAACCAAATTCGACATGCTCTTTAGCTGCTTGGCTTATGAAGCCAGCTAAGTCATCGATAAGCTCAACATCGATCTTTGACCCAATAGCACACTCCCATACAATGGCAGTGCGCCAACCCAATTTATGCAATTCCTCTATCGCTGTTTTATCTCTCCTAGTGTTGGCCTCAAATTTCTTATTCCAGAAGTCAGTGTTTGTTGCCGGTGTCGTCGCTTTTTTACAGTCCGGATGACGATGCCAAAAGCAACCATGCACGAAAATCACAACTCGCCACTTCGGCAACACTATGTCCGGTGAGCCCGGCAACAGACGTACATTGAGTCTGTAACGATAACCCACAGCGTGCAGTGCTTTTCTCAGCAGAACCTCTGGTTTCGTATTTCTGCTCCTGATGCCAGACATCATTCTGGAGCGTGTTTTGGAGTCAACTATATCCATGATTTCACAAACATAGCGCAATCAAGCTTATTTTCCACCTGGTGACACTTGGTGAAACCTGGTAAAAGGCTCGACATTATAGGGAGAAACGATGTCCAAAGATTTTGCCATCATTGATTTGTTCGCCGGGCCTGGAGGGCTGGGTGAAGGATTTTCAAGGGCAGGACGCGACGAGGAAACTCCAATGAAGACCCATCTCTCAATCGAGATGGATGACCATGCAATTCAAACGTTGCGACTGAGAGCCTTCCTGCGGTCCTTTGACCGATTTCCCCAAGAATATTACGATGCTATCAATAGTGGTCTTGAGCTTCCAGACTGGGCTGAGCTCTATCCCAACAATTGGAAAGTTGCTGACGAGGAGGTACGTCAACGTGTTTTGGGAAGCGATGGCGTATTCGAGGAACTGGCGACGGAGCTCGATCAAGTCCGCGAACGCCATCATGGCGATACTATCTTGATCGGAGGACCTCCGTGCCAAGCATATTCCTTGGTTGGAAGATCGAGAAATCGGGGGAAGGCAGGTTACGTTCCCGAGGATGATAATCGGCATTTTCTATATCGCGAGTATGTGCGCATTCTAGACCGGCTTCGCCCCGCTGCCTTTGTGATGGAAAATGTTAAGGGGATGCTCTCGAGCCAAATCAATGGCGGTCGGATTTTCAGCAAAGTACTTGACGATCTTGAGGAGGCGGGAGACGGGTACCGTTTGTTACCGCTAGCAGCTTCCTCCCCACCCGACGGCTCCCGAGCTTCGGCCAAAGACTTTCTGATACGGTCAGAAGACTTCGGAGTTCCGCAAGCCCGCCATCGAGTAATCATTCTCGGAGTTCGGGCGGATCTGGCACAACGCCTGAAACTTGATGGCCCGCTTATCGGCAAACCCCAAAAGCAGGTGAACGTGGGCAGCGCAATTGATGGCCTCTCACCTCTACGCAGTGGACTTAGCCGCGGCGACACGACAGAAGCTTGGAAAACAACAGTAGTTGAACAGGCCATGCGCATTGCCAGAACGGAAGGCATTCCAGAAGAAGTAAGGAATATCGTGCAAAGAATTTCTTCTGCCAACAACCTGCCTGAAGCAAGGTCAAGCTGCGCGAAGACGATTGCTGGTGATATGCCAAAACATCTCCTCAAGTGGTTCGATGATGAACGACTTCGTGCAACATTCCATCATGAGACCCGAGGACACATCCCAGACGATATTGGCCGCTACCTTTTCTCGTCTGCTTTCTCCAGCGTGCACTCACGCTCTCCGAAACTGGACGAGTTTCCAGAGTTTTTACTGCCAGCTCATAAGAACCGGGATTCTGGACATTTTTCAGATCGATTCCGAACCCAAGTTTCTGGCCGCCCATCGACCACCGTCACAAGTCACATATCCAAGGATGGTCATTATTTTATCCATCCCGATCCCAGCCAGTGCCGCTCACTGACCGTAAGGGAGGCTGCCCGCTTGCAAACATTCCCTGACAACTATTTTTTCTGTGGGTCTCGAACCAAACAGTATCATCAAGTGGGCAACGCGGTACCACCTTACTTGGCGTGGCAAATAGCTAAAGCGGTTCACAAAATCTTGAGATAAAGACAGCCTGAATGTTGACTTAATCAGATAGGTCGAAAAGATCTCTAACCAAGCGCGTCCAGAGGGGTGCCCTCTTCAGCCAATCGGTCGATAAGAAGTTTCATCGCATTCTTTTCAGGTCTGGAAAGCGAGATATTTCCAACGGCCAATTTCACCAAGGCACTATTAGATTTGTCGGTAAGAAGATGCTTTTCTTTTGCATTTTTGCGAACAATCTCCGCTTTAGCGACAATCGAAAGCAACAAGACATCAAGATCAATTTCATTATCTATTTTTTTCGTGTCACGCCCATCTTTTTTCAAATCTTTTTCTTCATCAAGACTGACCAAAACATGCTCAGGGAGAGCTGTCACATCGAAGTCAGTCTTTGAAACGGCCTCCCAGCAAGCCTGCATTTTGCAGTATTCGCCTACATTTCGCACATTTGTGGGAGTGCTTCTAATCGCACTAGCCACTTGAGGCGCAAGCGCAGTGATGAACTCTTGAAGCTCGTCAGGTACGTCCTGCGACGACCAAATGATATCCCAGTTGAGAGACGCCTGCCCAATACTACGTATATGATGAGCAAGCCAAGCCAACGTGTAAGCGACAGTCTGAGACTTGAAGCCGCGATCAAGTTGATACCAATCCGATTGCGCGATCATCTTGTCGGTCCACCTGAACAACAGCGCCATAGAGCACGCATTTTTGAACCACGTTTCGTTGTAATCAGCTTGATGGGCCTTCCATGACTTCGCTGTTTCGTCGGCGAAATGCATAAAGCACTTCTGCGCCCCCTTCGAGACAATGTCAGGACGACAACGGAAGGTGACTAAGTATTTTGCGATATCCGTTTTGACCATAACTTTAGCCTTGGGAAACTCAACCTGATACTTTCGTCTTTCGGACTGGCTAGCATAAGCCATACCATCGCGGTACTGGCCCCGCGCACGCTCATAGAACCATTTTTCTCCTGAAAGCGCCCCATCCTGAGGCGGAGCTGCAAGAACCCTCGAATAGCGTTCCATCTGCAAATGAAATGGATGATTTGAGAAGAAATCCGCTTCCGAGATACGATTTTGCGTATTCGCATAACGTGAAATAAGCGGAACTACTTTTTCGACGGCAGTTTCGGGTACAACCGACAACTTCATTTGAACATGAACTTGGTCTAGTGCAGCCTTTCCCACATCCTTTGCATACAGGATAGAAGCTGTTGTCTGTCCCCCGTTCACGATCTGAAGGTCACGAATAGCCGAGATGGCGAGCTGACCGTCACCCAGCTCCTTGAGCTCTACCTCGGATGCCGTCGCTGTCAAACCATTGTTATAGGCGAAAAACATCTCAGGTTCTTTGCGGATCGTCGCGAGAATTCCCTTGTTCACTTTCGTTCTTGCCTGGAGATAGGTTCTTACATTTTGTTCAAGCAAACGCGCCCCATAGAGCCCATAAACTTCGGCCAACAGTTCACCCGGGATTGCCAACAGATAGGATTCATAATCAGCCGATGAGCGAGAAGCTCGTAGACAAGGAATTGGGCTACCGGAGATTTCTTCTAGATTGACCTCGATAGCTTCAGGTGCTGCCCTTGATTTCTGAATCTCAGCATACCTAGCAACGTCAAGCACTGTATAGACGACAGGAATCCCAGCAACATCACCCACTAGCTGTGGAGGCTTCCTAGCAACGAGGCGAGCATTCGACAGTAAAATCACACGTAAACGTCGGATGGTGTGCTGATTCGAATATATCGGATAGGCAGCTGAAAACGCAGAGCTACTATCTTCGAGCGCATTGATAAAATCAGGTGAGAGAGCATTCTCAAAAAAATTGCTCGCCTGCTTCAATGCAGAATCAATTCGTGACGCCTGAAGTGACTGTAGATCCTTTCCCTCCCGGTAGTCACAGACCGCCAAATAAAGCGTACCACGATCTGCATCAAACGCATGGCCATCGACACGATAAGGTCGAGCACCTCCTTCTTTTCTGCAGTATCCGTACTCAAGATCTATTGTGTCGCCGTTCTCGCTCGCGGCCTCGGCGTATATTTCAAAGAACGCTTCTTCCTGAAACAATCCACTTGCTTCCGCCTCAAGCATTACATCTTCGCGCAGATCCTGAAACGCCGTGTCGAGCTCATCCACCTATCAACTCCTCCAAAGTCGAACGCAGATCTACAAGGTAAGGCTGACAGTCAGATACCCGAATTCTGTAACGTACCTGTTCCACTCCGTGCCTAAGTTCCGCCCGTTCTATCCGCGGAAAATTATCCCTGATTTTATAAAGGGCCCTGTCCACCAGCATCCAGACTTCGTCATCGTATTCTTCATGTGGTTCATACCCTGCTTCCAGCAGCCCGATAGCAAGAAGATCAGACGCTGCGCCTCCAGCAGCTTCCCCAAGCTTAATCAGTTCCTTCGCAATAGAATTGAGAGTGCAGGCATTGGATGCACTGCTTGGCACTGGGGAAATACCTTGGTTGCAAAGAAATATTTGACCCTGCACCGGGTCCAACTGATCCTCCGATGAAATCGAAATCATGCGGTCAGCGGTTACTACTTGAGTTTTCACCTCAAAAATCGCTGAGGAAATTACAAAGTCCTGCTCGTGCCCCTCATGCCCTGTCCAAGCGAGAAGTGCGGCTCCAAGTCCCATCCTCGGAACGAGCTCGTCTCTAAGAAAAAGAAGCTCACCAATCAGTCCAATTCTTTCACTTCGCGAAAGGCGTTTATCGTAACGCTGCTTTAGCATTTCTTGCCAACGGTGCAACTCTTGCAGAGTTCGAGTAAGAGCCTCACGAGAGTTAGAACTCAACATTGATTGGGTAGCGAGCATAACTCCTCTGCACATAAGGGAGAAATTTTGAGCGTCATTATCATCATGAAGGGTAACAACAAGACGTGTCCGATGGTTGGACCAAGGTTCGAGTTCGATGGACATGCCCACCACCCTCGGCAACACAGATTTGGCACCATTTTGCAGATCCGTATCGAGAAGAAAGAGGTATTTACCTCGGCTATCTCGAGCAATGCTATATTCAAGAGAATGGCTACTATCCGCTAGGCTTACGTTCAATGTCCCTGGTTCTGGTGCAGGTCCAAGGGCTTTCCAACGCTCAAACATCCTGCACACCTGCAATAGCCTCTGCGTCATCATCTTCTTCGGTCTGGATTTGCTCCTTCAGTTGCGCAAGATAGACCGCATTTACTTGGTATGTATGTTCCTTAGCCGGCTTACTGGTCTCTGGCATGCAAAATGAAAGTGTAACGGCACGGTCGCCAACACGAAGTTTGTCATCTGAATGCTTTTTATCTTCATCGCTATCTCGCTTCGCCAACGAAGGCGCGAAATAATGTACAATGAGCATTGGCTTCTGGCGAACACTGCATGCTGCACGTTCTCTTTTGTACTCGTCAGCGCCCACCCTTCTTTCAGCTTCTTTTATTTGATCCGCATCCAGTCCAATCCATGCATCTCCTGGATCAGCAACGCGGCTTCTGGCACCGTAAATTCTGTAGCAGCCGTCCGATACGGTGCCTTGCTTTCTTCTCCTGTAACGAACTGTCTCGCCGACAAAGACCTCTTCGTCTCCAATTCTCAACATTGGAAGAACGACGTCCCAGTCGGACATCTCGTCTGATATCCGATCCTTGATATAATCTTGCAACAGGGAAGAGTTCGAAATCTTGGCTAGATCGATGTGAGGTCCAAATTCAAAATTCGCTATGAGATCTAAAACATCTTTTCCGTTTGCTGCCCAAGAGATATGAGCGATCTCTCCTTTTTCAGGCATTTTTAGCTGCTTAGTTGGGCTCAGTAACTCAAGAAACTCTGAAACTATTGAAAGATTCTGGGCTGCTTTCTCACTATCATTGGGCAACGAGTGACCTTCGACATGACGAGCCGAGTAGTCTTGGGCAATCGTCAACTCCTGGGCAGTTCGCATCTTGTTAGCTGCGGTCACACGGATTGCTAAGTCACTTTGGCGCACCTTGAGGCCAAAATCTGCCGGGGTGCGGTTTGAGGCCCTCATCCGAACCACCTCTCTCCGAAGCTCCTCCGTCGCCTCATCAACATACTTGTAATGTTCTAAGGAACTCTTCGGAAGATAAAGACGGCAGATATGTTCGTAGTCAGGGCGATAGCCGAACCAGCGGGCCATTTGCATCAACGTGTCACTTGCTGCAACATTTCTGAGAAGATACGAAACTGTCAGTCCTTCCAACGTTAACCCGCGGGACAAGGCAAGACCGCCTATTGCAATCACATGCAGCCCATGCTCCTTGTTAAACGAATAATCGAGTGTCCCACCTCTCATGTTGATGGTACGAACTCTAATACTTTGAATCCCCTCGTTAAGGCACCCTAGTATGTTCGTCCACGAATAGCCCGAGTTCGAATACTCCTTGTTAAAGCTCTCCTGCAGCTCGGCGATGGTAATGTCGCGAATTTTTCTGGGTTCAAGTGCTCCGTATACAGAAACAGCATCCTTTAGCTCAGACAAATACTCATGGACGTGACCAAGGATCTGCTCTTGTATTGCATTAAAGCGACTCACGTTGATCATCATCGAACAGCTGGAATCACCCTTTCCCCGGAAAACTTGTATTGCGCGCGTCAAACAAAACACTCGGATGGCATGCTTTAAGCTGTCAGGAAGATCAGCGATCTTATCTCCACTCTTGTGATTCAACTTCAAAAGCGGATCATAATCGTCAACGATCTTGACCATCTCGGAACGCAAGTCGCCGCCATCCCTAAATACACGGTGGGAACCTATGTAGTTTGATGGCGGCTCGAGTGCCTTTATGAAATTCCCCGGAAACAGGTCGTCGTTCTCCATTTTCTCGGAGGTTTCCGGATCAATAAAAATGTTTGCAAAAGGAGTAGCCGTATATCCGACGTAGGCCGACCTCGGGAAACGAGCCAAGATTTTCCTTATGAGTCCATTGATCGCCGTGGTGTTTTTAGGCTCATTAGCTGTATTGATAGACGCATTATCAGCTTCGTCATCAATAAGAAGTAACGGCAGATCGAACCCTCCGGTATCCTCTTGCTCTTCTAACCATTCATCGAGCCTTTCGAGTACCGCTTTATTCTTCTTAGTCACGAAAATTATCGGCTCTGCGTGACTCGTCAAATCAAAGTAAATTCCTTCACTACTAGATTTGAAATCGGAGTCCCTTGTCGTACCGAAAGAAGGCACCCTCCTCTCTGCAGCAAACTTCTGAATGGGTAGGGATTGTTGAGCTGCAGCGTTTCGAAGAGACACTTTACCAATAAATGTCTCGTCAAGACGCTCCTGTGTCTGCGTACGTAGAGAATTCGTAATACCAGCAAGAAGTATGATTACACGATATCCTGCGTCTGCTGCCTTGCAAATCAGGGCTGAATAATTGGTTGTTTTTCCCATCTGTACGTTGCCCATAACCATGCCACGAACTGCGTGGTATGCCGGGTCTAGTGGGTCACCACAGAGATCCAAAACTTCATCAGTGTCAGAATCTAGGGTCGCTACGACCTCTGAAGGCAACTTTCCAGTTGTCCGGTAGTATTTTCTGAGACGGTTCCAATAATAAAGGTTGAGTTCTGACTTTTTTCCTGAGAGCCATGGTCTATGCCCCTTTGAAATCACTGCGCCACGCCGTTGTGTCACCCGAAAATTCGCTTTAAGCTCCCGGGCGATCGAGGCCAACTCATCAGGACCAAGATGCGTGAACGGACCTTCACGAACGATTTCTTCGATTTTACCTTCTGGCAAGCCGGCACCGGTGGCGAAAATATCCGAAAATTCCGCTTCTATATGAATACGGAAATACGCAAGCTCTTTATCGTACATTCTTCCACCATCCTTTCGACTTCAAATGCTCTTCGACAACAGATGCTTGGCCCGCCCAAGGCTCTGTCACCTGCAGCAATTCCCACAGCTTCTGGAATGATCCCTCTGAGCGCGCCAAGAGAGATGGCAAAGCTGTTTCAAGGCGTTCGACAAAAGCGTCCCGATCCAGAGCGCTCTGGTTCATCATCTCTGGGCGCACGGCAAAGTCTTCGCCAATGCTGATTGCCGGAAAGCAGTCCTCAATGACGCCCAACGCAGCAGTGAAGGTTTGGGCGACTTCAGCATTCTCATGCTCAAGCAACTGCACAATGAGGGGATGCTCGCGATTGAGGTAATATCGAACTTCACCGTTACGGACATACTTTGCCCATACGGGAGTTTTACCGTCGGTCGGCTTGATCCGACCTCCGCGCGATTGAAACACTTTGCCGGACTGACCTTTGAGGCCCTTTACGATTTCTTTCAGCCGTGAACGCAAACCAGATGGTAGCTGGGCTTCAGACTTATCCACCGTTATCTTCCAGATTGCGTCAAGGCTATTGGGGATATTCACAGCTATCCTGACCAACTGAGACAACTCACCGTGACGCACCAGCCGAAACCAAGTGCCATGCATTATCAAACGATGTTGCCGATAGATGTAGAAGCCTTGGTTTCGTACGAACCCTTCCTCGCCGCCCAACTTTTCATGGTCATGAGACGAAATTTTCGAGAAATGCGGAAGGATGAAGGCCTGAACATTGAACGGTTTACCTTCCAACTCGAGATGCTCGACTGGACCTTCCTGTGTAGCCAAATGATCGCGCAAGAACGGATCGACAGGAGAGAGCAGCCCACCATTGAAAGAAATCTTCAGCTTTCTGAGCCCGAACTCCCCCGCAATGTAGCGATGAAACGTAAGTGCTAATTCGGACTTGGCGTGCGCGACTATCTCGTTGAACCCCTTGCTGCTAACCCTTCCGAACTCGGAAAGTCGGTCGCACTTGGTCCATATGACCTCAGTTCCATCATGTTCAAGAAGCTTGCTATTTGCAATTTTATCAATTTCACAAGGCTCGAGTATCGCCATTTTCCAGTCTGCAAGATCGTCAAGATCCCAGCTTGCACCAGATAGACCCCCATTCTTTCTCGTCAGAACAGTTAAATGCCGGCATTGGGAAAACGACGCGGACTTCATACCCCAACCAAAGCGCCCCAAATCGTCGTCAGCACGTTCGTCATCAGGGTTTGCACTTGCTGGTCGCATGGCATCACAAAGTTCCTCTTCGCTCATACCATGGCCGTCGTCGAGAATTCGAACTTCCGGTTCGCCGTCGCTACGTAAACAAAGAATATCGATAGAGCGCGCCTTGGCCTTGATGCTATTGTCCAGCAAGTCAGCAAGTGCACTTGGCAAGTCGTAGTTTCCGAAGCTTCGCGCTGATGTCATAAGCGCAGCCGCATCAGGTGGATTATTCGTGTATTTCACCAAGCGTCGAAACCCTATCCAGAACATATCCTCCTAATATAGTGATCATCTTTTTTTTCTAACGTAAATGGTTGTTGTCAAAAAAAATTCTCTTCAATCGACCATCCCTCATGACTGTCCATTAGCTGTTCGATTTAATTGACACAAAACACAAGAGCCCGCGACAAGCGCGGGCTTTGGAAGCTGGGCAACCACTGCTGTCGTTGCGTCACATTCATCAGACTGGCGGCATACTGAAGAAGAGCCATTCAATTCGCGCCGGTTCGGCCCGCAGCCGACCCGTTAAAGCTAGCGTCCTATGCTGTCGCGGATCTTCTGAAGAAGTATTGCCGACTTCCATCAATCGCTGGCCCGGTAACAGGGTTGGTTCCTAGTTCCTGCAGCTGGGCAACGACTGATCGTGCCGAAGTATTCTTATGGGCTGCCAAGCTTGAAGCGGAGACGTAAGTTGCCTTGAACCGCTCAATCGCATCCAATGAAACCTGCCTGCGAAGACGCCCATCTACCGGGACAGAGATTGTTTCGAGGAAACCCTTATGCACGAGATGACGTGTTGCTTCTTCATTTAGCCCAAGCATCCTTGACGCTTCGCGAATGGTAACGGCCCATTTGATTGTCCGTTTCTCATTGTAAAGAAAAGCTGTGAAATCTACGTCATTGAAGAACAGATCTTTGAGATTGATCACTTTTGTCGAACGCTTCAGTGCTTTCAACTCGCTACCGAGCAAACCCTGGATAAGGTCAACGATACAAAGCCCCTTGGCGGTACAGCGACGTAACGCTTTGGTAAAAGTCACAGGCTCATCTGCGGACCGACAATAGGTTGCCTGTTTTGTCACAGATGCAATAAACTCATCGACATCCTGCTTCTTGAAAGTCCAGTGCTGGGAATTGTCAACCTTCGGCCCCTTGACGGCTTTGATCAGGCCAGCATTCACCAATTTCATGAAGGGGTGCTTTGAAACGCCTAGTAGCTCTTGCGCATCAAAGGTACTCAGCAGGTTCTCACGCGCGTTTCGGTATCTCTCAACCTCCGAGACTTCTACGACGCGAAGGCATCTGCTTTGCATCTGTCTTGTGGTTGCGGCCAAACTCCCCTCGGTGATATCACGTCTCAGGATACTTGGATGAATACCAAGGCGTCGTGCCGCTTCCGCAACGGTAACAAACGATTGATCCTGGGACCATTCATCAGACAATCGTTTACTGGTTGGCACGACAAACCCTGCAAACCATTTACCTTCAATATATTTAGCAAATTCGGCACGGATGAGATGCAGATGCTCAACCTCCTGCTGCTTGCGAAACAGATTGGTGTAGAGTGATCGAAATTCCGCCTCGAGCCCGACGTGTTTTTCAACATCCTGTTCGGTGAATTGCCGCACCTCATCGAGCAGCAAGTGAAACCCGTTCGGCCAATCGGCAAGAATCATAGAAACCCGATCAAACACCTCGCGCAATGCGTCCGCAGTAAGATTGTAAAACAATTGTCGGCCGGTTCCTCGCCCGCGACCGGAAATATAGGCCGCCAAGAACATCGTGTGGTTCAGAAGATCTGTGAAACTCAACTTCTGAAATGCCGGATGCAAGGCGCACTTTTCGTCTGCCAGCTGACCGTGGAAGCGCTTCTCTAGCAACCTGCAGAAATCTAGTGTTTTATCGGGTGCTGAACGCGGCCGAAACGGCCTTAAATCCGCTCCACAGGCGCATTCGAGAAGGTTCTCACGCCCCCAACCAACACGACGATCACATTTTCTGCAACTCTCAAGCAGATAGATCCCGTGTTTCGGGCAGGCACTCAAAGGCTTGAGATCCCACACGGCACGATGGTACGGAGCTTCGCTCAAGCAGTCAGGACAATAGCGAAAAGAACGCCTTTCCTTTGCACAGATGTGAACTTCATGCGCCCCCACACGAACCCACCGAGGCGCCACGACTTGGTTCTGCATATTTGAAAGCTCGCGGCCCTGGAGATTTAGCGCGCTTGCCAACTTTGCAATGTCATCACGCGGCAAATATGTGCGTGGGTGAATACCAAGCTGCCTCAGCATCCAGTTTGGATTGTGATAACCATTTTCCGTCGAAACCCTGAGCAGATATCCTCGGAAGCTTTCAGCCTTCTCCGGCTTAGGACGTACCAATAGTGACAGATCACCTGACATGTGTCTCACCTCGCTGAGAGGACTTCGTTGATGTTTTGAGAACGTGATCTCGCGCTAATCGATGGGATGCATCCCGCCACCGACATGTGCCTGCTCTCGGGAAGCGGGTCGATTGCTTGCCCATCCCAACTGTCGAGAAACGGATTGAGAACTGCTTTGTCCGGCACAAGGCGCTCCCTGAACGATTTGGCGAGATGCTGCCGGGTTATCGACGAATCATTGCATTTGGCTGCTTCGTATGCGGCACCATGGATCAGCTTGATCAAAAGAGAAATCAGACCTTTTGTCGCAGCATGGCAGCGGACAGCTTGGCCCTTCAAATCGCTTTTGCCTCCCAAAATCTCCGCAAGCTTTCCGTCTACCGCGTCAAGGATCCTTGTGAACTCTGCACGCTCTGCCTTGTCGTTCCAATCAAAGGGCGAGAGTTTAGTCTGATAACTAAAGCGCCGCATCAGCTGTTCATTTGCCGTCAGCACATTTCTCGAATACGGAAGCCCAACCAAAGCCACCGGGATCGATGTGTTGGAAATAAGATTCTTCAGCCAGTCAGAAACATCGAGGATAACCCGCTCGCTCTTGCGATCGATAAAGTGCTGAAACTCATCAAGGATGATGAGTTTCGTGCCGCACTCCCGAAGCAGTTTGCGAAGCCTTTTGGTTCTTTGCTCAAGTGTGCCCCGATCAGAAAGAGGGTCGCCAAGCTTATCTAGAAGCTCGGACGCCATATTCTTCATCGTTGCCGGCACCGGAATTACCGCGCTCAGAACAGGAACCAGTTTACGGTCCTGGGTTTCGACAGGCTGGTTATCGACGAGAAAAGCCTTTGCAAGCGTCGACTTCCCAACACCTGATGGACCATGCAGAAGCATACAAACCGGTTCTCCATAGCCCGTATAGGACTGCATGCATTCATCAAGCCGTGCCAAACCGGTCTTGAAAGAACGATGGCGGATAAGAACATCACCCATCACCTGATTGATGTCAGAAAGCTTGTCTGGATTAACAGCAATACTCATACGTCATCCTTTCCGACAGCCTGAATACGCTGCATGCCATCAGCAAGAAAATCGTCATCTTCGACCAGGTCGTCACGATAATCTTCCTCCTCGCCCGTTGGTGCAGCATCAAATGAGATCTCATAAGAGGTGTTCTGCTCGACAATCCGATCTTCATTCGAGGGTGCTTGACTGGAGGACTCACGAAACCGTCCAATCCGTGCATTGGTTGTGCGTTTTCGCTTCTTGGTCTTGGCCGTTTCCTGAATAAGGTCGTGAATCTGTTCTTTGACTTTTGCAAGTTCAGTTGGATCGATCTTGCGCGCCCCCATTTTCCGAAGGCACTTACGAACGATCTTGTGCGGCCATAACCCGAGCCCTTCTGCGTATTCAGGGTTTAAAGCTGGGACCTCGAAATAGGTATTGGTTCTTGGATCACGGACATGAATGCGCCCCATATTGGTCGGGTCGAATTTCATATCTACCTGGAAATCCTTGTTAGAGCTGTTGCGGAGCTCGGTCAGCTTTCTTGAGCTGTACCAAATGCCCTCTATCACAATCCCTTTGGGATGAATTTTCCGAACTTCCTTGAAGCAGGAAAGAAGAACATTGAGGTCCTCCTGATCGGAAATAAGCCGAGGCGGAAACGTCTCCACACCTTCAGTCCATCTTTCAAGCGGTATTGCTTGTATACCTTCGTGCATCTTCCTGGCATGAATTTCGACAATCCATTTACACAAGACATGCTCAAGAAGTGCGATAGGAACGCTAGCCTCTCCAACCGCATCATTCTCTGAGCGTGCGTCCTTGTTGTGAAAGGTCTTTCCCGGCGCATCACACAGAAGAGATCGGTTGATCTCACCAAAAATCCTCTCCACAACACCTTTGGTCCATGGTGACTTCACTTTGTTATGCTGAATGGTGATACCTAGTTGGGCACACGCTATTTCCAGATCTTTGGAATGGAATTCAGGCCCGTTATCCGTAACAAGAACCTCGGGCACACCATAACAAGGCCATGTGCCTTCAATGTCTGGGTAACGCTCATTAACCCATTCCTTGGTTCCAATCGCATTGCGCAGTGCCATCATTACACTCGCTGAACCTGGCGCTTCGAAACCGAGATAAAAGCCCAAAGGCATCCGTGAAAAATGATCAATGATCAATGTGAGTGTTGGCCGCCCCAGTGGAATGTCGAGATCCTCATCGTAGGCGATGATATCGAGAAGACTGTGGTCGATCTCTACCCGCTCAAGTGGTCGAGAGGAGAATGCACCTTTTCCCACGTGTCGTGTTTCCTTGTCGGCAATGTGTTTCCCGTATCGGCCCTTTAAGTATGTGTAGGGCTCGAGTTTCTCGATTTCGCGATAAAGAGTTCTGAGCGTCGGCACTGCCAGTTGATCAAATGTTGGTCTGTATGCATTCAGTCGTTCGATCTCGACGACGACAGCGGAGTAAACATCCGTCGGCCTAGGCCTGGACGTAACCAGAAATCGCTCATTAATTACGGCCTGAAGGATTTCGAGTACCTCTGGAGAAAATCGTCGCTGTCGGTTTCCGCGGCGCTTTGTTTGCGGCACCAAAGCCGCAGGATCGCCGCCAGCCTGACGGTAAAGTTTGCACCAGTTATAGAGCGTTGCCACAGACGGCGGTTTAAGGTCGTTAAGTTGTGCCGCACCAATTTCGATGCTGGCTTTGACCAAAGCTGCGCCGCACTCTGCAACCCTTGGCTTCTCGACCAATTTTACGTAGGCAAGCCTGCGACGAAGCTCATCGCGATCTTTGTCGGGAAGGACACTCAGGTCCTGGCGTTCTAAAACTTGGTGCTTCCGGTCACCAACTATGATGGAAGCTTCACCGTTGGCCACGGAAAATGCCAACTCAGGTCTTGGGATTTTCACCAATTGACCGTCATCTTCTGACTCAAGCTGAAGAATATCCCCTGCAAGACAACGACGAACGGCATAGATGGTTTCACCAACAGACACCTCAGTTCCCATACCGATGCGAACAGCAACCATTACGAAACCCTCCGCAAACAAACAGGTGTATCTTCGTTGTCGATTGGTTGATTAATATCGACGCCAAGAATGCCTTGAGCAATGAGTGCATAGACCTGCTGGAACGGAACACCATGCTCTTTCAAATGTTCGAACAACCCCGCAAGGGTCTGAACACCGCTATCAATGAGATCGATAACCACCTGTTTGCTGGCAGGATTTATGATTTCGCGCTGATAGCGCAAGAGTTTGGTGATGTTTGAAAGTCGCGGTTCTTTTCGGATTTCGCGCTCAGTCATCACGAGGAAATCTACGCCTTGTGCGGCATAGTGCTCCCGGAATGCCACAAGTCTCTCTTTCAAGGGGCTTGTTATGGACTGTTCGTAAGGCTTCACTTCAAAGACAGTTACACCAGTCGTCATCCGCGCGATAAAATCGGGTGTGTATTTACGCCTTTTTCCGCTCTCGAAATACGCAATAGGTTCGGGTTGCTCCCGATATGACAACACCGCCGGATCAAACTCCAACAAACGTATCATGTCGCGCTCGAGCTGGGACTCCCAGTGGACGACCCGGCTGGATTTCAAGCTTGGAAACCGACCAACAACGCGATGCGTTGTCCGCCGAACAACCTTCCTGCTTCTTTGTGCATGGGGATCAAACATCATTCACAATCCACGTTATGATTCGTGGCATATTATGATTCAAATCACCTTTGCACAATCGAAAAATTCTGCTATGGGTAATTGAAAGATGTTTTAACGCAAGGAAATCTCCCCAAGATGAACGCGCAATCCTTTGATGAACTGCTTGCAAAATTGGACGACGCACGGGGCCGGCGGATGCCCTGGACACAAATTGCGTCGATCATCAACGAGATCGAAAAAACGCCAGCAGGCAAGCAATACTCTGCAAATAAAGAACATTTCTGGGAGATGCTTGCTCAGAAAACGCGATACACACGCAATGCATTACAACGGATGCGCTCAACACTCATCCGCGGCAATGCCATCGCAGATCGCGAAAAAACGAAACTGCAAGAAATTCTCGGACAGCGTTCACTCGAACCAAATGCCCTATTTGACGTACTGGGCCACTTTCATACTGCTGAGCTGTTCGCACGTATTTACAGCGCTGATCCGGATGCTGCATTCAATCTTCTGGCTCAAATGCGCGACGAGAGGGTCCCGGTGGTGCGTATCAAGGAAATCCTCAGTGAAGTAACGAACCGAAAGCACTCTTCGTCGGCGAAGCCAACGTTCTTGACGCGCAAAGACGCACTTCATAGAGAACAAGCTCTCGCTTTAATTGATGAGCACAAGTCCCTTCTGTACGGAGGTGACGATGTCAGTATCTATTTCAAGAGGTATGAGTTTGAATTCGTCAGCATCGACGCTGTTGGCATTCGCTGTGGCGATGATGGCGCCTTGCAGCTGGTTGACGGTTTCATGTTCATGACCAGTATTCCCGCAAGACACAAACTGGCTTTCCAGAACCTGCTGTCGGATATCGATTATCGCTCGAGTTTTTTCCGCCACGTATGGCTTTGCAGAAACAGCTCGTTCCGATGGCCATCAGAAGAAATTAATGCTGCGATTGACGCTCTGGACATTCATCAAGTTGGGATCATCGAATTTGACGAAGAGGGCGGCGAGATGAAGATTGTTCGTCGTCCAAAAGGAGACGCACGACCCTCGCGCTATTCTCTAACCCTTCGCGAAATCATGCGTCAGGGCATACCAGATTTTGGCATGGTGTGATACCTGATCAATTATTTACCTGACAAACGGTATTTCGTCGAACGCCCGCGTCCTTCGCAAACGCATAGATAGCCTTTGTCGACCAGGTCAGTAAGGTGGCGCGTCGCTGTCGCCTTACTAACGTCGTTAATCGCAGCATATTGTGATGCGCTTATGACATTCTGATCCGCATCATCATGCAGAAGCACAAGAATTCTAACTTGTTGCGTCAGAAGTCGATTTTCTGGCTGCATTGTCACGAGGCTGTTTGCTTCAATATTCCAGCTTAATCTCGTGATTGCCCCATCAAGTGCATTTTCCAAAGTTTTGAAAAACCAGATCATCCATTCCGTTATGTCCAAACCGGAAGACTGAGTTCGTCCCAACACTCGGTAATAGTTCTCACGGTCGGCTAAAATGTAAGGCGCCATTGGGTACAAGACAGCATTTTTGTCTGACTGGAATAGTGCAAGGTCAGCAACCGCGCGTGCGCTCCTGCCATTGCCATCTTCGAACGGATGCACGGTCACGAACCACAGGTGAGCCAAAGCAGCTCTCGAAATCGGATCTATTTCTTTGGCTTCCCGACTGGAAACAAACCAATTAAGGAATGTTTCCATCTCAATTGCAACGCGTGATGCGTCAGGGGCTTCGAAATGAATTTTCCGGTCGCCGCTTCCACTGGAAACCACGTTGATATCTTCGGTTCGCCATGTTGCAGGCTGCCCGATTTGAGTCGATGAGTACGTCCTCTCGAACATGCAGCGCTGCCACACCCCTAACCGATGCCGAGTAAGGTCTTCAGACGGCTCATCAAAAACGTTTGATATCAAAGCAGCAGCGTTTGCCTCCAGGGGACCGATACTGTTGGCTGCTTCGGGAGAGATGGTTTGATCAAAGCCGCGCTCGATTTCATCGGTTACAACATTTGCGTCGAGGCGCTCACCCTCAATTGCAAAAGACGCAACAATGTTCTCAGTAAGTGCTTTGGTGTTTAAGGCTTGGGTGCCGTTCAGGGAGTTGACCAATCCGGCCACGTGTCCCTGTTTATGATAAACAGAGGGTAAGCGAGCTTGGATCTGCTGCCCGTCCCAAGTGAAGTTGGGCCAGTCGCCATGCTGCCAATTCCATTTGCCCATATCAATGCCCCCTCGTGAGCCGATTAATCACCATATTCGGCTCACATGTTGACGTGAATAAATTTCACGGAAGAGGCAAAACCTACAACAACTCGCGATTTTGGCAAAAAATAACCCCCCAAGAGGCGCATCACTGAGCTCCTAAGAACTGCAGGCTAAGCGTGGGGGGTGTTGTTGGTACGATTCTAACTTAACTAGGCGCCCAGATGCAACAAATCTCAGCGGTTAAATACGAGTAGAGCGCATTCATAGCATTCACTTGAACTTGCTCTGCTCGTTCTAATTTTATGCGTCACAGATTCTAAATTTATGTGTCGCGTTTCCAGTTTTATGAGTCAATTCACAGCCAGTGCATCAAACGTCGAGGTTGGCGACCTTGAGCGCGTTGGACTGGATGAAGTCGCGGCGCGGTTCAACCACGTCGCCCATCAGGGTGGAGAAGACTTCTTCGGCCTCATCGGCGTGGCTGACTTTGACCTGCAGCAGGGATCGGACATTCGGATCAAGCGTGGTTTCCCAAAGCTGATCCGGGTTCATTTCGCCCAGACCCTTATAGCGCTGGACCGAAATGCCGCGGCGGCCGAATTCCATCACCGCATTGACCAGATCGACCGGGCCATTGATTTTCCAGGTCTTTTCCTTGGCAACGAATTGCGCGCCCTTTTCAAACAGTTCGCGCAGATCCCCAAGGATGCCGGCAATTGCGCGGGCTTCGGCCGAGCGCAGGATATTGCCGTCAATCACATGGCGCTGTTCAACACCACGCAGCATGCGCCACAGGACAATTTCATCCATCGGCGCTTCGCCGTGCCAGCCACGGTCGTAGTCTTCTTCGAGGCTGTCGAGATGTTTAGCGAGCGTTTCGGCGGCTTCGAGGCGTTTGCCATCATCGTCAAGAAGTGCAGGGTTCAGCGCACCGGCAAGCGATGCCTGTTCGAGGACCGAAATCGGCAGCTTGATGGAAAGCGGTTCAAGGAAGCCTTTGGCCTTACGCGCCAGTTCCACGACACGGACCAGATCCGGACCGGCCAGCTGCTGACCATCGGCAAGGGTCAGGACAGCGTCCTCGGTCCCCTGTGCGGTCAGGTATTGCTCCATCTCGCGGTCGTCCTTGAGATACTGGACCGAGTTCCCGCGCTTGGCACGATAGAGCGGCGGCTGGGCAATATAGAGATAGCCGCGTTCGACCAGTTCGGGCATCTGACGATAGAAGAAGGTCAGAAGCAGGGTTCGGATATGCGCGCCATCGACGTCAGCATCGGTCATGATGATGATTTTGTGGTAGCGGGCCTTTTCGATGTCAAAGTCATCGCGGCCAATCCCCGTACCCATGGCGGTAATAAGGGTGCCGATTTCCTGACTTGAAAGCATCTTGTCAAAGCGCGCGCGTTCAACGTTCAGGATCTTACCACGCAGCGGCAGGATCGCCTGGAACCCACGTTCGCGGCCCTGTTTGGCCGATCCGCCTGCGGAATCACCCTCCACGATGAAGAGTTCGGCTTTGGACGCATCGCGTTCCTGACAGTCGGCCAATTTGCCCGGCAGGGACGAGATATCCAGCGCGCCCTTACGGCGGGTCAGTTCACGGGCCTTGCGTGCGGCTTCACGGGCGGATGCCGCTTCGACCACCTTGGTAACGATCTTACGCGCATCCTGCGGATGTTCTTCAAGCCATTGCGCGAGCTTGTCATTAAGGATGTTTTCCACCACCGGACGGACTTCGGATGAAACCAGCTTGTCCTTGGTCTGGGATGAGAATTTCGGATCGGGCACCTTGACCGAGATCACGCAAGACAGCCCTTCACGGGCGTCATCACCGGAAAGGGCAACCTTTTCCTTTTTGGCGATGCCGCTTTCCTGGGCATAGGCGTTGATCTGACGGGTCAGGGCCGCACGGAAGCCAGCCATGTGTGTGCCGCCATCGCGCTGCGGGATGTTGTTGGTAAAGCAGAGCGTGGTTTCGTGATAGCTGTCATTCCACTGAAGCGCCACTTCGACGGTGATGCCGTCTTTTTCGCCTTCGATGCTGATCGCTTCTTCGATCTGGCGCGTCTTGTTCCGGTCAAGATATTCGACAAAGGCCCGAATACCACCTTCGTAATGCAGCTTGGTTTCAACCGGCTCGCCGCCACGTTCGTCCCGCAGGGTCAGGATCACGCCCGAGTTCAGGAAGGCCAGTTCCCGCAGGCGGTGTTCCAGGGTCGGCAGGTCGAAATCAAGCTTGGTGAAGATTTCGCCGTCCGGATAGAAAGTCACCTCGGTGCCCGAAAGCGGGGTTCCGTCCTCGGTGACCGGGGCGTCGCCAACAACTTCGAGCGGCTTGATGGCATCCCCACCGGAGAATTCCATGTAGTGTTCTTTGCCGTTGCGCCAGACGCGGAGTTTGAGCAGGGTCGAAAGCGCGTTCACCACCGACACACCCACGCCGTGCAGACCACCGGAAACCTTATACGAGTTCTGGTCGAACTTACCGCCGGCATGGAGTTGGGTCATGATGACCTCGGCGGCGGAAACGCCTTCTTCCTTGTGCATGTCGGTCGGAATGCCACGCCCGTTATCGCGGATGGTGGCAGAACCATCGCCATTGAGCTGCACCCAGACGGTGTCACAGTGACCGGCCAGCGCTTCGTCGATCGCGTTATCGACGACTTCGTAGATCATATGGTGCAAACCGGTACCGTCATCGGTATCACCGATATACATACCCGGGCGTTTGCGCACCGCCTCGAGGCCTTTGAGAACCTTGATCGATTCTGCACCATACTCCGGCGACATTTCACCAGTGTTCGGCGTTTCTGTTTCGTTGGTCATAGGGTCACAACCTCGGCATTCACGGAGTGGTTTCTAGGGTCAGTGTGGCATCTTCCACGCGGAAGAATTGCGCACGACCGTCCAAACCTTCAAACAGCGCCCGGTCCGTGCCTGTCATCCAGGCCTGGACGCCAAGCGCCACGATTTCATCAAATAAATGGTTGCGGCGTTCTGCATCCAGATGCGCAACCACCTCGTCAAGTAACAGCAGCGGGCCAGCCCCGCGCGCCTTTGTCTGCAGGCGGGTATTGGCCATGATGATCGACAGCAACAACGCTTTCTGTTCCCCGGTGGAACATTGATCTGCCGACTGGCCCTTTGCATCGTGCCAGACCAGAAAATCACTGCGTTGCGGGCCGACCACCGCCCCGCCATAGGTCGCATCACGCGACCGTCCATCGCGCAACGCAGCCCGCATTTTGTCTTCGACCTCGACCGCTGGCAGGTTTTCCAGCCAGTCTTCGAGATCCCCGGTCAGCGCCATACGGGCTGCCGGAAACGGCCCGATGGCCATGGTTCCCGCACGGCGCAACCGTTCAAGCAATTCCCCACGTGCCACAGCAACCGCAATGCCATGGCGGACCATCGAATCCTCGATCGAGGCCAGCCATTTGTCGTCGCCCTTGCCTTCCTTGAGCAGCTTGGCGCGCGAACGCAAGGAATACTCATAGGCCGCAACACGGCTGCTGTGATCGGGATCGAGGCCATAGACCAGCCGATCCAGAAAGCGCCTGCGGGCGGACGGACCATCAAGAAACAGTCGATCCATTTGTGGCGTCAGCCAAACTGCGGCACATACCCGGCCCAAGGCCGCCTGCCCACGCTGGGCCTGGCCATCAATCCGGACCGCCCGGCGTTCACGCCCCTGTTCAAGGGCGGCCGGATCAAGACCGGTGCCAAGTTGAAACACCCCGTCAGGCGTTTCCATATCGGCCGACACCGCCCAGGCGCGGGGCGCCCCGGTATCCGTTGGTGGCACGCTGCGCGCTATTTCGCCCAGTTTGGCGCGGCGCAATCCACCGCCCGGGGCCAGAAGCGACACGGCTTCGAGCAGGTTGGTCTTGCCCGCCCCGTTTGGCCCGGTCAGCACAACCGGCGAGCTGTCGAGCGACAGGCGCAGGCCTTCGTAACAGCGAAACTCGCTCAGCTGGATACGGGAAACGGCAAGACGGCTTGTCATCGACACCCCGTCTTTTGGCATGAGGTTATTGGCAAGAGCAGCCACAGCGTATCGTGCTTACCGTCAAACACGCATCGGCATCAGAACATACAATGCCGAAAGGTCGTCGGTATCACGCAGGATGGTCGGGCTGGACCCGTCCGACATCAGAAGGTTAAGCGTATCGCCCTTAACCTGCTTGGCGATGTCGAGCAGATAGCGCGAATTAAAGCCGATTTCGATATCCTCGGCATCGTAATTGATTTCGAGTTCCTCGGACGCGGTGCCGTGTTCGGGGCTTGAAGCCGACAGCGTCAGGGTATTGCCCGACAGAACAACCTTTACCGCGCGCGATTTTTCAATCGAGATGGCCGACACACGGTCGACGGCATCGGCAAAGGGTTTGCATTCGATATCAAGCGTCTTGTCGTTGCCCGACGGAATAACGCGCTCGTAATCCGGGAAGGTGCCATCAATCAGCTTCGAGGTCAGAACCGCATCACCAAAGCCAAAGCGGATTTTGGTATCCGAAAGCGCGATATCAACCGCTTCGCCGGTTTCCTCGATCAGTTTGCGCAGCTCGCCAACGGTTTTGCGCGGCACGATAACGCCCGGCATGTTTTCCGCACCTTCGGGCAGCGGCGCCTCGACACGGGCGAGACGGTGACCGTCGGTTGCGACTGCGCGCAGGATCTTGGTGCCTTCGGCGTCGGTGGCGTGGAAGTAAATCCCGTTGAGGTAATAACGGGTTTCCTCGGTCGAGATGGCGAACTCAGCACGGTCAATCAGACCGCGCAGCTCAGCCGCAGCCAGACCGAAGCTGACCGGAAGATCGCCACCGGACATGACAGGGAAATCATCAACCGGCAGAACGGCGAGATTAAATTTCGAACGCCCCGCCGACAGGGTCAGTCGGCCAGCGCCCGGCTCAAGCGCGATCTGCACCTGGGAGCCTTCTGGCAGCTTGCGCACGATTTCATAAAGGGTATGTGCAGGGGTTGTGGTCGCGCCCGGCTCGGATACCTCAGCCGTCGTGGTTTCGATGACTTCGAGGTCCATATCGGTCGCGGTCAGCGAGAGACGATCATTCTCTGCCCGCAGCAAAATATTGGACAGAATCGGAATGGTGTTACGTCGTTCAACAACGCTTTGAACATGGGTCAGCGATTTCAACAGCGCCGCGCGTTCGATGGTCAGCTTCATGCCCGTCCTATCCGTCTGTCAGTATTTGTTTAACAAATTGATTTTTAATCAGTTTTCCTACCTGACCCACACCCTTTCGGGTGCGGAAGGCGCATTATAACATGCATACTCGGAAATCGAAGGATTTTTACGGCTTAAACCCAAGCAAATAAAAGGAGTCGGCGGACAAAAATACGCCTGAAACGCGCAAAGCGGCGCAAACCGCCCGACTCGCAGTTTTGATGAGTGAAATCAGGTATAAAAACCACCCGATTCAAAAACAAAATCCGCCGAAATTTACGGCGGATTTCATCAAGATTTACATCGATTTTGCAGCGGGCCGGAAGCCCCGATCAGCTTTCCAGCATCCGACGCAGAAGATCGATATCTTCGCACAGCGACGGATCGGTACCGTGCAGTTCTTCGATCTTGCGCACGGCATGCATCACCGTGGTGTGGTCACGGCCGCCAAACTTACGGCCAATTTCCGGCAGGGAATGGGTGGTGAGCTGCTTGGAGAGATACATCGCCACCTGACGCGGGCGGGCCACCGCACGCGCACGACGGGCCGAATGCATGTCCGAGACCTTGATGTTGAAATGCTCAGCCACCCGTTTCTGGATTTCCTCGATCGAAACCCGGCGCTCGGACGCGCGCAGAACGTCATGCAGTACGTCCTGAACCATCTCAAGCCCGATTTCACGCCCGACCAGCTGGGAGTGGGCGATCACGCGGTTCAGCGCGCCTTCAAGCTCACGCACGTTGGCGGTGATCTTGTGGGCGAGGAATTCCATGACCCGCTGGGGCAGTTCAACACCCTGACGTTCGGCCTTGGCTTCGAGAATACCCAGACGCAGCTCATAGGTGGTTGCGTGAATGTCGGCCACAAGGCCAGACCCCAGACGCGAACGCAGGCGTTCCTCGATGTCTTCAAGATCGGACGGCGACTTGTCGGCCGACACAATGATCTGACGGCCCTGATCGACCAGCGCATTGAAGGTGTGGAAGAATTCTTCCTGGGTCGAATCCTTGCCCGAGATGAACTGGACATCATCGACCATCAGCACATCGACCGAGCGGAACTGGTCCTTGAAATCGACCGTGTTCTTGTCACGCAGCGCCCGAATGAAGCGATACATGAATTTCTCGGCCGAAAGGTAGATCACCGTGCGGTGCGGCTGGGTGCGGCGAATATGCCACGCAATCGCATGCATCAGGTGGGTTTTACCAAGACCAACCCCACCATAAAGGAACAGCGGGTTGAACGGCACCGATTCGGCCTCTGCCAGGCGGCGGGCGGCGGCATAGGCGAACTCGTTGGGCTTGCCCAAAACGAAATTGTCAAAGGTGTAGCGCGGATCAAGGGCGGCCGAGATGCCATCATCAGACATGCTGGCGATTGCCGTGCGGCCGGCAGCACTTGGCTGACATGGCGCTTCCGCAACAGTGCCGGCGTCTTGCGAGTCTGAAGTTCGCGTTGATTTGGCACGCGACGGAGCCTGCGCAGCATTTGACGCCGGAGCGGGGGAAGATGCGCCCTGCTTGCTGCCTTTGGTGCCGGTGTTGCCGGTGGCGCCGGATTTGGCGCCCGATACGATGTTGATTTCAACGAAATGCACATCGGAATCTTCGGCATGCCAGAATTTCTGGATACGGTCGAGATAGTGCTGGGTCACCCAGTCGCGCATGGCACGGGTCGGCGCACCCAAACGCGCCACACCGGCCTCAACTGCGATCAAGGCAACTGGCTCAAGCCAGTAGCGATAAGCCGTTGCGCCAAACTCAGCGCGCAGCTTTTCGCGTACCACCTGCCAGGTTGCAACTGCATGATCGTCAAGTGCTGCGTGCTGGTCACCCGCAATCCCCCCGCTGGATTGCCCAAGTGCCGATTGTGTGTCCCTCACGGCGTGCTGCACTGTTAAACCTTTCCCCGAATATCCCTATTTTACCACCACAAAGACCGCAAAAGACAAAATGGTACTGCGTCGCGTTCATCACCGCGGTGATCAACACGCTGGCCTTCCACAAGATCAGGGAAGTGTACTCGCGCCTTTTGTTTTTTTGGTTCTTCGTTGCCAGTCGCTTTGCGCGACCTGCAAAGTCCAAACACTGTACTGATGTGACCCACATCAGGCAAGGCGATCTTTAACAGAACGTTAAAAGGATTTCGCAACCAAAACGGCCCTTGTTTTCTGCGGTTTCTTGCACCCGCGCAACCAAGGAACAAAAGGTGATTCTGCGAAATCCGGGCAGCGAAAAGGCCGCACCAGAGGTGCGGCCTTCGACTCGCCATCCCGTAAGGGATAAATTAAAGTGCGTTGATGCGTGCGGTCAGACGCGAAACCTTGCGAGCAGCGGTGTTCTTGTGCAGAACGCCAAGCTGTGCGCCACGCGCCAGTTCCGGCTCGGCGATTTTCATCGCAGCCTGAGCAGCATCTTTGTCGCCAACGTTCAGCGCAGCCTCGACCTTCTTAACGAAGGTACGAATGCGACCGATACGTGCACCATTAACTTCTGCACGTGCGGCGTTGCGGCGAATGCGCTTCTTGGCCGATTTATGGTGAGCCATTGCGAACCTGTCTCTTCAAACAAATGTTACGTAATTCGGAGCGCGGCTTATAGCTCCGTCCGACACCCCCGTCAACCCCCGATACAGCCATAACGCCTCAATTTCTGCGGCTTCTGAGTCTTTTGCCCCGCAACACAGATATGCGCACGCGGAATCAGGGGTCAAGTTGACCGGTGATTAAACAATCAACGGTGCTTGAAGTCTGCCTTGCGCTTCTCGCTGAAGGCTTTCATGCCCTCGGCGCGGTCTTCAAGCGCGAAGGTCGAATGGAATTCGCGACGCTCGAACATCAGGCCTTCGGTCAGGGTCATCTCATAGGCCTTGTTGACCGATTCCTTGACCTTCATCGAGACCGGGCCGGAGAAGGAAGCGATCTTTTCCGCAAGCTGCATCGCTTCGTCCAGAAGCGAGTCGGCCGGGACGATTCGCGCAACCAAGCCAGCGCGTTCGGCTTCCTCGGCATCCATCATGCGTCCGGTCAGGCACATTTCCATGGCCTTGGCCTTGCCCACCGCACGGGTAAGACGCTGGGTCCCGCCCGCACCGGGGATGGTGCCGATGGTGATTTCCGGCTGCCCGAACTTGGCGGTGTCAGCCGCAATCATGATGTCGCACATCATCGCCATTTCACAGCCACCGCCAAGCGCAAAGCCGGCAACTGCGGCAATGGTCGGCTTGCGGCACGATGCGACACGGGTCCAACCCTTGGTGATGAAGTCGTTCTTATAGACATCCATATAGTCGTAATCGGCCATTTCCTTGATGTCGGCCCCGGCAGCAAAGGCCCGTTCCGACCCGGTAATGACAATCGCACGGATGTCTTCATCGGATTCGAAATCATCAAGGGCAGCCCCGATATCCTTGATCAGCGCATCGCACAGCGCATTGAGCGCCTTGGCACGGTTAAGCGTGATCAGGCCGACATTGCCCTTTTTCTCGGCGATGATGTTTTCATAAGACATGTACGTGATCCTTTATGCGCTGTTCGGTCCGTGGGACTCCGATTACGGATTACTGTGGCGTGATCGGACCGATTCGGCTGAAACCATATTTTGATACTGTTTTACCGATTTTGCATGCGCGCCGCAACCAACCCTGTCAGTGATTTCGCCACGTTCGGATGCGTGACGGCCCTGATGATATCCCCACCTGCCAGAATGCCGTTACGACAATCTGGCACATTGGCCGGTACATAACGTGTGGCAATCCCGAGAAGGTTTTGAGGCACTGCCTATTTCTGGCAGCTGGGGCAGAAGAAGGTTGATCGTCCGGCCTGTACGATGCGTTCAATCGTGGCATCACAGCCATCGGCGATGCAGGTTTCGCCTTCGCGGCCATAGACGCGGAAATTGTGCTGGAAATAGCCAAGCTCGCCATCGCTTTGGCGATAGTCCTTCAGGCTTGAGCCGCCTGCGGCAATCGCATCTTCCAGCACAAGGCGGATTTCACGATAGAGACGATCGATCTCGCCAGGCTTGAAATCCTTTGCCAGACGGTCCGGGGCGATGCCGGATCGAAACAGCGCTTCGCAGACATATATATTGCCCAGACCCGCAACCAGCTTTTGGTCCAGCAGAACCGTCTTGATCGGGCTGGCGCGTTTGGCGATCCCGGCGGCAAGCACGGCGGCGTTAAATGCATTGCCCAACGGTTCGGGCCCGATGCCCGCCAGCATCTTGTGGGTGGCGACCTCATCCCCGTGGATCAGGGTAATCACACCAAAGCGCCTGGGGTCGTTAAACCGCACCACCGCGCCATCGGCCATGACGAAATCGACATGATCATGTTTGCCCGGTTCCGGCACGCCGACGGCTGGGTCATTATGGATGGTCATGCGACCAGACATGCCAAGATGGACCAGCAGCACCTGACCATCATCAAGATAACCGAGGATGTATTTCGCGCGCCGGGTCAGCTGATTGATCCGGCGCCCGGCCATGCGATCAGCAAACCCGTCGGGAAATGCAAAGCGAAGGTTCGCACGCCGCTGCACAACATGATCGACAACCCGTCCTTCCATGACGGGGATCAGACCACGGGTGACTGTTTCGACCTCTGGCAATTCGGGCATATCTGGAACTCATACAAAGAATGGTGTGACGCTTTTAGACCACTGGTTCATGGCAATTCAACGCCTGAAATCAATCCGACTGGACGTGGGGGTGCAAAGCCATATGATGTGCGCTGTTTTGACAGACTGTATCGCCCCCACCGTGCAGTCGCGCCTCCTTTAGTGAAAGCCCGCCGATGGAATTTGGTTTTGAACTGCTTGTGATCCTGTTTGCTGTTGCCACCTTTGCCGGTTTTGTCGATGCCATCGCCGGGGGCGGCGGGCTGATCACCATTCCGGCCCTGTTGTGGGCAGGCGTCACCCCGGCCCAGGCATTGGCAACCAACAAGCTTCAGGGCAGTTTTGGCAGTTTCAGCGCGTCACTGAATTTCATCCGCAAAGGGCATGTTGATCCGCGCGATATGGTTCTGGCGATTGTCCTGACCTTTGCCGGGTCGGCTTTGGGGACGGTTCTGGTGCAGATGCTTGATCCGGGCATTCTGATGACCATCCTGCCGGCTCTTTTGATTTTGATTGCGCTTTATTTCCTGTTTTCGCCGCGCGTGGGCGACATTGATGCCCATCAGATCATTGGCAAGACGACATTTGCCTTTACCGCCGGTTTTGCCATCGGTTTTTATGACGGCTTTTTCGGGCCGGGCACCGGGTCGTTCTTCTCCATCGCCTTTGTCGCCCTGCTTGGGTTCAACATGACCCGGGCGACCGCCCATACCAAGATCCTGAACTTCACATCGAACTTTGCGTCGCTTGTGATGTTTATTGCCGGCGGTGAGGTCGTGTGGATCGTTGGCGGGGTGATGGCGGTTGGCGCGCTAATCGGCGCGCAGGTCGGATCGCATATGGTGATCAAAGTCGGCGCGCGTCTGGTGCGGCCGCTGCTTGTCGTGACCTCGATCGCGATTTCGATCAAGCTGATCATTGATCAGTACGGAACGACCATCAGCCAAAGCTGGGATCAACTGCGTCACTGGATCGGTTAAAGAAAACACGGACCGGCCAAAGAAAAACCCGTCAGCCATTTGGATGACGGGTTTTGCATTTGATCGGGCAATTTATCAGGCGCTGGCGCCGTTTTCGGCAAAGACCTCGTCACGGCGATCCAAAAGATGACTCCAGACCGTGAACAGCAGGGCCAGAACAGAAATTGCTGCCCCCAGCCACGGGATATGCTGATAGGAAACGCCCTGGGTGATGGCGATACCGCCAAACCACGCCCCCGCCGCGTTGCCAAGGTTAAAGGCCCCCTGATTAAGGGTGGAGGCCAGGTTGGGCGCATCGGATGCCTCGTTCACGACGCGCATCTGAAGCGGGGAAACCAGTGCAAAGGCCACCACACCCCACAGCATCACGGTTGCGACGGCCGGAATGACCGAGGTCAGGGTTTCGGTAAACATGGCAAGGATGGCGATCAGCAACACAAAGGTCATGATGATTGCTGGCATCAGACGCCAGTCCCCCAAACGGCCACCGATATAGTTACCCAGCGTCAGACCGACACCAAACAGCAACAGCACATAGGTCACCTGACGCGGGGTGATGCCGGTGATTTCCTGGAGCATCGGGGTGATATAGGTAAAGACGCTGAACATGCTGGCCGAGGCCAGCACCGAAATCAGCATGGCCAGCAATACCTGCGTTTTGCCAAGCGACTTGGCTTCAAGCCAGAGACTGCCGGTCGATGCGGCAATCTTGCGCGGCAGGGCGATATAAAGTGCGCTGGCCGCAAAGACACCGATGGCGACCACCGCCCAGAAGGTCGACCGCCAACCAAGTTCCTGACCCAGTGCCGTTCCAAACGGCACACCCAGCACATTGGCCAGGGTCAGGCCGGAAAACATCAGGGCAATTGCCTGCACGCGCTTATGCGGCGCGACAAGGTTGGAGGCAACAACCGCCCCCAGACCAAAGAAGGCACCGTGGCAGAACGCGGTAACCACCCGGGCAGCCATCAACAGCCAGTAATCCGGGGCAATCGCACACAGGAAGTTGCCAAGAATAAAGATCGAAATCAGCAATAGCAAAGCACGACGACGATCCATGCGCGCCGTGGCAATCGCCAGAAATGGTGCGCCAAAGGTCACACCCAGCGCATAACCCGTCACCAGCAGTCCGGCATCGGGGATGCTGACACCAAGATCGAGGGCCACATCGGGCAAAAGCCCCATGATGACAAACTCGGTGGTGCCGATCCCGAAGGATGCGAGGGCGAGTGCAAGAATCGGCAGGTTCCCGAAAAATCCGGGGCGGGTGGCGGTATTCGTCATGTCAGAATTTCCAGATCAGCATTGGCCCGCGCAATGCAGGTGGCGCAAACCGCACGGCCAAGTTTTGTGCAACTGCGAGATACGCATCATGCACCAATTTTTGAAACGATTCAATTCTGGGGTAATGCCACGCGCAAATCCACCGCGAAATTTGCATGGTAGCCTGTTACCACCGCGGCGGATCAAAAGATGGATCAGGAAAGTTCGGCGACGATTTTCTTTGCCGCCGCGACCGGATCATCGGCCTTGGTAATCGGACGGCCAATCACCAGAACGTCACTGCCCATGGCGACCGCATCAGCCGGGGTGACGATGCGTTTCTGATCGTCCGTCGCCGCCCAAGCCGGGCGAATACCGGGCGTGATCAGCTTGAAGTCCGGACCCAGGGCCTTGCGCACCGGAGTGATTTCCTGTGCGGAGCAGACAACCCCGTCCAGACCGGCCTTTTGGGTCAGTTCGGCCAGTTTAACGACGCGATCCTCGATCGGGCCTTTGAGGCCGACATCATCAAGGTCGCCCTGATCCATGCTGGTCAGGATGGTGACAGCAATCACCCAAGGCACATCAACGCCAGCCTTGTGGGCGGCTTCGCGCGCGGCTCCACCGGCACGTTTCATCATTTCCAGACCGCCGGCCGCATGAACATTAACGATCTTGAGCCCAAGCGGCGTTACCGCCCGCACGGCCCCGGCCACCGTATTGGGGATATCGTGATATTTGACATCGAGAAAGATCGGCATACCGGCCTTGGCGACCGCTTTGACACCCTGCGGTCCGTGGGCGGCAAAGAATTCCTTGCCCAGCTTGGCCCCGCCAATGATGCCCGACAGACTTGATGCCAGATTGATCGCATGATCAAGGTCAGTAGTATCGATCGCACAGAAAATACGGTCTTTGGCGGCAAGGGTCTGGGTCATGCGGTCCTCCTTCATGCGGGCAATGGCAAGCGGGCAGAAAGCTTGCAGTTTATCGGCCCACAACTGTCAGGATGACGAACAGATTTCCCTGCGCGGGCGGACCGGAGATGGCTTAGCCGATTTGAGCGCAAAGGCCAATGTCAAATCGGGGCGACATGCGCAGGGGCGCCATGCGGCAAAGGCATCCGGATCGGTTGGGCCAGATAGCAAAAGGGCCCCGAAACGGAGCCCTTTAACGATTAGCTATGGCCGATGGCCTTTTGATTGCTATCGGGTGCGTCGTGTACTGTGTCATCGGTTTTGATGCGCTTGAGTTCGCTATCCATCCGCCGGGCGGCCCGGCGGTGCTTGCCCTGGAGCAACCATTCAAAAGCAAAGCCGATTCCAAGCCCAATCAGAAGTGCGATCATGATCGGCAGGAACAGTGGCAGGTCGACTTCAAACGGCAACGGCCAGAGGGAAATCGTTACCAAGGCCCGGTTGGAAACAGCAAAAACCGCAATCAGTACAGCAAGCGGAATGGAAATAATCCAGTACAGGAAGCGCATTACTTAAGCTCCTTGTGCCGCCCCTAACCCACCCCCGCAAAGGATGGTTCAGGACCCGGCAGAGGTCACGTTTGGTCATCAGGCTGATCAGTATGGGGTAAGAACCGGACAAAATCCATGGCGACAGTCACACAGATTTTGTGTGTCGCACACAGGCCAGATCAGGCGGATTGCGGGTGACGCAGGTGACTCTACGCCCGATCGCCGGTCAGAAAAGATCAGACGCAAATCAGTTCAAACGTTCGCGAAGCTGCTTACCGGTTTTGAAATAGGGAACCTTTTTCTCACCGACAGGGACGGCTTCCCCGGTACGCGGGTTACGGCCGACACGTGCATCGCGCTCCTTGACGGAAAACGCGCCAAAGCCGCGAAGCTCGACCCGGTCGCCGCGCGCAAGCGCATCGGTGATCTCGTCAAAGATCGTCGCAACAATCCGTTCAACGTCGCGCTGAAAGAGATGCGGGTTCATCTCGGCAAGGCGGGCGATCAATTCAGATTTTGTCATTTCCAGGCCCCATCCTGTTGATGCTGACAGTCACACTCAACCACGGATTAGATTATATCTTAGAAAAGCTATCACTCAGGTTGCCAGACCGTCAGCAAACCGTCAAGTTTAAGCCCCTCAGATGACAGTACTTTTCCAAGGTTTCCCTCAAGAACAGCACTCATAAAATCGTCTTCCGGGTACTCGATTTCAAGTGGCACTACCTGCGCATCCGTCGTGACACCGGCTTCCTCTTCCAGCCAGCGCAAGGCTTCACGACGGCCTCCAATTTCGTCAATCAATCCGTTGGCGACCGCCTGCTGACCGGTATAGACACGGCCATCGGCAAGGGTCGTAACGGTGTCCACCGGCATATCGCGGCGGGTTGCAACCATCTCAACAAACACATCAAACATGTCCGAAATCAGGCCCTGCATGGCCGATTTTGCAACATCATCAACGGGTTCGAACGGGTTGGGTGCAGCTTTCAGCGGACCGCTTTTCACGGTCAGTGGTTCAACGCCAAGTTTCTCAAGGGTTCCATTGAAATTCATCGACTGGAAAATCACCCCGATCGACCCGGTAATCGTGCCACGCCGCGCAATGATGTGGTCTGCGGCAATCGCCGTCATATACCCACCAGACGCAGCAACCGTGCCCATTTCAGCAACAATCGGGCGGGTCTCGCCAATGCGGCGCAGCGCCTCAAATAGCGTTTCGCCGCCGACCATGGTGCCGCCCGGGCTGTTGATATGAACGATCACACCGACAACGTCGCTGTCTTCTTCGATCGCGCTGAGCGCATCAAGAAGATAGGGGTCTTCGGTGATCACACCATCGATGGTGACTTCAACAATACGCGGCCCCAGTCCGCCCAGAACACTGTCCTTCACACGGGTGCCCGACAGGCCGACAACGATCACCGCAAGCACGGCAATCACCGCCACCACGCGCCAGCGAAAGATGGATTTTTTCAATCGACGTCGATCCAGCAGGATATCGGCATCCAGCGCCATAGAGGTATTCCGGTTCTAATTGTTCAATCAAATACTTAGAAGAGTGTGACCCCTTAAACCTGTCTCTTCAAATGGTTTTTCTCGCCCCGGAAGGCAAGAACAAAAAGCGTTTAAAATCAAAATTTTCGCGAAATTCGCCGATATCAGCAGAGTCGGGCGAAAAATCCGACCGATAAACCTGATGATATACAATTTCGGCAGATAAAAACGCCCGCCCAGCTCAGGACAAAATATGCGTTGATGGCACCAGGAGCATCAGACTGCGGACGAAAAGTCAGGCAAAAGAAAACGGGCCGCGCAAAGCGCGACCCGTCTTTTCGTTCTGCAAGATTGCAGAGCGTATTTCGTCGGAAAAGGCTTATTCGCCGGTTTCCTGTTTCTTGCGCAGAGCTTCGCCGAGGATATCGCCGAGCGATGCGCCGCTGTCTGCCGAACCGTAATCCGCCATTGCTTTCTTCTCGTCAGCAACTTCAAGAGCTTTGACAGAGAGGGAAACCTTGCGGGTTTTGGAATCGATCGCGGTAACGCGTGCGTCGACTTTTTCACCAACTGCAAAGCGTTCCGGACGCTGCTCAGAACGCTCACGCGCCAGCTCAGCTTTACGGATGAAGCCTTTGAGTTCGGTGTCGCCAACGGAAACCTCGATGCCACCGTCGTTTACTTCGGTAACTTCACAGGTTACAGCGTCGCCACGTTTGATGCCGGTGACGGCTTCTTTGAACGGATCGCCAGCAAGCTGTTTGATGCCGAGCGAGATGCGTTCTTTTTCGACGTCAACGTCAAGAACCTTGGCTTTGACGATGTCGCCTTTTTTGTATTCCTTGATGACTTCTTCACCAGCACGGTCCCAGGACAGGTCCGAAAGGTGAGCCATACCGTCGATACCGCCCATGAGGCCGATGAACAGACCGAATTCGGTGATGTTCTTGACTTCGCCTTCGATCTCGGACTCGACCGGATGAGCTGCCAGGAAGGCATCCCACGGGTTCGAGGTGCACTGCTTGAGGCCAAGCGAGATACGACGTTTCTGAGCATCGACGTCGAGCACCATGACTTCGACTTCCTGCGAGGTCGAAACGATTTTGCCCGGGTGGATGTTTTTCTTGGTCCAGGACATTTCGGAAACGTGGACCAGGCCTTCGACACCAGCTTCGAGTTCGACGAATGCGCCGTAATCGGTGATGTTGGTGACACGACCTTCGAATTTCGAACCGACCGGGTATTTGGCTTCGACGCCTTCCCACGGATCAGCTTCAAGCTGCTTCATGCCAAGCGAGATACGCTGGGTTTCGCTGTTGAAGCGGATAACCTGGACTTTGACAGTCTGGCCGATCTGAAGAGCTTCGGACGGATGGTTAATACGTTTCCAAGCAATGTCGGTAACGTGCAGCAGGCCATCAACGCCACCAAGATCGACGAATGCGCCGTAATCGGTGATGTTTTTGACAACGCCGTCAAGAACCTGACCTTCCTGAAGGTTCTGGATCAGTTCAGCACGCTGTTCTGCACGGGTCTCTTCGAGAACGGCACGACGCGAAACAACGATGTTACCGCGCGAACGATCCATTTTCAGGATCTGGAACGGCTGCGGGTTGTTCATCAGCGGGGTGACGTCACGAACCGGACGGATGTCAACCTGGGAACCCGGCAGGAACGCAACAGCGCCCGACAGGTCAACGGTGAAGCCGCCTTTAACACGACCAAAGATGGTGCCGTCGACGCGTTTGCCATCGGAGAACTGTTTTTCCAGCTCAACCCAAGCTTCTTCGCGGCGCGCTTTTTCGCGCGACAGGACGATCAGGCCATCCTTGTTTTCATAGCGGTCGACATAAACATCAACGGTATCGCCAATGTTTACTTCGCCTGCGCCAAATTCTTTAAGCGGAACGCGGCCTTCGGATTTCAGGCCGACATCGACGATGGCATCATCGTCAGTTTTCTTAACGACCGAACCGGTCATTACGCGGCCAACAAAACCTTCGTCTTCAGAACCAAGGGTTTCAGCCAGCAGGGCGGCAAAATCTTCGCCAGTTGAGAATTGTGCTTCTTCAGCGGTGGTCATAAACCAGACTTCCTTTCGAGTATCGTCACTATATTCTGGCCAACCGGTTGTGTCCGGTGGTCTTTGCCGCAAAATCGCGGCGATTTGTCATTCACTGTTCAAACCCGAACGCATGTGAAGGCGAACCTTCCATACACGAAAAGGTGAACGCACAAGTCGTTCACCTTAGGGACAGGCCATAGGACCGGTACCTCGGAGTTGTTCAACGCCTGACGGTTAAAACGCCCTTTGATCAGTCATCCGCACCCATATGGGTATGGATATGTGCCATGACGGCATCGAACACTGCGTTGGCATTCAGACGATCCGTATCAATATGGATTGCGTCATCTGCCATCTTGAGCGGTGCGACATCGCGAGCACTGTCTCGGGCATCCCGTTCTTCAAGCTCTTTAAGAACGCGCTCGTATATAGCAGCGGGATTTTTATCCTGCAACTGTTTGAACCGACGGTTTGCACGTTCTTCTACACTGGCGGTCAGGTAAAACTTGATCGGCGCATCCGGACAGACCACTGTTCCGATGTCCCGGCCATCCAGAACAGCCCCGCGCTTACCGCCTGGTGGCGTACTGGCAAGGGTACGCTGGAAATCAAGCAATACGGCGCGAACCCTTGGAATCGCTGCAACTTTTGAGGCAGCCGTGCCGACTTCCTCGCTGCGAAGCGCGTCGCCTTCGAGATCGGCGGCACTGAGATTTTCTGCTGCATGAACTGCTGCGGCCTCATCGGCCGGGTCGCCATTTTCGGCCAGAACTTTCGCACCGGTCGCACGATAAAGAAGGCCGGTATCAAGATAGGCATAGTCCATTGCGTCTGCGACTCGACGCGCCAAGGTCCCCTTGCCGGACGCGGCCGGCCCATCAATGGCGATGATCATGTGGGTCACTCCCTGTGATTAATTCTGCTTATATAAGTGCCGGTCAGATTGGCCGCTGTGACTTACATCAGTGACTTATATATTGGGCGGCCGGGTCAGGAATGCAGGGCGAATTTTGCGCCCATGTCATCCATCAAGCCTTCGAAGTTCGGGAAGCTTGTCGCAATCGGATTGGCATCATCGACCGCAACCGGCTTTTGGGCACCCAGCCCCAGAACAAGGAACGACATCGCAATACGATGATCCAGATGGGTTTCCACCATGCCACCGCCCGGCACAACACCGCCGGTCACGATCAGATCATCACCTTCGATCCGGTGGATCACACCATTGGCTTCAAGACCGGCCGCCACCGCCGCCAGACGATCCGATTCCTTCACGCGCAGTTCTTCAAGATCGCACATGCGGGTTTCACCCTCGGCATAGGCGGCTGCCACCGCCAGCACCGGATATTCATCAATCATCGATGGGGCGCGTTCGGCCGGAACGACAATGCCTTTGAGCCGGTTTTTGCCGGTGACCACCAGATCGCCGATGGTTTCGCCGGCTTCTTCGCGCTCATTGGTAATGGTGATATCGCCACCCATTTCAACAAGCGTGGTGATCAGACCGGTCCGCAGCGGATTGAGGCAAACATCACGAATGGTGACATTTGAGTCCGGATTGATCAGAGCAGCCACCAACGGGAAGGCTGCCGAGCTTGGATCGGTCGGAACGACAATGTCGGCGGCCTTCATTTCGACCGGGCCGGTCAGGCTGACGGTGCGGCCGCCATCGTCATTGACCTTCACATCGACATCCACGCCGAAGTGACGCAGCATGCGTTCGGTATGATCGCGCGACGGTTTGGGTTCGATCACTGTCGTCGTGCCGGTCGTATTAAGACCCGCCAGCATGACTGCCGACTTCACCTGGGCCGATGCCATCGGCAGGGTATAGGTCACAGGCTTTGCTTCGTCGGTGCCAATCACCGCCATTGGCGGACGGCCGCGATCCCGGGTGATGAACTCGGCACCAAATTCGGACAACGGATCGGCAACCCGGCCCATCGGGCGTTTGCACAGCGACGCATCACCGGTAAAGAAGGTCGTGATCGGATGGGTGGCAACAATACCCGCCATCAAACGGATGCCGGTCCCGGCATTGCCCATATCAATGACACTGTCCGGTTCGCGCAGCGCGCCAACACCGACACCGGTGACATGCCAGGTGCCGTCGTCATCACGGGTGACGGTCGCGCCCAGTTTGCGCATGGCGTCCGCGGTTGCCAGAACGTCTTCGCCTTCGAGCAAGCCGGTCACCTTGGTCGTACCGATTGCCAGACCACCAAACATCAGGGAGCGATGAGAAATAGATTTGTCACCCGGCACCCGGATATCACCCGTAAGCGGCCCGGCCTTGGCCGAGGAAAGCGGGCGTTTGGTTTGCGAAGAACTCATGGTTCGTACCTGCCAATCACTGTTTTACCATCAACAAAAAGGCTGATTGAAAAAGCGCTGCGCTGCGGCCACATTTTCAGGCGCGCGCGGGCCGTTCAATCAGGGGACCAATGCTCTAGCACAAGCGGTTGGCACGCACCAGTATCGAACCCGAAATTCGGGATGGGAATTTGCCGCAATGTGAGGCAAATTTAACTAGGGTCAGGACCTATTGATTTGCCAAAGGGAAAATCGCGCAATTTCCTTTTGACAAGGGGCCGACAAGATGGCAATTGGGCCTTTCAGACAAGACGCTGTGCGCAGCCTTGTTGCGCGTTTGCGACACACAGTCTTTTTCTTAATTGATAACGGTAATTAAGAGGATTTGCCGTAATGTCAGCACGCGGTAAGAAACGTCACTGCCTCGCCTGTGATACCAAGTATTACGACCTGAACCGGACCCCGGTTGTCTGCCCGAAATGCAAGACGCCCGACGGGCTCACCAAGGTCAAGAAATCCGCGGTTGCCAAACCGGCACCGGAAGAAGACGAAGACGTTGATGATGATGTGGATGGCGATATCGACGAAGATATCCTGGAAGATGCATCTGATCTTGGTGAAGACGACGACGATCTGAACGAAGTTTACGAGCACGTCGAATCTGAAGACGACGAACGCTAAGAAATTTTGAAAAAGGGTCTTGCCAACATTTGGCGAACCTTCTAAATATGCGCCGCGCCGCAGAGCCTGCTTGTCAGACTGCGTCGCGGACAAAGTGGGGCCGTAGCTCAGTTGGGAGAGCGCTACAATGGCATTGTAGAGGTCGTCAGTTCGATCCTGATCGGCTCCACCATTCAAAACCCGTTGCCTTTGGCGACGGGTTTTGTCGTTTTAGGGTCTGACGTACCCCATCATAACGACCACCAAGGGAGAGAAAGATGAGCAAAGTCTGGACCGTTTATTTGTCGGGCGAAATTCACAGTGACTGGCGCGAGCGCATTGAAACCGGCGTGAAAGAAGCCGGCCTTCCGGTCGAACTGGTCGCCCCGATTACCGTGCATGAAGATTCTGATGATTGCGGCGTTGCCGTGTTTGGCGCGGAAGAAAACAAGTTCTGGCATGACCGCAAGGGCGCGCAGCTAAACGCCATGCGCACCAAAACCCTGCTTGAGGGTTCCGACCTTGCCGTCATTCGCTTTGGCGAGAAATACAAGCAGTGGAACGCTGCCTTTGATGCCGGTCAGGCGGCCGCCCTTGGCATTCCTTATATTACGCTGCACCCCGCCGAGCATGATCACGCGCTTAAGGAAGTGGATGGCGCGGCCAATGGTGTCGCCCGCGAACCCGAACAGGTGGTTGCGGCACTGGCCTATATCATCCGTGGTGACATGCCCAAGGCGTAAGCCAACGCGCACTCATTGAGCTCCGGGCCTTTACTTTAGGCCGATTTTTCGGCGAAGGCCCGGATGCGTTTGACGGCTTCGCGGAGTTCCTCGTCAGGCACGGTCAGCGCCACGCGGATCAGGTTTTTGGCGTTTTCGCCAAAGGATGCGCCGGGCATGACCGCGACGTTTTGATCATCAAGAAGCCCCCAGGCGAATTCTTCGCCATTCATGCCGGTTCCGCCAACATCGATCATGGCGAACATTCCGCCTGATACCTTGCCCGGTTTCAGGACGGTGCAGCCGGCCAGTTCCGTTTCGATCATGTCGACGCGTGCGGCGTAGCTTTTGCACATGCGTTTGGCGGTATCGAAATTGCCGCGAAGGGCAACCTCGGTCGCATCGGCAATGAAGGGCTGATTGCCAAACAGGATGGTTTCGGAAATCGGCAGCACCTTGGTGCAGAGTTCTTCCGGCCCAACGCACCAACCACTGCGAAAACCGGTGGCGGCATAGGTTTTCGAGATCGAGGACGTGACGATGGTGCGATCACGCAGCTCTGCGATTTCAAGCGGGGAGGCAAAGGTGCCTTCAAACACCAGATCCTCATAGACCTCGTCACAGACAATCCACAGATCATGTTCAATGGCGATCTTGCCAAGTTCGACCAGCGTTGCACGATCAAGCAGCGCGCCCGACGGGTTGTGCGGCGTATTGAGCAGCAAGACGCGGCTGTCCTTGGTGATCGCGGCGCGCAAATCATCGGGCTGCATGATAAAGCCATGCTCAATCGACAGCGGAACGGATTGCAATTCGGCCCCGGATGCGCGAATCACCCCGGCATAGGTCGCATAATAGGGATCGCCGACCAGCACCCCTTGCCCGGCATCCACAAGCGCAGTCATGACGGTATAAAGGGCGGTCTGCGTGCCCGGGAAACACAGGATGTTTTCGGGCGTAATTTCGGGCCAGACCGGTTTGTATTTTTCCACCAGCGCATCGAGCAGGCCGACCTCGCCCCGGCCATTGGAATAATGCGTGCGGCCACGGCGCATGGAAGCCTCGCAGGCGTCAATCAGGGCCGGATCGACGGGAATATCGGGCTCGCCAATCGTCAGCTCGATGATTTTCGCGCCTTCGGCTTCGCGATCGCGTGCGGTGTTGTGAACGGCCCATTTCGCCCCGCCCAGTTCGGCAAGACGGTCGGTAATTTTCGCATATCTCATGACGGCTTACTTTGTTGTTCGGGGTGGGTGGGATGTTGGGCGGAATGCAGTGCAAGTTCGGACGCAGACAGCGCCCCGGCGGGCAATTCAAGCAGGCGTTCGGCAGCACCCGTGATCAGATCAGGCAGGATATCCTGGGCATACAGCCCGGAATTGAGCGCCCCTTCCATCCAGAGCCCGTCAATCAGACCATTGAGCGCAATCGCATGGTTGCGGCAAATCGCAACACTGTAGGGGCAGCCGTGATGGATCAGGACCGGCTCGATCAGGGTTTCAAGGGCACTGAGAAATTCGCGATAGCCATCGCGGTGAATTTCGGCAAAGCCCGGATCGTGACGCACCCGGCCAATGAAGGTTGCCCAAAGCGACACGGTTTCTTCGTCCATGTTGGGCATGGTCATGTTGGCGCGCAGGAAGCTTGCCAGTTTGGCTTCGGGTGTGCCTTCGGTCGCACGCGCACTTTCACTGGCCTGTGCTGTCAGCTGCCCGACCAGATAGGCATAGGCATTGCGGATCATGTCATCCTTGCTGCCGAAATAGTGGCGCACCAACCCGACAGTGACCCCGGCTTCTTCGGTAATCCGGCGCACCGATGCCCCGTGCAGACCATAGCGGGCCACACAGGTCAGCGTTGCCTCCATCAAACTGCGGCGGCGCACATCAAGCGACAGACGTTGAAATGTTTTTCGGCTCATTCCCGGTTCCCGGATGGCTGATGGGGCGCGTGCCGACATCATCCGGACGGCACCTTGTTATACAATTGAATAATTTCAATTTTGTTTCAAGCCCGCAGTTTCATGCAGTCCAGTCAAACGCGGCGGTCAGTAGCCCTGACCGCGGCTGACAGCAAGGCTGAGCGACTTGCCGGCATGCAGTTCACGCGCCGATTGCAAGGCTTGCTCTGCAACGATATGCGGGGTCGTATCACTGGCGATGTGCGGGGTGATACGCAGGCGCGGATCCGCCCAGAAGCGATGATCGGACGGCAACGGTTCAGTGCGAAAGACATCAAGGGTCGCCCCGGCAAGCTGTCCGTTATCAAGGGCGGCAACAAGGTCATCCTCAACCAGATGTTCGCCGCGCCCGATCTGGATCAGCCAGCCGCCCTTGGCCATTTTGGAAAACAGGTCGGCATTCAGGACATCTTCGGTCTCAGCCGTTAGTGGCAGAACATTGATCACCACATCCTGCCCGGCCACCGATTGCAGTACCGAGTCGTCGCCGGTGAAATACTTTACCCCTTCGACCGGATCGCTCGGGTCCCGTCGGCAGGCGACAGAAACACTAAAGCCCGAAGCCGCCAACGCCTGAACCACCGCAGCCCCCATGGAGCCATGGCCGAGTACCGCGACCTTAAGATCACGTGGCGGGCGAATCGCCGGGGGCGCCCATTCTGCCCTGGCCTGGTTTTGCTGCATCTGGGCAAAGCCGCGCTCGACATGAACGACTTCATGCACCGCGTAGCCCGCCATCAGATCGGCCTGATTGGGATCACGGACTCGGCAAATCGCGATGTCTTTGCCCAAGCCCGGATGTTTGAGCAAATCATCCACCCCGGCCCCGACCGACATCGCCATTTCGATATTGCGATAGGGCGAAAAGGCCACCTGTCCCGGCAGCCAGCACACGGCGAAACGGATCAGATCCGGGTTGGTGACTTCATCGGGATTAAGAAGGCGGACATCCGGGGCCGCGTCCCCGAAATCAAGCGAATAATAGCTTTTCAGATCCATCGAATCGCTAAGTAGAACACCGTAAATCGGTTCTGCCGCCGCCATCAGTCAAAGCCCCCTGAACAGTCATTTTCTGCGCTTCTAATCCCGCGTGGCGCACCCGGTTTACGGGCACCAACACAAGAAAATTTGCGCTTTGGTTTCATCCTCAGTTAAACAAGTGTATATCAAAGAGTAAAGCCGTTTGATCAGATCCATGGAGTCCGGGATGCATATCGCGACACAAAAGGACGCCGACACCAGCGTCATGAGCGACACCGAAATCAGCGATGCTGAAAAGCAGTGCCGTATCGAGCTTGCCGCCTGTTACCGGTTGGCAGCGCACTACAAGATGACGGACACGATCTATACCCACATCTCGGCCCGGGTGCCGGGCGAGCCGGGACATTTTCTGATCAATCCCTATGGGCTGATGTGGGAGGAAATTACCGCCTCCTCGCTGGTCAAGATTGATGTCGATGGCAACAAGGTCGCAGACAGCCCCTATCGGGTGAACCCGGCCGGCTTTACGATCCACAGTGCCGTGCATATCGGGCGCCATGATGCCGCGTGGGTGATGCATACCCACACACGGTCGGGATTTGCCGTTTCCTGCCTCGAAGAAGGTCTGATGCCGCTTAACCAGATCGCGCTGCAGTATTATGGTCAGATCGGCTATCACGATTACGAAGGCATCGCGCTTGATCTTGATGAACGCGAGAGAATCGTTGAAGCGCTTGGCACGAACATCGCGCTTATCCTGCGCAACCATGGTCTTTTGACCGTGGGTGCGACCGCCGGGCAGATGTTTTCCAATATGTTTTATCTGAACCGGGCGTGCGAGATTCAAGAATCCACACTGGCGATGGGGCGCCCGCTTCGGGCCATTGATGACACCATCATCAAACGCGTTTCCGATCAGTTCAGCCAGATGGCCTATGACGACGGGGATGTTGCATTGGAATGGGACGCACAAATGCGCCTTGCCGACCGACTGGACCCCGGTTTCCGCGCCTAGAGTATCACGCCACCGCACTGCAGTCCGCGCTTTCGCAGGCGCGGTAAATGCTTGCGGGTTTTCACATTTTTGACACCACCGTCGGACCGGTCCAAGTCCGTGGACCGGAACAGGGGAGAATTGTGATTAAAATTTAATCTTCGGGGTGAATTGCGCAAAAGATAATCAAATCGCTGCTTGACACCCTCCCGCCGACTGCTACGATTGAATTCAACAAGGTCGATCCGGAGAATTTTCCGGTGTGTTTTGGTCAGGGTTCGAACAGCGATCACGCAAGGTGATTTTGGGACCTACCGCATTGAAAATAATGACTTGTGCTGATGCGCGACAGTCGCAATGCGATACGAAGTTTAAGGCCAAAACGGGTTAATTGCCAAAATTGACCCTCGAGACCGCCCAGCCGACAGCGTTGACCTTTTGATCAGGTCGCCTGTCACGCCAGAGACGCCGCCCAAGGGTGGCTTGATGCTGGGATCGCGCAAAGGTCGAAAGTGTTTCTGTTCGTCTGCCCGCATTTGATGTGGGCATTGGGAACACGTCATGCTGCGGCATTTCTTACCGTCCCCGGCGGTGTGCCGAAGCTCCTGCTCGCCAGACAAGGAGAAGACACATGCAAGTATCGAACACAATTGATTGTAACGGTTTGTCCCCGGCCCCGACCCTTCTGCGGATCATGCAGGCACTGGTCGGTCGTGAAGACGGCGCATCCCCGCTCAATGTTCTGGTCGGATCAGATTGCAATTGTGAACGTCTGGCGGACTCGCTTGGTCCACTGGCCGAAGAGGTTCAGCTGGCAAGTGATGCAAAACAGTTTGCCACGCTAAACTGAGCGGCGCCAAGCAGCGCCTTGCCCATGCCGGCACATCGTTGCCGGCAAACTTTCCCGTCCATGATGCCAAAAGGGCATCCCGTCGCTTTGAAGTGGGCGCGACGGTCCTAAAATAAAGAACTGCGCATCGGCACAGGGGTGTCGATCACGGCTGCCCGCCACACGGGCCTGTCACGCCAAAGTATCTGGTTGCCTTGTCGCCACGTCCTTTGGTGGTTTTGACATGCCCGCTTGTGTCCCGCGACCGGCTGATGCGCAAGATAATAGGAAGCACCATGTTAGAAGATCCCACTGACGAGAGCAGCGAGACACCCAGTCGATACGAAAGTGACCCCGAACGACCCGACTTTGCCTTTGATCCCGATGATCCGTGGACGCAAACCTTTCAGGAAGGCCTTGCACGGTCCAACCTGAAGGGAAAGACCGTTTATGAGGTCGGTGTCGGGACGGGCATCAATGTGGCGTTCATTTTGCGCAATTGCGGGGCGGCCACCGTTTATGGCAGCGATCTTGATCCCCGCCTTGTGGTTCTGGCAGAGCGCAATATCAAAAGCCTGTCCCCCGAACATGCCAAACATTTCAAACCGGTCCATGGCAGCGTCAGCCTTGTCGATACCGACGAGGCACGCGAAAAAGTCGGCAAGACCGATGTGGTGATCGCCTGCATTCCACAGGTGGGCGAACCCAGTGACGAACGCCTGACCGCCTTTCGCGAAGCACAATCGATTGAACTGGCCGAGGGGGCCGGCGATGAGGCCGAAGATCACATCGCGCATTACTATCCCTGGAGCCTGTTTGACGAGTATCCGTATAATTCGGTCGGACTTGGCCTGAACGAGGCCCTGATGCGCCGTATTCGCGAACATGCGCCGCAGGCCGAACTGGTAATGAATTTCGGCTGCCGCATCGGCACCGAAATCATTTGCGAGTGCTTTAAAGCCAATGGCTATCGCCCAGAGAAAATCGCATCGAAAATCGTGCTGCAACATGCCGGCACGGATATCTCGTTCTTTGTGATGCTCGAAAAGGCGCTGAGTGGCACCGGGCTTGAAAAGCAGCTGGTCTGCAAATTCTATGGCGACCCGGAAGGCAAACAACCGCTTTCGGCCACCAAGGCCCAGGAAATGATCAACAAGGATCCGAATGTGCCGCTTTATCACGAAGTGGCGGTCATTCGCGGCGTGCCGGTCTAGGGTCGATCACCATTCAGATCAAAAACAATAACACCCCGCAGCCCTTGGTTGCGGGGTGTTTTATACTTTGGCCTCGTAAAAGGCGATTAAATAAAACAGCTATTTGTTTGGTGAAAGATCTGAGAAGATGCCCTATCATCACAAAAAGCCATAAATTGACAAACCTCGCATTCTCACAAAGACGACCCGCCATCAACCTGAACACATCTTAACAATTCCTTGACATTTTCAAACAGTCTAATCCCTTCAATGCCACGGAACCTCGGCGGAGGTTGCAACCTAATAGAGAGCATTTCTCGCTTTCCCGCCTCGAACGATCTAACCGAGAGCAAAAAACTGCTCTCACATCCGCCACCATCGGCAAAGTCTTCCGAAGTCAACATCTAAAACTACTGCATACTTCAACATAAAGTTTGTTTGCTTTAGGAAATCTCGTCTTCCGGATCCGCAGCACTAAACCCTTTGCTGAATGGAGCTTTGCCCATCTAGACAATGCATGATATCGAAGATGAGATTAACCTTTGGCAGGCGGACGACCCAGGCCCCGAAACGCAATGGTATTTTTTTGTCTAAGCGAACGAAAAATATTAAAGCTTTTGCTGCCTTCGAATCCGTTGATTGCGAAAGACCAGTGACTGAAGAGATGAAGCAAATGAACAACCATGTCCAGATCATAGCCGAAATCGGATCGGTCCATGACGGCAGTTTCGGAAACGCCGTAAAACTTATCGAACTCGCTGCCACACTCGGTTCTGACACGGTTAAGTTTCAAACCCATATTGCTGAGGCTGAAACAACGCGCACGGCACCATCGCCGTCTTATTTTTCCGGGGAGGATAGATACTCCTATTTCGAGCGAACCGGATTTACACGAGCACAATGGATAGATCTTCGAACTACATGCGAGAAATGCAAAGTCCAGTTTTTATCCTCTCCATTCTCGGTTGAGGCGGTTGATCTTCTGGAGGACGTTGGTGTCGACGCATACAAGATTGCTTCTGGAGAAGTAACAAACACTCCCTTGTTGGAAGCCGTCGCACATACAGGAAAACCTGTTATCCTTTCGTCAGGAATGAGTGATTGGGCCGAACTTGATGAAGCAGTTGAAATTCTGAAGAAAGGCTCATCCGAACTTACAGTTATGCAATGCACTTCCGCTTATCCTTGTCCGCCAGAAAAGGTTGGACTCAATGTGATTAGCGAAATGATGAAGCGCTATGGATTACCTGTCGGTTTTTCTGATCATACAGATGGCATTGCTGCAGCTTTGGCAGCTGTGACGGTTGGAGCCACTGTTGTTGAAAAACATCTAACTTTTAGCCGAGCAATGTATGGATCGGATGCTGCAAACGCTGCAGAGCCTGAAACATTTGGCTCCATGGTACATGGCATCCGGGAGATTACCCGAATGCTGAACGTAAGAACTGATAAGGACGATGTTTCAGCATACACAGAAATGAAACGTGTGTTCGAAAAAAGCATAGTAACACGTCACGCGCTGCAAGCAGGAGAGATTCTTTCCCGTGACAATATTACAACAAAAAAACCAGGGTCTGGAATTCCAGCCAGAAAATTCAACGAAATGCTTGGTAGAAAAGCAGTAAACGCTCTTCCGGCAGATTATCTGCTTACCGAGAATGATATTTCAGACTGAAAACGTGGTATACTAGGCATGGCGGTGATTTAAAGAGCTCTCTTTGGGCGATGTAAATCAAACAGATCATACCATTGTGCAGCACCCTGCTACAGGGTAGACATTGTTGCGTGAACATATTCATGCATCGAACGTGAACCGACCATTGGCGCAAGACGGGAAGAAAGAATAGAATGACGAAAAAAATCTGCGTGGTAATTGGATCCAGAGCAAACTACAGCTCTGCGAAGTCAATTTGCCGCGCAATAAAAACGCATGAAAATCTAGAACTGAAAGTCATTGTCGGCGCCTCTGCGCTTCTTGACCGATATGGGAATGTAGAAGACCAAATAGCAGCCGACGGCTTCCAAACTGATGCGCGCGTTTTTATGCTTGTAGAGGGGGAGACCCCTCTCACCATGGCCAAGTCAACCGGGCTTGGACTGATTGAGCTTTCGACCACACTGGACAATATGAAACCAGATGCTGTGGTCACTATTGGAGATCGCTTCGAGACCATGAGCACGGCGCTGGCCGCAAGCTATCTGAACATACCACTAGTCCATACAATGGGTGGCGAAGTAAGCGGTAATATTGACGAGACCGTTCGCCATGCTATTACCAAACTCTCACATCTCCATTTTCCAGCAAGTAATGATGCTGCGGAACGTATCCGGCGCATGGGAGAGGAAAACCACCGTATTCATATGGTGGGCTGCCCACGTATTGACCTTGTTGCAGAGATACTAGAAGGCCCGGAACCCGAGGGACTTAAGGAAATTTGTCGCAAAGACGGCGTTGGGAGACATGTCGACCCCGACAAACCATTTATCTTGGTGTCCCAACATCCAGTGACTTACGAGTATGAGGATGGCGAGCAACAAATTAAAACGACGCTAGATGCAGTCGCAGAGATTGGCTTGCCAACAATTGTTCTGTGGCCGAATGCAGATGCTGGCTCCGAAAACGTATCACGCGGAATCCGCAAATACCGCGAGAACAATGGTGAGCTGAATATGCACTTCTTCAAGAATCTTTCGATTGATCACTACACTTGGCTAATGCGGAAAACTGTATGTCAAGTTGGGAACTCGAGTAGCGCGATCCGTGAGGGTGCGTTTATCGGAACACCTTCGGTAAATATCGGAAACCGACAAGTCAATCGCGAGCGGGGTAGCAATGTGATTGATGCTGAAAATAATCGTGAGAGCATTGTAAATGCGATCTGGAATCGTATGAACGAATACACCCCCAAAATGGAACCCGTTTACGGGACTGGGCGAGCCGCGAAACAAATTGCAGACATTCTCGCTCGCACCAATATCCAGATCGAAAAACGAATGACATACTAAATTGAGACCACTTCAGCTTCTCGCCTTCTAGCGATCTTCGGAAATCCATGCCCCAAAAAACCAAAATATTGTTCGTGCTGCCAAACTACATGGCAGCACGAAATATAATTCAGACCGGTGTCATGGAAATACTGCAGCAAGGCGCAGAAATACGGTGCCTTGCGCCTAGACCAATTATTAAAAGGTTCCTCGGCAACACTAGGATAACTAAGGTTGAATTCCGTGAACTCCCAAGTCTGACTAGGAGGCACAGCGATCGAATCCTCAACTGTGCCCAGATCATATGCCCAATTTTTGGCTATAGAGCTCTCGCATATCGGTTCAACGAGATAAACAACTTTGTAGCGCATCGTGAAAAGTCAAAATTAACGAAAAAGTTAAAAAAACATGAAATTTTGGCTGGAAACTATGTAGCGAGACGGTACGGCTTTCCTTTTCCCAAGTCGAAGTTGATCTACAACATTTTATCACGTCTTTACTGGTCTTCATTCGCAACCAAGTCCAACAGTATGACTGAATTGTATGATTTCGAGCCAGACATACTCGTACTTGGTCAGGCTCAGTCTGCTGGACAACATGATTTAATTCGTGCTGCACAGAAAATGGGAACGTCAGTCGCAGGGATAGTCATGAGTTGGGATCAACCAACGACGAAGGGACCATTACCACAAGACTTAGAAACATATGTTGTGCAAAGCTCATGGATGAAAGAACGTATCAGTAAATGGCACGGGGTTCTTTCCGACAAGATCAGTGTTACGGGGTGGGCTCAAATGGATTGCTATGCTGACCGCCCAAGCAAGAACCAGACTACAGCTTTCCGAAACAAAACCGGGATCACCCTAGACAAAACGGTGGTACTTTTTGGCCTGTATTCCGAACGCCTAGGAAAGCACGAGCCAGATGTGGCTCGATTCTTGGCAGACAAAGCCGAAGAACTAAACCTGCATGTTATTCTCCGACCTCACCCAAAGGACACGACTGCTAGAGATCGTTTTCGCAGTTTTATTGATAATCCGCGTTTTACCTTTGCCGATAAACAACTGGACGATCTCAGGTTGTTACGAGATCAGATCATGATGTCTGACATTGTCCTCACATCGGGAGGCACAATAGCACTTGATGCCACAGCACTTGACAGGCCAACGGTCTTCCTAGCCGATACACTAAGTGGTTCGGTGCAGCACGGAACTGATATCCGATATCAATATGAACACCTTGCAGCGGTACTTGAAACCGGTGCTATTCCTCTGGCAGAGACACAAGAAGCCTTGCACGAAGAAATCTGGCGGTTCGCGACGGACCCCACCTATCTAAAAAAAGAACGGGAAACATTGAGACGACTTCATCTGGAACCGCTCGATGGAAGAAGCGCCAATCGCATGGCTAGGGCGATATTAGCCTGCCAACAGTAGCGGTCTCAAAACTAGGGCAAAAGCGCATGATCATAGGACTGATCCCCGCGCGGGGAGGATCCAAAGGTATACCGGGCAAAAATCTCATAGATTTTGGAGGCAAGCCTCTGCTAGCTAGAACGATTGAAACCGCTCTCGATAGTAAACTCGACCGAGTCTTTGTAACATCTGACGATGATGATATCCTAGCTGCCGCTGAAAAGTATGGTGCAATTCCACTTAAAAGGCCGACGCAATATGCCGATGACAAAAGTCCGGCTGCGGACGTCATCAACCATGCCATCAGATCAATCCGCACCGATCACACTATTGGACATATATGTTATCTACAACCGACGTCACCACTGCGCCGGACACAGCACATAGATGATGCAATTGAGATCATAACTACCACCGGTGCAGATACTGTTGTGAGTGTAGTAGAAGTGCCGCACAACTGCATTCCAGGGTCCATAATGCTTCAAACCGCAGATGGTCGACTACAAGCCTATGATAGTACAAATAAAATTACTTTGTTGCGCCAATCAAAGCCGACCTTCTATGCGCGAAATGGGCCCGCCATTCTCGTTCTGAGAACATCTTTTTTTACCGATACAGGCTCCTTCTATAGTGGTGACACGCGCCCCTACATTATGGATCGGGAAAGTTCAGTTGATATAGACGATGCCTTTGATCTCAAACTTGCCAGACTGTTGTGGGCCGCACGATAAACCGGCCCTTCCTATTGGAGAAACCTATGACAAAAACATCTTCTGAAGACAGTATGGTGTTTCACGAACAGGAAAAGCTTTACGATTTTCCATACCATCACCTGCCGCACTTCGACGATCAGGGCATTGGTTCGACCGTGAGACGACTACATTGGGGCTTTGAGTATCTTTGCCTACTACTCTATACCAAGCAGACGATCGAAGGACTGAAACCCACAACGTTGCTTGATGTCGGCTGCGGAGACGGAGCTTTGATACGTGCAATCGACGGCAACATAGAACTAACCGGCGTTGACTTGTCCAAACCTGCAACAGAATTCGCCAAAGGATTCAACCTTCACCACGCAGACATTTGTTGCGCAAACGCCGCAGACATCGATGTTCAATTTGAAACTGTCACGGCAATGGAGGTTCTAGAACACATTCCTGATGATATAGTCGATAGTTTCCTTACAACACTCGTAGAACGCACCAAAACAAAGGGTTATGTTTACCTTACTGTTCCGAGCACAAATGTCCCGCTAAACAAAAAACATTATCGACATTATGACCCACAGCTTCTCGAAAAGCATGTTCGACCTAAAGAACGCGGCTTACGTCCTATATGGGTAAAATACTTCTATCGAGACCTTGGGCTTCTCAAGCTTTACAACCGGCTTTGTGACAACCGCTATTTCAAAGGTGAGTTTCATCCACTCCGAAAATTGTTATGGAAAAGGACGTGGGAAGCAGCAAACAAAGTCGACGCATCAAGCGGGCAGCACCTTGTCGCTTTGTACCAAAAACTCTGACCGGATTTGATCCGTGACTGCTCAAAGAAAATGAACAAGGACAATACCCTTATTACTATCGGCATTACATGCTTCAATGCAGTTGATACTATCAGCCGGGCTATCGAAAGTGCTCAGGCTCAGAATTGGCCAAACATTGAGATTGTAATTGTTGACGACGGGTCCTCTGATGATTCGGTGAGAACCATCTTGAACCAAATTGAATCCGATCCTCGTATCAAATTGCTACGACACCCGGAGAACAGAGGTTTTCCTGCGGCGCTCAACACAATCATCGATAATGCCAAAGGCATGTATATTGCATTTTTTGACGATGATGACGAAAGTGATCGGACAAGGATAACAAAGCAGTACAATCGTATTACTAACTTTAGCTCCACCAAACCTAATGAACCAGTGGTGTGCTATACGGGTCGGCGCGTATTTGTAAACGGTGTGGAAAATGGCACGGTAAAGGCCATTGGTCATGTTTCACCTGAACCACATGGCTCACTGGTTGCAGATCACCTTCTCTTGCGACGCAGTCCAACGAATTTTGTCTGGGGTGCACTCGGCAGTGGTACAATGATGGCTTCTCGCTCTGTATTTAACGATTTCAAGTTTGATACCGCTTTCCGGAGGTCAGCGGAATGGGATTTTGCAGTGCGTGTTGCCATGAAAAATGGTTGGTTTATTGCTGTCAATGAACCACTCCTAATGCAGCATGTCAGCGTTTCCGAGGATAAATCCGGCACGAAACCTCTGACTTACAATATGATGTTGCGCCGAAAACATCAGGCTTACTTGAAAAGTAAGAAAGCCTATTTGGCCGCTTTAGCGACAACATATGCACAGTTCTATTTCACAAAAGGCAAAAGAATTGGCGGCGTATGGTTCGTTATCTGCGCCAAACTGCTAGCACCTCACATCCTTTTTAAAGACTTCGTGATTAAATGGCTGCCATGACCAACACTTGTCACGTTTTGTTAGCTGTAGAGGAGTTAAATGGCATCCACGGAGGTGTTGAAAGAACAGTTGTCAATCTGGCGAACCACCTCGTCGGTGCTGGTTATCGTGTAACGGTTCTTACTTTTGAAAAGGACGAAGCAGGTTCTCCCGTTTACCCTCTTTCTTCAGAGATAGAGCGCCACTGCCTGAGCCTGATTGATGGTCTACTCTATCAGGATAAAAAGGCTTCTCGCGAACGACTGAAAGAACAGTTGCCAAAATGTTTGACGAACGTAGCGAGAAACTTTTTAGCCCTAAAAAGGTATATAACGGCAAATTGCAAAGAGATACCCATCGTAACCCGCGCACTCGAGACTTTAGCACCCGATATTGTCATCAGCTTCAAGACGCATTTTCACCGCTACATGATTCCAGCTAGCGCGAAGGCTGGTATCCCAATAATAGCATCAGAACACAATCCGCCGGAAATCCTCTATCATCACTATCTTTGTATGATAGACCGTCATGTAATTCATCATGCCCTAACAAAAGCAACCAAAATAAGAGTTCTTATTAACGATTTCCGAGACAAATATCCGAAGCGTCTGCAAAAGAACTGTATAGCTATTCCTAATGGTGTAGACCTCCCCGAAACGGTAGCAAACATTGAAAATTCGCCAAAGGAACGGATTATTTTAAATGTCGGCAGGCTTTATTTCCAAAAAGATCAACTTACTCTAATAGAGGCATTTTCTCAGCTAACTGATCGCCATAGAGATTGGTTGCTGTGGATCTACGGCGACGGACCTATGGAAGATGATCTACGGAAGAAGATTCACTCTCTAGGTCTCCAGGATCGCGTTTTTCTAAAAGGCCCCACCACAAATGTTACAGAAGCAATGCTTCTGTCTCAGATTTTTGCACTTTCATCCAGATTTGAAGGTTTTGGAAACGTAACCTTGGAAGCCCTGTCTTGTGGTTTACCCGTTATTGCTTTCAACGACGTTGCTGCAAATAGAGAATTAATATCCGACAGGTGCAACGGCCTACTTGTCGATACGAAGGACCGCGCTACAGCTTTGGCGAAAGGCCTTGATACTCTGATGTGCGACAAATACCTTCGCGTGCAACTTGGGAAAAATGCTCGCACCTCTGCCAGGCGGTATTGCAAATCCGATGTGATGAAGCAATGGGAACACCTGATAGACACTTGTCTTTAATTTTAAGACCCAGTCCTGTGTTGTATGGAAATGGAAAAACATTCAAAGATGTCAAAACCATTGGTAACCATCGGACTTACAGCATTTAATGCTTCCGATACCATTGAGCGGGCTGTTATGTCCGCTTTGAGCCAAACTTGGCGCCCAATCGAACTTATTGTGGTTGACGATGCCTCCAGCGACAATACACCTGCTATTCTACGCAGTTTGGCAACGAAACATCCAGAAATCCTATTGTTCTTCAACAGCTCAAATGTTGGAGTCGCAGTAACCCGGAACAAAATCCTTCAGGAGGCCAAAGGAGACTTCGTTGCCTTTTTCGATGATGATGATGAAAGCGTACCAGAGCGGGTTTCTCAGCAAGTCGAGAGAATATGCCAGTATGAACAGGAATATGGCCAAGACTCTCCAGTAATCTGCCACAGTGCTCGCGAGGTTATTTATGCGGATGGCAAGAGACATGTACAACCAACCATGGGAACCGCTTTGGACCAACCCGCACCAAGCGGCAAAGCTCTTGCTCGCCGTATACTATCAGGTAATCGACTAGAAAATGCTTCCGGTGCCTGCCCAACATGTTGCCAAATGGCACGTAGAGAAGTTTATCTTGAGCTGGGTGGATTTGACCCGCAGCTTAGACGAAGTGAAGACACAGAATTAAACATCAGACTGGCACTTTGCGGTGGCCATTTTGTCGGTATCAGTGCCCCGCTTGTTATCCAGCACATGACAGCGACAAACGATAAAAGTATTAACGAGGAGTCGCGGAACCAATTCTATATGATTGAGAAACATCGCGCTTTTCTTGAGGCTGAAGGGCTTTACGATTTCACCCTTTGCTTTTTCAATTTTCGCAAGGCCGTTTTTGAAAGGAACTATATAAATATTTTACCAATCTTTCTAAAGCTTATACTGCTTCACCCTAATAAAACTGCTCAACGTTTGATACTTTCATTACAGAATTTTAAAACCAATTTCCATTTTATAAATTTTCATAGGCAACCCAAATGAATAATCCGCTGATCACAATCGGCATAACATGCTTCAATGCATCTGATACGATATCTAGGGCTCTCGACTCAGCAGTTAAACAAGATTGGTCGAACTTTGAAATCATCGTCGTTGACGACGATTCAACTGACGAATCTGTAGCAATAGTGGAGAAGTATGCGGCCCAGCATTCGAAAATTAAATTCATCCAGAATAGCCAAAACAAAGGCTTCCCTGGCGCGCTTAACGTCATACTCTCACAGGCAAGAGGAGAATTCGTTGCAATCTTTGATGATGATGATGTCAGCCACCCTAATCGGTTGAGCACCCAATACAAACGCATTTCAGAGTATGAACACGAAACAGGTGACACAATTGTTGCCTGTTACGGCTCTCGCATAAAAATTTATGAAAACGGTTATAGAAAGCGGTTTGAAGCGATTGGCTCGCGACATCGTCACCCGCGTGGTGAAGAATTTATCGATTATACCCTTTTCTTTGATCGTAAACCTGACGTCTTTTTCGGGAGCGGCACGCCAAGCTGTGCGCTAATGGCACGAAAACGTGTTTTCGATCTGATCGGGTTTTATGATGAAAATTTGCGAAAAGGTGAGGATATTGATTTCGGGATACGCCTTGCACTTTCTGAAGGCACTTTCATTGGCTGCCCCGAAATTCTTATAGAACAGTACGCTACACAGGGAAGCGACAAAGCTCCAAGTTCCTGGCTGGAAAGTCAAACTGCTGTTGTCGAAAAGTACCGGACCTATCTGGAAAGTAAGAAGAGATACTATTACGCTAAGAATTGGCAACGACTCAGATATTATTATTTCTCAGGCCACCTACTACGCGCCTTCTTTTGTGTTACTGATTTATTCGTCCGACATCCCAGATGGACATTAAAACACTTTATTCAAACAGCCCCCCGACGGCTGTTGCATGACTATAAAATTACGCGCAGGTTTGACTAAATGGCTCGAATAGCACTTGGGACAATCGCTCTAAACGGAACAGCAGGCGGTATCGAACGCAACATCTGCTATTTAGCCAACGCCCTCGTAGCTGAAGGCCATGATGTATCTCTAATTACATTTGATCTTCCGAACGCAACTTCATTCTTTGAATTGGATTCGCGCGTAGTCTGGCATCGCGTAGGTCAAACACAACCACATAAACGAATCCACTTTCGTGAGAGGATCGAATTGATTAGACGTATACATTCAGCACTAGTTCGTCCTGTACCGTGCGACTATTTGGTCTGCTTTCATCACGGCATTCTTATTCGCTTTCTTATTGCTTCGCTTGGAAGTGGTATTCGGATTATTTGCTCGGAACGAAACTCACTAGCAATGTACAAGTATATTCGCGCCCAAAAATGGAACCTGAATTTCTTTCTTATGTCTGTTGTACATCGTATTACCGTGCAGTTTCCCAGCTATATAGCTGACTATCCGCGCTATTTACGAAATCGTATTGTTGTTGTTCATAATCCAGTCTTTCCAATTTCGAAAACAGATTTACCTAGAGAGAAACTCATACTCGCTGTAGGACGACACTCAGAACAAAAACAATTTGATTTACTGATCCGTGCTTGCGCGCGAGCATTTCAGAAAATTGAAGATTGGCAGCTGGTTATTATTGGAGATGGCGAATACACCAATGATCTAAAAAGAGAAATTAGATCAAGTGGCTTCTCAAATCGAATTCATCTGAGGACTTCAACAGCAGACTTGGCAGACTGGTTTGGCAAGGCAACCCTGTATTGCCAACCGTCAAAGTGGGAAGGTTTTCCAAACGCGCAAGCCGAAGCCATGGCCCATGGCGCAATTCCGATAGGTTTCTCCTCAACGCCAGGAGTCGCGGATCTTATTGATGCAGGCACAACCGGTTACCTATCAAACATGCCCCCCTCGGACAAATCTCTCGCAGAGCTGATTGTTCATGCGGTCAGAGACACAGCCAATCACGATCAACTATCTAAAAATGCGATGAAGATCACTGAAAAATACACACCTAAATCGTGGATCGACAGTTGGCGACTGGCTTTAAATTTGAGAGATGTATCCAGCAACCGACAAGTATAAGAACAAACACTTGTCTCAGTTTTCCCAAACATTTGATTTTGGGCGCCAGACTTGAGCAGCAAACAATGCGCATCTGAAGAACAGACAGAACAAGTCCTTCCCAATGAGGGATCGGAACACTTATTGAATCGACTCCCTCCAAATATAACAGAGACGCTCCAGTGAATATTATTAATAATTACTTAAATTAATATTATTCTAACGCACTTTAAAAACGGGCTCTATGATCGGACAAGAAAGGTTTTTCTCTAAATTCCCTGCTTCCAGTTCTTCAGCTAGTATTGGAAGTGCATGCTTCCAAGCAAATACCACCTGCTCTAGGTCAAATGTAGTATGAGAGAAACACATATTATGGCTTGCACTAAAAAGAACTCCGCGCGAGATAAGCTCTTTTAGCAACAGCGTTTTTATGGCTTCCTTGCGAGCATTTGGGTGATCTTTTACAGTCATCACTTTCCACGACGGATGGCCAGAGAAACTAATTACCTGATCAAGACCGATTTCTGAGACTTCTTTTTCTACCGCCCTTAGCAAGAGATTGCCGTTCAACGCTAGTCGTTCCGGGACCTTTTCATCGCGGATTTTGCGAACCGTCGCCAAAGCAGCCGCTAACGATAGGGCTTCCCCGCCATTGGTAAATGAGAAGAAAATTTCCTCCGACTTTTTCATTAGGTCCTCGGGCCCAGTCACAGCAGACAATGGCATACCATTTGCCATTCCCTTACCAAATGCTGTTAGGTCCGGTTCAACACCAAAAAGCTCTTGTGCACCTCCTGCGGCAAAGCGAAACCCAGTAATAACCTCATCAAAAATCAAAAGTGCATCATGTTTATGCGCCTGCTGCTTCACACTTTCGAGGTACCCGGCATTAGGATATGTCGTATTCATGGGCTCCATGATAACTGCCGCAACGTTCCCTTTGTGAAGAAGCAACTCTCGTTCAAGCGCCTCACAATCATTGTAGGGCACCATATGAATGAGGTCTCGCACTGCTTGGGGCACACCTAGACTACGTGCAGTGCCACCGATATACCAATCCTGCCAACCATGATAACCACATGAAATAACATGATCTTTACCTGTTATGGCACGCGCGAGACGAACAGCTCCTGCGGTTGCATCGGAGCCGTTTTTTCCGAATCGCGTTTGTTCCGCCGAAGGAATGGTTTGAGCTAAAAGCTCTGCCAGCTCGTATTCTAGATCTGTGGGCATACTATGAATGATGCCGCGGTTGATTTGATCAACAATAGCAGCATCCACGTCTGGGTCACAGTAACCTAGAATCACCGGCAACAAAGACATCATCATGTCTACGTATTCATTTCCATCGACATCGAAAATTCGGCCATTCAATCCATGCGTCACAAATAACGGCGCAAACGGGGCGGGAAGCTGAAGGTGAGATTTTGAAAACGTTTGAGAAGCTAACGGAATGCGCCGGGTTGTTGTTTCAAAACTAGCGTTTGAGCGTTCGAAGCATGTATTACGATGAGCTGCTTCGGCAGCTTTGCTAAGGTCAAACCCCTCATTACGCGGGGGGAGCTCGCTACTCCCCCCACCTGTAGATTGCGATATTTCGAGAGTCTTCGAAAATCTGCTACCAGGCTTGAGCTTTTTAGCCATCTGTCGTGCTCTCGAAAGATCACTAGGTGTATCAATCGTCCAGCGAAGCTTGTGCAAACCAGCAATTGGAGAACGTAGACTTGCAACATTGAATAGGGAGCGGTTGCGGTAGATAACTGGCGTGACATGCTCTCGATCACTGGGGCGAACAGCAATTTCATGGGCTCGCCTCAAAGAATCAGTGCGTATAGCTTCGCAGTCGAGTCCATCGGGCCATGTTGGTGGTTGTGTATTCGATGCATAATCAGCATCCGCATATTTCAGAAGCGTAAGAACTTGACCCGCGACATGTGGATCAAAAAACGGGCAGTCAGCGGTAAGGCGTAAAACGATATCCGCATTTGTTTCAGAAGCCGCTTGCACAAAACGCGCTAGAACGTCATCTAACGGCCCCCGAACAACATTTATATTTTTTCCAGCACACCAGTCTGCGATCAAATCATCGTCTTTTTCCAATGATGTCGCAACAATCACTCCGTCAATATCAGGGATTTGAGATGCCGCTTCGACAACCCAACCCAAAACAGGTCTTCCATCAAGATCTTCAAGTACCTTGCCCGGCAGGCGAGAGGAGGCCATACGTGCTTGAATAACAGCAACAGCCTTATTTTGCGTATTCTCGGACTGTATCACTTGTAAGTCTCTTTCGAGTGAAAAGTTTGAAAAAGGCCTGCCTTGCGTGCGTTTACGATAAGATTGGAGACAGCCAATCCATCAGAGGCGCGTGCAGGAACTACGGCAGAATGGTCTTGCCCTAGAAAGGCCGTCATTTCCGCTACATAGTCGAAATCAAAACATTCTGTTCCGCTGAAAGTAGCGATAGGTTGTCCATCTGCGCTTACAGCGGAAAATTCACGGGCAATAAGGTCAAGGGAGAGCGTTGCGCGTTCTCCTCTGATAAGTACAGTACGACACGCAGGTTTTGAACAGTAGTCAAGTTGAACCGTTGAGAGTGGGCCGGCGTCATGAATAATTCCAACAGTCGCAAAATCCTCAACTTGCAGATCCAAAATGCCGCTTTGAGAGATATGACTAAAAGCAAGATTTCCAGAACCAAAGAGATAGTATGCCAAGTCAATTTCATGACTGTAGTCAAATAGAACACCACCTGCCTCCGGATGGTTTGTGTAATTCTGCCGTATATCCTGCCCAGGTCTCCAGTCACGCAAGTCACTTGAGGCAATAATTGAACACCAAAGAGTTTTTCCAGCCTGCCCACTATTAAGAAATTTTTTCGCCTCTCGAACGACTTCGTGAAACCGCAGATTAAAGCCACAGAACACATCCGTTGATGCTTCTTGCGCTCTATCGAGTACAACCTTTATTCCTTCCGGATCGTGGGTAAGTGGTTTTTCCACCAGAACTCGTGATGAAGTCCCTAAGCAAGCCTCAAGATCATCAGCATGATGGATTGACGGCGTTGCTATTACAACGTGGGTAGCCTGGCTAATTGCTTCGTCCCGACTGTTACATACATTTAGTCCCGCTCTCGCTGCGATCTCACACTGTTTTTCTGAGGGATCGTAGCCAAAGGTATGTGCGCCCAGCGACATCGCATTTTTTGCGTGTCGGAGGCCGATCGAACCTAAACCTAAGACAGCAACCTTGTCCTGAAACATTATGATCTAAAGCCTGACTTTTACACCGGCATTTTTTAGATGCCGTTTTATCTGAACAATATTGTTGTCGGAAAAGACCAGCATAGTACCAAGCGCTAAACTATCGACACCACTCTGGGCTACCGCCAGAACGTCGTCGAGATTGGAAGCACCTCCCTCCAGGATGATCGGAACGGTTATCGCCTCACGCAACTCGAGCCAAGCGCGACTATCCATTCCAGCCCTACTCCCTTCAAGATCCGCACGCATGAGGCGTATTTCACCAACACCGGCATCGACAACACGCTTCGCCAAATCGATCCAATTGATATCATGTGTTGTTCGCGTCAGGTAGTCGAAGGGCCGGTAGCCATCATCGGTTTTTATAATATCGAGGCAGCCGACAATGGCCTGAGAACCGAAACGTTCCGATATCCGGCCAACTAGCCCAACATCACGATACAGGCCGGAGCCAATAGCTATTTTGTCAGCTCCGGAAGAAAATAACACCTCAGCATCTTCCAATGAGGATACCGCTCCCCCTATGGTTAGAGGCATTTCTGCTTCATATCCAAGCGGTTCAAGCTTCTCGAATTCCGGACACCTATTCTCGCGGCAGGCGTCAATATCGAGCAACATCACCTCATCGGCGTTTTGGAAATTATGCGCCCGAATAGTTGTCGCAGGGGACCCGGCATCTTTAAGGTCTTCAAAGTACCGGCCTTTTACAAGCCTGTTCCCTGACAAAAGCAATGATGGAATAATTCGTATGTATGCCACGATAAGTTAACGCGTCTTCTACTAAGGGATTTGAATTATGCTTTCTTATGGTGCCCAGTCCAAAAAAGCCTCAAGAAATTTAACTCCGTCTTGTTGACTTTTTTCTGGATGAAACTGAACTGCCACCCAAGTCTCTTTGCTATAGCAGACGCCAAGAGAACATCCGTAGTCCACTGTACCACAAAGCCCATCATCGTCTTTCGAAGCTAGAAGACCATAGCTGTGCGTAAAATACATTACTGGAATTTTTCTAAATGCAGCACGAAACGGGAATCGCTCTGTTAGTGCAACGTCAGCGAAACCGACATTAGGGACAGCTAGCCGTTCTTTCTGGAAGTTGCTGATGTGGCGCACGTCTCCATCGTACCATCCCAGCCCGGGTTGCGTAGCCGTTTCGTGGCAGTGAGAAGCAAGAACTTGCATCCCAACACAAATGGACAGTAGCGGGGTTGCCCGTTGTTGCACCGCCTCATTTAACGCTAAGTCAAGCCCCCTCTCACGCAATTCAGTCAGCATCGCATTGGAGTTTCCCACACCGGGAAGAACCAAACGGTCAGCGCTAACAATCTCTTCCGGTTTACTTATCACACGAATGTCAGCGCCAATTCGGTCGAAGGCGTTCGCTACTGAACGAACATTTCCGATACCGAAATTGATGATGGATAACTCTGTCAAAGGATACCACTCGTGCTCGAAGGAGCTTCTTGAAGGATGTTCAATGTGATCGAGACTTAAAAACACAATGTCTCGAACTCCACACCAAAATTAGCTCTAAGGTGACGCTATTTCAAGAAATAGCTGGTTGGCTTATAACGAAAACAGCAAAAACCATCACATGACTAAAGCGGCTAAACACCAGAAATCATTCAGTTTATCAAAACTCTAAGCCACCACACGTTTTCTGCGTTTCGCCATTATGCTAAGCAAAATATACTTCCCAACGAGTACAACGATATCACCCTGTTGAACCAAGATGGGTTTAGCCAATGAATTACCCCAGATGTTCCGTTTTCTGCTCTTGTTCATTGAAATAACGAATAATCGCCTTTGCTAGAATCTGGCCATTTTCCTTACGGTTGACATTCGGACAATTTTCGCCTTTAGGCTCAACAACTGCAGGAATTGCGACCTCTTCAACTGCACTAATAAACGCTCCCACCGCATCTGGAGAAGCTTTGATTCCTTCGGTGACATGCTTAATCGCCCTTGAAAGATCACAAATTGTTCTAATGGGAAACACGCCACGACAAATTTTGTACCATGCAGCACCAAAAACGAGAGCCGGAATTCCCCTACAAACGGCTTGCCATCCTGCACTGCCAGTTATCGTCGCGACAGCTTTTGCGCCGTTGATAAGAGTATCGGTTGGCACGTTCGAGTTGACTAAAATCACGTTATCAAGCGCTGCCAGGTCATCATAGAATTCTTCGCTACGCTGCAAAAAGCCACGTGAATAGGGCGATAATTGCCAAGGATGCTCTTTCACAACGAGCTTCCACCCATCTGGAAGAGTAGCAGAGAGGGCCTGTGCCATTACAATTTGGTCAGCGAAAATACCACCAAGAGGCAAGGTTGCGCGCTCAGGTTGATAATGAAGCATTAACAGAACATACGGCACCGTATCGTCAAACGTGAAGGGAATCGCAAGTTCATTAAGCTTCCTTCGAAGTCGAGCTTGTTTCCGACGACCAAGCCACCTCAAATAGACAAGGCGAGTAAATGAGATAGATGAGTGTTCCGGGCGTTGTCCTGAAGCAATGAAATAAACATCTTGCCTTGTTAGTCCGTTTCTACGGAATAGGTGTTTCAGTTGAGTTATCTCGCGCTTAAAAACGCTCAAGCAATCTAGATTTTCCGCGGAGCTACCTGACTTCAGTCCTAATCGGCGCATTTTTGCCTCAAAAAGAGGCGCCGTTGAGTCCCGATTAATCCCTGCACTACGCTGAATAAAGTCCTGCCCATAACGTCCCGGCTTTGCAGTAATTTCAAGAGCCTTTTGATAGGCACGCTCAAGGTACAGAGGAGGTTTCTCATATTCTTCGGTCAGAAAAGCACGTCCTGGCAACCCAGACCTTTCGAACATCAGTGTTTGCAGCCCCAAAAACTTGGCCAACTCATAAACAATATAGTCATATACCATGTGTGGTGAAATCTGGAACAAGACAAGATCAGGCTGGAGCCCCTTTAGCACCCCACCCCAGAAAGTTACCAGACGTCTGAAGTGACGTTTACGCATCTGGAACGGCAATGAGACGCCAGTTGGATCCATTCGGTCCATCATCATCAGCGCTGTTCGCTCTACCACAGCCAAAGAGTCGCCCAACTCCTTATCTATGATAAAAGAGGGCCAGTCCATGTCATGAGCCGGCCCCTGCATCAGCATATCCTGTATCGGTTCATGAAATATGCAATCTGGGTACAAATCTGACAGGGTGGGTTGATGTGATTTGGCCCCAGACCAAAACACTACGTCAATCTCCGCCTCATTTTTCAAAGTTGATACGAGATCAAGCCAATATGCGTCTCCAACTCCGAGAATAATTACTCGTTTCATACCAGCTTAATCCAAGTATTCGATTTTTTGTTCCGCATCGTCGGTAATCCAACTGTGACGAAGCTGAATGACCGCATTTCCATGTGTCGATTGGCCAGTGCCAAAGTAATCACTCGGTACGACTTCAAAAATTACCGCGTCCTCGACGCAATCGGCCCAGCCGGAATTATTTTCCTTTGCAATCAATCTGATTTTGTATCGCCCCGGAACTAAATTGATATCTTCAATTACGCAAACAACCTGGCCGTCGCCTTCTACTTTGCGAACCATTTGCTGCATATGCTTCGTTGAAAGTACGGCAAGCTTTGAGTTTTCCAGATCCTGTATCCACGCTTCAAAATTTACGTAGTTCACTGGTTCGGGCGAATGCTTTTGCCAAGAAACGCTCAATATGGCTGGCCGTCCAGCCACAATGACATTCTCATGCTGAGAGCTGGCATCCTTTTGCAAAATTGATGCTTTCGTAAACCGCAAAGTCCCGGTTCCTATATCACGAGGTCTTTGCGAGAGGTCGCGCACTGCCGCATCGGATCCGAGCAAAGATGAAAAGTATGCCGAGATAACATCATCAACGGGACCATCATCTACAATACGCCCTTGATCGAGACGAATGGCACGAGTGCAAATCTTTTTCACCAACTCTAACTGATGGCTTACGAAAATGATCGTACGTCCACTTTTATTTACCTCTGCGAGTTTTTCAGCAGACTTTCTTTGAAACGTAGCATCTCCGACAGCGAGTACTTCGTCCACCAACATAATTTCTGGCTTAAGATGAGCAGCAACCGCAAAACCGAGACGCACCTTCATACCGCTTGAATATCGCTTTAGAGGTGTGTCTATATATTTTCCTACCCCGGAGAACTCGACGATATTGTCAAATTCTTTGCGAATTTCTTCCCGCGACATCCCCAATAGAGCACCATTCACATAAACATTTTCACGCCCGGTAAGCTCAGGGTTGAATCCGGTACCCACTTCGAGTAGCGGCGCAATTCGCCCTTCAATTCGACCATGACCCTGAGTGGGATCTGTAATTCGCGCAAGTATCTTAAGAAGAGTACTCTTCCCAGAACCATTATGCCCGATCAACCCGACAACTTCACCTTGCTTGATGTCAAGACTGACGCCATCTAGTGCCCTGTGAAATTGTCGGTCCGGTACAAACGGCCTTTTGTTACGAATGATGTTTGCAGCAATGTTTACGATGCCTCCACCATGATACTCGCCAATGCGATAGTCTTTTACAATATCACGGATGACAATTGCTGATTTTTTCATTCTGGCAACCTTGGCATTTTCTTTAAAGGCGATCGGCAAAGGTTTGGACAGTTTTTGAAAAATACATCAAACCACCAACCAATATACCCGCACTTATCGCTAGCGAGATTAACATAGTCGTTAATGACACCAGTGGCTGATCAAGAAGAATCCAGCGTGCGAAGCTAATGTACCCTACCAACGGATTAAGTTCGTAAAGCATTCGATACGCCTCTGGAACAGCAGATAAGCTGTACGCAACAGGAGAGATATACATCAATGCTTGAAGAGCAAAAGGCAACATATGTTGGATATCACGGAAATCTAAATTCAGTGATGTGATCCATAGTGAAAGAGAAAGGCTAATCAGGGTCCCGTAGAGCATAACGGCTGGAAGTAAAAACCACTTCCAGGTTGGGTAGTACCCGAATATCGCTGCGACAACGATAAACACTAATACGGAGATCAGAAACTCAATCGATGCCAAGACAATCGAAGTTAGAGGAGCTATAACGCGCGGGAAATAGACTTTTGAGAGAATACTACCATATCTTGTCAAACTTGTTCCGGCAGAGCCGACGCAACGCTGAACAAATGTCCAAGGAAGGACTCCGGCGAACGCGTACACCGTATAGTTCACATCATTAGTGTCAGTCTGGGCAACAACACCAAACAAAAAAGTAAAGACAAGCGTGAGAAGAAGTGGCTGGATAACAATCAGAGTGGGTCCAAGCAAACTTTGTTTGTATCTAGCTGCTAGCTCCCGACGTGACAAAAGCCATATCAAATGAATATGGCGATGTAAGCTGCGCAATTCATTAAAGGCACTCGAATACCCCGGCCCAATTTCCATACTATGCAGACGTTTTGTGGACAAATCCGTTGTATCCTTATTAGATGCCATTATCGGTCGGATATGATTGTGAGAGTTCCGCTCGGAGGCGGTGATATCTTTCAACTGCTGGCGCTAAATCACGTTTGGCTTGTTCGTCTAGTAGATGGGTGTCGGCAAATTGATTTTGATCTTCAATCGCCAAAATTTTATGATCCTTAGAACTATTTCCATCCCACTCATTTTTGGCTTTTGTTGGCTGAAAAAAGCAGTTATCTACCACCACTCCCAATTCTTTCGCCACATAAGACATGATGGATTTTGGGTTCTCGACCAAATCTTCATAAACAACAACTACAGAATTCACGTCTTCTTTTTTGGATAACGCCTCTATAGCATCTGCCGTTTTCAGCCAATCAGAACAAAAACCTGCTGTAGATATCTCTCTCTTTTTCTTAATACTATGCTTTCTATAACTAAGAAAATTTACAATAGAGTCTCGCAAGACAGTAATGAAAATAGCATTGGGCCACTGCGCCAATAATTGATCGGAATATTGTTCGTTCTTAGGGGTCTTTTCTGCCCAAAGGTGCTTTTTCTCTTGACCACTTACTGTAGCGTACGCCCAAATCGATATTTCAAGAAGCGTTTTCACATTGTGGTCACTAAACGACCATGCCGATTTGGCTAGATGTGAGAGCTTTGAGAAGTCGATGTGAGAGTAGTCCCTTGTCCCAGAACCCCAGATAGCCCGCTCAACCCTAAAGTTAGACAATCCTCCTTCCCGAAGCATCCAGTTCATATCTTTTGAAAATTTCCCTGGTCTATGAACAAGCTTAATCGCAATTGATTCTTCCGGAAAAGCCATGATTTCTGGATGGCCATCGAGCAAAGCATGAACCAGAGTAGTTCCCGATTTCGGCATTCCCCCGACGAAAATCGGGCGCGTTGTCTTCTGCCAACGAAGGAATTTCTCAAAGAAATCTCGCTGATAGCCGATCAGCCTTTTAATCAAATCGTTAAACATTCTGCTTCCTATTCGCAGCATCTATGGATCTGGTCGAGCAAAACGGTAGTGTTGTAGGCACTCTCTAGCGCCGAGGTCAACTTCCAGCCAGTAGAAACAACACCCTCAAGCTCATCGTACGCGTTCATTAGCACACGCTCAGAATCTACTTCAACGCTGTTCGTCACGACTGGCAAGACGTACGGAACCGAACCAATCGTCGTTTCTTTTGTCAGTGTTATTTCTGCATGATATCCGCCACCGGTAAAACGAATTCGGCCCCTCGTGCAAATAATATCGAGCTCAAATAGGTCAATCCCGTCGCGAGCAAGCGGATGAAGCCAAATAGCCGAACCGTCTGAACAGCCCGAGAGCAACACATGCGGGGATGCATAACTATTACCCGGGCAAACACTTTTAAGCTCGAGGGAACCAATCATCCACGAGACAAGGTTTAACAGATGTACACCGTTGTTACTTATGTCCCCGCGATACAATCCGGTAACAAGTTGCACTTGTCCACAACGACCACTCACAAGCTCGTTTCGTAAATGCTGCAACGCCTTGCTCCAGCGCCGAGAGTAATTGACAGTAAGGCCAATATTTTCACGTCTGCAGACAGCAAACAACTCATCTGCCTCTTGACGTGTTGTCGCTAGAGGTTTTTCGCAAAAGATGTGCCCTGCGCCGATCTTTACGGCGTCATTTACGATGCTCAAGCGATAGTTTGAAGGCGTCGCGACAACAACGAGATCTGGGTTGAGGCCAGCGAAGTCGAGTACAGTTAGCTTCACCGGCGTATCAGGAAAGCGGGCTACCGCTTCCTTTTGCCTTTCTTCACATGGGTCGACAAGGCCAGTAAGGTCAAACGCAGGATGCCGTTGAACGGCGAGAGCATGGCTTTGCGGAAACCCATCAACATCTGGGATTGAAGGATCATAAAGCATTCCCATCCCGCCGCACCCGACAACAACGGTCTTATGTCCCACGTCGTTCAGCTCTTTTCAAAAACTGGTTTGCGAAACTCTGTGGCTGGCGGCCAATTATCAAAATCATGTGGCGGTCTGGCTGCTTTGCATGAATGACAAGTAGCCATATCAGGCATGCAGTGCGGAGCAACCACATGAGGTTCTACGAGTTTCATAAAGGTCTCTTCGTCAATTCCAAGATATTCTAGGAAGAAGTCAAGCGCGTAAGGACGTCGACCATCATACTCCGAGACCAGCTTTTCACCATCGTCTCGAGAAAGTCGACCATTGCGGATATCAATGGATGCTAGGTGCGTCGTGCGACCAAAACCACGTTTCAGATATTTGATATAGTCACGAACACCCTGCATAAAGCATTCAATTTTCTCATAGCCATATTCGTCTGGAACACCTTCAACCTCGTCGCCTTGCCAGTCGAGTTCCTGCTCAATGATGTCGACTTGTTTCTTTACGTCCCAGGGAATGAAAGAACCGAGGCAAACTGAACGAACTTTTTGGCGCCGGATATCTCGGGCGGACGGATACCTATAAGGTTTCAAATCGCGCTCCGTGACCGGATAATCAGATATCGTATTGTCAAGCATGCCGATCATATCTTCGGCATTAATACCAAGATTTACGAACGCGTTGAATCGGCGTTCGTCAACTTCTTCATCGTCCTCGTAACTGTAGAACGACGAATATTCCGCAGATGGTTCGCCCCAAATTACAAGAGGAACATCATAGCGCAGGGCTACCCACATCGGGTAAGAAAAGATGCCTGTGTGGCAATGCCAACAGAAATCCCCTCTCCGCCGCAGGCTTTCGAACATCAATTTCCGCACAACCTGCCAGTTAGGCGTGAAGTGATGCACATCAACGCCTAACCGCCGAAATGTCTTTCGAGCGTTGTCATTAAGCCGTTGACGCAAAAATCCGTGATCAAACCGAACAACGAGGGGCTTCAAACCCAATTTCTTAACAATATACCAAAGCGTATAGGTTGAATCTTTACCCCCAGAGAATGGGACGATGCAATCATAGTCGTGCTTGCCTTTAACGCGTTCGATTATATCTGAAAATCGACTATAAGCAGCATCCCAATCCACTGCAGTGTTCTTATGTTCAATTTGCCGACAAACTGAGCAAACACCCTCGTCGTCAAAAGTCAACGATTCTGCCGTTTCAGGCATGAGACAACGTGAGCAATATCTCATTTGTATGCCCTTTCTGAATTCTAGATATTAGGTCAGTGGAAGGTAGCCGTGCTGCTCTAGGAGATGCCGAATTTCCAGTATAGACAGTTCTTCAACATTTTCGTTGCTGGAAAGAACAAAATCAGCAGAGACCAACTTCACATCATTTCCGAGTGTCGGCGACAAGGCCCAGTTATCAGACTGTGGAGCAATAATGTACCCTTGATCGTATTCATAGGTAAGGCGCGCGTCATCACGTGTAATCAGCATTTCATGAAGTTTTTCGCCCGGGCGAATACCAATGATCTTGTGCGGCAATTCCGGCGCCATAGCCTTAGCAAGTTCAGTAATTTTCGCACTGCGGATTTTCGGTACAAATATTTCGCCGCCGCTAGTGTGTTCAAAAGCAGCCAAAACAAGGTCAACGCCCTCTTCTAGCGTGATGAAGAAGCGTGTCATCTGTTCATCTGTTATTGGAAGCTCCGAAGCCCCTTCTCCGATGATCTTCTTGAAGAATGGAACGACAGATCCACGCGAACCAAGAACATTGCCATAGCGCACAACTGAAAAACGGGTACCACTTTCGCCGGACAAGTTATTAGCAGCAATGAAAACTTTATCAGAGGCAAGCTTGCTGGCACCATAAAGATTAATAGGGTTCGCTGCTTTGTCTGTCGACAAGGCCACTAGCTTCTGCACCCCAGCGTGAATGGCTGCTGTTGCAACGTTTTCAGCACCAATAACATTGGTTCGAATACACTCAAAAGGATTGTATTCCGCGATCGGCACATGCTTCAAGGCCGCAGCATGGACGACATAATCGACCTCTCTCATGGCCATTCTGAGCCGCGCTTCGTCACGAACGTCCCCGATAAAGTAACGCATACAAGAATAATCTGCCGGATTGAACCGCTGCGACATCTCATACTGTTTGAACTCGTCGCGACTAAAGACGATGAGTTTGTTCGGCCTGGAACTGGATAGAACCCTTTTCACGAACGCATGACCGAAAGATCCGGTGCCGCCTGTAACAAGAATATTCTTTCCGTCAAATACTGAACTCATTTTGGATTCAGGCATATAGCAATACTCGTCTTTTCGCTTCAAACGTTTGGGGTGCGGTTGCCGAGCTGTCGCGTTCTGTCTAACAGCTCTGCCAGAAGTTTCTCTGCAAGTGCGTACTGTTCCGTTGCATCGGCAAGAGCGCCTTGTTTATCAGATGCAACCGCCTGTGCAACAGCTTTAAGTGTATCATCGCGCAGATCAGCCATATAACCTTCACTATCCCAATAAGCGGGTTGCCCTTCCACGAAGTTAGTCAAGTGAGCATTCAGACCGGCAATTTCTGGGTGACGTCGAACAAAGTCTAAAATTTCTTGCATAGAAAAATATCGCTCGTCTGAGCCAAGAGCGCTGTAAATGGCGTCTGCAAAAGTAACGTCTTCCGGATAATCGACTGTCCATCGAAGATGACCAAGCTGTTCATCGCATTCAAGGTTTAGTGTTTTGAACTGACTAGGGAAATGGTGGATGTAAGACAGGCAATGGACGCGATGAGTCTTGAGGTTTGCAGCTTTCCACATTCTTTCAAGGGCATCGAACCTAATTACGTCTGTATCCATTCCCGCCGGGAAGGTCAGTTTTTCGATATTGCTAACGAAATCGGCGTCACTCTCAATCATCATCGAGTAGAGACGGTGCATAATCGCGTGATCCGGAAATGGGCAATCCCCGCCAATATGTATAACGTTGTCAGCATGAGTATATTTTGCGGCTTGGTAAAACCTGTCCAAAACGTCCTCGTTCGCACCAGCAAAAGGTGTCGCACCAGCTTGCGCACCTGCATCCAGCAACGGCACATCCTGAGGCGTATCTGGAGAAGCCAAGACAACCTCGTCAAACAGCCCAGACGAATGTAGGCGGTCGATAATGCGCGTGATTAAGGGCTTTCCACCGACATTGGCAAGGCTTTTCCCAGGGCGACGAGAAGAGCCCATTCGGGCGATCACCAGTCCAATTGTTTTCATTTATTTACTGCCAATTTGGCAACAACCCACTGAGCAACTGAGTCCGGCTTTCCCGTGACATTTTCCAGGAAGAGCTGGTAAGCTTGAAGGAGTTCATGCCTAACTTTTTCGGAAAGCATCAGGTTCTTGCATTCCTGCATCAGAACTTCCGGGTCGGTATTCACTGGGACATAGCCGCTTGCTGACGGAGGGAACAAGTCAGTTCCTATACGGTTTGGTTGCACTGATTTGGCAGGAACTCCTGAAATAAGAGCTTCGATCAAGCCAATTGAGCACATTCCAAATGCAAGATCGTGGTCTGAAAGGACGTCTGTAAGACGCACTTCGGGAGGCAAGAACTTTAGTTGTAAATTGTGGTGCCCTGGATATTCACTTACAATTTCTCGAAAGCGGGTTGTCTCCTCATACGGGTGAAACTTGACCGTTAGCTCAACAGGGTTGCCGCGTTCTGCTACCTCGATTGCAGCGGTATGAACGATTTCGAAAGAATTTACTTCGTCAAAACCTGGAGATTTGATCAGTCCATCCGTGACATCACCGTGGAAACGTTCACTGATAAACAAGCACCTTAACGCTTCCGCACCTAGCTGATGCTGCGATCCAAATTTACGTTTTGGACGCTGTTCAACCATCTTTCTGAGTGCGGGGTGTCCGCCTACCATAATTTCAGAAGGTTTGAAGCCATTATTTGCAAGTTGACCTGCCTGCTGCTTGTCAAGGGCAATGACACGTGGCGGGCGCCCAAACCTGAAGCGTTCATTTAAGTGGCTCCAGTAGTCAATCCAACACAATGCGTCAATACCGCCTCGTTCAGCAAAAGACCAAAGGTGGGCTTCGAAAGCAGTATAATGACTGCTACCTGTCAGAACTGCGGCAGGTGGGTCTTCATTCCAACATTCAAACAGTTCCTCTTCAGACACATTTTCGGGAAACGTTTTCATCTGAAGATCGAGGCTACTTAGAAGCGGGATAGCTTTGCCCATTGCCCAAATCCGAACCTGCTCCTTAGGAAGCTCCGACCAAGACGATAAAAATCCTGTCAGCACATTTGCTGCCCCCGGATCTCTTGCAGCAACGAGGAGATATTTTTTTGCCATTTATCGTGATTTCGTTATCTGTTTCATTTCGCTGCATCCGTCGATAGATGCCCGCACCGCAGACGCAGCTTTTACAGCATCAAGCCCGTCTTTTATGGTACATAACGGTTCGCAAAGGCCTAACACAACCCGTATAAAATGGTCAATCAAACCGGCGTCTGCACCTGTTAGGAATCTATTGGTCTGGAGCGTATATGCCGGGTCAGAACTGCTAACTGTCTCAGAGCTCGAAAACGCCGTGACCCCACCACGATGTAAGTCAAGTTCGATCGCCCCATCATCCGTAAGAATATCCATAAAAACGGTTTTCGAAAGCTGTGAAAGTGGTGGAGTGAGCCACATTGTCTCGAGGGTTGCGTCTGCGCCGTTTGCCAGCTTCACATCACATACAATCCCGCCTGTCTTACCGTCCTGCACCTTTATCTCTCGCCCAGAGACTTCAGAAATTGCGCTTCCTGTGAGGTAAACAAGCAAATCAAGATCGTGCGGCAATAACCAGAATACCGGATCAGTTCTTCCGGAAAGCCGTGCAAAGGCTTCACGATCCGCATTTCGTCGACCGTATATACGTCGAACAGTTCTCGAGTTTCCACTCTGATGCAAAAGCTCCCGCGCTGATACCGCGCGAGCATCGAAACGAACCGTATGACAAGGCATGGCGATTTTGTTACTGCTTTTAACAGCGTCGAAGATGCGTTGAGCGGAACCGAAATCGTCACTTATTGGCTTTTCAATTAGCAGATGCTTGCCATACTCCAAAGCAAGAATAGCTGCCGGTTCATGTGCCCATTCGGGGGTAGCAATGACGACTGCATCGATCTCTGAAAATCGCTCAAGTATATCTCGGCGCAGCCCCCCAGCAACAACCGGGACATCTGGAAATTCTGCCCGAACCTGTTTCACCCTCTCTTCGGAGTTCCCAACCAACGCTGCAATACTGGCACATGGATGCTCATGCAGAAGGCGCGCATACCGAAGGCCCATTCGCCCGCAACCTACAACCAAAAACGATACCTGATCCATACATTCCACTCTTTATCGGTCGGGAGAATATCAGTTTCCGGTTTTCCGAAATGCCTCAATAGCATCAAGGATTCGGATGTTTTGTAACGTTTCCTGCGAATCAACAGGTGCTATGCCAGTACGCACGAAAGTTACAACACGATCTAATGTACGTTTATAGAAATCACCTTCGGGGTTTGCTGAAACATTCCAAGTTTGTTTTGTTCCAACAACGTGCGCATCGTAACGTTCTGACCCTTCTTTCAGAAGACATAGATTTACATCATATCCGTTCGGATGGGTCAGACGGGCTTCCAATATGTGTGAATTGGTTCTAATGCCGCTTATCTCCAAACCTAATCCAAACAGTGCAGTGACCAGTTCCATTGCGTGGATCCCATAGAAATATGCTTCGCATCCCTTAGGTCCAAAATCCGGCCATTGAGCTAAACCTGCAACCATTCCGCCAATTATTTCATCTTCACTCAAGCGGTCAGCGACGTCTTCAACCTCCTTTGCAAATCGCAAAGGGGAAGCAGAAAAAATGGGAGTCTTGGCTTCTCGATAGAGACCAAATAGATAATCGGCTTCAGCAAGACTGTTTGTAAAAGGTTTATCGACATATACAGGAACGGCTGCATCAAGTGCCCGCTCTGCAACCTCCTTGTGGGTGTCTCCCCAACGTCCACAAATCATTATACCATCTACATTAGAGATCGCCTGCTCTAACCGCTCCGCGACCATGACCCCTGGACGAGCGATGCGGGCAGTATGAACTGGGTCCGTCCCCCAAAGACTGGTGATTGCCACGCCATCAGTTTGCGCAGCATAGTCTTGATAGACCTCCGCATGGGAACTGTCCGTTTGCAAAAGCGCTAACCGAATCATGCCGCCCCTTTCTTGTTTGCCTTAATGCAAGACACGCATAGCGAGGCAACATCATCTGCGGCGTGTCCGGTGACATTCAATTCTCTCGAAAACTCTTCTTTGATTTGAGCCGACACAACAGATCGTAAATCTTTATCCAACATGCTGCGCGCCCAATCGCCGACAAGCTTTGGCGTTCTAAGAATTCTGAGTGCTTTAAAATTCTTATAAATCGGCGCATTTTCCTGATAATAGTCAATCACAGCAGACGGTATTCCCATAGAGCCAGCCCAACTAATTGTGCTTGAGTAAGATGCAATAAAGATGTCCGCTCCTGATAAGACGTACGAGAGCTTCAACTGACTAATTGAACATTGACTATCTAAGCGCTCAAGGTGTTCATGACGCTCTGGATTGTCCTTTGGATGAATTGAGAGAATAACCCTATATCCAGCCAGGATGAGTTGCTCGACTGTTTGTTCAAGCACTTCTGATGAAAAGTTTGGCGCATCAGAGAAGTGCTGCGGGACCGAAAAAACCGCCACTGGAGGTAGATTTCTTGTACCGATCGTATCTTGTGATGTAACAAGGAAATCAAGCGCCGGAGCGCCAACAACCAGAATTGGTGCTGGCTTCCATCCAATATCAGACACAATATCGTCGTTTTCAGACGCATTCTGAACCGCGAGTGCGTCTACATACCCACTACCACCCATTACCCAAGGATTTTTGATATTGAACCCAAATACCTTGAGGACCAAGGTCGTCGCTAAGTTATAGAAACTCACAACTTTATTGCCTCTAACCCTAATCCCGGCCGGAAGCAATTTACTTGCAAGAAATGCTTTTACACCATGCAGACAAGTATCTGATCTCTGACGCCGCCGCATTTCGATATTAGCCGGCGAGGAAACAAGAGCGCCACTGTGCAAAATTACAGGTATTTTTCTTCTATAACAGGTCTTGATGAACGGAAGGGTCACAAAAGGCAGACGATCATCCGGAACCACCACGACAGTCGGCCTTACGCTATCAAGCAAGGCCGATGACCTCTGCAATTCCCCGCACATTCGATCTGACAAGTCTAGAACATCTCGGAAAATCCGAAATTGCACAACTCTAAACGCACGGAAAATCCATCTCCGAAACTTCCCTGACATCCCCGCCGCCTCAAAATCGACTAGCACCCTTGTGCTTGGTTTCAAAGAAGCATCGCTATCGATTATGCGCCAAGCGGCCGTTTCACGGGATCTAGCAACGTAAGCGGCGCTAATGCCATGCTTTTGATCCAAAACCCGCGCTATTTGCTGATAAGGCTGAATTGAAGTTGGATGCGCACAATAAAAAAGCACAGTATCTTGCGTCAAATGCCCGTTACCCGCGCTTTCTAAGAACATAAATAATTTCGACTGGAGCCTTTTTCTGTCCAAAATCCAATTCTGGTTTCACGAACGGGCGTAGAAGGTCAACCCAGATGTCGATCCACTCCTGCTTGATTTCGGTGCGCTTGTCCAATGGCAAGGCTTGCGCCATTTTAACCATGACCGGCGAAATTGGTCTGAGACCAATGTATTCGATCATGCTGTGCACCCACGTCATTTGTGGGCGCTTCGATTCAATTTCAAAGCCAGCGTTTGTGAGGATATCATCCCATTCATTTGCCCCTCGCAGCCCCTTATAGTTCTCTTTTCTGCCACGATCGATCAACTTCAACCATTCGGAGCCGAGTACCCCCTCGTATTGGTCTAGTGTATAGTCTTGCGTAGAACGTGTCATAAGTGGGAGGACACAGATGCCGTCTTCTGCAAGAACGCGTTTCAACTCAGATAAATGCAAATCGAGGTTGGATACCCAGTAGGCGCTATTACTAAAAATGCTTTTGAAGTACCCGTCTTCAAACGGTAACGGCGTATTGTTATCGTGTACTTTCAAATTGTCGTAAAAACCAACAGCGGCCGACTTTTTTAGTAAATCCTCTTTCCAGTCAATTCCCCAGTCCATCCTGTAAGCTGACTGCTTTGTTACTAGTGGTTTATAGCTATCAGTCCAAGCGTCATAAATGTCGGCACCAGAGTAAAACGATTCAAGTCTATCAACTGAGTTATAAACATCAAATTCAGGTGCGAGCTCGCCGCCTGCACGAAGAAAACTGAACAGACCATCTCCACAGCTGCTGTCGAGCGACGGAGATTCGAAGATAATATCTTGCATAGCCATACAGTTGATTGCTCGCCACATAGCGTTTTCTGGACGCAGCCAGTAAATATTAAGGAAAGCGCGCAAGTATTTTTCAGAAGGAAGCATTTTCTTGTCCATTGGCGAATTGTCGATCAATTAATAAATGGGCGGGTGAATTGTGCAGTAACTCTGCGGCTCGTTAACTCACAAAGCTTTTCCGGAGATGGCTGATGCTCCAGAAAATCGGCAGCAACAGCATCGGTGAAATCGACGCCTCTCGAATAGCGCAGTTCTAAACTCTTGTCTTGAGGAACAGGTTCAAATTGCGTGAGCATTCCACTTTTTAGGTCGTCGACGATGGCCTCATGAGCAACCTTTACTGCCTGCATCGTGTAAATAAAGGGATCTATTTCCTCTGCTTTGGGCATCGCATGACGAACTATCGCGCCACTGTCCAGCCCTCTTGTAATACGATGAACTGTCGCTCCCACCAAATCTGGCCTTTGGTCTCTGACAGCCCAGAAATTGCAAGAATGTCCACGATACCAAGGAGCGAGGCCCATATGAATATTGACAGCCTTCTTATTGATTAACAATTCCACCATGTCATTCTTGATATAACTGGCACCAAATACGATCATGGCGTCTGCTTCGGCAGCCTCCCCCAAAATTTTGGGCGGCACTAAACTCAGATCATCATACTTGAGCGCGAGTGTCCGCAGGTTTGACGGCAGGAATCGGGGGACATCAAAAATAGCTTTTTCGGCGCGCATTACATTCTCAAAGTATTGCCGCATCACATCGGATTTCCGGAAAAAATCTTCGACCTTTCCCGGAAACAGCGTGTTAGTTTCCTGAATAACAAAAACGTCGTCAAATTCCTGCGCAAGCCGTTCAGCAAAAGCAATATGTCGTGCAGAATTATTGGTGAAAAGCAAGATTTTCATGAATACATCTCATCAAGATAATACATATGGTCGATACGTCTGTAGTCCAGATTGCGAGTTATCGGAGGATTCATATCAGCCCTGAATCCAATGCTTATATTCAGATCACGCAAAATGTCGATGGTTTGGTCTGTAAATGCGTTACACGGATGAGAGACGGTTTCTGGAGGTTTCCGCAAAACCTCAGACAAAACTTCAGAATTTTTCCTGTATTCTGCTTCCTGCAAATCCACTGCTAAGAGATCCATCCTCATTGGATGACTATAAGAATGCAGACCGACTACATGACCCTTTGCTTCAAGTTCGATCAAATTCTTTGGCTTCAGCCAAAGTTGCTTTACGAGATCAGACACCTTCACACCCTTCTTAAGCATCAACATGTCGATAACCTCGTTGCAGCAAACTTCGCCCGGCTTAATGTCACGAACAAATCGATAAGACCGCTCTGCTCGCGTATAGAATGTCCATTCACTCAAATAGGACACAGCCTGCGGCTCAGAAATTGCCGCCAAAAAGGCATCCTTCCAACTAGTTTCTATACAGGTCTCAAAAAATTCGTCATAAAATTCGTCAAAGGAATTAAAGGATGTCGCTATAAAATGCTTGTGAATGTCGCTAGGGATTGAGACGCCAGTAAGTGGTGCTCCCGGACAAAACCAGAAGGCCGTACAATTGAATTTTTCTAGCACAGGCAAAGCTATGTCATACTGACAAGCAAGGCCATCGTCAAAGGTGAGGCAAATATCGCGTCCTTGCAAAGTTCCGTTGCGCGCCTTTTCAGCCCACTCCAATGCATCATGCAGCCTGTAGTGTTGGCTGGCATGCTCAAGTATTCTCTCAAGGCACTGACCATCTATCGTACCTGTCATTTTCGGATGGCTGGAGCCATGGAAGCTATGAAACATAAGTCCAAATGCACTATCTTCTATCATTTGGTCGCCTCAGATTCAGACATTGCACGCAATTTTCTACCTAGCTCTGATACAAAGGAGACTTCCGTGTCGTAGCCCTTAGGTAACTGTGTCCATAGCTGTTGAAACGCCTTGCGGCTATGACTGCTCCCACCAGGCGGTTGTATTATCGGGTTAACACAACCAGCCCTAAATGCTGGCCATGTCTTTTCAAACAACTCTTCTATTCGCCTCTTTAGGGTAAAATAACTACTTTTAAGTGTATCTCCATCAACAAAATCAACCTTTTCTTGTGCAAGGATAGGACCAGTATCTAACTGCGCATCAACAAGATGGATAGACACCCCTTTAGGTGTATTATCGAAAAATGACCAAAAGTTTGGATCAGCCCCCCGGTTCCACGGCAGGTAGGAAATGTGAAGGTTCAATATGCGGCCAAAAGCTGGTTTGGTAATAGTTTCTGGGATCACTTTCCGGTAACCGTAAGAAACAAAATAATCAAACTCCTGCAAATGCGCCTCTTTAAGGTCTTCCACACTCGCCCAAATGTCACCACACTTTTCAATTGGCCATGCAATGGGCTCTGGTTCTGGTGACAAAATGCCAACCCTCAACGGCTCTTGAAAGGGTTTACGAACCATGGATAAGATGATCCCAACGAAGAGCAGTTCCCCGTGATAGTTTCTCTGCTGCACGCAATCCCATTACTTCATCATAAAACTTTGGAGCTAGGCCAAATCCTGGCCGAATTGACCTGACATTTTCCGAGGTAATGGCTTCGCCTTTTTCAACGTCTTGGACAACATAAAGTGATCGACGAAACACCATTGATCCTTTTTCAGCATCGGTCACGCCAATACGAGGAGACCCGATAGCTGAATGCACTGTTTTTACTTGATCGACAAGTTCAGTCAGTTCATTTGGCTCGAGCGAGAATGCAGCATCGGGGCCGCCATCTGCTCGCCTTAAAGTAACATGCTTCTCAATTACGCACGCTCCCAGCGCCACCGCAGAGTTAGCAACCAGTGTACCGAGTGTGTGGTCAGACAATCCTACGGTCACACCGAAACGGCGACCAAGCTCAGGGATCGTACTCAGATTGTAGTCCTCGGGCTTCGACGGATAAGCACTAATACAATGGAGCAAAATAACCTCAGGCGCGCCAGCATCTCTGGCAGCATCGACGGCTTCCTCCACCTCATCCATCGTAGCCATCCCAGTAGAGATAATAAGCGGCTTTTTCTTAGATGCAGCGTAACGAATCAACGGAATGTCAATGCATTCAAAGCTAGCGATCTTATATACGGGTGTCCCCAGCTCCTCTAGAAAGTCAACAGCAGTAAAGTCGAAAGGAGACGATAAAATTGCGATATTCAACTCGGCGGCGGTTTTGAACAACTCCTTATGCCATTCCCATGGAGTATGGGCTTCTTGATATAGCTCATAAAGGTGTCGCCCCGCCCAAGGACCGCCGTCAATTTGAAAATCAGGTGATGCGTGATCAATGGTGATGGTGTCTGCAGTATAAGTCTGCAGCTTAACTGCGTCGGCACCGGCGTTTTTCGCCGCCCGAATCATTTCCTTCGCCCGTTCAATATCTCCATTATGATTGCCAGAAAGTTCGGCAATTACATAGGGGGGATGCTGTGCCCCGATAAGACGGTTTTTAATGGCAAACACCATGATTTGGTACCTTAATTATAATAGTCTGACTCAATTACAAGCGGCTGTGAGCTTCTCAGCTATACGCAACGCACCCTGACCATCGCACAGGCCCAAAGCCGCCTTTGACATTACTGAATATTGTGAGCTTGATTCGGTCATCTGCTCTAGCGCCCCGACCAATTCAGTCTCAAACGAGTCCACGGGAACAAAGTACGCAGCGCCAGCTTCTTGCAGTCCACGCGCGATGTCATTCTGGTTTTCCGCAATAGACGTCACAATGGAGGGAACAGCGCAAGCACATCTTTCCCAACTTGCAGAGCCAGACGCACCGATTGAGAAAGAACAGCGATCCAACAAGTCCGCAATCTCACTGCCGCTTGCGTTAACCGTCACAGAAAGGTGTGGTGCAAAGTCTTTAAGCTTCTTTTTCAGCTTACTGCCACAGACAATATGGAGTTTAGACGAATATTCCATCCTCATCAGAACTCTAAGCGAAGTTTCGTATAACTCGTCCTGATCACTTCCACCGAACATGACAAGAACAAACGAATGGCGGCGCGGATCGCTAGCTACACGAGGCTCTCTAGGTTTATGAAAATCAGGACGTAGCAACGCATAGTGTGGCCCGACAATTACATCGCACCCCTTCGGCACAAGGCCATTGTACTGGCTTACAGAACGGCCCGGCGTTGGGTCGAGTAAGAAGTCAACATCGTGGCACCTTACAGGCCTGTCATCGATTGCCATTACGGGCATATGACGTTTAATCCGTGTCTCAAGGCCAATTGGGATTGTATATCCATCGATCACAGCAATTTTCTTCGATCTGCTATCTACATCATGAAGAATGTTGACTGCTGCTTCGTCATCGTTGGATACAAGACACAGCTTATCGAAAGCTGATTTAACCACAGGAAGGTATGGTTCCGAGTTCCTTTGGGTAACCAGTTCAGTCTGCCAACCAAGGTTTCGGAATGTTGCGGCAAGAGCACTTGATCGTACCAAGTGTCCCGCACCAATCTTCCTGTCAGCATCAGCTCTAAAGACTACACGGCCATTATCGTGCATCCGCAACTGCTTCTCCGACAATACCCAAAACGGTTTCCGCTACAAATACAGCGTCGGTATCCTTCATTTCCGGAAACAATGGAAGCGAAATACAGACGTCATAAAATTCTGTTGCCCCCGGAAAATGAACGGAAGACATCCGCTCTCGACCGTAGCGCTCCTGATAGTATCTCAGCAAAGGCGATGGAATATAATGAACCTGAGACAGAATTCCTTTCTGTTTCAATTTATCCATAAACTCTGCCCGATTCATACCGATCTTATGGAAATCAATTAAGAGAACATAGAGATGCCACACCGGACTGACACCCTCAATTCGGTCAAGTGGGCGCAGGCAAGGATGAGCTGAAAAAAACGATGAATCGTAGATTCTCGACAAGGCCTTTCGCCGGTCGATAAATTGGTTAAGTCGCTTCAGTTGGGAAAGCCCTAGCGCGCAAAGAATGTCTGGCAAACGGTAATTCAACCCCAAGTCTACCATGTCATAGAACCACGGGTTCAGTACTTTTTCGGTATCAGCAAAGGCAAGTGGATTCTCGGCAATTTCATTCACGTCTCTGGAAATGCCATGGCTACGCAGTTGCTTTACCTTCCTATCGAGCCTAGGGCAATTCGTGGCAATTGCCCCACCCTCACCAGTGGTAAACGTTTTTACCGGGTGGAATGAGAAAACAGTAGCCCGGCTCCAACGACAATCGCCAACAGTTCCTGCTAAACCATCAAAATCGTACTCGGTCGCGACAGCATGACACGCGTCCTCACCAAGCCAGAAGCCAAACTTATTGGCAATTTGTGCAAGTTCATCCATTCGCGGCATTTGCCCTGCGTAGTGCGTTATCCACGCACCAACCGGCAACTTCCCATATATTTTTTTTACCTCCAGAACAGCTGCTTCTAGGGTTTTGGTAGTTACAAGACCTGTTTTTGGGTCGGCATCGGCAAAAACGACTTCGGCACCACATAGTCGAACTGCATTTGCTGTAGCCGCAAATGTCAGGGCAGGCGCGATAACAACGTCGCTGGCTCGTACACCCAGAGCGAGATTTGCCAGATGCAAGGCTGCAGTACCACTATTAACGACGCAAACATGGCCAGATCCTGTGACGGATTTGAAGGCCTCCTCAAACTCCTCGACGATCGGCCCAGTTGTTAGGAAGTCAGATTTAAGAGCTTTGCAAACCGCGTCAAGATCGCTGTCCTCAATCGACTGACGACCGTACGGTAGCAACGTTTTTCGATGCGTCGAATTCATTGGCCAACTCCAGAGAATGGAGACATTAGCTCTACAATAGTTCCGTCTACGTACCGCCCTTCAAAACTGAAGTGGTTCCGCAATGTAGCCACCTTATGAAAGCCAGCCTTCCTGAAGGCACTTTCTGATGCTTGATTCGGTTCGTATATACCTGCAGTCAGCTTTACCAATGACATCGTAGAGAAGGCATGCGCAGCTGCAATAGTAATTGCCTTCGGACCAACACCGCGGCCTCTTGCCGATGCTTCACCAATGAGCAATGCGACTTCTGCCCTCCGATGAAGCCTATCAATTGCTGATAACCGAAGATTACCCACATGTACGCTATCCAAGCATATCCGAAACAGCTTCGACTTACTGGAATTAGCTGCTGAACTCACATACGCTCGCGCCGATTCCAATGTGTGGCTCATCCAGCGTGCCTCTGTATAGCGTACAACCGCTGGATTGTTGATCCAGGAAACATATTCTGCAGTGACATGGGCTGGATCGAAGACGTCGAGTGACACATCATCTAAACTCATAACCTCAGCAATCGCCGCGTAGTCATAATTCATTACGCGATCTCCTCCATTTCTTCGATACGCCATTTGGTAGCTGAGATGTGCCTTATGCCATCAGGGCCGTGAATATAGTATATTGATAGTATCGATTTATCATTGAGCATCACAGAACATGGATAACCACAGTCCCACCCTGCAGAGTCATCGCGCAAAACAATTTTGCGTTCCACTTTGAAAGAACTTTCTGACACATTGCAAATTGCGGCCTGAATTCCGAAAGGCGTTCTTCTGTGACCGAAAGTACATAGGACCCTGCCATTGCCAAGGTTAAGTCCATGAGCAGGTTGTCCCCACACCGGTGTTGGTTCTGGTTTGGTCCATGTCATTCCTGCGTCATCGGAGCGCGCCCAGTGAAGCCGCCCCATCCCGCCTTCCGTAACGTGTTCACCTGTGTCTACAGTAAAAGATGTATCTGCTCTAACCAACGCGATGATCGTTTCCACATCAAGTGAAACCAAAGAAACTTCGTTGAAATTTTTATGCTGCCGATACAAGAGGCCTAAGGCGGGGTCTCCAGCAAGTTTAGTGACATCACCCCACGTTCGGCCCTCATCGAAAGAACGTAGTATCGCTGCACATTCCGTCGTTGTTGGCCAACCGCCGTAAACTGCTTGCAGCAGGGAACCGTCTTCAAGCTCTATTGGCGCTTCTCGGCTAACCGCATGTCGCCAGAAAGTGTCTTCAACTTGGCTTTCGGTAGCGCTCCAGCTGCTTCCTTGATCTCTGGAAATAAAATATTCATTGCCATTCAACATTCCGACTTGGGATGTACGTACATAGTGGCGATGAATTGGGCCCTTCAGCATGTGCCGATCTTTTGATGCAACTAATCTCCAACATGCTGCTCTCAGAATCCATGTCCCATTAGCACAAATCATAATGGATGGATCACTGTAAGCATTCTCTCCAGAGCGAATAACCTCGCGCGCATTTGACCAACTCTTACCAGAGGTGTCTCCTGTCGAGATCATTATCCTGCTGTCGATGTCTTGATGGGTGTGAACACCCATTATGGCAGCCCGTGCGCTTTCTGGCCCAGCTTCTCGAAACACACAGACAAGACGACCGTCAGAAAGCCGCGCAACAGATGGAAAACTGGCGTAGCGATCATTCACACGGTGTATGATGATATGTTCCATAATATCGCGCCTCGCCCAGATGTAATCTCGAATGCCTCGTATTTATCACGAATGAAATATGTATCAAGGCTCTGAATTGGCATAAAGCTCTGGACGGCTCAAGAAAACCTAGCCTTTTCCTTGGAACTTAAACAAAGCAAGAGGGGTGTTTCTCCATTCAATTTCACAAGAGGCTTGAACTTATTGTGACAAATTCAAGCCTCAGCTAGGTTGAGCTAACTCGGTCGGGCTTGGCCTGAACGAGGCTCTGATGCGCCGTATTCGCGAACATGCACCGCAGGCCGAACTGGTAATGAATTTCGGCTGCCGCATCGGCACCGAAATCATTTGCGAGTGCTTTAAAGCCAATGGCTATCGCCCAGAGAAAATCGCATCGAAAATCGTGCTGCAACATGCCGGCACGGATATCTCGTTCTTTGTGATGCTCGAAAAGGCGCTGAGTGGCACCGGGCTTGAAAAGCAGCTGGTCTGCAAGTTCTATGGCGACCCGGAAGGCAAACAACCGCTTTCGGCCACCAAGGCCCAGGAAATGATCAACAAGGATCCGAATGTGCCGCTTTATCACGAAGTGGCGGTCATTCGCGGCGTGCCGGTCTAAGATCGATCACCATTCAGATCAAAACAACAACACCCCGCAGCCTTGGCTGCGGGGCGTTTTTTCGTTTGGGCCAGAAGGCTGCTACCTTAATGCAATGTCTGACCAGAGGTCTGATCGGGTTCACCCGGTATGATCAGATCCCCTGCCAAAAGCGCCAAATTGTCACTGGCGCGCGCAACGATAATCCGACCTTCGACCGGGCTACCTTTTTCCTGTCGCAGAACCCCCAGCGTATCTGAAACCACATCAAACCCGCATTCGGCCAACCATTCACCAATGGCGCGCTGGTGATGGCGGAACCGTTGGCCGGGGCCAAGGTCAAACGGGAAGGCATCCCCATGTTCGAGCGTGAAGACCAAAAGCGCCCCGGGCCGCATCCGCGCATGCGCCGCCTGCAGGGCCGGCGCCAGATCGCCAAGATAATTCAGAACATCTGCGGCAATCACCAAGCTGTAATCGGTGCCGATTTCATTGGGCATGTCGGTTATGTCACCGGCGATCAGGGTTCGATACAGCCCCTTGGCGCGCGCCCGGTTGATCATCCGCGGCGACAGGTCGATACCATCAATCGCATCGACATGGGCAGCAAAGACCTCGGCGACCAGGCCGGTGCCACAGCCAAGATCAAGCACCTCGAGCGGGCGCAACGTGTTGGGCAAAAGAGGCCGGATGGCTTCAAACAGCAATTCCGGACCGCGATAGGCCAGACGATCCCGCAGGCTGATTTCAAAGCGCGGGGCATAATCATCAAACAGGGCGCGGACATAATCCGGCGGCAGGCGATCGCGAAGGGTAGCTGCGCCGAGCAATGTCAAACGTACTTCCGCGCCCATGCGATCTTTGGGATCGAGGATAAGATACTGACGGAAAGCCTCGATGGCGTTTTCGGTTTCGCCTGCGCGTTCATAGATGTCGCCCAGCGTGAAATGGGCTTCGTCCCATTCACTGTCCGCAGCCAAAGCAGCACGCGCAACCTCAACCGCAGCGACATGGTCGCCCCGCGAGACCAGTGCCAGTGCGACATCAAGCCGCCGACTGGCCGACAGACGATCTATGCTCATCTATGTACAGATTTCCGAATAGGGGGCTTGAGCACGATGCCGAAACCACAACCAAAGATAATGCTATATCTGCCTATTTCAGGATTTTGGCAAGATAGATAAAATCGTTCAAAATCAGATTTTTAGTCGAATTCAGTGATTTTGCCTCAGGACAAATCTGCCTTCGCGTCCAGCGTTCGGCGAATCCACGGGATAAAACCATATAGAAAGCGCGTGGTTGCCGGCATGAACCACGCCCCATGGTGATACATCGGATCCAGTGACGTCACGACAAGATGACCGGCAAAACTGGTGGTGTCTTCATACAGCACCGACCGCCCGTCCTTGTAATCGACCAGCGATCTGGCGCTGTCTGGGACATCAAACAGATCATGCAGATGCCAGCTGACATCACCCTTGCCAAGATCGGTGAACATGTCGTGTTCGGGTGCCGCGATTTCGAGACCAAGGTCGGCCCCCGGTTCGAGCCACCACCAGAAATTGGTTTCGACCTGTTCGCGTGAGACATCCGGCAGCCATTTTTCCTGCTCCGTATCGCCCATGGCGACCACCATGCCGCCGCGATCGAGAAACGCCCGAATACGCTTGGCATGTGGCACGATGACCTCGGCCGGGGTTCGACATGAAATGATCAGACCGGCTGCGTCTTTAAGGTCTTCATCGCCAAGATCGCAGATATAGATGACCTCATCGATATGCGGGGCAATCTGGGGATCCTCAAGCGTTGCCTTGTGATAGCCCATGCCACCATCAAGCGCGATCAGCTTGGGGCGGGATGGGTTTGCAGTATTCGTGGCTGCGCTCATACCCGTTCCTCCTGCCGTGCTGATGCGTGCAGCTGACCGGTCAGCCATTTGGCAAAGTTGGGCGCAAGCCGGTCGGCTGTCGTGCCGACACCGGCCTGGGCAAAGGTCAGAAAATCGTTTCCGGCATGGCAGATGACAATCCCGCCGGCCGGGCGTTGCCAGATCCAGTCAATCGGGGCCTGTTCGGGTTCTGCGTCCATCCCGTTGAGCAACACGGCCCCGTCGGGTGCCGGGTTGTGGCCGCGTCCCCAGAAACCGGCAACGCCGCGCCGAAATGTCAGGTCTTCGTCGGTTACGCCATCAAACAGCGGATGTTCGGCCAGGCAGGTAATCTTGAGCCCCGCCAGATTGCGTTTCGGGCGCGGGATGAATTCGCCAACACCGTCAATCACCGGATAAGCCATCGGGCCGCTCCACAGGATGACACCCCCCTGATCAAGGTAGCCGGCCAGGACATCCTTGTTGGCCAGCAAAAAGCGTAAATCGGCATGAATGGAAATCGCCAAGGCGGCATAGTGCGCAAGATCAACATCGGGCAGATCATATTGCCCCAGACGTTCGAAAATCACCGGTGCGAAACGGTCCCGATCGGCAAGCGACGGCGCCATTTTATCGGGCCCGATACAGGCAACATGGATGTTCTGATCCGGATGCACGTTTTATATCCGCCTTGTTGAAATGCCCGCCCGGTCCGCTGAGCCGGCGAGTCACTAAATCATGGTACCCGCAAATTTGACGGGGACTTTCCGGGTAGCATCGGCATCGCAATATTGCAATTTATTTTGCGAACCATTCGCATATTTAAACATCAAAATGGTCTGTTTTTCCTGCGGTATTGAAATATGCCGACCGGTTGATCAGGTGTGGTGCGGGGTTTGAATTGACGGGGAAATTACGGCGAAGACAACGCGACGGCGTCGCGGGTTTCCAAAGCAGCCCGCCAGTTTAAAACGGCTCTTAAAACCGCCTGTACATTAGTCTTTCCTTGGCATTGCGATAAAATTTTATCCTGCCCCATTGATAAAATTAATGCATGCGCATACATTAATATAAATTTTGATTTCGATGGATTGAATGATGGAAAACTTCACGCCGATTTCCGCCCTGATTGGCGGCGGACTTATTGGTCTGGCATCGGGCCTTTATCTTTTGCTTAACGGCAAGATTGCCGGCATCAGCGGTATTCTTGGTGGGTTGCTGACCCCGACCAAGGGCGGCTCGGCCGTGTTTCAACGCCTTGCCTTTGTCATTGGTCTGGTTGTCGGGCCGCTTATCCTGATGAACGCAACCGAAATTGCCGCCCAAAGTGTCGTAACCAGTTCACTTCCGGTGATCATTGTCGCCGGCCTTCTGGTGGGTCTTGGCACCACGATCGGCAGCGGCTGCACCAGTGGCCATGGCATTTGCGGCCTGTCGCGCTTTTCGCTGCGTTCGCTGGTTGCGACCCTATCCTTTATGGCGGCGGGCTTTGTCACCGTTCTCGTCACCCGTCATCTGATGGGGGGCATGTAATGCGTACGCTTGTTTCCCTGATTTGCGGCACGATTTTCGGTTTTGGCCTTTATATTTCGGGCATGATCGATCCGCAAAAGGTTCTGGGCTTCCTTGATATCTGGGCGATTGCCGATGGCGGTTGGGATCCGAGCCTGGCCTTTGTCATGGGCGGCGGTCTGGCGGTTGCCATTCCGATCTTCCAGTTTGCCAAAAACCGAAGCCAAGCCGTGTGTGGCGGCGAAATGAGCCTGCCGACCAACCGCGCCATTACCACCAAACTGATTGCAGGTGGTGTTCTGTTCGGGACCGGTTGGGGACTTGTCGGCTATTGCCCGGGCCCGGCATTGAGCGCGCTGGCATTCGGGCATAGCGACACGATCATTTTTGTCGTCGCGATGATTGTCGGCATGGGGGCTACCCGTGTTGTTGGCCTGAACAAATAAGTCTGATCACATCATCTGCGGCCGGTCTGGTCCCCCCGACCAAATGGCCGCAGGTTTTGCAACCGCCCGCGCATCACGCCGGGCGGTTTCGCATTTCCGGTCAAAATTTGCCTAGGCTCAAGACCTATTAATTTGGTTTGAATGGTTCATCGGGTTTGTGCGGATACGCGAAGCAAAACCGCAGGAAGATATAGATCTTTCAAGGCTTTGCGACAAAGTAGCCCGTGCAAACCCGGTGAATCCGAAGGACAGACGTTATATTTGCGAACTCCTGCGTCAAACCCCTTGGCCGGGCAGCCAGCCCGCCCTGCAGGCTTTTCCTTGGATTTCACAAATATAACGTCTGCCATTCAAATCAAATTAATAGGTCTTGAGCCTAAATTCTCGCAGCACCGGGCTTGTCTTTGGCGCTAAAATCCCATAACTGAGCTAAGGATCAAAACTCACTCACATGACCATCCCGACAACTGATATGAGAGAAAAAGCTAGGAAAATACCGTAGAGCGGGGTGTTCCCCGTTCAAGGGATTTGACGCAGAGGCTTTCTCTCATATCAGTTGTCCTTCGGATCACCCGGATTTACACGGAATATTTTGTCGCAAAATCTTGAAAGATATGGATCTTCCTGCGATTTTGCTCTGCATATCCGCACAAATCCGGGAGACCGGGACGATTATGTGAGTGAGTTTTGACCCTAGCGCCACATTGACGTCCATAAAGGTTTCCGCATGAAGATCGGCATTCTTGAAACCGGGTTCGCCCCGGAAGAACTTCGCAAAGATTTCGCATCCTACCCCGGCATGCTTGAAAAGCTGCTTGGTGATGTTGACCCGAGCCTTGAGTTTGAAACCTGGACGGTGCTTGAAGACGTATTTCCGGCGTCGATCCATGATGCGGATGGCTGGGTGATCATGGGCTCCAAACACGGGGTTTATGAAAACACGCCCTGGATGATCCGCCTGCAGGATTTCCTGCGCGATGCCGTTGGTGCTGGTCAGCCGGTCTTTGGTATCTGTTTTGGTCACCAGATTCTGGCCACTGCGCTCGGCGGCAAGGTGATCAAGTCCGACAAGGGCTGGGGCGTTGGCGCCCACGACTATGCGGTTGATGCCAGCAAAAGCGACTGGCTTTCAGATAGCCCGGAAACCATCCGTATCAATGCCTTCCATCAGGATCAGGTCGTCGAGCTGCCGAAAGGTGCCACGGTCTGGGCAAGTTCGGATTTCTGCCCTTATGCCGGCTTGCAATACGGGGAAAATGCCGCTTCGATCCAGCCGCATCCGGAATTCATGAAACCCTATGAAGAGGCCCTGCTGCAGGCGCGCAGCGACCTGATCCCGGATGATGTGCATCAAGCCGCGATGAAATCGCTTGAAACGCCGATCACGAGCGTTGATTTCGCACGTTCGATGGTGAAATTCATGACGCGAAAGCGCGTTAAATCCGCGGCCTGACCACAAACCGGTCTCAAACCATATACCAATGAACAGAAGCCATCAGAAACTCTGATGGCTTTTTTCGTGCCTGAAGACATAAAACACTTTATCAACCAAAGGTGTTGCATGATCCTGTCAAAACAGGACTGTACCAGCCGGCACCGATCGACCGCAGAAGTCAACACCCGATTGGGACGCTTAGGGACAAATGAAAACGGGCACCCGAACCGATGATCCAGAATTTGCGGCTGTATTCCGGCCTGACCATGTTTGCCTATGTGCTGACTCATCTTTTGAACCATGTCGCAGGCATCGTTTCACCGGAATTGATGGAGACCGTTGGCGACTACACCACCGAAATCTGGCAATTCCCGCCGCTTGAAATCCTGTTGCTGGTCGCACTTGTCACGCACTTCTTGCTGGCAACCGGTCGCCTGACCAGCCGTCGGACATTGCGTTTGCGCAAATCCGAATGGGCGCAGATGATTTTGGGCCTGTGTATTCCGTTCCTGCTGTTTCGTCACATCATTGCGACCCGGGTCATTGATCTGGGCTTTGACGTGGCATCGCCATATGAACGCGTTCTGCTTGATCTGGCGGTGTTCATTCCGTTTCAGGGGGTGTTGCAGGCGATCACGGTCATTGTGGTCTGGGCCCATGGCTGCATCGGCATTCATTTCTGGCTTCGGGTCAAACCGTTCTATCCGAAATGGCGCAACACACTTGGGACGCTATCCATCCTGATCCCGACACTGGCACTTGCCGGTTACGGCGCAGCCGCAGCCGAAATTGCCCGTCGTGCCGAAGAAGGCGGGCGCAAATATGTGTTTGGCGTGCTCGATGCCGCCAATGTCAATCAGGCCGCCATCACGTTCTATGAAAACGCCATTCTGCCCTTTACGATTGTCAGCATCGCGCTTGCGCTTGCGCCCTTTGGTGTGCGGCAAATCCGCCAGACCATTGACCGGGTCAAACGCGGTCCGATGCTGAGCCTGCCCAATGGGCGGTTTATTCGCGTACCACCGGGTGCCACAGCCCTTGAAGCCCTGCGCGATGCGGGCGTTCCGATGGCATCGGTTTGTGGCGGCCATGGGCGCTGCACCACATGCCGCATCCACTGTGGGTCTGGCACCGATCAGCTTGCCGCCCCTGGCCAGATCGAGGCCGCCGCCCTTAAAAGCATTCAGGCGCCCAAGGGCATGCGTCTTGCCTGTCAGATCCGCCCGCAAAATGACCTGGCGGTTGCGCCGCTGTTACCGCCAAACGCCACCGCGCGAGACGGGCGACGCCCGGGCGGGCTTTCGGGCAGTGAAAGACAGGTTGTCTGCATCTTTATCGATTTGCGCGATTCGACCAAGCTTGGCGAAAGCAAGATGCCCTATGACGTGCTTTTCATCTTAAACCAGTTCTTTGCCGAGATGACCGAAGCCCTGCGGGGGACCGGGGGCTATTACGCGCAGTTTACCGGTGATGGCCTGATGGCCCTTTACGGGCATGAAAGCGACGATACCGAACGCACCATCTTGCAGGCCTTTGAAGGGGCGGCCGAAATGTTGCGCCGGATCGAGGGGCTTAACGAACATCTGGAATCCGAATTGCCCCACCCGCTTCGCATCGGCATTGGCATTCATATGGGCAAGGCGATCGTCGGCGAGATGGGCCCACCCGGCCGCGAAAACATCAGTGCGATTGGCGACACCATCAACACAACCGCCCGTCTGGAGGCCCAAACCAAGGGACATGGCGTGCCGCTGGTGATTTCCAAGACGCTGTTTGATCACGGGCCGATTCCCTTGCCGGAAAATGCGGTGATGCATGAGGTCGCGCTGCGCGGCAAGGACCAGTCGGTGGCGTATTATGCGCTTGATACTATGCCGGATCTGACACAGACCGGCAAATAGGCCCCATGCGGGTCACGCAATGCAGGCAAGGCTTGACTATTGGCGGGAAAACCACATTTATTTGAATAGATGAAACGTCCGGTGCCGAATGGCTCGGGTCGGACACCCGGATGCCCAGAACGCAGATTGCGTGGGATCCGAATATAACCACACTCGCTCTGACGGAGGAGGTGCTGCAAATGTCGCGAATTTCAATGTTCAACAGCCCGTTGCTTTTGGGTTTTGATCAGATCGAACGCGTTCTTGATCAGGTCTCGAAAACCAAGGCCGAGGGCTATCCGCCCTATAACATCGAGCAGATCGGTGAAAACAAGCTGCGTATTACGGTCGCGGTCGCCGGATTTGCCGAAGACGATCTGTCGGTAACCACGGAAGACAATCAGCTGATCATTCGGGGCAAACATACCGATGATGACAGCGAACGTGTCTACATCCACCGTGGCATCGCGTCACGCCAGTTCCAGCGCTCCTTCGTTCTTGCCGAAGGCATCGAAGTTGTCGGCGCGCATCTGGATAACGGTCTTCTGCATGTTGACCTGAACAGACCCCTGCCGGAACCGGTCGTGCGTGAAATCGCGATTGGATCGAACAAGAAAAAAGCTGTGCCTTCCAAGACCATCGACATGAAGGTCTCCGAAGAGGACAGCGCTGCCGACAAAGAAGACGGCAAAGCCTAACCAAGGAGTGGTTCAAATGACAAATCGAACAGCCAACCACGATACCAAAAGCGATCAGCGGATCGGCCAGGATACCGGCCTTCTTTCCAATGGTGATTTTGCCCTGTTGGGTATTCATGACTTTGCCTATGTCCGTCAGGTCCCCAATACCGAGGAAGACAGTGACGAACTGGTTTATGGCGTGTTTACCGCAGACGGCACCCATATCGCATCGTTTGAAAACCATGCCGTCGCGGATGCCGCCATCCGCCAGCACGATATGGAACCGCGCGCCGTTCACTGATCAAAACGGTGTTTGATAGAAATGCAAAATGCCCGGCTGTGTGCCGGGCATTTTTTGTTGTGGGATCCTTCTGGCAGGCAATCGCAAAACGTCAGCGAATTTCGATGACCTCGCCCGGAACGGCGATGCGGACCTGTTCATTGCCCTGAACAACCTGGGCCATTTCGGCCCGCACATCGCGTTTGACATGATAAAGCCAGAACCGGGCACCGGGCATGTCGGATGCCAGCTTCAATACGGTTTCCAGATCGCAATGGGCGGCGTGCTGGGGATCATGTTTCAAAAGATAGGTTTCCTGAAACACAAGATCGGCACCGGTAAACAGGGCAGCGGTATCAGCCGTCACATTGCCATCGCCGGAATAGGCAAATCCCTTATCGGCATACCGCAGCAGGATGGCGTGGTTCTGAACACTATGGTCCGAGCGGGCAAAGCGGCATTCAAACGGTCCGATCTTTGATGTATCGGCAATCGAATGCCAGATGATGGTAAAGGGCCAGGCCGACCCCAGACCGGTAAAGCCAAGCTCCATCAGTTTTTCAAGATGGCTGCGCAATTGCGGCGAACACAGAATGCGCAATGGTTTGGACCGCCCGTCATCACGCCAATTGAGCATGATCGGCACCAGACCGAAAATATGATCCGGGTGCATGTGGGTGAAATAGATCGCATCAATCGCGTCGGGATCGGGAAACTTACCCATCAGATGGCCGGCAACCGTCGCCCCGCAATCAATCAGCAGCCGGAAGTCACCCGCCGACACCACAACAGACGAATTTTCAAAATTCGGGTCAAACGCCTCGCCGACGCCCAGAACATCAATGCGCAGATGATCGCTGTTCATTGCCTTATTGCCCCGCCATTGCCCCTATCGGGTCCAACTATACCATTTTCAGACCGATATTCTTGTGATTTCGAGCATCACAAGGCAAGGGGTTCTGCGTTTGTCACAATGATCATCTTCGAACTGTCATATTCCAAAAGGAAGGGGCGGAACCAAACGGTCCCGCCCCAAAAGGCATTTTCAAAGTGACTTGGCCGGATTTAACGCGCAAGCACCTCGGCAGCTTCACGGGTTCGACGAACCGAAGCAGCTACGGTGTCAGTTGTCGTGCGAATGGCTTCAAGGTTCTGGGACATGCCTTCAACCGAATGTGCCATTTCACGCACGCTTGAGCTGACATTTTCCGTCACGGCAGTTTGTTGAGTGACAGCAGAAGAAATGTTTGTCACGTCATTGCGCACCGTCTCGACCGAGCCACGAATGGTCTCGAGCGCACCAGCGACTTCCGCAGAGATATCTTGAATGCCGCTAATTTCCTGCGTGATGTCCTCAGTCGCACGGGCAGCCTGATTGGCAAGGTTCTTGACCTCGTTGGCGACCACGGCAAAGCCTTTGCCAGCTTCGCCAGCACGCGCACTTTCGATCGTCGCGTTCAGCGCCAGCAGGTTGATCTGGCCTGCAATATTGCGAATAACCTCAACGATATTGCCCATTTCATCGACCACACCGGTCATGCGTTGGGTCATTTCGTTAGCGGTGTTGGTCTGAACATAAGCCCGTTCGGTTTCACCTTGGGACTGCGACATACTCTGCGAGATTTCAGCAATAGATGCCGCCATTTGCTCTGCACTGGCCGCAACATTGCGTGTCAGGTCCATGGTATTGGTCGACGCATCGACGCTTTGTAGCGTACGTGTGTTGAGCTCTTCGATATTATCGTTAATCTCGGAGAAGTTGCCATCGATCATCTGTTTGAGATCAATCAGAAGCTTGGTCTGCTCGGTAATGTCCGTGGCGAACTTGATCACCTTGATCGGATTACCGACGGCATCAAGAACAGGGTTGTAAGTGGCCTCAATCCATACCGGATTGCCATTCTTGCTAACACGCTGGAACTGACCGGCCTGGAATTTACCCTGACTAAGGTTCTGCCAGAATATCCGGTATTCGGAAGAATTGCGCTGATCGGCCGGAACAAACATGCTGTGATGCTTGCCTTTGATTTCATCAAGGCTGTAGCCGAGAACAGACAGGAAGTTTTCGTTGGCAGTCAGAACCGTGCCGTCCAGATCAAATTCGATCACGGCCTGCGACGTGCTGATGGCGTCAAACACGCTTTGCAGCAAAGCACGCTCGTTGCGGCGTTCGGTAATATCAGTCGCAAATTTGACGACTTTAGTAACCCGACCTTTTGAGTCAAAGATCGGGTTATAGGTTGCCTCAAGCCAGATCAAAGATCCGTCCCGACGTTTGCGCGGAAATGCACCGCTCAGAAACTCACCGGCCGCGAGTTTCTTCCAGAAGTCTTTGTATTCTGCCGAATTGACGATTTCTTCGGGAACAAACATCGCATGGTGTTTACCGATGATATCGGACGCCTTGTAACCCATCGTCTTTTCGAAATTTTCGTTAGCGCGTAGAATATTACCGTTGGCATCAAACTCGATGCGCGCCATTGAGCGTCCGAGCGCGGCAGCAACCTGCTGTTCGCTCCGCGCTTCCTTCTCACCCTTAAAGATTCCAATACCCACTTCGATACCCTTTTGGTTGACGGGATTTTCCCGTTTATCCCGTCATTTTTTCCGGGATCGCTTTTGTTCGACCGTTTGGTCAAGATTGTGCTTATGTAAAATCCCGACACACATGCGGGACGTGTGACCGAGATTACAGCAATGCTGTTCTATGCGTCGTTACAGGTTATACGGTTCGTTCTTGCGGGAAGATCATGACTTCTCACCAACCCAAAATAGGTGGCGACCAGTCAGTATCGGGACATTTGACGGTTCTTCGACCTTTGCGCCGGATATCCTGAATGATCTGGCATTCTGTACGAACGGCGGAAAACTGCACCGACGATCAATTACCCTACCCCGGAGCAACTGATCAACAGACAAAATCATATACATTAGTGTAGAGCAAGAACAATTGAACTTTTGCCCCTTGAAAACCAACCTATGATACCCTTTGGCGGGCGAGAACGAGGTAATTCCAAAAACTATTTTAATTATTACAGCCTGTTGTTTCACAAATTATAGTAATTTAATAAACGGCCTATACCCGTAGAAATCTGCGTTGTTCATCCTGCCGACACAGTCATTTTCCAAAAAACACTTCTTTTGGATAGTATTTCGGTTGCATTAATGAGTGCGGGTCATCTTTGAGGTTGTCCGGGGATTTTTGATCGGGTCGAGTCTTCAGGGATTCGTCTTTGAAATTTGATACCGGCGGCACCCGATTCAAACCACACGCGGCCATGACGTGCCGATGCTTTCAGCCGGTTTTGCGCAGCGTTATGCGGCAAGTACAGCGGCCGCATTCTGGCTATTATTGACCTAGCCCGCATCCTTGGAATGCTATCGAGTTCCCTGACAACGCCAAATCGTATCAGGCCGGCCATTTGACAATATAGCGGGTCAGATCCGGATGCGCTTCGTCTTCGGGGATGGCCATGCCGCGCACCGACATGCCCGCCATGATGGCTGAGTCCGGAAAGCCGGTTTTAAGCGGATGCCAGTCGGGCAGCGGTTTGCCCTCAGCCAGCAGGCGATATGCACAGGTGGACGGCATCCAGGTCAGGGTTTCGACATTTTCCTTGGAAAGCTGAACGCAATCGGGAACGTGTTCGGTGCGATTGGGATAGTCCTTACACCGGCACGAATGGCAATCAAGCAACCGGCACGCGACCGAGGTGTAATAGACGAAATCGTCCTCTTCATCCTGAAGCTTGTGCAGGCAGCATTTGCCACAGCCATCGCACAGGGATTCCCATTCTTCCTGCGTCATTTCAGCAAGAGTCTTGGTTTCCCAGAACGGTTCAGGTCCTATTGCAGCGGGGGCTTTTTTATTCATGGTCTCTCTCAATCGGGCCGTCGATCAGACATAACACACTCTAACCCGCACGTATGCCCCGATGAATTCACGTCTGCCAACCGTGTGATCAACTCTGTGCGATCATATGGAAGAAGGAGCCAAACACCGACCCTTCCACCAGACCGGCCGGGCCCAGATCAAGGCCTGTCGCCGTTTTCATCCGACAAAACGGCATCCCGTTTTCAGAAACTGTCGTCGCATAATGAAATTCATGCCCGCGCAGCTTCATGCCCGCCGGGCCAAACGGGGTCGGCATGCCAAGCTGCGCCTCGCGATAGCCAAGATGCAGCCGGCGAGCGGCAAAACTGGTTTCAAGCGGCAACAACCCCAGCATTTCATGGCGCGTGCCACTTGCATCGACAAGGCCCTTGCCAAGGGTCATATAGCCCCCGCATTCGCCATAGATCAGCATACCCCGGCTTGCTGCATCCTGCATCCCGGCCTTAAACGCATCTGCCTTAGCGAGTGTTTCGGCATGAAGTTCGGGATAGCCGCCGGGCAGATAGATCGCATCGCAATCTTGGTTGGGGGCCTGATTGGCAAGCGGTGAGAAAAAGGAAATCTCCGCCCCCGCCTTACGCCATCCATCCAGAAGGTGTGGATAGCTAAAGGCAAAGGCCGCATCCCGCGCCACCGCGATCTTTTGACCGAGTGGGGCGATTGCCGCGGCCCGTACTACTGGCTCTTCCGTCTGGCCATCTTTTTGATCGAGCAAACCGGTCAGGGCATCCAGATCGACATCTTCGCTGATGATATCAGCGGCGCGACCCAGAAACGCATCAAGCTTAGAATGCTCGCCCGCCTGCACCAATCCAAGGTGACGTTCGGGCAGGATCAGATCTTCGCTGCGCCGAACCGCGCCCAGAACCGGCAGGTCGGGCAGATATTTGGCGCAGGCATCGACAATCATTTGCCTGTGGCGGTCACTGCCGACACGATTGAGGATCACACCGGCGACATTGATATCATCACGAAACTTGGCAAAGCCCGAAATCACCGCCGCTGCCGAGGCCGACTGGCCTTTGACATCGACCACCAGAACAATCGGCCACCCGGCAAGGGCCGCAAGATCGGCGGTTGAACCATCGCCATTCGCTGCCCCGTCAAAAAGGCCCATCACCCCTTCACACATCAAAAAGGCTTTGCCTTGGACATGTTCGCTGGCAAGGGCGTTGATCTGATCGGGCGTCATCGCCCATGGATCAAGATTGATGCAGCTATCGCCACACGCAGCTGCCTGAAAGGCCGGATCAATATAGTCCGGCCCGATTTTCGCCGCCGCAACCGCATGACCGTTGCGCGTCAGGGCACGCAAAAGCGCCAGCGTGATTACAGTTTTGCCGCTGTTGGACGCGGGGGCCGCGATTACGACCCCCGGAATGGTGTCAGGCATTTAGGGTCAGGACCTACAAATTTGCTGTGAATGGCTCGCCCAGCCGAATTCATCTGCCATGATCATGGCATTGCGCGGCTTGGGAGCCAAACTCAATCACATCATCAGCCGTTCTTTTTGACGGCCTCGGTTACGCCCTTGGCCATGTCTTCGGGGCTGGTGCCGTAATTGAAATGGCGGACAAACTGCCCATCACGGTCCATCAGATAGACAAAGGACGAATGGTCCATCAGATAGCTGTCGGTATCTTCGGGCTGACCTTCGGGGATCGCCTTGGCGTAATAGACCCGATAGGCCTTGGCAGCCGCCGTCGTCTGTTCGACCGTGCCGGTCAGACCAACCATGCGTTCATGGAAATAGGGAACGTATTCAGCAACCGCTTCGACCGTGTCGCGTTCGGGATCGACGGTGAAGAAGACCGGAGTGATTTCGTCGGCGATGTCCTGGGGCATCATATCAAGGGCGGTGCCCATGACCTGCAACTCGGTCGGGCAGACATCCGGGCAGAAGGTATAGCCGAAATAGGCCAGCATGTATTTGCCCGCAAAGTCTTCCTGGGTGACAGTTTCGCCGTCCTGGTTGACCAGCTCGAACGGTCCGCCGATGGCAGCCGATCCCGATGAACCGGTTTCGGTTCCCATCATCATCAGACGATAGGTCAGCCCGATCCCAAGAACCAGGGCAATGCCCAGAATTGCCAGAAGCGTCTTTTTGCTCACGCGTCCACCCTCATGTCTTTGCCGGTCAGGACAACCGATCTTTGTGCGTCACAAACTGAACCGGCACTATAAATATCCCGGTCATTCTTGCAAGCGTGGCCCCTGTGGGAAAGCTCACACTTGGTCACAATCCCCTGAAAAAACGGGGCTTTGGCATCTCGCCGCCAGCCGACCCTGACTTAGGCAAGCGTGGTTGCCGCCAATGCAAACAGGATCATGCCATTAATAATCATAAGCCCGCGCCCGACCGGCACCATCAGGGCCCGGAAACGTTGTGCGGCATATTGTCCGACAAAGCCCGTGACAAACAGCATCGGCACGGTGCCAAGACCAAAGACCAGCATCACCACCCCACCATTGAGCGCCGCCCCGGTGGCAGCCGCCATGACAAGCGCGCCATACACCAGACCACAGGGAATAAAGCCCAGCATCACGCCGAGCAAATAGCCCCGCCAGCCGTAAGGCGCCGCAAACAGCCCACGCGCATGATTGCCAACCAGCTTGTTCCACCAACGTGATTCGCCGGTTGAGGGCAACAACCCACCGAGATGGGGCATCAGACCAAGAATCCCAAACAAAAGGAAAAACAAACCAGCTGCAATCAGCAAGACCGGCCCGATCCACCAGACACGGGTCAGGGCACTGATGCTGTCGGTAAAGTAACCGGCCAGAACACCGAGCAGGCAATAGGTCGACAAACGCCCGAACTGATAGGGCAGCAAGGCCGCCCCTGTCAGACGGCGGAATTCGCTCATTTTCTCGACCGGGAGCTGCTCCATCCGGCTGGTGACCTGGCTGATGACGAACGGACCACACATGCCGACACAATGGGTGGCACTGCCTACAAGGCCCGCCACAAGTGCCGTCAAAAGCACGCCGCCATCCGTGCGCACGATATCAGCACATTGTGCCCAACCGCTTTCAAGGATGCGTATCAATACCTGCTGTTCGTCCATGATCCATCCGGGTCAAGAGAAGTGCTGCGATTGTACAATCACCAATCGCACCGGCAACGATATATATCAATCTCTTGCCGTCAGAAATGGACAGATCATAAAGCCCGGAGTGGGAGCTGTTATTTCAGGGGATCAGCCGGCGTGGTGATGAGATCAAGCACCTGTTCGAACGGCACATGGCGCACCGCACGCACATCATCCTGCGGCGAAAGCCAGTTCAGACGATCACGCAAGCCAACAACCTTGCCCAGAATGCAGACCGCAGGCGGTTCAACGCCTTCGCGTTCGACATCATCGGCCGCCTTTTCAAGCGTGGTGATCAGAATGCCCTGCCCCGGTGTGGTTGCCTGACTGATCACGGCAAGCGGTTCATCCGCCGCCCGGCCATTGGCCATCAGTTCCGAGGAAATCCGGCGCAGATGTTTCATTGCCATATACATGACCAGCACCGGCGCACCCTTGGCAAGGGCTGCCCAGTTGATGTTGTCAGGGACTTGGCCACTGGACCCGTGGCCGGTCACAAAGGTCACCGAGGAATTGCAATCGCGATGGGTCGTCGGAATACCGGCATAGGCTGCGCCTGCGATCCCGGCGGTAATGCCCGGCACAACCCGGAAGGGCACATTGTGATCGACAAGCGTCATGCCCTCTTCGCCGCCACGACCAAAGACAAACGGATCACCGCCCTTGAGGCGCAGAACACGCAGGTCCTGTTTAGCCAGTTCGACAAGCTGCAGGGAAATGTCGGTCTGCTTGGATGACGGACGACCGCCGCGCTTGCCGGCGTAAATGCGTTTGGCATCCGGGCGTAGCAGGTTGAGGATACGGTCATCGACCAGCGCGTCATAGACAACGACGTCTGCCTGTTGCATGGCATTGACGGCATGCAGCGTCAAAAGACCGGGATCACCGGGCCCCGCACCAACAAGCCATACCCAACCCGGCTCAAAAACCGGAAAATCAACACCAAGCTTCGTCATCACGCATTACTTCTACTTAAATGAAATGCAGCCCTCTGTGCAGGACCACATCAAGAAGATATGTTAAACAGCAATCAAACGATACGCACAACATATTTCCGAGATTTTTTCGTATAACTTTTCAAATAACATAATTATTCATGTTTAATTGAGTTTCCGATAGGGATCTCGCCCGCCCTCAATAACGAAAACACCGGCAGGATTAACAGGAAAAAATCATCTGATGACGCGAAAACCGGACGGACCACTGCGCAAGGGATGGACGACGGGGGCCTGTGCCACCGCCGCAACCCGTGCGGCGTGGCAGGCATTGCTGTCCGGTGATTTTCCTGATCCGGTCACCATCACGCTGCCGCGCGGTGAAACCCCGACATTTCAGTTGATCAAGGCGGAAAAGGGCGATGGCTGGGCACGCGCCAGTGTGATCAAGGATGCCGGCGATGACCCCGATGTCACCCACGGGGCGGAAATCATATCGACCGTGCGCCCTGGAAAACCGGGAAGCGGCATCACATTTCATGCCGGGGACGGGGTGGGCACCATCACCAAACCGGGCCTGCCATTGCCACCGGGCGAGGCGGCGATCAACCCCAAGCCACGCGAAATGATGGTCGGCCAGATCGAAGCCCTTTGCGATCAGTTTGGCGCAAGCCCCGATGTCGAGATCGAAATTTCCATTCCCGGCGGAGCGGAAACTGCCAAACAAACATGGAACGGGCGCCTTGGCATTGTTGGCGGCTTGTCGGTTCTGGGCACGACGGGGATTGTCATTCCGTTTAGCTGTTCGGCGTGGATTCATTCGATCCATCGCGGCATTGATGTCGCGCGGGCCACAGGGCGCGACCATGTTGCCAGCGCGACCGGCAAAACCTCCGAGGCCGCCATTCGCAGCTTTTATGGCCTGCCCGAAGAAGCCATTCTTGATATGGGCGACTTCGTTGGCGGGATGTTGAAATATCTGCGCAAGAATCCCGTGCCGTTTGTCAGCATCGCGGGTGGTTTTGCCAAACTGGTCAAGCTTGCCCAAGGCCATCTTGATCTGCATTCAAGCCGATCACAGGTCGATTTCGACCGGCTGGCACAAACCGTGGCGGCATGTGGCGGGGATGAAAGTCTGCAAGATCAGTGTCGCACCGCCAATACCGCCAAGCAGGTTCTGGAACTTTGTCAGGCGGCAAACGTTAAGATTGAAGACACCATTGCCCGTCAGGCCTGCGAATCCGCACGCGCAACGCTTGATGGTGCCTGTACCGTGGAAATCGTCATCACCGATCGCAGCGGCACCATCATCGCCCGCCATGGCATGGGCGATTTTGAACAGTTCAGGCCAACCGCACCCTAGTGGCGCCTGCGCCATCTGGCGGTTACAATAAGGCCCCGTGCCCGTAAGACAGGTCCAATCGGACCCCACAAAGTAACAAAAAGGTTTTCTGCCCATGTCTCTCTCCCGTCCTGCCAGCCGTCCGAAACACATCCTTATTTTTGGCGGGACCGGAGACGCAAATCGCATTGCCGAAGACCTGATGCATGAATTCGGCCGCGATATTCGCCTGCAGCTTTCGCTTGCCGGGCGTACCAGCGCGCCCAGCCTTCCCGATGGTGTGCCAGTGCGGATTGGCGGTTTTGGCGGGCCGGAAGGCATCATTTCCTATGTCAAAAGCGAACAGATTGATCTGGTGATTGACGCCACCCATCCCTATGCCACCGAGATATCGCACAACATCGCCCAGGCCTGCCACGCGGTTGCCATGCCCTGCATTCAGTTCCACCGCCCGGCCTGGGAAAAGACCGATCAGGACAACTGGATTTCGGTGAAATCGATCGAAGAAGCCGCCGAAATCCTGCCCGACGTCGGCACACGCGCGCTGATCGCAAGCGGGGCGAAGAACCTGCATGCCTTTGAGGGGCTTGAAAAAACCTGGTTGCTTGTGCGTACGGTCGATGCGCCGCGCGACCCGTTTGATCTTGAACATGGTGAATGGCTGTTTGCCCGTGGTCCGTTCAGTGTCGAAAGCGAGACCGAGCTTCTTGAACGTCACGAGATCGATGTCATCGTCAGCAAAAACAGCGGCGGCGATGCAACCTTTGCCAAGATCGAGGCGGCCCGTAATCTGGGTATTCCGGTGATCATGATCGAACGCCCTGGCGGCGAGCCGGTCATTCAGGCGCCGTCGCGCCGCGAGATCATTGAAAATGTCCGCCAGATTCTTGATCAGGCCTAATTCGACAAGGGCCTCGTCGAATCTGCAGCGCCCTAAGCCCCTCCCCAGATAGAATAGCTCCAGCCCAAAACTCCCCGGGGTGGAATTTCAGGGCGATGACGGGCGGAATTCTCAAACATTTCACGAAACTCTTCCACGCGAGACGATTAATCTTGCAAGCGCTTCGCGGCTTTTGAATAGTTCCCCCGTGGGGCGGATAACGCGTTTCCGCTGCAATCACCATTGCGCGATCTGTTATCCGACATTGGGAAAACGTCCTTAAGGTCCGAAGCAAAGGCAAAAGCCGCCGGACAAAATATGTGCCGTTGGGGGAACTTGATAAATGACTGGCAACCTTGGTTTGCGAGGACGCTTGATGATGGCCATTGTGCCCATCGCGTTGCTCGCCGTTATTGCAGCAGCACTGGCCGTTTTTGCCTTTCGCATCACGCAAACACAACAATCCGTCGTCTCGGATGAAGCCATTCCCGCCCTTGTCACCGGACAGGGGCTTTATGCGCGTAGCAACCTGGTCAGCAACATCGCACGCAACGTTGCGGTCGCCCAGAACGCAGAAGAAATCGAAGCCGTCAGTGCCGAACTGGATCAGATAGCATCTGCACTGAATGAAGATATCGCGGTCCTTGGCGCGCTTGGCGTTGATGCCGGCATTCTTGGCGAATTTTCCAGTCAGACGGAAATGCTGGTTGGCAATATCCACGACCTTAAAGACATGCAGACATCCCTGTTTGCCAATGCGGTCGAAACCCAGGCTTTGCTTGAGCAAATCGTCACCGGCGCCAATGCGATCGAAGCATCGGCACGTACACTCAATACCGATGCCAATATGGCGCTGACCAACAGTGCGTCCGCACTTTATGCCTTGGTCGGACGCCCGGAGCAGACAAACGAGGCGTTTGATACGCTTGATAAGCTTCTCGATGTTGATGCGCTTGATGCCCAGAATATGAGCGATCTGCGCGCCATCGCGTTTCAGATCCCGGGCCTTGCAGAACAGGTCGTCGCCGCGCGCGACAATGATGCCCTTGATAAGGTCAAGTTCGCCATCAACCCGATCCTGACCCACCTGCAAAAAGGCATCGATCTGATGCCCAACCCAGAGGCCAAGGAAGCAGCCCAGGCGACCCTGGCCGAATTGCAAGCAGCCCTTGATCCGGCCAAGCCCAAAAACCTGTTTTCGCTACGTCAGGCGGAATTTGCCACGGTGGCCGAACTCAACACCATTCTGAATGAAAATGGGGCGATCACCGAACAGATCGCCCAAACGGCCGAGCGCCTTCTGGGCGACATGCGCACAAAGATCGACGTCGCCAATAGCGGCGTGGCAACGACCATTGCAACAGCCGAAATCATCATGATCATCGTGGCGATTGCCGCCATCGTCATTTCGACCCTGATCCTGTGGCTTTATGTCAGCCGCAACCTTTTGCGTCGCCTGATTGGTCTTAATGGCGCGATGACGCGTCTGACCAAGGGTGACCTTGACGCCGAGGTCAAAGACAGCGGATCGGACGAGATTGCTGATATGGCCCGTTCGGTTGAGACATTCCGTGAAAACGCTCGTGAGGCCGAACGCCTGCGCGCGCAAAACAAGGAAGCCGAGGAACGCGCCGAAGAACAACGTCGTACGGCCCTAAATGAAATGGCCGACGGATTTGAAAGCTCGGTCAATTCGCTGGTGACGGAGCTTCTGACGGCCGTCAATGAAATGCGCGACACGGCGGATAATATGGAACGCAATGCGGGCGATAACGTCACCCGCGCGGCCGAGGTCAACGAGGCATCCCAGAACGCATCGAGCAATGTCAGTTCGGTGTCATCTGCAACGGAGGAACTGTCAGCGTCGATCCGCGAGATCGAACGACAGGTCGCCAAGGCCGAAGAGATTTCGCAGACGGCCGTGTCTGAAGCCCGGAAATCCGATGAAACGGTGCGCCAGATGTCAGAAACGGCCGATCGCATTGGCGAGGTGATCGAACTGATCACCACCATTGCCGATCAGACCAACCTACTGGCGCTGAATGCTACCATCGAAAGTGCGCGGGCCGGGAATGCTGGCAAGGGCTTTGCCGTTGTCGCCAACGAGGTCAAAAATCTGGCGTCGCAAACCCAGCGCGCCACCGAGGATATCAGCCAGCAAATCAGCAAAATGCGCGAAGTCAGCAACCAGGCCGTCGAAATGATTTCGACAATTGCCCGAACAATCGGCGAAATTGACAGCATTTCAAGCTCGATCGCGGCAGCCATGAGCCAACAGGGTGCTGCGACGGGTGAAATTGCCAGCGGATCGGAAGAAGCCGCCAACGGTGTACGCCATGTTTCGGACAATATGGCCGATGTATCACGTGCAGCCGAGGCAGTGCGCGAAATGTCAGGTTCGGCCCGCACCGTAGCCGAGGACCTTTTGAACAAGTCCCAGCGCCTTCAGGATGAGGCAAACGGTTTTGTTACCCGCGTGCGGGCAAGCTAACGCTGTTTGCGAGAAAGACAAAGACCTCCGCCGGCTGTGCGCCCGGCGGAGGTCTTTTTTATTGTCGCTGATGTTACCGTGCCAATGGTGATCTAACCGGTATATCCAAACAAACGGGGTAACCACAAGACCATTTCGGGGACCAGAACCAGCACAATCAACGCCCCGATCAATACCCCCACAAACACCCAGATTTCACGAATGATATCGCGCAAGGGAATGCCGGTAACACCGTTCAGAACAAACAGCAAAATGCCATAGGGCGGTGTGATCAGACCGATCATGATATTGATAGTGATAACGACCCCGAAATAGACCAGATCAATGCCAAGAAGTTCTGCTGTGGGCAGAAAAAGCGGCACCACGATCAACAGAAGTGTCGTCGCATCAAACAAACAGCCCAGCAGCAGAATGATCACATTGATCACCAGCATGAAGATCAAGGGCAACATATTGATCGCCGCCAGTTCGTCCGCAACAAGTGCGGGCAGGTTTTCACTTGCTACCAGATAATTGAGGACAAGTGCCGATGCGATGATCAGACCAACGACCGAGGTCGACCTGGCCCCATCAAGCACCAGATGATAGAAATCTTTCCAACTCACCGACCGATAAAACAATGCCGCAAGAATAAGGGCATAGACCGCTGCAATCGCCGCCGCCTCTGTCGGGGTGGTGATGCCACCATAAATCCCGTAAAGCAGGATCACCGGGAGCATCAATGCCGGGAATGCACGCAGTGTCACTGCCGGAATTTTACGTAACGGCACGACGTCATCACGTTTGAAATTACGCTTGTGGGCGACCACGACATTGACGACCATCAAAACCACGGCCAAGAACAGTCCCGGCACGATACCGGCAAGGAACAGATAGCCGATTGATGATCCCGATATCAGCGCATAAAGGATCATCGGAATCGAAGGCGGAATAATCGGCCCGATAACGCTTGATGCCGCGGTCAGGGCGGCGGCATATCCACCCGGATAACGGTTATTACGCGTCATCAGATCAATAATGACGCGCCCGATCCCGGCCGCATCGGCAATTGCCGATCCCGACATCCCTGAAAAGATCACACTGGCAAACACATTGACGTGGGCAAGCCCGCCGCGAAAACGACCGACAATCGCAATACTGAATGTCAGCAACCGTTCACTGATCGTCCCGGCGTTCATGAAATTGGCCGCAAGGATAAACAAAGGCACGGCCAGCAGAACATAACTGTTAAACAGGCCATTCAACGCCTGTTCGGCAACCAGACCAACATCCTGTCCGGAAATGAACATATAGCCGATTGAGGCCGCAAAGGCCGCGATTGCAATTGGCATTCCAATCGCACCAAGCAGCAAAAATCCCCCAAGACTGATCAAAAAAGCCATGCTCATGCCTTGGGCTCCTGTGTCATTAACGGATCAGAACTGGGTTGGTCCGATTGTGATAGTTCACCAGAAATTGCCGCGATTTCCCGATCACAGGTTTTAGCCCGCATCAAACGCCACAGGGAAATGACACTGCGGATGATCAGCGCAACAATAAAGACCGGAAAAATGGCATAGACATAATCAAGGGTAATGCGCGTGACAGGTGCCTTTTCGATCCGCATGAACATGACGTAATCCACAATCACCGGGAACCCGGCGATGAAGGCGCCTGCAATACATGCAAGACCAATAATTGCCATGGCCCGTCGCCCGCGTGGCGGGGCTGCCAGAAACAGCATGTTGAACGACACATGGTCATGTTCACGCAGCAAGAAAGCGGACGTCCAGAACACCAGCCAGATATAGAGGATGATGCACAGCTCAACCGTCCAGCCAAGAGGGCTATTGAGAACATAGCGCGCAAAAATCTGTAAAAGAAATGTGCCAAACATCGCGATGAACAATGCCACCGCGATGCTTTCGGCACCTTTTTTGAAGGGTCTGGTCAAATCACGCACAAGTTGATCACTTCACCGCGTTGATTTGCTCGACGATGCCCGCCGGCCAATCCTTGGCAAATTCGCTTTCCAGATAGGCATTCTGAACTTTGGTGCGGAATGCAGCAACGTCCGGGGTGTAAATCGAAAGGCCTTCTTTCTTGAAGAAATCAATCAGCGACTCTTCATCTTCAATGCGCATTTTGTTGTTGTAGGCGGTCGCAACCGCCGCAGCGTCCTTGACCTTTTTTTGCTGATCTGCACTCAGATCGTCATAGGTGCTTTTTGCCATCGACAGGAAAATCGCATCGACCAGATGGTCGGTCAAAACGATCTGCTTGGTGACTTCATAGAATTTAACAGCCTTAACCGTTGGCAGCGGGTTGTCCTGACCGTCAATCGTTCCGGTCTGAAGCCCGGTGTAGACTTCACCAAATGCCAGTGGTGTTGCATCGGCACCCAGCGCATTGCCAAGGAACAACCACGCATCGGACCCCGGCATGCGTAGCTTCACGCCGTTCAGGTCATCCGGGGTGGTGATTTTCTTGTCATTGGCAAGGTTAAGCTCGCGGGTACCAAGATAACCGACATCAAGGATTTCGATATTCATGTCATCAGCGACCATCTGATAGAATTTCTTACCGATGTCGCTGGTGAAAACTTTTTTCTGATGTTCCGGATCACGGATCAGGTAACCAGCGGTAAATACCGACCATTCCGGTATCTGTTTGGCAATGTCCTGTGCCGAAATCATCGCCATATCAAGATTGCCACGCTGCATTGCGGCGGGTTCTGTTCCCTGTTTGAACAGGCTGGCATTCAGGTGAATTTCAATATCGAATTCGCCCGGTGCCGTCTTTGCAAGTTCGTCCTTGAAGACGGTCAGCATTTTGGCGTGCCAGTCGGATTCAACGGCTGGTGTTGAAATGCGCAGCTTTACCGCGTCTGCGGCAAAGGCCGATGTTGCACCAATTGCAAAGGTGCAGATTGCTGCCGATGCAAGCCTTACCAGGCTGCGTGCCATGGGTGTTTTGGTCATTTAATCCTCCCTAAAGGACATTAAGTATCTGTTTTTCTGTGTGTCGTTATTATTTTTAGGTCTTTCCACAGATGAGAATCAACAACATCTGCACTGACACGACACCTATTGTATAACTAACATGTTAGTGATAGACAACTGTTTCAACACCAATAAACACTGCGTCAGGTTATCTGGCGCGAAACAGGAATGTGTCATGCCCGCCACCAGATTAGACAAATTCGGCATCTCCGCTGCGATTACAACGCCCTTTACCCCTGACGGCACGATCGATATCGACCTGCTGTGCAAACATGCCAAATCATTGCTTTCCAAAGGGTGTGTATCTTTCACCCTTGGCGGAACAACCGGCGAGGGGCCACATCTGTCTGGTGATGAAAAAATCGCCGCACACAAGGCTTTGCTGGCATCCGGTATTGCTCGAACCCAGATCATTGTCGGCATCATCGAATCCGCACTTTCAGACGCTATTCAGGCTGCAAAAACAGCCGATTCGCTTGGGGCAAGATATGTTCTGGTAACACCACCCTATTATTTCAAAGGGTCCAGCGATGCCGGGCAGATCATATGGTTCCGGCAGTTTCTTGATGCGATCAGTGACACCCGACTTCAGGTCATTCTGTACCATATCCCACAGGTCTCAGCCGCCCCGGTCGGCCCGGACATGATCGCCCCCCTGATTGAAAGCCACCCTGACATGATTGCCGGGGTCAAGGATTCGTCGGGCGACTGGGAAAATGCGAAAACCTTGCTCGACCGGTTTTCCGACCGGCACATCCTGATCGGGGATGAACGTCTTTTGGGGGCGGCAATCGCATTGGGCGCATCAGGCGCGATCAGCGGCGTGGCAAATTTTGCCCCGGACCTCTTAGTTCCGCTTCTGGATGGCAAGACACCAGATCGGCGACTGGCACCGCTTGTTAATGCCCTGATCGAACTTCCTGTAACGCCAGCGGTCAAGGCGCTTGTTGCGCACAGAACCGGCTGTGCGCAATGGTCGCGCGTGCGCGCGCCGCTTGTCGAACTGACGCAGGAACAGTATGAGTGGATCACAAATTCTTACGATACCCTGTTCGCAGCCAGGAATGATTGATGAGCGTAAACAAGCGGCACCCACTAAGACAAAGTCGGCGAAGCGAAGCCTATAACAGCTTCACCGAACATCTTTTGGCCCGTGATATCCGGCCCGGTCAGTTTATCTCGCAGCGTGAACTTGTCGAAATTACCGATATGCCGCTTGGCGCTATCCGCGAACTGATCCCGCGCCTTGAAGCTGACGGTCTGATAACTACTGTGCCGCAGCGTGGAATGCAGGTCGCCCATATTGATCTTGAACTTGTACGCAATGCCTTTCAGCTTCGTTTTTTTCTTGAACTCGAAGCCGCACGGTTGTTCACCATACAGGCCAGTGATCAGACGCTGACCAAGCTTCGCAAGGCACATGAAGACGTCCTGTACTCGGCCAGCGAAAATGGCATCACACCGGAACTGCTTGAACATGCCCAGACCGTGGACTGGTCGCTGCATGACACGATCATAGATTCACTTGATAATGAAATTATTTCAAAGATCTACAAGGTCAATTCCGTCAAGATCCGCCTGATACGCCAGGAACGCTTTCGGCTGTCAGAAAGCCTGTTGCAGAATGTGATGAACGATCATCTTGCGATCATTGCTGCCTTTGAAAAACGTGACCCGGAACAGGCCGCCACATGCCTGCGCCAGCATCTTGAAAATGCACGCGGACGCGCACTGGGTCTGGGGGATCGATAAACCGCCCTCAATTCAGTATCTGCCAAAACACAAAACCCCGCCGAAGCGTCGGCGGGGTTTTTCATATTCAGGAACGCTGCATCCTGGAGCAGTTTCGATCTAAACGGAAATTGCTCTAAACGAAACGGCGGAACTCGCCGGATTTGCGCGGCGGGCAGAAACGTTTCAGATAGGACGGTGCAATCGCTTCGAGGCTGTTGGGCGTAATGCCAAGTTCGGCAAAACCTTCTGCGCCTTCGGACACCACGTTATCGGTTTTCAGCAACCGGACCTGATCGGGGGTCAGCGGCGGGACCGGCAGGAATTGCAGGAAGAATGCCTTGATCGAGGCCAGCCAGAACGGAACCGGCATCAGAATGGCGCGTTGACGGGTGATGCGCAGCATGTCCTGAAGCAGTGCCATGAAGGACAGGGTTTCCGGCCCGCCCAGCTCATAGGTCTTGCCAGCAGACTTGCCTTCGGTAAGCGCAGTAACAAAGGCATCGGCAACATCGCCAACATAGACCGGCTGGAATTTCGGACCACCTTCGCCATGCAGATCGACCTTGCCTTCGCCAAGATCAACTTTTGGCAGGCCCGGCGCACCGACAACCGGCAGAACCGGCGAGAAACGCGCCATTGTGGCGAATTTGTTCAGGAAGTTGTCATTCGGACCAAAAATGACCGACGGGCGGAAAATTATCGCATCCGGGAAGACCTCGCGCACGGCCTTTTCACCGGCCAGTTTCGAAGTCGCATAGTTGGCAGAGGTGTTTTTATCCACACCCAGGGCCGACATGTGCAGAAGCGTTCTTACGCCCGCTGCCTTGGCTTCCTCGGCAATACGTTTGGCCGCCTTGACGTGGATGTTGAGGAAATTCTTGCTGCCGCGCTCATAAAGAATACCCAGCAAGTTAATGACTGCTTCGGACCCTTCGATCGCGTCCTTGATGCTGTCTTCGTCGCGGACATCGCAATGGACCGGAACAACCTGGCCCAGATAGCCCATCGGTTTGAGTTTTTTGACGCGCTCAAAGCTTCTGGTCGGGACACGAACGATAAAATCACGTTCCAGCAGGCGCTTGACTATATGACGTCCGACAAATCCGGTGCCGCCAAAGACGGTTACAATACGACGATCCATGCTTGCTCTCTCCTTGCCGGTCGGGAAGATGCGAACGTATTCCACATCAGGTGCCGATACGCGGTGGCTTTGGGGTTCGGAAGACCACGCCATCCGAACCGAATTTGATCCTGTGGACAATCATATTGTGCCCTAACAGAAGACGATATGAGTGTCCGCAGGCACTTGCGGTTATATACGACGCAAAACCCGCGTCAACAATGCGGTATTATGAAACAATTTCGTCTTTGGCCTGCGATTTGGCCAATATTTCATCATAAAGCGCCATCAAACCGGCCCGATAATCCGGATAACGCAGCTTTACACCCAGTTCCTGCTTGATCCGCGCATTTGAAACCCGTTTGTTGTCTTCATAAAAGCTTGCCGCCATCGGGCTGAGCTTGGCGGTGGCGAAGTCCTGTTCCGGCGGTGGATCCACACCGAGCAACCCACAGGCATGGGCAATGACATCCTGCGGCGGGGCCGCGTCATCATCACACACATTATATGCCACCCCGCAATTGGGGCGCTTGATCGCGGCCAGCACCGTCTGGGCGATATCTTCGACATGGATGCGTGAAAAGACCTGACCGGGTTTGACGATCCGGCGCGCCCGGCCTGAACGCACGGTTTCAAGCGCATTGCGCCCCGGCCCGTAAATGCCCGCCAAGCGGAAGCTTTGCACACACAAATCATGACGGCGACCAAGGTCAAACCATGCCTTTTCTGCCGCGACCCGCCTGCGCCCTCGCTTGCCACTGGGGAGGAGTTCATCTTCCTCGGTAACTTCGGCGCCATCCCAATCCCCATATACCCCGGTGGTCGATAGATAACCAACCCATGTGCCGGCCGGCAGGCCTGCCAGATCACTACCGTGATGATGGATCACCGGATCACCCTGCCCACCGGGTGGGGCCGAGGCCAGAACATGCGTTGCGCCCTCAAGGGCCGAGGCGATGTCTTTGATCGGGTGATCATCGGCAAAGATGAAGGGTTCGATGCCTTCAGCCTTTAGCTGCGCGGCCTTGTCGGTGCTCCGCGTGGTTCCGGCAATTTCCCAGCCGTCCGCCTGCAACCTGCGGGCAACAAGACGGGCGGAAAACCCCAATCCGAAACAGAACAGCTTATTGGTCATCAAGGTACCTTTTGTAACGGCGAACATAGTGTGAGGGCACAGTAACGGCCCAGCAACATACAAACAAAACCTTTTGGCAGCATGATTTGTTCCCGAAAACACACACGTGTCAGGAACAACAATCATGATCTTGCCGTTTTCATGGTGTGAGACTCTGGGACTGTGAGACTTTCAAACTGTCAGTTTTCAGATATGCGCATTCAGGCATGGTCGATCGATCGACGGATCTTCTATGCTAGCGGCCAGCAATTTTTGCCAAAGACGGAGCTTTATTCATGTCACGACTTTCCGGCACCTCGTTCCTTGCACGCGCCACAGGCTTGCTGTGTCTGGCGGGGGTGGTTGGCATCAGCGCTTACATGCCCGATGCCCGTGCCCAGACCGAAAGCAACGGCGGCATGACACAGGAAGAAAGCCAGCAATATCGTGACTGCATCAAGCTGGCCCAGATTAAACCCGAAGACGGTTTTGAAAGTGCGATTGCCTGGCGCGACCTTGGCGGCGGGGAACCAGCCCGCCATTGTGTTGCAGTCGCCCTGATATCGCTTGGCAAATACGAAGAAGCCGCCACCCGTCTTGATGCTCTTGCCAGGGACAGCCCAGCCGGGCCGGACGTGGTTGCCGGCATGCTGGCGCAGGCAGGCCAAGCCTGGATGATGGCCGATAACCTTGAATTTGCCTGGCGCGACCAAAGCCGTGCGCTTGAACTGGTGCCCAACAACCCGCAGCTTTGGGTGGATCGGGCCATGGCGCTTGGCCTTGCCGGACAATATTGGGAGGCGATTGACGATCTCAATGCGGCACTTGACCTTAAACCCGATCATACCGAAGCCCTGATTTACCGGGCATCTGCCTGGCGACTGCTTGAAAGTTACGATTTGGCAATGACTGATATTGAAAATGTTCTGGGCCGCGAACCACAGAATGTTCAGGCACTTTTTGAGCGCGGCAAACTCCATCAGATCGCCGGCGACAAAGATTTGGCACGTCGCGATTGGCTAACTGTCATAGAACTTTCAAACGGAACCCCTGTTGCCGACGCGGCAAAAGCGAATATAGAGAAGATGGATGTTCGCACCGGATCAAACTGACGTGACAGGTGCCTTCGGGCCGAGAAAACAGGTTCACGGTGATCGATTTCCTTGTATATGACCGGTAGAATCATCTGCCGGTCCATCACCGGCTACGTTTTGGGGGACGAAATGCGTCGCACGCTTGCCTTGGCTACCCTAGCCGCATCGATTGCACTTCTGACAGCACCGGCTGCAGAGGCCCGCGATCAGATCAGGATTGTCGGATCATCGACGATCTTTCCGCTGACCACCAAGGTCGCCGAGCATTTCGCCAAAACCACCGGCGCCCATGCCCCTGTCGTCGAAAGTACAGGATCGGGTGGCGGCTTTAAGCTTTTCTGCGGTGGTATCGGTGAACAATACCCTGATATCGTGGATTCATCGCGCCCGATCGCCGGGTCGGAAACCGCGATCTGCGCGGCCAACTCGGTCGATAAAATTACCGAAATCAAAATCGGCTATGACGGCATTGTCATGCTGGGTTCGCGCGATGCACCAGCCATGTCGCTTACTGCCCGCCAGCTTTATCTGGCCCTTGCGCGCACGGTTCCGGTCAAGGGTGCAAGTGTGCCGAACCCACATGAAAAATGGTCGGATATCGACCCGAGCCTGCCGGACCTTAAAATCCGGGTTTATGGCCCGCCGCCAACATCAGGTACGCGCGATCTGATGGGGCAGCTGTTGCTTGATCAGGGCTGCTCGACATTTTCCGATATCGCAAGCCTTGAGGCATCTGATCCGGATAGCTTCCGCCTGCTGTGCCGTACACTTCGCGAAGATGGTGCGTATATCGAAGCGGGTGAAAATGACCGTCTTGTCATCAGCAAGCTTGAAAAAGATCCGACCTCATATGGCGTGATGGGCTTTAACAACTTGGAGCGCAACCGCGAACGCCTGCAGGGGGTTCCGATCAATGGCATCGAGCCGGATTACGAAACCATCCTGGATGGCAGCTATCCGGCATCGCGTGCGCTGTATCTTTACGTCAAGGATGACCACCAGCAACTGGTTCAGAGCCTGGGTGCGTTTATTTACACCTATGTCTCGGAAGCGGTCATTGGCGATGAAGGTTTGCTTGCCGATAACGGTCTGGTGCCGCTGACCAGTGACGAGCGCGCGGAAAACATGACCAGTGCTGCGAAGTTTGCCGGGAACTGATCAACAAACGGATCGACACCGGGTATATCCAGAATAAGCGGCCGGGCATCAGTCCGGCCGTTTTGCCATCCAGACCTGATTGCTAGCATATTTCGGTGGATTGCCCTGAAAATCAGAAAATTCCGTTATCGAAATGAAACCGGACAGTTCCAGCATCAAACGCATTTCACTGCGATGCACCCAGCGCAGATGATGCCAGCACTCCTCGCGCTTAAGGACATCCCCCTGATCGTTGATTTCTTCAAACCGCCAATGTTCGCTGAATTTCTGGGTCAGGGGATCGTTGGTGCGTTCCATCGCCGTGATACGCAACCCGTTGCCCGGCTGCCCGACACCCTTTGGCATCGGAAAGATCGGAAGTTCAACATGCTCCAGATCGCCTTCGGGAAGGCAATAGCGTAAATCCGGATCCATCAGATCCAGTGCAATCGCCCCGCCCGGTTTCAGATGGGCAAAGGCCCGTTCAAGGGCGCGTCGCTGATCATCGGCATCGGTGACTTCCTGAAGCCCGCGAAACGGGATGACCACCAGATCAAATTGCCGGCCCAAGTCGAAGTCACACATATTGCCGAGATGCCATGTCAGATCGGGGTAGTTGGCGCGCGCCTGATCCAGCATCGCGGGGGATAGATCAAGCCCCTCGACCGCGATGCCGAGTTTGGCAATTGCGGCACTGATCCGCCCCGTCCCGCAGCCCAGTTCAAGCACACCGTTTTCATTCGCAAGGCTTTCTGCCAGACGGGTATAGAAGGGAATGGGATCTTCAAAAATCTTGCGATCAAGATCAGCACGAAGATCGTAACTGGCCGTATTGAGGCCTCCGGCAGGGTAGAATTCATCTGATACGGATGAACTCGTCATTCAAAATCCAGTTCCGCATAGTGACTGGATGGCGGGAAACTGGCCTGTCGGTCTGCGAGGATATCGCGCATGGCAGGGCGGCTTTTGATCCGCATGTACCAGTCCTTGGCACGCGGGTGTTTCGACCAGTTGATATCGCCCATATAGTCGATCACGGAGACCTGTGCGGCGGCGGCCAGATCGGCCATGGTCAGATGGTCGCCGGCCAGCCAGTTCCGACGTTCAAACAGCCAGCCGATATAATTCATGTGATAGGCCGCATTGGTGCGCCCGGCGCGCAGGACCTTGGTATCGGGGGTGCCGGTCGAAAAGAAGCGTTTCAAAAGCTTCTCGCCCAGCAGGTGGTCGGTGACCTCGCGATTGAATTTGCCATCAAACCACGCGACAAGACGGCGGATTTCGGCACGTTCCTTGGCGTCAGATCCGAACAGTTTCGGCTCGTCCTCATAGACTTCGTCGAGATATTCGCAAATCACAACGGAATCACAGAGAACCGCCCCGTCCTCTTCGACAAGAACAGGGACTTCGCCTGCCGGATTAAGCAGCAGGAAATCGTCACGCCGCTCCCAAACCGGTTCAGCTGTGAGTTCAAAATCAAGCTTCTTCTCGGTCAGAACCAGGCGCACTTTGCGCGAAAAAGGTGAAAGCCAAAAATGATATAACTGACGCATAAACGTGAAGATACCCGATCAAGAATGAACGTTTCGCAAAGACCCGGCATGCGGGCGAAAACATTCCAATAACCGCAAAGACACGGGGTCGTTTCCAACCCGGAACTGCAAGATATCTCAAACCATGCAACGCGGTTGAAGTAAAGGCCTAGAACGGCTCCGAGATGCGAATTTAACGCCGATAACCCGGAAAACCCGAACACCCACTATGGGGTGCGGCTTTTGGCCAGCTCCAGCATGCCATCCAGATCAAGGCAGGCTTCAAGATGATCAGCCAGTTCATCAAGGGCGGCATCAATTCCGGCCTCGAAATGCGTCGTCTGATGGGCATCCCCGGCCCGCAACCGCCCCAAAAAGGCGTGGCGGAAATCATCACTGGCAAACAGGCCATGCAGATAACAGCCCAGAACCCGGCCATCGTCACTGATTGCACCATCAGAAACGCCATTCAGATCAAGCCAACTGCGTGCCCGATCCGGCCCATCCGTTTGACCCATATGGATTTCATAGCCCTCAACAGGCGTTCCGGCGGCAGGCCCGGCATGATCGCCAATGGTTATGCCGGTTGTTTTGCGAAGCGTCTTGTCGCCGGCCATGACGGTTTCAAGATCAAGCAGGCCAAGCCCGGCCTCACTGCCAGGCGCGCCTTCGACCCCATCCGGGTCGTGGACCATGCGGCCTAGCATCTGATAGCCGCCACAAATACCGATCACATGGCCCCCGCGCCGGTGATGGGCGAGAATATCGATGTCCCAGCCCTGTTCCTTCAGGAACCGAAGGTCGGCCATGGTGGATTTTGAGCCCGGCAGCAGCACAAGGTCGCAATCGCCCGGGATCACCTGACCGGGCTTGATCACCAGCAGTTCGACATCATCCTCGGCCGCCAGCGGATCAAGATCATCAAAATTGGCAATGCGCGGCAGATGGGGTACTGCAATGCGCAGAACGCCGCCCATCTCATCCCCGGCTTCGCGGTGATATTTCCCGGCCTTTTCGAGCGCGACGCCATCTTCGGCGGGCAGCTTGTGAGCATTTTGCCAGTACGTTGCGATACCGTAACTTTCAAGACCGCAGGTGTCATGAATGATGCCGGTCGCCGGTTCAAACAGCGACACATCGCCGCGAAACTTGTTAATCACATAACCCTTAAGCCAGCGGCGGTCATCCTCGGACAACAACGCATACGTGCCAACGATCGAGGCAATCACCCCGCCACGGTCAATGTCGCCCACCAGAAGGACCGGAACCTGAACGGCCTCGGCAAAGCCCATATTGGCAATATCGGATGCGCGTAAATTGACCTCGGCCGGTGATCCGGCGCCTTCGATCAGGACAAGGTCGGCATCAGATGCCATGATCTCGAAGCTTTCGACCACCTTGGGCAGAAGATCGCGTTTGAGCCGGTAGTAATCGCGTGCCTTGGCGCTGGTCATGACCTTACCCTGCACGACCACCTGCGCACCGATATCGCTTTGCGGTTTGAGCAAAACCGGGTTCATATGAACCGTGGTCGCCACACCGGCGGCACGCGCCTGTAACGCCTGTGCGCGGCCGATCTCGCCGCCATCATCGGTAACAGCAGCATTGTTGGACATATTTTGCGGTTTGAACGGACGCACGCGCAAACCCCGCCGCGCATAGGCCCGGCACAATCCGGCCACCAGCAAGGATTTCCCGACGTCGGAACCGGTACCTTGCAACATTAGGGCGGGAACAGATTGCGCATTCATTCCGGGTTCAAAACTTTCTTGCAAAGGATCGACACGCGATCAGAATTCGACCCCGATCTGTGCCTTGATCCCCTGTTCGCGGAACGGATGTTTGATCATGGTCATTTCTGTCACCAGATCAGCCGCCTCGACCAGGGTATCAGGGGCATTGCGCCCGGTAAGAACGATATGCTGATCAGGCAGTTTGTTGGCGAGTGCTTCAAGCACGTCATCAAGCGGCAGGAAATCATAGCGCAGAACGATATTGATTTCGTCCAGAATCACCATCGCATAGCTTGGATCGCGCAGCATTTCCAACGCCTTGTTCCAGGCTTCGCGGGCCAGTGCCACATCCTGCGCACGGTTCTGGGTTTCCCAGGTAAATCCCGCCCCCATGGCATGAAATTCACTGAGATCGGGGAATTTTTTCAATAGTTTTGCCTCGCCGGTTTCCCAGCCCCCCTTGATGAACTGGACCACACCAACTTTCATGTCATGTCCGACACAGCGCATCGCCATCCCGAAGGCCGAGGATGACTTGCCCTTGCCCTTGCCGGTATGAACAATGATCAAACCCTTTTTATCGATCTTCTGGGCCATCATCTTGTCGCGCGCGGCCTTGATTTTCTTCATTTTTTCATCATGGCGCGCATTGATATCGACGTCTGGCTGGCTTTTGTCGGACATTGTTTCTTCCCTTTGAAATGCCGCCCCAGAATGCGGCGAAAGCAGTCCCGGGATCAAGGGCCGTTTTGCCAGATCGGATCAGGTTTCGGATCAAGGTTACGGTGGGTGGTTACGAAAAAACGCGGCCCGTCCGGCCGCGCTGTGAATGATATGCAAATTGCTGTGTTCCGGCGTCGCAACTGGCGGCAATCAGAAGATTACCAACTTGCACCATCCCTTGTTGAAAGGCCGAGATCACCGGTCACCAGATCGGCCCATTTGTCGGGCTCACGCATGTCGATATGGCGCAATTCCGGGCGGCGCATCCGGGCCTTGTTAAACAGTTGCAGTCGGTCACCGGGCGACATGCGGCGCAAACGGTGCAGCGCCTTGCGAACTGCGTCATTGCGGGGGGCGGCCGGGCTCTGGAAGCTTTTTTCGATCACCGCAAGGCGTCTTTCCAGCCAATCGCGGCTGATCGCGACCTGTTCGATCAGGGTTTTGAAATCCCGCACAACCGGGAAATGATCAAGCCGCAGATGCGCCACCGCTATGGCGGTGCGCCAGACCTGACGTTCGACGCCCTGGAGGTATCGCCAATAGATCTTTACCTTGGCATTGATTTCAAACTTCGTCTGATCCGGACCGGGAAGATGATGCGCAAGTTCTGTCATGCCAGCATGAAATTCATCGAATGTTACCGGACGATGCACGCCGTTAAACCGTTCGCGGACGTCAAGGACCGCGCGAATGGCCCCGCGCGCCGGGCGATAGCGCCCATTGCCGTGCAAGTCTGCGCGCAACCATTCGGGCATGTCAAAATCAGAAAGCATGAAGTTGATGATATCTGCATGCCGATCATGAGCAGGCATCGGGGTTTGCAAATAATCCGACAAACGAACGTTGGTCTTGATATCCATCGCGGCCTCCGATCTGTTCGATCACCCTGCTTCCCATGCAGGCGATCCGAAAGGTGTGCCCCGTCCCACGCAACTGATTAACAGTTGGTTAATTGAGATATGGTGCGAAAACGTAACGTTTCAACTCCCCACATTGTTCCCACGGTAAAATTACTGTGATTCCAATAACAAGGAAGAGTTGATCCCTTACCCTTCCAAATCGACAGCAACACTGTTGCGGCGCGGTTGCCACAAACCGCGTTCAATCGCTTCATGCAAGCGGTCCTTAATATCTTGCAATGCATCAGGGTTATGATCGGCAATAAAATCGCGCACCTCGGCATCTCCCAGATAGGCATCATAGACCAGATCAAAGTGATGATCGGCGACACAACGCGCCGTGGCGGCAAAGGCAAACAGATAATCGACTGTTGCCGCCATCTCGAACGCGCCTTTGTATCCATGGCGCATCACGCCCTTGATCCATTTGGGGTTCACCACACGGGCGCGGACAACACGGGCGATTTCTTCTTCAAGGGTGCGGATTTTCGGGCTTTCGGGGCGGGAATGGTCGCTGTGATAAACTGTGGGCTGTTTGCCCGACAGACTCCGCACCGCCGATGTCATTCCACCTTCGAACTGATAATAATCATCGGAGTCCAGCAGATCATGTTCGCGGTTGTCCTGATTATGGACAATCGCATCAACCTTCGACAGACGGGTTTCAAACAGATCGCGGGCCGCCGTGCCCTCGGCCCCGTTGCCATAGGCATAGCTGCCCCAGGCAAGATAGGCATCGGCAAGATCGTATTCGTCTTCCCAAAGCTTTTCGTCAATCATCGCCTGTAGACCGGCACCATACGCCCCCGGCTTGGAGCCGAAAACGCGAAAACCGGCCTGTCGGGCGGCTTGATCATCCGCGATACCTTGGTTGCGGAGTTTTTCCGCCTCGGCCCTTACCCGCACGGCAATCGGATTGATGTCATCGGGTTCGTCGGATTGGTCGGCCACCGCGCGCACCGCACTGTCAAACAGATTAATCAACCCCGGAAAAGCATCGCGGAAGAAACCGGAAATGCGCAAGGTCACATCAACACGCGGACGCCCCAGCACCGATGCCGGCATGATTTCAAACCCGGTCACGCGGCGCGATGCGCTATCCCATGTCGGGCGTACCCCCATCAGCGCCAGCGCCTGTGCGATATCATCGCCACCGGTACGCATGTTGCTCGTCCCCCAGACCGACAAACCAAGGGCAGCTGGCCATTCGCCATGATCCTGAACGTGGCGTTCCAACAACAATTCCGCTGATTTCCAGCCCAACTGCCAGGCCGCCGGGGTCGGCACCGTGCGGGTATCAACCGAATAGAAATTGCGCCCGGTTGGCAACACATCGGGGCGCCCGCGGGTCGGCGCACCAGACGGGCCGGGTTCCACGAACTTCCCGGCAAGACCACGTAACAGACCTTTGATCTCGGCCGGGCCACAGCCGGTGACAGCGGGCCGAATATTCGTTTCGATATCGGAAATAACATCAACGACCGCCGACCATGCCGGATCGGCCTTTACAGTGCCCTTGACCAGATCACGCGCCAGAAGCTCGATCCGTTCCACAGTATCGCCCGTAGTGCGCCATGGTCCGATGTCCGCGCTGTCATAGGCGGCCAGAATATCGGGCTTGGCGCCGGGCCAAAACTCGGCAAAGGCACAGTCAAGCGGATCGAATGCCCGATCGCCAAGAATATCCTTGGCGATTGCACGGTGCAGGGAAGCCTTGGGCCCGCTATCCGCTCCGCGCGGCAACCGCGCAAGGGCCACCAGAAGATCGGTTAACAGATCCCCTTCCGGTGCCTTGCCAAAGATATGCAGCCCATCGCGAATCTGAAGTTCCTTAAGCTCACACAGATAGTTATCAAGCTTTGCCAGCGCGCTTTCTTCGTCCTCGCCGGCCTCGATCCCGCAATCACGGTCAAGCCCGATGCGGATCGCCAATTCAAGGATGTCGCGTTTCAGGATCGCTAGGCGCCTTGGATCGACTGCGGCGGCGTCATAATATTCATCCACCAGCGCCTCAAGATCTTTAAGCGGCCCATAACTTTCAGCGCGCGTCAAAGGCGGGGTCAAATGGTCAAGGATCACGGCCTGTGCGCGCCGCTTGGCCTGTGTGCCTTCGCCCGGATCATTGACAATAAACGGATAGAAATGCGGCGTCGGGCCGAATACCGCCTCGGGGAAGCAATCCTCGGACAATGCCAGCGACTTGCCCGGTAGCCATTCCATATTGCCATGCTTGCCAAAATGAATGATGGCATCAACGCCAAACACATGGCGCAGCCAGATATAAAACGCGAAATAGTTGTGCGGCGGCACCAGATCGGGCGAGTGATAGCTTTCAAGCGGATCAATATTATAGCCACGTGCCGGCTGCAACCCGATCACCACATTGCCGAGCGGCAGGATGGAAAGCGCGAAGGCATCGCGGTCTGCCAGATAGAACGGATCGTTTTTCGGATCTCCCCAGGCTTCCCTCACCTGATCGCGGATGGTTCGGGGCAGATCATCAAATGCCTTTTGATAGTCGCTTTGCGCCAGGGTCACGCGAATTTCGCGGGTCGCAAGCGATTTGAAATCGTTGGTCGGACCGGCCTTGATCGCAGCAATCAGCGCATCGCCATCGGCGGGCAGATCATTGACCCGGTATCCTTCACCCTGCATGGCACGCAGTGTTTCAATCATGCCGGCCGGGGTATCAAGCCCGACCCCGTTGCCAAGGCGGGCATCCTTGTTGGGATAGTTGGCCATCACCATCGCAACCTTGCGCGACGCGGCATCAGAGTTACGAAGGCGTACCCAGTTGGCGGCAAGTTTGGCGGTAAAACCCACGCGATCCCGCACGGGGATGTATTTCACCAGATCAATCTGGGTCAGGTCATCCTTACCCGCCGATCCCTTGAACGAGATGGCGCGTGAAAGGATACGCCCATCGACCTCGGGCAAGGCGACATTCATTGCGATATCGCGCGCAGCCAGTCCATTCACACCTTCGCGCCAGGCTTCTTCGCCGCCGCCGGAAAGCACCACCTGAAACACTGGTGCATCTACCGCATCAAACGGTCCGCCTTTTCGTTCTGATCCCGGAACGGATATCGCAAAACCGGTGGTATTCAAAATCAGTTCCGCATCGGTTTCGCACAGCCAGTCTTCAACCAATGCTGCGGCCACCGGGTCCTTGAGGCTGGCGACAAAAATCGGCAATGGATTCAGACCGTTGGCACAAAGTTCCTCAACCAGCGCGTCAATGACATCCAGATTGGCGGCCTGCACCAGCGATCGATAAAAGACAATTGGTGTAACCGGTTGATTTTCAACCCAGTTCGCCCTGATGTCATCAAGGCTTGCCTGTGCCTTTCCCGGCCAATAGCCGCCAGCCTTGACCAGCGGGGCGGCGGGTGACCAGTTCCAATTCACATTTGAATTCAGGTTTTCGTATATAAGACGCAGTAAATTCTCGGAGTTTTGTGGTCCACCCTCGATCAGATAGCGCCAGATATTCTGGTATTCACGCCCCTTGGCGGTCGAAAGCGACAACAGCTCCGCATCAGGTTGATCATCACCGGGCAACAGGACCAAGGGAATGTCCTTGGCGCGCGCAAGAGCAACCAGTTGTTCGATGCCATAATCCCAATAGCCACACCCGCCGAGAATGCGCACGATGATGAATTTGGCATCGCAAAGCACATCGTCGATATAAAGATCGACCGACATGTTGTGACCAAGCTGAAGCAAGCTTGCCAGTCGCAAGGACGGAACCGCGTCATGATATGCATCGACCAGACGCCCCTGCGCCCCGGCAAGACAGGCCAGTTCGGATTCAGCCGCCGACAGGATCACCACATCACCGGGTTGCTGTCCAAGGTCCACGGCCTCACTGCCATCGGTCACCATTCCGGGCTGAGCTGCCAAAAGATGCATCGGTTCTTTCCGTTTTTTTGAGGCCGTTTTTTTAAGGCCGTTTTTTTAGACCACTTTTCAGATGATGTTTCACATGAAACAAAACGTGAACAAACCGGCTTATGCCCCCTTTATTGCGGCCTCGATGGCGGCACGGTCGAGACCATGCAAACCAATCACCACCAGTTCCGACCGGCGAGTTTCCCCGTCTGCCCACGGGCGATCGAAATAGCGCTGGAACCGTTCGCCAACACCCTGCACCACATGGCGCATCGGTTTGCCCGGCACATCAAGGAACCCCTTGATCCGCAGGACATCAAACTGCCGCACGACATCAATCAGGCGCTTTTCAAGGGCTGCCGGATCGCTGATCGCATCAAGGGCGACAACAAAGCTGTCAAAATCGTCATGATCATGTTCGTGACCATCGTCATGATGGCTGGGCCGGCTATCAAGATCGTCCTCAGCGGCGGCACCAAGGCCCAACAGGATGGCATTCTCAACCCGCGAATGATCGGTCGCGATGATCTTGACTGACGGCTTTTGAAGCTCCGCCCTGATATCGGCTTCGACCTTGCTGCGTTCGGCATCGGTGAGAAGATCGGTTTTGTTCAAAACCACCATATCGGCACAGTGAAGCTGTTCTTCGAACAGTTCTTCAAGCGGGCTTTCATGATCAAGATTGTCATCAGCTTCGCGCTGGGCCTGAACCGCGTGGTGATCATGGGCAAACAAACCATCGCGGAGTGCGGCCCCGTCCAGAACAGCCACCACACCATCAACCGTCACGCGCGACCGGACTTCGGGCCAGTTAAACGCCTTTACCAAGGGTTTTGGCAGGGCAAGACCAGATGTTTCGATAACAATATGATCTGGTGGCGTATCACGATCAATCAGGCCTTGAATGGTCGGCAGAAAATCATCTGCCACCGTGCAACAGATGCAGCCATTGGCCAGTTCAACCACGTCATCTTCTGCGCACCCTTCGATGCCACAGCCATTGATGATGCCGCGATCAACACCAAGATCGCCAAATTCGTTAATGATCAGCGCAATGCGTTTACCATCTGCATTTTCCAGCATATTGCGGATCATGGTTGTTTTGCCTGCACCGAGAAAACCGGTAATGACGGTTGCCGGGATTTTGCCCAATTGTGCCATTTCTGAAATCCTTAAAAATCAATTCTTTGTGTTGCTATATGTTGTTATTTGACTTGCATCGGAATGCCGGCCACCACAAGGGTGACCTTGTCTGCCAGCTCCCCGATGCGTTGATGCAGGCGCCCGGCATGATCACGAAAACTGCGCGCCATTGCATTTTCCGGCACGATGCCAAAGCCGACCTCGTTTGACACAAAAAGGACCGGCACGACAAGTGTTGGCACCAGTTCACAAAGTGCTGAGATCTCGGCATCAATATCGCGATCTTCGAGCATCAAGTTGGTCAGCCACAAGGTCAGGCAATCGACCAGAACCGGCTTGCCACCGGCAACATTACAGGTCCGAAGTGCTGCGCACAGTTCAAGCGGTTCTTCGATGGTGTGCCAAAGATCGCCGCGCGATTGTTTGTGAAGATCGATGCGGTTGGCCATTTCATCATCCCAGGCCCGTCCGGTTGCGATATAGGTTCCGCCGCCCGCGTGATTGATGATGTTTTCGGCAAACCGGCTTTTACCGGAGCGCGCCCCGCCAAGGATCAGATGCGTCCCGCCAAGGGGTGCTGTGGGGGGTAAAGTCTGGGTCATCCCGTTTATTCCTCGCCATGGCCTCCCACCGAGGCCCGATTGCGTCGCCACCATCAAAAGAATAGTGACACCTTCGGCAGGTTTCCTGGCTGCGGGCATGAAAGCGATCCGCCTTCCCGGTTGCCCGGTGGCTGGTCTGGCGCCATCGCGCCGACCCGGATCTCCCAACCCGATACAGTTGCGGGGGCAGCATCGGCCTTGCACCGATTTCCCATCACCGAACGGTGCGCCGAACCTATCAGGTTTGCCAAAAATGCCAAAGGTCATTCTGGGGACTTAACCCTTCGTTGCGCACACACCCTAATCGGAAGGTCAGTATTTGTAAGAATTGTCTGCTTGAGAGGTCATACCATTTCAGCCAACATCAAAACCGTTGCGCTGGAATCAGAGACGGAAAAATCCGCAATCTGGCGAAAACCCGGGATTGAAAAGCACAAAACCCGGCTGGCAGCAGAAAAATCTGCGCCGAAACTCTTGGGGTAAACTGGAAGTTTGCAAGAACACATGGCTATACGCTCTCACCTATCGAAAATCCGACAGTTGAATGCGCCAACCTGGACCACGTCCTCTCGCAAGGACATGTGGTTGGGTTTGCTTGGTCGTTTGAACAGCCCAAACCCGTCCTTTCAGGACTTTCTTGAGGAATACGCCAACGAAGGCGAAATCACGCTGGCACGGCGTGATGTCCGGGAAATCTTTGCCAAGGATGCTTCAAAGGGCGTGATCGCGACCATCATCTGGTCGCACGAACGGGGCATTCGGGTGAATGCGCTATCGCTGCTTGTGCGCGATATGTCGACCCTTGTGACCCTGATGTCGATTGCCGATTTCGGACAGGAAGAACTGAACGAACTGCTTTCACAGCCAGGCATTTCTGTTCCGACCGCAAGCAAGATGCTGTCAGCCTGTGGCAAAACCTATTGCGGCATGCCAGCCGCCATCATTGACGACACCATCATTCAGGTCATCGAAAGCGCATCCTTTGCTGGCGATTTCCCGAATGTCGCCAAGCTCCGTGCAAAATCACGCAGCCGGCCGGTACCGTATTATCAGGCCTATCTGCGGGATGTTTTCGATATTTGCCAAAAACATGACCTGAGCCCGGACATGGTGGACCGCTATCTGGCCGAACATGCCCTTGATGACATGGCATCAGACGTCGAACTGGCTTCTGCGTAAAAGGCTTGCTTAAAATCGCTGATTAACGGCTGTCACACGCCAACCGGGTTCTTCGACCTCGTCGATATATTCAAGCGTGGTCAAACCCAAAGTATCGACATGAAACGCCAGTGCCGCTTCAAGCGACAGGCCAAGTGCGTTGGCCAATACGGCACGCACCGTGCCACCATGAAGCACAGCGACAATATCACGCCCGGCGAACGCATCGTTTAATCGCCCGAATACTGGCCCGACGCGCCCGACAACATCGGCAAAGCTCTCACCTTTCGGGGGATGCTGACGGGCAAAGTCCGTCCAGAAACGCGTTGTTTCGCCCTTGGGCAAGTCGTTCCAGTTTTGCAGCTCCCAATCACCGAAATGCTGTTCGGCAAAACCGTTTTCGCCCTGTGGGGCGACGTCGATATCCATGAAACTCTGCAGGCTGCGGGCCGTATCGTGGGTCCGCGACAGGTGGCTGGCGACCCAGACCGCATCCCTTGGCAACTGCCCGGCAAGGGATGCGAGCGCCTGTTGATCCGTCAGATCGGCGGGCATATCGCTTTGACCATAGACCAGTCGTTCGGGGTTTTTGACCGGGGCATGGCGCACCAACCACCAGCGTGTTGTTCTCATTCGGTTTATGACCCCTTCTTCTTGTACCAAATCATCAGATGACGGCGATGAAGGCAATTGCGACAAAAAGCTCGCTTACCAATTGGGTGGCGCCCAACACATCCCCTGTTTGACCACCGATCTGCCATTTCGCCACCACCGCGACAAGACCAACAGCCAGGACCGCGCCCGCCAGAACCGCAAGGGTCGCAATCAAGCCCGCCAAAACGAATGACAGGATGGCAGCGATAATCACAGAAAGGCCAACCATCACCCATTTTGGTGATCCCGCACCTTTGCCCAAACCATTGTCACGCGCCGGCGGCAAAACATGCATCACAACCGGTATGGCTGCGCGGGATGTTATGGCCATGACCAGAAACAGGATCGCCGCCTGCCCACTGTCACCGGCTGCAGATAACAGAACGATGCGCAGCCCAAAACACAGGATCAGGGCAACCACACCATAAGTCCCAATATGGCTGTCGCGCATGATTTCGAGTTTGCGCGCGCGCTCAAACCCACCGCCAAATCCGTCCGCGCAGTCGGCCATGCCATCTTCATGCATCGAGCCCGTCAAAAGCACCATGCCTGCCAAGGCGATGATTGCAAAAATCAGGAGGTTGTCCGTCAATTGATAGACCAGCATTGCCGGCAATATGGCAAACCCGGCCAGCAACAACCCGACCAGCGGCCAGGACCATACCGATCTTGCGATCAATTCGGGGCAAAAGTCGTGAATACCGGTAACCGCTACCCGGCTCAGCAACGCCAGCGCCCGCCAGAAATCAGAGATCGGAGATGTCTTGATCGTGGTCTCAGATCCTTTGCCAATATACGCATCCGCGCCACTGCCGGCCCTTGAATCTGCGCTTTGCATATTTGTTTCGTTTTGGTTATGATCTTTGGACACCATAAATTTCCGATTTTCAAACTGGCAATCTGTTGCGCCCGGGCCTAGTTTGGGCTGACTTCCTGAACCGCTTTAAACAATTGGTTTCCGAGCCTAATCCTTACCATCGCGGAAGCCAAGCGGAACACATCAAGCACCGATGCCGCCAGCCGGAGACCCACATGTTCAACCCGAAACATCCGCCGCAAAATCTTGCGGAAATTCGCGCCCTTCTCGCAGAACTTCCCGATGTCGACCAAGAGGCGCAGGCCGCTGTTGCCGCGCGCGAACCGACATTGACCAAGCCTGCCGGGTCGCTTGGACGGCTTGAGGATTTCAGCAAGTGGCTGGCCGGTTGGCAGGCCACATCACGCCCGCGCATGTCACGCCCGCGCGTAACGGTCTTTGCCGGCAGTCATGGTGTGGTCGACCAGGGCGTCTCGGCCTTCCCCGCCAGTGTGAACCAGCAGATGGTGGAAAACTTCATCAATGGCGGGGCGGCAATCAACCAGATTTGCAAATCGGTCGATGCGGAACTGCGCGTGATGGAAGTCGCCCTTGAAATTCCGACCAACGATTTCGCCACTGAGCCGGCAATGGATGACGAAGGCTGTGCAGAGGCGATGGCCTTTGGCATGAGCGCGATTGAAAAGGGGCTCGATTTGTTTGTGCCCGGGGAAATGGGTATTGGCAACACCACCGCAGCCGCGGCAATTTCGCACGCGCTTTATGGCGGCGATGCCGCAGACTGGACCGGACGCGGGACAGGGATTGATGATACGACCCTGGGCCGTAAAACCCGCGTGGTGGGCGATGCCATCATTCTGCATAAAAACCAGATGCATGACGGGCTTGATGTTTTGCGCTGTGTCGGGGGCCGTGAAATTGCTGCCATGGCCGGTGCCATCATTGCCGCACGTTTTTCACGGGTTCCGGTCTTGCTTGATGGCTATGTATCCTGTGCGGCGGCGGCGGTATTGGCCGCGATGCGCAGTGACGCCCTTGATCACTGTCTGGTCGGGCATGTATCGGCAGAACCCGGTCATGCACGCCTGATCGAGAAGCTCGGCAAGGAAGCGCTGATCAATTTTGGCATGCGTCTTGGCGAAGGATCGGGAGCAGCCCTTGCCATCCCGCTTTTGCGCGCATCGGCAGAATGTCACACCGGCATGGCGACCTTTGAGAAAGCCGGGATTGATGGCAAGGAAGACGACTGATTTCCGGTTTCGGTAGACCAAAAACCAATAGCGCCGGTAACGGCGCTATTTTTTTGTCCGTTCGTTCATCAGATGCTCGACATGGCGGCCCTGGAACATGGTGATGTTGATCGAATGGCCAAACTTGATGGCCCGTTCGTCATCACAGCGGCACAGAATGACGCGGGTATCCCCCGATTCTGCCACAGCGGCGCGCATCGTTTCACGATGTTCGTCATCCATGTTTTCCATTTCCGGATCCCACAGCATCTTGATCATATCAACGCCAAGCTTGTTGCGGTTGATATAGGGCAGGGACAGATGGCTGATGCCATCAATACAGATGCGATAACCACGATCACGGCAGAAATCACGGGCAAAGAAGAACGCCCCAAGATCGGCAAAGATATCGATTTTTTGCAGCTCAAGCACGATGGTGCCGCGCTGACCGGCCTTGACGTTACTGTCAAAGGTCAGGAAATCCGGCGACAGCAAGGTGGAGACATTCAGATTGATACTGACCGAGCCAGTCACCGAGGCGTCATTCGATCGCGTCAGAAGCGACAACATCCGACGATCAAGAATTTCGGTCAGATGCTGAAACAGCCAGCGGTTTGACAGCACGTTGACGTCAGGCAACAGAGTTTCCTGCAAATCCTTGATCGAAATGAACAATTCATGGAACACCGGCGTTGGGTGCGCATCACCGACCACAGCACAAATTGCCTGGCGGCGCATTAGATTGGACAGATCTGCACGGCGAAGGGATTCATCAATGCGCCCCAGAATTTTCGGGGTGAGCGGCGCGCGATCATCGCTGAGTTCCGGGTGATCATTGTGGCGTTCGGCGGCCTTGCTGATGATTTTGGGCCGATTGGCGTTGGCGCGCACCAGCATCTGGGTCAGATGCAGGAATTCCTTATATTGCTGACCGACATCGTAATAGTCGGTGAAGGTTGCGGGTGCACCGCTTTCATCCTTGCCGTCACTGATGAGCGGGTCGTCATTAAACAGGAATTTCAGCCGGAAGATGACGGCATTGACCTCGTCCATCTCGGCCGCATCAAAAATGAAAATCAGATCCTGGTTCGACAGGGTGAAAATGCGTCCGGTGACTTCCGGCACGATTTCTTCAAAGGCGCCAATGGCTGTCCGGATGTGATGGTCACGCCGGTTAAAGGGCAACAATTTGGAAAAATGCACATGGATCGCACCAACACCTTCCTTGCGCCGCTCAAGGCGTCGCACATAGTCAACGAGAAAGGCTTCGGGCGATGGAATTGAGCTATCAGACATGAATGCAATAACCAGAAGATTGTTTTGACGGAATCACAGCCGCTAATCTGCCCGAACCACGATAACGCCCGTCCATTAACAGGTTATGTATTAGCATTCATAACCTTTGAAACCAAACGTGAATATCGGGCAATTTCAGACATATCGAGGAAACGATAAGTCGTAGCTTTCCGCCAACCAAGCTGCTAGTTTCAGCCCGTTTTGATGTCAGAGCGATAAGGTTAAAGACGATATGTGGCGACGCAAGCGCGTTTTGGGCACGCATACAAACGCTTGGCCTCTTCAAATACTCGGAAAATTCCGCAATCTGATTGCAAAACACGGCTGAGACGATTTAGCGAGCAGGACCTGAATTACCCATGGATATCAAAGCCTTTTTCGAAGCCGAGTTTGACGAGCATCTTGACCTGGTCAACAAGACCCGCGAAGCCACGCGCAATGCCTTTATCGAACTGGTCGAGATTTGCACCGATGCACTGAATGACGGCAACAAACTGTTGTTTTTCGGCAATGGCGGTTCTGCTGCGGACGCCCAGCATATCGCTACTGAATTTACAGTTCGCTATATTAATGATCGGCGTGCGTTACCGGCAATTGCACTGACCACCGATAGCTCTGCCCTGACCGCGATCGGCAATGATTTCGGGTTTGATCATCTGTTTTCGCGCCAGATCGAAGCGCTTGGCAATCCGGACGATGTTGCAATCGGCATTTCGACATCAGGCAACAGCAAGAACGTCAATCTTGGTCTGGCCAAGGCCAAGGAAATGGGTCTGATTGCGACCGGCTGGACCGGCAAGACCGGTGGCGACATGGTGGGTCTGTGTGATCCGCTGATGATCGTGCCCAGCAACACCACTGCACGCATTCAGGAAATGCACATTCAGATTGGCCAGATGCTGGTCGGTGCACTTGAACACACGCTTGGCCTGACCAAAAACTAGCCTGCAAGCAACCAAAACCACCTGAAGACTCCGACAGAACAAAGAATTGCGACCATGACCGATCTTAGCCATCTGGCCCGCCAGGTTGAACAACTGACCGATGCCAAAGTCCTTTGCATTGGCGATGTCATGCTTGACCAGTTTGTCTATGGATCGGTTAACCGCATCTCGCCCGAAGCCCCCATTCCCGTCATCCGGGTCGAGCGCGAAAGTGCGATGCTGGGCGGGGCAGGGAATGTCACGCGCAATGCCACCGCCCTTGGCGCGTCGGTGCAGTTCCTGTCGCTGGTTGGGGATGACTTGCCCGGCCGCGAAGTCATGGAATATGTCGCAAATGACAAGGGTGTTGAGCCCTATATTCAGACAGAGCGCAACCGTCCGACCACGATCAAGACGCGCTATATTGCGGGCGGACAGCAATTGTTGCGGTCTGACAACGAAACAACAAGCGACATTACACCTGCCACCATCAGCAATATCTCCACCCTGGCGGGTCAGCTGGCCCCGGATGTCGCGGCAATTATTCTTTCAGATTATGGCAAGGGCGTTTTGCATGCCGATGTCGTTGCCGCAGCGATTAAGGCGGCACGCACGGCTGGAAAACCGGTTATTGTCGACCCCAAGGGTCATGATTACAGCATCTATCGTGGGGCAACCGTCGTCACTCCCAACCGTGCAGAGGCCGAAGCGGCGACTGGTATTGCGGTTAACAGCGATGAAGATGCGGTTGCGGCTGCCACCAAAATCATTACCGAATGCGGTATCGAAAATGTCCTGCTTACCCGCAGTCAGGATGGCATGACACTTGTCACCAAGGGCGGCGAGGCGCTTCATCTGCCGACCGAAGCCCGCGAAGTCTTTGACGTTTCCGGTGCTGGTGACACGGTCGTTGCCTGCCTGGCATCTGCCGTTGCAGCCGGGTCAAGCCTTGCTGATGCCGCGCGCATCGCCAATGTCGCGGCCGGGATCGTGGTTGGCAAGATCGGCACTGCAGTTGTTTACCCGGACGAGCTGATTTCGACCCTGCATCATCATGATCTGATGATTGGCGAAGCCAAACTGATGCCGCTTGATCGCATGGTGGACCGCGCAGAGCGCTGGCGGCGCAAGGGATATACAGTCGGGTTTACCAATGGCTGCTTTGATCTGCTGCATCCGGGCCATCTCAGCCTGCTGAAACAGGCGCGGGCAAATTGTGATCGTCTGATTGTCGGGCTGAATTCCGATGCATCGGTCAAACGTCTTAAGGGCGAAGCCCGCCCCGTTCAGTCCGAGGCCGCACGTGCCGCGGTTCTGGGGTCGCTTGAAACCGTCAGTGGGGTGGTAATCTTTGACGAGGACACGCCGATTGAACTGATCTCGGCGATCAAGCCTGACATTCTGGTCAAAGGCGCGGATTACACCATCGACAAGGTTGTCGGTGCCGAAATCGTTCAGGCCTATGGCGGCACAGTGGTTCTGGCCAATCTTGAAGACGGCTTTTCGACCACATCGACCATCGCCCGGATGAACAAGGGCAAGGATTAAGCGTCCGCCCCCAAATCATCGTCATCCGGCCAAGGTGAGATGATGAGGTCAGGCCAGATTTTCTGCCAGCGGGCCACCTTGGCCTCGTAAACCGTTTTGACCGGCAAAACCGTGTTCGGGATGACCCGGCCTTCCATCACAAGCGACAGGCCGAACGGTGCATAGATTCGGTAGGCATCGATCCCATCCTTGTCCCAATCCTTGCGCACGCCAATCGCACTGGTCTGATAGGCAAAGCGATCGATACCGTCGCTGGCAGCACGCACGGCACCATAAGGCACACCGAACTTTTCCGGATACCAGATCGGGACGCGCGCCTGATTGCGGATCTCGACCGAAACCGCGAGATCGGCAAACAATTCAGCACCTTGTGCAATCACACGATCTTCGGCCTGCCATGACGTATCGGGATCGAAGTAAAAAAGATCATAGTCGGCAATATCAGAGTCCGGGGCGCGGTTGGCCTTGATGTTCCAGATGGTTTGGGCAAGACATCCTGCGGTCAGCCACCAGTCTGCGATCCCGCATTTTGCAAACCGGTCAAGGATCAAACTATTGATCGGATTTCGCAGGATTCCTTCAAGGAACTCGCGGCCCTGCGGAATGTCTCTGGCGGATTGCCCGCTACTCATAGCGCGACCCAGATCACTTTAAGGACAATCGGCCAGGCCCCGTTGATCAGACAGGACGTGGTGAAAAGCCGCAATGCACGGTCAATATCAAGGGCTGTCAGGTCGCGACGCCCGTTCCCGATATAAGGATCATCCACCACTTCACTGCCATATTGGCGGGGACCGGCAAGGGCGATTTCAAGCGCCCCGGAAAAGGCTGCTTCCTGCCAACCGGCATTTGGGGATTTGTGTTTTTTGGCGTCGCGCAGCATGGTCTGCCACGCAGTTTTGCCACTGGTTTTCCCGCCAATCCACGCGGCGAGGCAGATTATACCGCCGGCAATCCGGGCGGGGATGAAGTTCACCGCATCATCAAGGCGCGCGGCAAAACGTCCAAAATAAAGATAGCGGTCGTTGCGATGGCCAATCATCGAATCAAGCGTATTGATCGCCTTATAGACGCAAATTCCAATCGGCCCACCCACCACATACCAGAACAGTGGTGCGACCACCCCGTCCGAGAAGTTTTCCGCACAGCTTTCAATCGCCGCCCTGCTAACCCCGGCCTCGTCCAGCGTATCGGGATTGCGCCCGACAATCATCGCGACCGCCTTGCGCCCACCCGCAATGCCATCCTTCTTGAGCGCGACCGAGACGGCTTTGACATGCTGATAAAGCCCTTTTTGCGCGATCAGAACCGCGACCAGAAGAACTTCGGGCGCCCGGAAAACATCACCCATTGAGGACACGAACTGCACCAGACCACCCGCTGCCGCTGCGACCGCGATGACGGCGATACTTGTCATCGTGCCGCGCAGCAGCCGGTCAGCATTGCTGCGATCTGTGCGGTTCAGGCGTTTTTCAAACCACGCAATCAGGTTGCCAACCCAGACCACCGGATGCCCGATGCGTGAAAACAGCCACGGGAAATCACCAAACACCGCATCCAACACCAGTGCCAGCACCAGCATTGTAAAAAGCGGCCCGAAAAATGCGGGTTCCGGGATGAGAAAATCGGTGAAGTTCGGTTCCATGGCGGCAATGTGCGCGGTGATCGCCAAAGCGTCAATCACAATGACGGGGAATACAGGTAAGTGCCCGTCTGATCACGAAATTTGCCATCGGGTTTTGGCTTTGCTAGAAATAATTTCATACGAATTTTTATTTTATCATAACTTCTTCTTGCAAATCTGCCTGCCGAGAACTGCGTATGCAGAACATCATCATTCGGTCCCCACCAGCCCTGCCGTACGAACCAACCAACAACCAAAGGTCAGAACACCGCCCCACAACATCTTCGATATCGGGCCAATAGCGGCCCACAATAAGTAGTATTTTCGTCGCCCATGCCCCTTGCACATCATCTTGGCGTAGCTGCCGCTTGCATTCCGCAGGCCAATCGGTGAAAACGGGGGTGGCATCGGGTACCGCATGGCAAAAAATGTCGTGCGTGGAACACCATCAGAGAGAGACAAAGGAGCAGCCTTTTATGTCCCCCAAAGGCGCAGTAATGATTTGCGGTCACGGTTCGCGCGACGAACGCGCGGTTTCACAGTTCAACGCCATGGTTGAAGCGATGAAACAAACCCACCTGGCTGAATACGATGTCGAAAGCGGCTTTCTCGAATTTGCCCACCCGATCCTGCGTGACGGCTTTGAAAAGCTTAAAGCCATGGGCCACAAAAAGATTTATGCCCTGCCTGGCATGCTGTTTGCCGCCGGTCACGTCAAAAACGACCTGCCGAGCGAAGTAAACAATTTCGCCCACGAAAACCCGGATATCGAAGTCCTGTTGGGCCGTGATCTTGCCATTGATCCCAAGCTTTTGATGGCAGCAAAAGAGCGTATCGAAGAAGCACTGGTCGACGCTGATGACAGTGTTGCGCGTGAAGACACCCTGTTAATGGTGGTCGGGCGCGGCACCAACGATCCGGACGCCAATTCCAATGTCTACAAGGTCGCGCGCATGCTTCAGGAAGGCATGGGCTTTGGCCGGACCGAAATCAGTTATTCTGGTGTTGCCCATCCGCGCGTCAATGCCGGCCTGCGCGAAGCGATGAAGCTTGGCTACAAGCGCGTTGTCGTTTTCCCCTATTTCCTGTTTGCCGGCATTCTGATTGACCGCATCTACACACATACTGACGAGGTCGCCGCAGAATTTGCTGATGTCGAATTCATCAAGGCGGGTTACCTCAAGGACCATCCGATGGTGCTTGAAAGCTTTGCCGAGCGCCTGGCCGAGATTGATACCGGCGACAACAACATGAACTGCCAGCTGTGCAAATATCGCGAGCAGATCATTGGCTATGAAGGCGATGTCGGCACCCCGCAGGTCGGCCATCACCATCATGTGATGGGCATCGGCACGGATGGACACAGCCACGATCATGGTCACCACCATCATCATGGACACGGACATCATCATCACGGTCATAGCCATGCCCACAGCCATGATCACGGGCACAGCCATAGCCATGATCATGACGATGCCAAAAAGCCGACCGGTTCCTGACCGGTCGATCCTTGTCCCCTGAAAGGCGCGGTAATGTTTGACTATCTGCGTGACCCGCAGGAAATCTACGCCAAAAGCTTTGCCACCATCGAGGCCGAGGCAAAGCTTGCGCGCTTTTCAGAGGATGAACGCCCGATCGCCATTCGCATCATCCATGCCTGTGGCATGGTCGAGATGGCCGATCAGATTGCCTTTGGCCGCGATGTCGCCGCTGCGGCAACCGCATCACTCCAGGCCGGAAAACCCATCCTGTGTGATGCGGAAATGGTCCGCCACGGCATCATCACCCGGCTTCTGCCCGCCGAAAACCAGGTGCTTTGTACCTTGAATGACGGCGACACACATGGTCTGGCAGCGGAGTTGGCAACCACACGATCCGCCGCGGCTGTCGAAAGGTGGAAAGATCATATCGAAGGCGCAATAGTTGCCATTGGCAATGCCCCAACCGCGCTTTTCCATCTGCTTGAAGCCATCCATGATGGCCGTATGGCCAAGCCAGCTGTCATCATCGGCATGCCGGTCGGGTTTGTCGGTGCGGCAGAAAGCAAGGAAGCCCTGATTGCCCACGCCAACGGCATTCCGTTTGTCACGCTGCGGGGGCGCTTTGGCGGCAGTGCCGTAACTGCGGCCACGGTCAATGCACTGGCCCGCATGGCGCGCGACGATAACACCACCCCCGACGGCACGCTTGATCGCAAGAAAGGTGGGGTGTCATGAACGAACAATCCCCGATCAAGGGCCGCATCACAGTGATTGGCATTGGCGAGGATGGCTATGACGGACTTTCGCCGATTGCCCGCCAGATCCTGGAGAAAGCCAGCATCATCTTTGGCGGAAAGCGCCATATTGCCATGCTGCCCAGCACCAACACCGCCACCCAGAATAAATGGATCACACCGTTTGAAGCCAACCTGCCCCTGATCGAGGATTGCCTTGATCAAAACCCGGTGGTGCTGGCCAGTGGCGATCCGATGTATTTCGGGGTTGGCAATACGCTGATTAAATATTTCGGACCCGAACCGGTTTATGCCATCCCGGCACCTTCCAGTATTTCACTGGCGGCGTCGCGCCTTGGCTGGCCGCTTTCCGATTGTGATGTCATTACCCTGCATGGCCGTGATCCCGAAAGCCTGCGTAGCCATCTGCGCCCGCATGGCAAGCTGATCGCGCTCAGCGCTGATGGATCGACCCCGGCCCTGGTGGCCGTCATGCTGTGTGAGGCTGGCTTTGATCAAAGTCGCATGTCGGTGTGCGAACGGCTTGGCGGCCCGGATGAACGCATTACCACCCAGACCGCACAAACCTGGCAGTCACGGGCGACATCGATGCCCGATATCAAGCCGATTGATCCGCTCAACCTGATCATGATTGATCTCGAAGCTGGTCCCAACGCCAAGCCACTGCCCAAGGGCCCCGGTCTTCCTGATGATGCCTTTATCCATGATGGCATGATCACGAAATCCGAAATCCGTGCGCAAACGCTATCCTCGCTTGCCCCGTTTGCCGGGGGCGTGCTTTGGGATCTTGGCGCTGGATGTGGCTCCATCTCGGTTGAATGGAAACGTATGGGCGGTCTGGCGGTTGCGATTGAGCGCGATGCCGAACGCTGCGACCTGATCCGCAAGAACGCCATTCGTCTTGGCGTGCCGACCCTGGCGGTCGAGCAGAAATCAATCGAAGAGGCCCTTTCCTTTGCCGATCGTCTGCCAAAACCCGATGCGATTTTCATCGGTGGCGGGATTACGATTGATGGCCTGCTTGATACCTGTTGGGATCTATTACCACGGCATGGTCGACTGGTCGCCAATACGGTCACGCTTGAGGGCGAAGAAAAATTATTACGGTTTTACAATAAAAACGGTGGCAGCCTGACGCGCCTGTCGGTTTCCCGACTGGTGCCGCGCGGCGGTTTCAAGGGGTGGAGCAATCTGGCCCCGGTCACCCATTACCTCGGAGTAAAAGCATGAGCAGTGCGGAAAGTCCAGCAACGGCCCTTCCGGTGGCTGGCACGGCCTATGGGCTTGGTATCGGGCCGGGCGAACCGGATCTGATCACGCTCAAGGCCTATAACGTTCTGCAAAAGGCCGATGTTATTGCCTATCCCGCCCTTGAAGATGGTGTCAGCCTAGCCCGCCAGATCGTTGACCCGCACATCCCAAACGGCCGGATTGAAATCGCCATTCGCATTGAAATGGGCAAGCCCGCCGATCCGGTCTATGACGCAGCAGCGATGGAAATCGGCAAGCATCTGGCAGATGGCAAAACCGTCGCTGTGCTCTGCGAAGGCGACCCGTTCTTTTATGGCAGCTTCATGTATCTGTTTGGCCGGCTGGCCGAGGCCGGATATCCGGTCAAGACCGTGCCAGGGGTCAGTTCCATGATGGCTTGCGCCGCCCAGCTTGGCGCACCACTGGCCGCCAAGAACGACGTCTTGCAAGTCATCCCCGGCCCGCTGGATGCCGATCGGCTGCGCGAACAGCTGGCTAAGACCGATGCGGCCGCCATCATCAAACTAGGCCGCCATTTTGCCAAAGTGCGTGCTGTGATCAATGAACTGGGCCTGACAGACCGGGCGCGCTATATCGAACGCGCGACGCTTGAAACCCAGAAGATGGTCCCGCTTGGCGAATTGCCAGAGGATGCCAAGGCACCATACTTTTCCATGATCCTGATCCACCGTCGCGGAGACGCATGGCGATGACCGCCCAAAACAACAATAATAATCCGATACTGCCGACCGATCCGATTGCCCCGATTGCGGTGATCTGTCTCACCCAGCGCGCCCTTCCGACCGCGCGCAAGATTGCATCCAGCCTGCAAGGGGCGACTGTGCATGGCCTGCGCACGCGTGTTTCGACCGGTGATGTCGATTTCGCCTTTGATGATACCATTGCACATCTGCAACAAACCTTTTCAACCGGGCATGTCATTATCGGTGTCTGTGCATCGGGCATCCTGATCCGCGCCCTTGCGCCGCTTCTAAGTGGCAAGTGGCAGGATGCGGCTGTGATCGCTGTTGATGAAGCGGGTGATACCTTTATCCCGCTCCTGGGTGGGCATCACGGGGGCAACCGGCTGGCGCGCGATCTGGCCGACCGGCTGGGGGGCTTTGCCGCGATCACCACACCGGGTGATGCGATGCTGGGTCTTGCCCTTGACGAGCCGCCGGCAGGCTGGAAACTCGGAACTCCTGAAACTGTCAAACCGGCGACCGCCGCCCTGCTGGCAGGGGCATCTGCCCGGTTTGAGATTGAGGCGGGATCAGCCGCATGGTTGACCAACAGTGCGATTGCCCAATCTGATGACGGCAGTGTCGTAATCACGGCGACTGCTCGCGCCACCGACCAAACCGACTCTGATGACTCCGGACCGGAAACCGCCATCACCTATAACCCGCCGGTTCTGGCATTGGGTGTCGGTTGTGAACGCGGCTGCCCGGTCGATGATCTTTATGATCTTGTGATGGAAACACTGGCCGGACAATGTCTGAGCCCCAAGGCAATTGCCTGTGTCGCCTCGATCGATCTCAAGGCCGATGAAGCGGCCGTGCATGAACTGGCAAACCGTCTTGGTGTGCCGGCACGGTTCTTTGATGCCAAAACCCTTGAGGCCGAGGCAGATCGCCTTGTCACCCCGTCTGACGTCGTCTTCGCCGAGACCGGCTGCCACGGCGTTGCCGAAGGTGCGGCACTGGCCACGGTGGGTGCCAAGGGCAAACTGATCGTCCCCAAACACAAGACGAAGAAATCCACCTGTGCCGTCGCCCTGTCCCAGGATGACATCATCCCGGAGAATGCCGGAACCGCACAGGGCAGACTTTCGATTGTCGGGATCGGCCCCGGTCAGATCGGCTGGCGCAGTCCCGAGGCCACCGCATTGATCGGCCGCGCGACCGATATCGTCGGTTATCAGATGTATTTGGATCTTCTGGGACCGCTGATTGATGGCAAGAATTGCCACCATTCCGATCTGGGTGCCGAAGAAGCCCGCGCGCGACACGCCTTGGAACTGGCCGCGACCGGCAAGGACGTAGCCCTGATCGGATCGGGCGATGCCGGGATTTATGCGCTTGCGACCCTAGTGTTTGAACTGCTTGATCGTGAAAATCGCACGGATTGGAACCGGGTTGCGGTGCAGGTATCACCGGGCATTTCCGCCCTGCAGGCTGCCGCATCGCGGATCGGGGCGCCGTTGGGTCATGATTTCTGCGCGATTTCGCTTTCGGACCTTTTGACCCCGCGCGAAGATATCCTGCGCCGGCTGAAAGCCGCAGCCGAAGGCGACTTCGTGATTGCCTTCTATAACCCGGTATCGAAACGCCGCCGCGATCTGCTGGCCAAGGCGCGCGACATCCTGCTTGAACATCGACAGGATGATACACCGGTTGTTCTTGGCCGTCAGCTTGGCCGCCCGGATGAGGAAATCACGGTCGTTCCGCTTTCGAAACTGGAAGTCGACATGGTCGACATGCTGACCACCGTCCTGGTCGGATCGAGCAACAGTCGCCACATCACGCGCGGTGAAAACGAATGGGTTTATACCCCGCGCGGTTACGCCAAAAAGGGCCCGGATGCGGCCCAGGCCCCGGTACTTAGCACCTCAGCGCATAGCACCTCCGACACCCCCAAAAACGAGACTTCCATGAAAAGCGGGGCAGACTAATGACTGTTCATTTTATCGGCGCCGGTCCCGGCGCCCCGGACCTGATCACCGTGCGCGGCTTGCGCCTGATCGAAAAATGCCCGGTCTGCCTGTATGCCGGATCACTGGTGCCCGAGGAAATCGTCACAGCAGCCCCCGATGGCGCGCATGTGGTTGATACCGCGCCGATGAACCTTGATGAAATCATGGCCGAGATCGAGGCCGCCCACGCCAAGGGCCAGGATGTCGCCCGTGTCCATTCCGGTGACCCGTCAATTTACGGCGCGATTGCCGAACAGATCCGCCGTCTGGATGATCTCGGCATTCCCTATGACATTACGCCGGGTGTTTCGGCCTATGCCGCAACAGCAGCGGAAATCGGGGCGGAGCTGACCCTGCCTGATATTTCCCAAACCGTGATCCTGACCAGAACCGCCATGCGGTCGTCCAGCATGCCTGATGGTGAAAGCCTTAAGGAACTTGGCAAATCGCGCGCGACGCTTGCGGTGCATCTGTCGATCAATAATCTGGTCAATGTGGTGCGCGATCTGACCCCGCATTACGGCGAAGATTGCCCGGTTGTGATTGCCTATCGCGCCACCTGGCCTGATCAGCAATATATTTTCGGCACCCTTGGCGATATCCGTGCCAAGGTAAAAGGCAGCGGCATCACGCGTACCGCGCTGATCATGGTTGGCGAAGTTTTCGGTCGCAAGGATTTCACCGACTCTAGACTTTATGCCGCCGATCACACCCATGTTCTGCGCCCGGCAAAAGCATGATTGGCACGGGCGGATCGAAAGTCCGCCCGTTTTTTGTACAAACCCTTTAATCACCAAGTTTATTTTTTCAGCAGATCAGTAGTTTGCTGAAAAATATGTCATTTCAACTTTGAACATCCTTGACCGTCCTCACCCTGCACCCTTTAATCAAAGGGTAATAAAGGGGAGTATGCATGTTCAACGAGATGAGTGTAGACGACCAAATTCGCGAGCCTTATCGCGCTTTGGTTGACTGGATGGAAGCAAGCGGCCCCGAGGTTCTCGAACAAAAGCGCCTTGAAGCCGAAACCCTTTTCCGCAAGATCGGCATCACCTTTGCCGTTTACGGCGAGGGTGGCGATCCTGAACGGCTTATTCCCTTTGACCTGATTCCGCGCATCTTCACATCACAGGAATGGCGCAAGCTTGATCGCGGCGTCAAACAGCGTGCCCGGGCACTGAATGCGTTCCTGTATGACGTCTATCACAATGCTGAAATCATCAAGGCCGGCATTGTCCCGGCGGATCTGGTGTTTCGCAACGAGGCGTTCGAACCGGCCGTGATCGGCATTGATCCGCCGCGCAATGTCTATAGCCACATTGTCGGTGTCGATATCGTGCGTACCGGGCCCGAAGATTTCTATGTTCTCGAAGACAACTGCCGCACGCCATCGGGCGTGTCCTATATGCTTGAGAACCGTGAAATCATGATGCGCATGTTCCCCGATCTGTTCAAAAGCCTGCGGATCGAGCCGGTCGAAAGCTATCCGGACATGCTGCTTAAGACCCTTAAAAGCATCGCGCCGCGCAAATGTGACCGCGACCCCAACATTGTGGTTCTGACCCCGGGTGCGATGAACAGCGCCTATTATGAGCATTCCTTCCTGGCCGATCAGATGGGGGTTGAGCTGGTCGAAGGACAGGACCTGTTCGTCCATGAAGACCGGGTCTATATGCGCACCACACGCGGCCCGGCCCGGGTTGATGTGATTTATCGTCGTATTGACGATGCCTATATCGATCCGCTGTGCTTCCGGTCGGACTCGGTTCTGGGCATTCCCGGCCTGATGAATGTCTATCGGTCCGGCGGGGTGGCGATCTGTTCGGCACCGGGGGCCGGTGTTGCCGATGACAAGGCGGTTTATACCTTTGTGCCTGATATGATCCGTTTCTATCTGGGCCAGGAACCGATCCTTAATAACGTCCCGACCTGGAAATGCGGCAAGCCCGATAACCTGAAATACGTTCTTGAGCATCTTGGCGAACTTGTGGTCAAGGAAGTCCACGGGTCGGGGGGCTATGGCATGCTGGTCGGACCGGCATCGACCAAGGAAGAACAAGCCGCCTACGCCAAACGGATCGAAGCCGATCCCGGCGATTTCATCGCCCAACCGACCTTGTCACTGTCGGCCTGCCCGACATTCGTTGAAAGTGGGATCGCCCCCAGACATGTCGATTTCCGACCGTTTTGCCTTGTCGGTGATGATGTCCGCCTGACACCGGGCGGGTTAACCCGTGTTGCCATGCGCGAAGGGTCGCTTGTCGTGAACTCGTCGCAGGGCGGCGGTGTCAAAGACACCTGGATCATGAGCGATTAAAAGGAAAGGGTTGAGAGATGCTTAGTCGTACCGCAGACAACCTTTTCTGGCTGTCGAGATATGTTGAACGGGCTGAAAACATGGCCCGCCTGATGGAAATGGGCTATCGCATGGCCCTTATGCCCGCAGCTGCAAGCGGCAACCGGTCGGAATGGGAATCGGTCCTGTCCGCATCGGGTTGCGCGGCGGGGTATGATCCCGATGCGCCGCTGCGTCAGGAAGAGGTCGCCAATTTCCTGATCTTTAACCGTGACAACCATTCATCGATCATCAATTGCTTTGAATATGCACGTGCCAATGCGCGCGCCATGCGCACCGCCATTACCGCAGAAATGTGGGAAGCATTGAACAATGCGATCATGGAGCTTAGGCGCCCGTCGATGCACAATCTGGCCAAGAATGAGCTGCCGGAATTCATCGACTGGGTCAAAAAGCAGGGCGCGCTGTTCCGTGGCGCCACAGATTCCACCATTCTGCGCAATGACGGTTATGACTTCATCCGTCTGGGCACCTATATCGAGCGGGCCGATAACACCGCGCGACTTCTTGACGTCAAATATTACGTCCTGCTGCCGGAAACCAGCATGGTTGGCGATGGTGTCGATAACTATCAATGGACCACGGTCTTGCGCGCAGCGTCATCACTGCGCGCCTTCCACTGGGTTTATCGCGATGATTATTCGCCGCACCGGATTGCGCATTTCCTGATCCTTAATCCGTTCAGCCCACGGTCACTTGCCCATTGTGCCGAACAGATTACCCAGCATCTTGAACGGCTTGCCCGCCATTATGGCCAACGCCATAGCGTGCATCGTCAGGCGGTCGAGATATATTCCCTGCTGACGCAAAGCGACATGGACGAGATCTTCTCGACCGGGCTGCATGAATTCCTGAACGATTTCCAGGGCCGCAACCGCATCCTGTCGCTGGCGATTGCTGATGCCTATCATTTCGGGGGGCAGTAAGATGCGCTTGAACGTCGAACACAGAACCCATTACCGCTATGAAAGCCCGGCCTATCATGCGGTGCAAAGCCTGAAGCTGACCCCGGCTGAATTCGAAGGCCAGAAAATCATCAACTGGTCGATCACGGCCGAGGGATGCGCCATCGGATCGGAATTCACCGATGGCAATGGCGATGTCATCAGCACGCTGACCTCGAACGGCCCGGTCGAGGCGATTGAAATCGTCGTGAAGGGCGAAGTGGAAACAACCGACACCGCGGGTGTTTTGCGCGGTCACAAGGAACGTGCCTTTCCGGCTGTGTTCCTGCGCACCACGCCAATGACCAAATCAAGTGCCGCCATCCGCAAACTTGCCGACAAGGTCGCCAAGAAGACCAAGGATGGCTCGATGCTTGATCTGGCACACGGTCTTGCCGGTGCCGTTGCAGAGGCCATTGAATATGCCCCGGGCACAACCCACGTCCATACTACGGCAGCCGATGCGCTTGCCGATGGCAAGGGGGTTTGCCAGGATCATGCCCATGTTCTGATCTCGGCGGCCCGCCATCTTGGCATTCCGGCGCGCTATGTATCGGGATATCTGTTTGCCGATCACAAAGGCAAACCGCATGAGGCATCCCATGCATGGGCGGAGCTGCATCTGCCGGAATTTGGTTGGGTGGGGTTTGATCCGGCCAACAAGTGCTGCCCGACCGATTATTACATCCGGCTCGGGGCGGGGCTTGATGGACAGGTCGCAACACCCGTGCGTGGTGTACATACTGGTGGCGCGAATGAGAATTTGGATGTAACAGTCGTCATTTCGCAGTCACAACAATAATCGGACTACAAAAAGATGACCTACTGTGTCGGGTTGATGCTGAACGAAGGGTTGGTTTTCCTTTCGGACACGCGGACCAATGCGGGCCTTGATAACATTTCGCGTTATCGCAAGATGTTCACTTGGGAAGTCCCCGGTGAACGCGCGATTGTCGCGCTTTCGGCTGGCAATCTTGCCATCACCCAGGCGGTAATGAGCACCCTGTTTGAGGCCATTGACGATCCCGACACCGAACCGGGCAACTGCATCCTGAGCGCGCCCAGCATGTTCCGCGTCGCCGAACTGGTCGGCGAAGCCATGCGCAAGGTTCAGCTGAAATACCATGACACGCTTGAACAGCATCATGAAAGCAGTGCGGCCTCGATCATGATTGGCGGGCAGCGCAAGGGTGGCGACCAACGCCTGTTTCTGGTTTATGCCGCGGGCAACTTCATCGAAGCGACATCCGACACGCCCTATCTTCAGATTGGCGAGCATAAATACGGCAAACCGATCCTTGATCGCGTGATTACACCCGACACGCCGATACAGGACGGGGTGAAGGCGGTGTTGCTGTCGATGGATTCAACGCTGCGCTCCAACCTGTCGGTCGGCATGCCGCTTGATCTGGCGGTGCTGCCTGATGACATCTGCCAGTTTTCCGAAATCCGCCGCATTGAGGCCGATGACCGGGGCTTCCGTGCGCTGTCGGAAGCCTGGTCAAATGCACTGCGCGATGCCTTTGCCGACATGCCAGATGAGCATTGCGACATCGCCGCCGAATAGGCGCGATCAGTCGCGAGATTTAAAGCCGGACCCAAATGGTCCGGCTTTTTGTTTATGGGCATGCCAGTGTTATCTGCCGCGATGCAGGAACCCTTCAACCCGGGCCAGATGGCTGTGATGGCTTTGATGCCGATGGGTCAGAAGGCGATAGACCCAGACCTTGATGATGCCTGCGACCACAAACCAGCACAGCGCATAGCCCCAGACCACCAGCGCGTGATACCAGCCAATCGGCGGTACGAACCAGCCATATACTGCGGCCAACGTGCCAATAACCTGCGTGATCTCGGTTGCCAGAAACAGTTTCATGCTGGGATAGGGTTTCTGCCAGAAGAACCCCTTGTGCCGGGTGAGATAGATCGTCAGATGCCCTGCCACCAGAAGCTTGAGGAACACCAACGTCTGGACCTCTTCCGGGGGCAGGTGCAGCCAGATTTCCGAAACCCATAGCAACGTAAAGGATGAAACCACCCCGATGGCCCCCAGAAGGGATGCCATGGTCAGCGTATTGCCCATATTCCATCGCACGGGGTGCTCGGCAACATCGGCATTGTCATAGGCGATCATCATGATCGGAAAATCATTGAGCAGTGCCAGCAACACGATCATCACCGCTGTCACCGGATAGAAATCGAACACCAGGATCGAAATTGTCATGAACAGCAAAACGCGGATCGTTTCGGAAATCCGGAAGGTCGCGTAACTGCCCATACGTTCAAAAATACGCCGCGATTCTTCAATCGCGCTGGTGATCACCGAAATCCCCGGCGCGGTCAGAACAAGATCGGCCGCTGCGCGCGCCGCATCAGTGGCGTTTGACACCGCAATACCGATATCGGCCTGTTTGAGCGCGGGCGCATCATTCACCCCGTCGCCGGTCATGCCAACAATATGTTCGCGATCCTGAAACTGACGGACAATCGCGTATTTATGTTCGGGAAAGACACGCGCAAAGCCATCCGCCTGTTCGATCATCACCGGATCACGGGCCTGATTATTGCGGTCAAACACCGCATCGGCAGGCAGGATATTCTGGCCCAAGCCCAATTCACCAGCAACTTCTCGACCAATCGCCTCGTGATCGCCGGTGATCATGCGGATATCAACACCCTTGCTGCGCAGCTCGGCAATTGTCGATGCCGCATCTTCGCGCGGCGGATCAAACAGCGGAAGCAATCCCAGAAACTGCCAATTGTCGCCCGCCCCACGCTGCGCCACGCCAAGGGCACGATATCCGTGATCTGCCATGGTTTTGATTGCGTCCATCACCGGGCGATAGGCCGCGACACTTTCAATATCGGATCGCTCATCCCCACACAGAAGCGTGAGAACCGCCTGCGGCGCGCCCTTGGCCACCAGAATGGTCTTTCCGTCCCGGGTGACTTCGGCCTCGGCCCGTTTGCGCACCGGATCAAACTGCCGGAAGATGGTGACGTCATAGCCATCAAGCTTTGCCGTATCGCCAAGGGTGGCAAAGACCGCGCTATCAATCGGGTCGTGACTGTCGGCCTCTGACGCCAGGGCTGCCGCGCGTATGACCGCGTCTTCATCTTCGGCGTCAATCAGAACCGGTGTTCCGACCGTCAGATGGTTTTGCGTCAAGGTGCCGGTCTTGTCAGAACACAGGATGTCCATGCCTGCCAGTTCTTCAATCGACACAAGTCGTGAAACAATGGCCTTCATCCGTGCCAGCTTTTCGGCCCCGACCGCCAGTGCGACTGACAGAACCGCTGGCAAGGCAACCGGAATGGCCGCCACCGCCAGGATCAGGGCAAACAGCAGCGTTTCCATCAATGGGTCGCCGCGATGCAGGGCGACGGTCATGATCAGTGCAATCAGACCCAGCGTAATCAGGATCAGGAAGTTACCAATGCGCAAAACCGCGCGCTGAAAATGTGATTGCTTGCCGGCCCCTTTGACCAGACTTGCTGTCCGGCCAAGATAGGTCGCCATGCCGGTCGCCGTCACCATGGCGGTCATTTGCCCCTGACGCGCCACTGCGCCGGAATAGACCTCATCCCCGACCTTCATATCAATTGCCAGCGACTCACCAGTCAGAGCGGATTGATCAACCCGCAAATAATCACCCGCCAACAGTTTGGCGTCGGCGGGAATGATATCGCCCAGCTTGATGCGAATAAGGTCGCCCGGCACCAGTTCCCGTGCCGGAAGATCCGACCAGGCGCCATCGCGCAAAACGCGGGCATCCGGGGCAAGGCGCTGCTTAAGTGCCGCAATGGCGTTATCAGCCTTGAATTCCTGCCAGAAGCCAACCCCGGCATTGAGCACCAGCATCACCATAATGATCGTAAAGTCTGACCAGTGCTGTACCACGGCTGACAGAATGGCGGCCCCTTCGATCATCCACGGGATCGGCCCCCAGAAAAATGAAAGAAGCTTTTTGAGCGCACTGGTCTGATCATCCTTGAGCCGGTTTTCGCCGAACTGCTCGGTCCGGCGTTTTACGTCCTCTGCGCCGAGCCCCGTTTTCGGGTCTGTTTGCAGCAAGGATGGATCAATTTCGGGAAAATCACGTTTGGTCGTCTGTTCCATCATGATGGTGCCCTCTGAGCCCCGGTGGACGTTATGTGGACGATATCGGGAACGCCAATAGTTCTAGATTATATTGCACCGCACAACATTGTTGCACATCAATCTGGTCGACAAATCAATTGTCACAAATTATCTATAAAATATGACAAAACGCAGCACAGACACCACGGTCGCAGGCCGCATTACCCGCGCCCTGGCCGAGCGGATTATTTCCGGTGAGTTTGAACCGGGCATGAAACTGCGTCAGGACCATTTCGCCGAGGAATTCGGCGCCAGTCACGTTCCCGTCCGCGAGGCTTTTCGCAGGCTCGAAGCGCAAGGTCTTGCTGTCAGTGAACCGCGCCGTGGCGTTCGGGTTGCCAGCTTTGACATTGCCGAAGTGCGTGAAGTTGCTGAAATGCGAGCATCCCTTGAAGTGCTGGCACTGCGCCATGCTGCCCCCAATCTTACCCCCGAAATTCTTGATCAGGCGGAATCCCATAACCGGGACGGCGAAAACGCCGCCGACGTCCAGGCGTGGGAGCAAGCCAACAAGGCGTTTCACCGGGTGATCCTGGAACCGTGTGGCATGCCGCGCCTGCTGGCATCGATTGATGATCTGCATGCCGCCAGCGCGCGGTTTCTGTTTTCAGGCTTTCGCATGGAATGGGAAGCCCCGACCGATCAGGACCACCGCGCGATCCTGGCCGCACTGCGCAGCAATCAAATCGACGTCGCCGCTGCGACCCTTGCCCGTCACGTCAAATGGATCGGCAATAAATCCGGCAAGGTCGGGCGCCCGATGGCGCCAAACTAAGACCGACCGTTTCCCCGTTATCTGACCCCAAAAACCGGCAAATGTACGTGTAATGCCACCCGATTCAGAGCGAACGGGCACCTTTGCGCACGACCAGACTGTCACAGCGGCTAAATCACGATATTTTATAGATAATTTTTATTTATAAAAATCAATTACCTAGATATCATCATCTGAAAATACGCCTCTAACAGCGACTAAAAGGTCATTTTGGCGTTGATTTCAACGCGGGATCGCGGCGTAATTAACGTAGAAAACGTCATTTTATAGATAATATCGAATTCAAGCTGTATCGAACGGGATCGGGATGACATTTACGCGGCGAATGCCGCACTGAAATGCGCCGTGATCATCGCACTGCGCAATGATGCCCGCCCGGCCACAACGGCCCTCCGAACAGCTTGTCGGGTTCAACCCCCGAACCCGTGCCGCCCGCACGGGTTTAATTGGCGAAGCTCTCTATCCGTGGGGGCTTCGCCACTTTTCTTTTGTGATGCGGGAATATCTGGCGCTCGCCTCGACGCCGGAGCCGATGGCCTAGTTCGCCTCGGCGGTTTCGCGCGGCTGATAGATGAAGCCGTGGGCCGGATAAACACTCCCGAATGAACCAAGCGTGTTCATCATCCGGACTTCCGACCAGTCATTATTCGGCGATACATCCACCACTGGCTGCCGGTAATGCACCTTACCGCGCGTACGCGAATCGCTGCCCCAGTTGGCGTGATTCACAAGGATCTTGCGATCATCAAGGATGGCAGAGACCACCGCCACATGACCGAGCTTGAGACGCGATGTCTTGCGTAGCGCAAGGACGGCACCGACTTGCGGACGGTTGCCGCGCTGGAAGTTTTTCTGACCGGCCTGGCCCCACCAGGTCCAAGCATCACCATAGATCTGGATGCCGGAAACTTCGCGCGCGTAAGGCACGCATTGCAGGAACTTGTTGGTCGGGGCAAAGTTGTTCAGCGGTGAGGACGGGATGGTGACACTGGCAACCGATTGCACCGTATCACTTGGCATCGGGCCCGTCGGACGACTTGCGGTATTGCCCGTACTAAAGCAGGCCGAAAGCAACAAACACAGTCCGACAATACCAACCAAACGCATCAGGAAATCCCCATCTTCTCACGATGGATCACCATAGGATGGCAGGCCTTAAGAATCCTTTACCGCAACACACCAGCACGCGGCAAAGCCCCGATGCGATACACCCGCCAAAGCCCGACACAGGCCGCACACAATATCAGGATACCCGAGCCGCGCGCGGTATATTGAATATGACCCGCTTCGGAAATCGCGCCCAACAACGTCCCGCCAAGCGCCATGCCGCCAAAGCTGGTGGCACTCCAGAAACTCATCACCCGACCGCGCAGGCGATTATCCACCGTAAGCTGCAAGGCCGTCTGCGAGCCGACACCAACCAGCGTCAAACCACCCCCGGTAAGGGCCACCAGAACCACCGCAAGCTCGTACCACGGCGCAAACCCAAGTCCCGTCATGCCGATGGCTGCGGCAAAGGCCCCGATAATGGTCACCCGTTGATAGGCAATGGCATCCGAAGCAATCCGCGACAGGATAAAGGTCGATGTCACCGCCCCGATCCCGGCACTTGATGCCAACATGCCAAGCCCGGTCACACCGCGATCATAGACCGCCTCGGCAAAGACCGGCATCAGTTCGACCATGCCGGTCCCGACCAACGAAACGAAACAGGAAAGCGCCAGCACCGAGCGGATCATCGAATGGTTCAGCGCATAACGCGCCCCATCAACAAGCGACGTCCAGATACGTCGGCTTTTGGCATCCGGTGCGCGTTCCATATGAATGGTCACGACCGAGATGACAAACACCATCGGCAGATAACTGATCGCATTGATCATGAACGCCGCCCCGGTGCCCCAGGTGGCAATCACGACACCACCCACCGCCGGTCCGACCAGCCGCGAAATATTGAAATTCATCGCCGCATAGGCCACCGCCCGGTTCATGAAAGTTCGCGGCACAATCACAGGCACCAGCGACAGGCGAATAGGTGTCATCGCGCTGCCCAGAATCCCCATCGATCCTGCCAACACCACCATCCAGGGCAGGGTCATCATGTCGGCAAAGGACAAGCCCATCAAAAGGAACGAAACACCCGCCTGACCAAGATTGATCAGCATGGCTGTCCGCCGCAAATCGACCCGGTCCGCAATCACCCCGAAAATCGGCCCAAGGAAAAAGGCCGGCGCGAAATTAAGGGCTGCGATCATACCGGTCCAGAAAGCAGACCCGGTCAGCGACCATGCCAGCCAAGACATGGCGATTTTCTGAATCCACAGCCCCTGGGTCGTGATGCATTGCCCGACCAGAAACAAAAGGAAATTGCGATCGGAAAAAATCGATCCTTGTGCCGCGCCCGACTTGGCAGCTTGGCTGGATTGATCCGGATCTGGGGCAGGGTCGGAGTCAGGAACGGGCACGAGGCCTCCTTGTCGGTGGGCGGGATAAACCGGGTTTCTTGATCATCAATATGGTGCCAGGTTGGTGACGCGGCGATGACGACCGATCCGGTTTTGACAGGCGCATGCGGGCAGGGTACGGCCCGAAAGATCCGGGGATTATAGTAAAGACAGATCGTTCTGGCACCAAATCTTCGCAAATCGAAGACGGCACGCCTTCCAAAACCGGGAAGTGCGACACATATCTATCTTAAGCACAAAGTCATCAATAACAGATAAAATCGTCCAAGAAACCAACGCCTTATATCAGGGTTTCCGCCCTGGCCGGGATATTGCCAAGCATGGTTCAGACATTCCGCGATATCGAACGTGAAAAATTCGCCATCAGCCCGAAGACCTGCGAATGGACCATTCGCGCGATGACGGCATTGCGCGCCAATATCGACATCAATATCAAGATGCACGGCCCGCGCGACCATCTGTCGCAGGGCGACATTTTCATGTTCAACCACTTCGCCCGGTTTGAAACCTTTATCCCGCAATTCCTGATCGCGCTGGAAACCGGTGTCTATTGCAGATCCATCGCATCGGGCGAATTTTTTGCCCAGGACAACAGCTTTTCACGCTATTTGCGCGCCTTGGGCGGCGTGCCCAATGATTATGAGCGCCTTCTGCCCTTTCTCGCCGAGGAGATTTTGCGCGGTGGCAAGGTCGTGGTCTTTCCCGAAGGTGGCATGGTCAAAGATCGCCGGGTTCTGACCGATACCCGGCCACACCACAAACGCCCGGATTACAGCATCTATTCCAGATCGGCTGATACAAGACGCGCACATCACACCGGTGCCGCCCTGCTTGGGCTTTGTATTGATGGCTTCAAGATCGGGCTTTCCACCCTGATCGAGAAGGGCAAAACCGATGAACTCAAACGCTGGGCGGCCCTTCTGGAGCGCAGCGAAGATGATTTGCGCGCAACCCTAGCCAAGCCGACCCTGATGTTTCCGGCCAATATCACCTTCCATCCACTGCGTGTGGATCAGAACCTTTTGGCCCGCGCCGCCGACATGTTTACCGGCGGGCTCAGCCCCAAAATGGCCGAGGAAATGATCATCGAAGGCAATCTGATGTTCAAGAAGACCGACATGGACATCCGCCTTGGCAATCCGGTCGATCCACGCGATCAGTTCAACTGGCTTGATCGGCGGTTGCTGGCCAAGCGGGTGGAACAGGCCGCCTGCATGGATGACCTGTTCAAACCGGCCAAGAGCCTTGAAAGGATCACCGAGCGCATTCCGCAATTTGCCATTACGCGCAATATCAAACCGCTGCGCGATCATTGCATGTCAGTGATGTATTCGAACCTCACGATCAATGTCAGTCATCTGGCATCGCGCCTGATCATGATGTGGCTTGAGGATGGCGTGACCGAGATTGATATCAGCCATTTTGACCGCACCCTTTATCTGGCGATCAAGAACATCCAGCAGGCCGAAAATGTCCATCTGCATCGCGGCATGCGCAATCCGGCCGATTATGTCGGCATTTTCGAACTCAACTGCCCACAAATCCGCTTCTTTATCGACAGTGCGGTGCAGCTGGGCCTGATTGAACGGCGCGATCAGAAATACTGTTTCCTGCCAAAATTGCAGGCCGAGGCCAACTTTGATCAGATCCGCATGGACAATCCGATCATGGTTTATGCCAACGAAATGGCACCGATCCATTCCGCCTGGCAGGCACTCGAACGCGCGCGGATCGAGGTCGACCATCTACGCCCGACCGACATCGCCCGGCGTCGCTTTGATGATGAAATTCTCGCTTGGCAATGGAACCACAGCAAATTCCAGAAACCGAAATACGACGCAATCAACAGTCAGGAAACCGCGACCGCCGATAGCCGCCCCTATTTGCTGCTGCCCAACGGGCAGACGCGTTTTGCCTGTGGTGTGTTGCTGGTGCATGGCTTTCTGGCGTCACCGGCGGAACTCCGCGATCTGGGCGACAAGTTTGCGGCCATGGGTCATGCGGTGATGGGGGTTCGGCTTGCCGGGCACGGCACGTCACCCCATGAGTTGCAAAAACGCAAATGGACCGACTGGCTGGCATCGGTCCGGCGCGGCTATGAAATCCTCAGCCCGTTTTGTGATCAGGTGATCATTGTCGGCTTTTCGACTGGCGGCGCACTTTCTGCCATCCATGCCGCTGACAAACCCGAAAAACTGCGCGCACTTGTTCTGGCGGGCACGCCGCTTAAATTCCGCAATCGTAATCTGATGTTTGTGCCGTTGCTTTATGGTGCGAACAAGCTGATGGGCTGGATGCCGTCCGCACAGGAATTGCTGAGTTTCCGACCCAACGAATCCGAACATCCCGACATCAATTACCGCAACATCCCGATTGGCGGACTGCATCAATTGCGCCAGACCGTGGCCGAGATGCAGCGACGCCTGCCCGATCTCGATTGCCCGACCCTGATCCTGCAGGGGGACGGGGACAAGGTCGTCGACCCCGCCAGCGCCAGCGCCAGCATGATCCGACGCCTTGCCACCAGCAAAAACAAAACCGCCGAGATCGACGTCCAGATGCTGAAATCCGAGCGCCACGGCATCGTCAATGAGGATATCGACGATGCCCATACCCGCATCATCACGTTTGTCCAAAATCACTGCGATACAGCGGATCGGGAGACGGAAGCCATCCCCGCCGAGTGATTGCGGGTGGCGTCGCCGTATTGGCACACTCCGCGAACGACCGCGCGACCTAGCCCTTCGACGCCCAAACACCTTCGACCCGCCCGCAGTTCTTCTTGACGAAAAACCCGCCCCGTCATAATTTGGATCCATGGATACAAATATGATTGCACAGGCACTTCGAGAAGAAATCGAAGCCGGGAGCTTGCCGCCCGGAACGGTGCTTAAGCAGGAGAGCCTCGCCACGCGCTTTGGCGTCAGTCGCCAGCCGATCCGCCACGCCCTTGAACGGCTCCATGAATCCGGCCTGCTTGAAAAACGTCCGGACAGAAGCCTTGCCGTCACCGGCCTTCGGCAAAAAGACGTCCGCGAGCTTTGCCAAATTCGCATCTCGCTTGAGGTCACGGCCCTTGAGCTGTCCGCCCCCAATCTGAGCCCGTCAGCCCTGCGCAAGGCCAAACGCCTGAACGCAGATCTTTTTGAGGAAGACGATCCCGACATGCTGGCGGAACTCGATCAGGAATTTCACGCGACCCTCTATGGCGCGTGCGGCAATCAAAGGCTGCTGACGATGATTGAGGGATTTCGCGGCGAGGCCAAGCGCGCCTATGCCCTGCAACCCAAGGGATCGCGGCCGCGAAGCGCGTTTTATGAAGAACATCAACAGATCCTTGCTGCCCTTGAGGCCGGCGATATCGCCACCGCATGCAAGGTGTTGAGCACCCATATCGGCGTCACCGCCGGAACCCTGATCCCGATTGATCAATCCTGAAGACCAAGGAGCCCCACATGAGCAGTTTTGGCGCAGAAGTCATCTGGCAGCGCAAGGACAGCGAAATTTTCACCGACCGGCGTTATTCACGAGGTCATGTCTGGCGCTTTGATGGCGGGGTCGAGGTCCCGGCCTCTTCATCCCCGCATGTGGTGCCGCTGCCCTATTCACTGGAAGAAAATGTCGACCCGGAAGAAGCCTTTGTAGCGACTCTTTCAAGCTGTCACATGCTATTTTTCCTGCATTTCGCATCCGATGCCGGACTGGTAGTCGATCATTATGCCGATGCGGCGATGGGCGAGATGAAAAACGTCGATGGCAAAACCATGATCTCCAAAGTAACGCTACGCCCCGATATCCGTTATGGCGGCAGGGCACCCGACGCAGAACTTGTCGCCAACCTGCATCACCGCGCACACGAGGCCTGCTTTCTGGCCAATTCGGTCAAAACGGAAGTCATGGTCGAAGCCGCTTGAAGTCAGTTTGAAACCGGCTTTTGCGCACAGATCGCATAGCGGTGCTGGACACCGCGTTCTAGGCCCTTGGCAAAGCTGATGTGCATTTTCTGAGCACTGTGGATCTGCTTCAGATCGAAATCGATCGAAATCGGATCAAACCCGGTCCGGGCCAGCATGGCTTTGACGTCATCGGCCCGTGCCCCGTTTGAAAAATGCACGCGGGCGAGAATGTCTTGGTGGGTCTTCATGTGCGCAACCGTTTCAACCGGTTTACGCAGACCCACGATTTCAAGGAAACCTGCCATCGCCTTGTTGAATTTCGTCGCCCAGGTCGGAGAGACGAAATCACCATCAACCACCAGAAGCTTGCCACCGGGTTTGAGCACCCGGAACCATTCGGCAAAGGCCGCCGCCGGATCAACCAGCGTCCAGACCAGATGACGGGTGACGATCACGTCATAGCTGTCGTCATCTTCAAGGGTACTTTCGGCATCGCCCAGCAGGAAGCGGATATTCGATCCGCGCTGCTTTGATTTTGCGCGTGCCTTTTCAAGCATGGTTTCCGACCAGTCCATGCCGGTCACATCAAAACCAAGATCATGCATCAGATGGCTGATCACGCCAGTACCGCTGGCCAGATCAAGCGCCTTGCGCCCGTCACCCTTGCCAAAATGGCGCTCAAACAGGGCATGCCATGCACTGCGCTCGGACTCTGAAAAGATTTCGTGTCCGGGCTGCTGATCAAAGGTTTCTGCGCGCATCGACCAGTATTCCTTGATCTCTTCGCGCAGATCGTAGTTGCGAGCCTGATTCATGTTTTGCTCTGCTCTCGGCGAAACTATGGTTTTTTTACTATCACAAAGAAAACTGCGCATCCCAACGAACAAATGATTTGCATTTTCATTGCGAAAAATATTGATTTTCATTCTCAATAACTGGTAAATCCCTCCGCAGGCAATCCTAATCTGAGGAAACGGGAATGAAACTTTTGGGTGTATTTGCTGCGCTGACAATGCTGGTTACAGGCACTGCACAGGCAGCAGAATCGGTCACTGTAACCGATGTTACAGGACGCGAAGTCAAAGTCGAAGTACCAGTCCAGAAGGTCATTCTGGGCGAAGGTCGTTTGGTCTATGGTCTGGCAACGCTTGATAGCGAAGACCCATTCCAGCGTGTCGTTGGCTGGCGCGATGACCTCAAAAAAGCCGACCCGCAAGGATACGGCCTTTATGCTGCGAAATATCCGCGCATTGACGACATTCCGACCTTTGGCGGCATGAAAGACGGCACGTTCGACATCGAACAGGCCATTTCGGTCAATCCGGACGTCGTGATCATGAACCTGGAAGCCAAAGGCGCCACCGAAGATGGCGGTTTTGACGAAAAACTCGCCGCTGTTGGCATTCCGCTGGTCTATATCGACTTCCGCGAAGCGCCGATGAAAAATACCGACACCAGCATGAAAATCCTTGGTCTGCTGACCGGCAAGGAAGACCGTGCGGCGGAATTCATCAAGTTCCGTGCCGACAGCATCAAGAACGTCACCGATCGTATTGCCAAGGCAAACCCGGAAAAGCCGCAGGTCTTCATTGAACGTGCGGCAGGCTATTCCGAGGAATGCTGCATGTCCTTCGGGAATGAAAACTTCGGCAAAATGGTCGAAATCGCTGGTGGTGTAAACATCGCAGCATCAATTATTCCGGGCACATTTGGCACCATCAACCCTGAACAGGTAATCGCATCCAACCCGGACCAGTTCGTTGGTACCGGCGGTGACTGGGAAGCCTATGCACCGGGTATGGGATGGGTTCCGGTTGGACCGGGCGCTGATATGACCGAAGCAAAGCGCAAGCTTGACGGTTTGATGGACCGTCCAGCCTTTACCGGCATTGATGCCACCAAGAACGGCAACATTCACGTGGTCTGGCACCAATTCTATAACAGCCCGTATCAGTTCGTGGTAATCGAACAGATGGCAAAATGGTTCCACCCTGACCTGTTTGCTGACATCGATCCCGAAGCAACTTTCAAAGAGCTTCATGATCGCTTCCTGCCGCTCGATTATACGCCGGGCTATTTCATCTCGAGCAGCGATACAGCCACAAACTAATGGCGACCAACCAACTCAGCGTCGAAGCCGGGAGCGTGCATTACAAGGCACGCTCCCTGCGTCGTTTTCTGCTCCTGCTTGCAATGGCGGGGGCATTGTTTCTTTCGTTTGCCATCGATCTGGCGACGGGCCCGGCGAACTATCCGTTATCGGACGTGATCGCCACCCTGCTTGATCCATGGTCAGCCACCGATCAGATGCGCGTGGTGATCTGGGATATCCGCATGCCGGTCGCACTGATGGCGCTGACTGTCGGTGCGGCCCTGTCGACCGCCGGCGCACAGATGCAAACCATCCTTGCCAACCCGCTGGCCAGCCCGTTTACGCTGGGCATTTCGGCCGCTGCCGGGTTTGGCGCGGCACTGGCATTGGTCCTTGGTGTGGCGCTTCTGCCGGCCTTTGTGGATTTCATCATTCCGCTTAATGCCTTCATCATGGCGATGGGCACGGCACTGATCATTCATTTCTTTAGCCGCCTGCGCGGTGTGACGGTCGAAACCATCGTGCTGCTTGGCATCGCGCTGGTCTTTACCTTCAACGCGCTTTTGGCCCTGTTGCAGTATCTGGCAAGTGAACAGGCGCTGGCGGCTGTTGTCTTCTGGACTATGGGGTCACTGGTCAAGGCAACCTGGACCAAGGTGGCTGTCACTGCCGTTGCGGTCGTGATTGCCATTCCGCTCTTTACCCGTCAGGCATGGGCATTGACCGCCCTTCGTCTGGGCGATGCAAAGGCGGAAAGCTTTGGCGTGAATGTGCAGGGGCTTCGACTGCGTACCATGCTGATCGTAAGCCTTCTGGCCGCCATTCCGGTCTCGTTTGTTGGTACGATTGGGTTTATCGGCCTTGTCGGGCCGCATATTGCCCGCATGCTGGTCGGTGAAGATCAACGCTTCTTCCTGCCAGCATCGGTTCTGTGCGGGGCTTTGATCCTGTCGGCCACTTCGGTGCTGTCGAAATTGCTGATCCCGGGTGCGATCCTGCCGATCGGGGTGATTACCGCCCTTGTCGGTGTGCCCTTCTTCTTCTCGCTGATTTTCGCAAGTCGGAGGAAATCATGGTAACGCTGCGTCTTGAAGATATCGGAACCCGCTATGGTAAGGTGCAGGTGGTCTCCGGTGTCACCACCCCGACCATTCAGCCGGGCACGGTAACCGCCGTTATCGGCCCGAACGCGGCTGGTAAGTCCAGCCTGTTTCGCCGTGTTGCCGGCCTTGCACAGGGCGGCGGCGTTGTCGATCTTGGATCACATAGCCCCGATCGCAACACGATTTGCTATATGCCGCAGGATACCGGTTCGACCGCCGTTCTGTCAGTCTATGAGTCGGTCATTCTCGCCGCCAAACAGGGTTCGAGCCTTCGCGTGCGCGCCGAGGAACTGGCCCGGATCGATGAGATTCTTGCCGCCCTTCGTATTGGTGATCTTGCTGGACGAAACCTTGGCGAGTTAAGCGGCGGGCAGCGCCAGTTGGTCGCCATTGCCCAGACGTTGGTGCGTGATCCTAAGATCCTTCTGATGGATGAGCCGACATCGGCCCTTGATCTGCATCGGCAGATGGAAGTCCTGTCCTTCATGCGCGACGTGGCAAAAAATCAGAACATCATCGTCCTGATCGCCATTCACGACCTGAACCATGCCCTCCAATATTGCGATCAGGCCATGGCCATTCGCGATGGCAGGATGGTGGCGTTTGGCCCGTGTTCGGATGTCATCGACAGCGATCTTCTGCGCGATGTCTATCAGGTCGACGGCCATGTCGAGCTCAACTCGCTTGGCCATCCGCATATCGTGCTGCGCGGCCCAAGCGATGAAACCAACAGCCGTCACAATACCGCCGTTGGTCACAACGAACTGGCAGACACCGCATTGGCTGCTCAATAGGAAGGCGCAGCTTTCCTTGTGATTAAAAACTTTGCATTTAAGGCATTTTCTGCTTCCATGGAAGAATGATGATCATGCATCGCAACAGCGTCATGTTTGGCGCTGTTTTCCTTTGCGGACAGGGGGAAATTCCCTTGCGATGTTTTTCATGCTTCAGGAGGCAGAATTTGCAGACCGGCGCGCCATTCAGTTTTGAACGCTTTACCTTTCCCGACCTGAAAACCTTGTTGGCGAAGGCAAGTCCGCTTCGGTCGGGCGATGTGCTGGCGGGCCTTGCCGCAAGCTCGGATGAAGAACGGGTGGCGGCACGCTTTGCGCTGGCCGAAGTAGCGCTTAAACGCTTTTTAAGCGAGGCCCTTGTTCCTTATGAGGATGACGACGTCACCCGCATGATCATTGATGATCATGATGCCAATGCCTTTGCACCGGTCTCCTCGATGACGGTGGGTGAATTTCGCAACTGGCTTCTGACTGACGACGCCACCCCCGAAGCACTGAAACATCTGGCCCCCGGCCTGACGCCGGAAATGGTGGCGGCTGTTTCAAAACTGATGCGCAATCAGGATCTGATTGCGGTGGCCAAGAAATGCCATGTGGTGACGGCCTTTCGCAATACGGTTGGCCTGCCCGGCCATCTTTCGGTCCGTTTGCAGCCCAATCATCCGACGGATGATCCCGCTGGTGTCGCCGCCTCGATCCTCGATGGGTTGATGCATGGCAGTGGCGATGCGGTGATTGGCATCAATCCGGCGACAGACAGCCCGGATGCCATGATCGAGCTTCTCAAACTGATTGACGAAGTCCGCGAACGGATCGATATCCCGACCCAATCCTGCGTTCTGGCCCATGTGACCACGGCGATTGACGTGATGGCGCGCAATGCCCCGGTTGATCTGGTGTTCCAGTCAATCGCCGGCACGCAAAAGGCCAATGAAAGCTTTGGCATAAATCTGGCCATGCTGGCCGAGGCCGAAGACGCCGCCAAGGGCCTTAAGCGTGGCACGGTCGGCGACAATGTCATGTATTTCGAAACCGGACAGGGGGCCGCCCTTTCGGCTGATGCCCACGAAGGCATTGATCAGCAAACCGTCGAGGCACGCGCCTATGCGGTCGCACGCAAATATTCGCCGCTTCTGGTTAATACGGTGGTTGGCTTTATCGGGCCGGAATATCTGTTTGATGGCAAACAGATCACCCGTGCGGGCCTTGAGGACCATTTCTGTGGCAAGTTGCTTGGCGTGCCGATGGGCTGTGATGTTTGCTATACCAATCATGCCGAGGCCGATCAGGATGACATGGACAACCTGCTTACCCTTCTGGGTGTTGCCGGGTGCAACTTCGTCATCGGGGTGCCGGGTGCAGATGACATCATGCTCAATTACCAAAGCACAAGCTTCCACGATGCGATGTATCTGCGCTCTGTCCTGGGACTGCAACCCGCGCCGGAATTTGCCGCCTGGCTGCGCAAGATGGAAATCCTTGATCAGAATGGCCGCACCCGTCCGCAGCTTGACGGGCAGGCCGCCCAGAACCTTCTGGCTTGGTCGGGGGCCGCTTAGATGAGCAACCTGACCGACAAGAAAATCCCGAGCGGCCTTGATCCGTGGAACACATTGCGCGTGCATACCGATGCCCGCATCGGCCTTGGCCGGGTGGGTGACGGATTACCCACCGAACGGTTGCTGGAATTTCAGATGGCGCATGCGCGCGCCCGGGATTCGGTGCATATGGCCTTTGATGCCGGATCCGTCCGTGCCCAGCTTGATGGGTTGGATCAGCCGATCCTTGATGTCCATTCCGCCGCCCCGGATCGCCCGACCTATCTGCAGCGGCCTGATCTCGGTCGTTTGCTTGATGACGAGTCGACTGCGGCGCTTGGCAAACATGCCGGGGAATATGACGTCGCCTTCATTCTGGCCGATGGCCTGTCGGCGCGTGCCACCCATGACCACGCGGCCAATACCCTGTCGCTGATACTTGATCAGTTGGGTGAAAGCTGGTCGGTCGCACCGGTGACGCTCGCGACCCAATCACGCGTCGGTCTCGGCGATGAAATTGGCGCGGCGTTGGGGGCAAAGCTGACGGTGATCTTGATTGGCGAACGCCCGGGTCTGTCGAGTGCAGACTCGCTTGGTTGCTATCTGACATGGGGACCCAAGCGCGGCCGTTCGAACGCCGATCGCAACTGCGTATCAAACATCCGCCCGGCCGGCCTGAACCCGCAAAAGGCCGCGAAAAAGATCGCCTATCTGATGAGCGAGTCGCGCAAGATGGGCCTGTCGGGTGTGGCATTGAAGGACAATTCATCCAACCCCAACCTGATCGAGGGCTAAGCCTTAAGCGCTTCAAGACCGTCTGCAACCATCACCGGATCAAATTCCGTGATGTGATAGTCGGCCAGATCATGCTGGTGAAACGGGTCGCGTGTCAGTTCGTCTTCCAGCGCTGCGCGGTCGCCCTTGGCCAGAATCACCCCGCCATCGCGCGGGATCTTGCGCCCGGATGCCAGAAACATGCCCTTGGCATAGGCCTGCTTGAGCCAGGCAATATGGCCTTCAATATGGGCATCAACCTGATCGAGTGGGACCTTGTAACTCAGCGAAACGACAAACATCGGTTTTCCTGTCTTCGGTTTTGGACGTCCAAAACTCGTTGGTTTTAGACCCGACCACAAATCACGTTCTGGCGATCAGAACCGGGGATCAGGTCGCATCCGCCTGACTGCCCATCCGGGCAAGAAGGCGTTCAATCCGATCCGCATGCGCACTTTCGACCCGCGCCAGGCTTTCAAACCAGGCAGCGACATCTTCAAGGCCCTCTTCACGGGCAATGCGCGCCATTTCCGGATAGGCCGTTTCCGCCTCATCCTTTTCCTGTGCGATGGCAGCTTCAAGGTTAAGGCGCGTTGTCCCCATATCCTTGCCCGTCAGCGGATCGCCCGCGGATTCGAGAAATTCCAGATGGCCGAATGCATGGCCTGTTTCGGCCTCGGCCGCGGTACGAAACAGCTCAGCCGCCTCAGCCTGGCCTTCGATGTCGGCCTGCTGGGCAAAGTAAAGATAGCGTCGGTTGGTTTGCGCCTCGGCGGCGAAGGCCATGCGCAGGTTTGCCTCGGTACGTGTTCCCTTGAGCGCCATGTGCGCTGATCCTTGTTATTGTTCGCCCGTTACACTGATGGTGTAAGGGCAAAAGTCGCAAAAAATAAGGCGGCAGAACCATATGGTTCTGCCGCCCTTTATTTGTTGTCAAATCCACCGTCGTCAAGCAGAGCAGGGGCAATTGCACTGATCAGACGTCAGATTTCATCTGCCTGTCACCTGCGCACGAGTACGCAAGGGACAGCGCATTATGTCAGGCCGCGTCTTTTGCCGCCTGATTGCGACGCAGACGGAAGACGAGATCGACCGATGCCAATTCCGTACCGTTCGGCATGTTCGGAATGTTGGCGATCTTGACGTCACCAGCCGGGATATCGGACAGCATGCCGTCTTCTTCGCAATAGAAATGGTAATGCGGTTCGGTGTTGGTATCGAAATAGGACCGACCCGAATCAATCACGATTTCATTGAGAAGGCGCGCATCGGTGAACTGGTGCAAAGTGTTGTAAACCGTTGCCAGCGATACCTTTATATTGTTGCTCATGGCTTCGGAATGCAGCTGTTCTGCCGTGACGTGACGATGACCATCATCAAACAGCAAACGTGCCAGTGCCAGACGCTGACGCGTGGGACGCAGATTGGCATCCTTGAGCCGGTTAAGCGCGTTGGTATATGGACGCGATGTATGTCCCATAGCTTTGCCCCTTTGTCGTGGTCGGGCCAAAATCCGCATGGCCCTGTTGAATTCTTGGCATAGACTAAAGAACCCCGACGCGTTGTTCTTTGATTTTGATCAACTATAATCGCAGGGTGAAATAACGCTAAATACAAACAAAAAGGGCCGGTAAAAACCAGCCCCTTTTTTATTTGATCCGAGATCGGGATCAGTCGCCCGTCATGATGCGTTCGACCAGTTCCTTCACGGTCGGAATATTGCCGTTGGCATAGAACGGATCTTCGCCAAACTTGTAGGCATTGTGACCGGCAAACATCAGCTCATGTTCGACATCGGCACCATGGGCAATATTCTGCAGCGTCTTCTGAATGCAGAAGGAGCGCGGATCGGCACGTTTACCGGTGGTGCCTTCATGCTGTTCCCAGTTGGAGAACTGGCACTGCGACAGGCAACCCATGCAGTCGATCTGGTCTTTTTTGATCGTCAGCGCGCTTTCCGGGGTGACAAACACCATGGTGTCATCCGGGGTCGGCATGCCTTCGGTGTAACCGGCTTCAAGCCAGCCCTTGACCTTGTCGGCATCATCTTCACGCACATAGATCGGACGACCACGACGGCCCAACGGAATACCGACATGCAGATCTGCCTCGGCGGTACGCGAATAGCGGACCTGACGATCAGAACGCTGATGAAGGTCTTCGAGGAAGTCGTTGCGCACAGCCGAGCTGTAGAAGCCCGTCGGGCTGAATTTGTGCAACGACACATCGCCGTTCTGCAGACTGGTCAGACGGGATTTCCAGTCATCGGAAATCTCGCTTTCCTGGGTCAGAAGCGGACGCGTCCCAAACTGGAAGGCCACCGGGGCGACTTCCGGATTGTCGATCCAGTCTTCGAAATCGCGCAGATACCAAACCCCACCGGCCATGATGATCGGAACATCATTCAGGCCAACGGAATTCATGAATTCACGAAGGGCGGCCACACGCGGGAACGGATCTTCGGGGACCAGCGGATCTTCGGAATTCGACAGGCCATTATGGCCACCGGCACGCCACGGATCTTCATAGACCACGCCGCCCAGCCATTCCGGGATCTTTTTGTACGAGCGCAGCCACAGCGCACGAAACGCACGCGCCGAAGACACGATCGGATAATAATGCACGCCATACTGCGCAGAAATCTGCGCAATCTTGTAGGGCATACCCGCACCACAGGTCACACCGTGGATGAGACCTTTGGCACCTTCAAGAACACCATGGAGAATGGGTTCAGCACCGCCCATTTCCCACAAAACATTCATATGCAAGCGGCCTTCGCCATTGCGCATTTCATGTGCAATCTGCGCCTGCGCAATCCCGCCACGAATGCCATAGGCGATCAGTTCCTGATGACGGTCACTACGGGTTTTTCCTGCATATTCGATCGGGACCAGATTGCCGTTCTCGTCATAAGAATCGGCATTCACAGCGGAAAAAGTCCCGATACCACCGGCAGCAGCCCATGCGCCGGAACTTTTACCCGTCGATACAGCAACGCCTTTGCCACCTTCAATAACTGGCAAGACTTCTTTACCCGACATGACGAGCGGTTTAAGGGCTTTCAAATTCGTCTCTCCCATTCGGCATTTGCCCGCGATACCAAGGTATCGCGCAGAGTGCCGGACGACGTCGCGTTTTTATCGTCGTCCGGCATCCCGTTAGCTTATTCGGCGTCGCCTGCTTCGAGGTCAGCACCGGTTTCCTGGTCAACACGTTTCATCGACAGTTTGATTTTGCCGCGATCATCGAAACCGATGACTTTGACCTTAACCTGGTCGCCTTCTTTCACGATGTCCGAAACCTGTTTGACACGCTCAGGTGCCAGTTCGGAAATGTGAACAAGACCGTCGCGCGCACCGAAGAAGTTCACGAATGCGCCGAAATCAACAGCCTTAACGACCTTACCGTCATAGATATGATTCAATTCAGGTTCCGCAACGATGGATTTGATCCAATCCACTGCCTGCTTGCCTTTGGCACCGTCGGTATGTGCGACAGTGATCGAACCATCATCTTCGATGTCAACTTTTGCACCGGTTTCTTCGCAGATTTCACGAATGACCTTGCCGCCCGAGCCGATGACATCACGAATTTTGTCTTTCGGGATCGAGAACTGGGTAATGGTCGGTGCGTTGCCCGAAACTTCACCACGTGCTTCCGGCAGTGCCTTGGACATTTCGCCAAGAATGTGCAGACGGCCATCACGTGCCTGTTTCAGAGCAATCTGCATGATTTCTGCAGTCACCGAGGTGATCTTGATATCCATCTGCAGCGAGGTAACGCCGTTCTCGGTACCAGCAACCTTGAAGTCCATGTCGCCAAGGTGATCTTCGTCACCCATGATGTCGGACAGAACAGCGAAGTCATCGGCTTCTTTGATCAGGCCCATGGCGATACCGGCAACCGGACGTGCCAGCGGAACACCGGCATCCATCATTGCAAGCGAGCTTGCGCAAACCGTCGCCATCGAGGACGAACCGTTTGATTCGGTGACTTCCGAAACGATACGGGTGGTGTACGGGAAGGCATCCTTGCTCGGCATCAGCGGATGCAGGGCACGCCATGCCAGTTTACCGTGACCAATTTCACGACGGCCCGGCGAACCCATACGGCCAGCTTCACCAACCGAATAGGGCGGGAAGTTGTAATGCAGCATGAAGCCTTCACGGTATTCACCGTCAAGCGCGTCAACGATCTGCTCATCCTGACCGGTACCAAGGGTAACAACAGCCAGCGCCTGGGTTTCACCACGGGTGAAGATCGAGGAACCGTGCGAACGCGGCAGTACCGAAACTTCGCCCATGATCGGACGAACGTCAGCACCGGTACGGCCATCGATACGCTTGCCGGTTTTCAGGATCGCACCGCGAACGATGTCTTTTTCCAGATCCTTGATGATCGAGGAAACCTTGCCTTTGAGTTCGTCAGGAACGTCATCACCAAGTTTTTCAACGATGTCGGCTTTTGCCGCAGCAACAGCAGCCGAACGCTCCTGTTTGACAACGTTTGCGTACGCGGCGGTCAGGCCTTCGGTGCCCAGAGCAGCAACTTTTTCGACCAGCGCGTCATAGCCATCCGGAAGACCGGCAACTTCGCGCGGCTCTTTGGCAGCTTCTTCAGCCAGATCGATGATCAGGTCGAGAACGCCCTGGAACTGTTCGTGACCGAATTTGACCGCGCCAAGCATGACGTCTTCGGACAGTTCTGATGCTTCGGATTCAACCATCATCACGCCGTCGCGGGTACCCGCAACAACAAGATCAAGGTCGCTTTCCTTAACCGCTTCGGTCGACGGGTTGAGGATGTATTCGCCATCCTTGTAACCAACGCGGGCCGCACCGATCGGGCCGAGGAACGGCAGACCGGAAATGGTCAGCGCTGCCGAGGTACCGATCATTGCAACCACGTCCGGATCGTTTTCCATGTCATGCGACAGAACGGTGCAAACGATCTGGGTGTCATTGCGGTATTGCGGGTGGAACAGCGGACGGATCGGACGGTCGATCAGACGCGAAACAAGGGTTTCTTTTTCAGACGGACGGCCTTCACGCTTGAAGAAGCCACCCGGGATTTTGCCAGCGGCAAATGCTTTTTCCTGGTAGTTAACCGTCAGCGGGAAAAAGTCGACATCCGGGCGCGGCTGTTTTGCGCCAACAGCAGTACACAGGACAACGGTTTCACCGTAGGTGACCTTGACGGCACCATCTGCCTGACGGGCAATTTTACCGGTTTCAAGAACCAGTTTGGCATTGCCCCACTGCATTTCCTTACGGACGACATTAAACATTATTTTCTTTTCCTCTTACAAACCTCTGGCGGACCCGAAAGTGTACACGAGTTCCGAACACATTACTCATGAGGCTTGCATGACAGCGTCATGAGTAATGGGTCCGGCGTAAGCATCGGGTCGGCCCATCCGACCCTGCTTCTCGTGTTCCGATCCACCGGAACAATAAAAAAACGACGGCGGAGGTCACCCTCCGCCGCAGTTCGATATCAGCGGCGAATACCGAGGCGTTCGATAACGCTCTCGTAACGCGACTGGTCTTTGCGCTGCAGGTACTTCAGCAGGCGGCGACGCTGACCAACCATCATGAGAAGACCACGACGGCTATGGAAGTCGTGGTTATGTTCTTTCATGTGCTCGGTAAGGTTCTTGATCCGTTCGGTCAGGATAGCAACCTGGACTTCGGGGGAACCGGTGTCACCGTCTTTCTGAGCGTATTCCTTGATCAGCTCAGCTTTGCGTTCAGCAGTAATCGACATCAGGCATCCTTTCGCCTTTAGAGATTAAAAACACGCACAGGACGGATTTCGCCACCATTGATCTCAGCCAACGCTACCGCGCGGTCATCGAGCATGGCACAGACGATTTCGTCCTGCACGACGGGGTTTTCAAGGGCATTGCGCTTTGCCACCGGCAACAGCCCGACAGGCTGGCCAGAGGAAAGGCGTTGCGCCTCGACTTCGGTCAGGGCCAGCGCCGGGATGTCGTCCAGCGCGGTCTCAACCGGAAGCAGTTTCTTCATCACCTCGTCCGGGTCCATATCCAGCAGTTCCTGCAGGGGAATGGCGTTCCCTTCCGAAAACGGCCCCGCCGAAGTCCGGCGAAGCGCGGCGATATAGCCGACAGTTCCAAGGCGCAGCGCGATATCGCGCGCCAAAGATCGCATATACGCACCTTTGCCCGACACAACGTCAAGCACGGCATGATCGCGATCTGGCATGTCGACCAGTCGAAGATCCTTGATCAGAATCGGACGTGGCTGCAACACCACATCTTCATCGCGGCGCGCAAGATCATAGGCACGCTTGCCATTGACCTTGATCGCCGAAAACTTTGGCGGCACCTGCTGGATTTCACCGATAAACTCACCCAGCACAGCCTTGATTTCGTCTTCAGTCGGACGATGGTCGGAGGTTTCAATCACCTCGCCTTCGGCATCATCCGTACTGTGCGCTTCGCCGAATTTCAGCGTCACGCGATAGCTTTTACTGCCATCCATGACATAAGCAACCGTTTTGGTTGCTTCGCCAAAGGCAATCGGCAGAACGCCGGACGCCAGCGGATCAAGTGTCCCGCCATGTCCGGCCTTGTTGGCATCCAACAGACGGCGCACCTGATTGACCACGGTTGATGACGTGATCTCCAGGGGCTTGTCGACCGCCAGCCAGCCATTAATGCTTTTACCGCGACGGCGACGCGCCATCAGTCGTCCTCATCTTCCGGGTCACCCGACCGGTCATCCACAAGATCCTGCGCGACATGCGGGTCACGAAGGAGGGCGCCTATATGGTCAGCGACATCAAAACTCTTGTCTTCGACAAATCGCAATGCAGGCACATATTTCATATGAACCGTATGGGCCACATGATTGCGCAGGTGTCCTTTCTGACGCATTAACGCCTTCATCGACGTTTCCGCTTCACCGCCGCCAAGCGGGGTAAAGGATACCATTGCATTGCGCATATCCGGAGAAAGATTGACACCCGTGATGGTCACCGGGCGCCGGGTCAGTTCCGGATCGTAAATGTCTCCACGCTCCAATGCCTGCGACAGCGCCTGACGGATTTCTTCCGCCACGCGGAGCTGTCGCTGACTTGGTGCTTTGGCCGGTTGCTTCGCCATTTCAGTTCCTCACCGTCTTACAGTTCGACGGCAATTTCCTCGTTCTCGAAGCACTCGATGACATCGCCAGCCTGGATATCGTTGTATTTGGCAAACGACATACCGCATTCATAGCCCTCGCGGACTTCCTTGACTTCGTCCTTGAAACGACGGAGCGTCGAAAGTTCGCCGGAATGAATAACGACATCGTCGCGCAGCAGGCGCACACCTGCGCCACGTTTGACGATACCCTCGGTGACCATGCAACCGGCAATCTTGTTGCCAGAGATGGTGAAGATGTCGCGGATTTCTGCGTAACCCAGGAATTTCTCGCGAACTTCCGGGGAAAGCATGCCCGACAGCATCTTTTTGATGTCATCAGCAACATCGTAAATGATCGAGTAGTAACGAATATCAACGTTGTCACGGCGGGCCTGTTCACGGGCCTGCTGGTTTGCACGCACGTTAAAGCCGATGATCAGCGCATTGGATGCGCGCGCCAGTGTAACGTCGGATTCGTTGATACCACCGACACCGCTATGCAGAACACGGACCGAGACTTCCTCGTTACCAAGTTTCTGCAAGGTGCCGATAAGCGCTTCGACAGAACCCTGCACGTCACCCTTGATGACGATCGGGAGTTCTTTGACCTCACCGCTCTGCGAGAACATGTTCTCAAGCGCGGATTTCTTCATCGCGGCAGCCTGGGTTTCACGAATGCGGCGCTGACGGAAGTCAGACACTTCACGTGCCTTGGCTTCGTTTTCAACAACCACAAAGTCGTCACCGGCAGACGGCACACCGTTCAGACCGGTCACCTCGACCGGCATCCCCGGGATGGCTTCGCCAACACGGTTACCGTGATCATCGATCAGGGCACGGACACGCCCCCATTCCGGGCCGGTGACAAAGATGTCACCCGTGCGCAGCGTACCGCGCTGAACCAGAACGGTTGCGACCGGACCGCGGCCTTTTTCCATACGGGCTTCGACAACAACACCATCGGCAACACGTTCCGGATTGGCTTTAAGGTCAAGCACCTCGGACTGCAGCAGAATGGCTTCTTCCAGTTCGGTCAGACCGGTGCGCTGTTTGGCGGAAACTTCAACCGCCTGAACGTCGCCGCCCATTTCCTCGACCACAACTTCATGCTGAAGAAGTTCGGTTTTCACCTTGTTGGCATTCGCGCCCGGCTTGTCGATCTTGTTGATCGCGACAATCATCGGAACGTCAGCTGCCTTGGCGTGGCTGATCGCCTCGATGGTCTGCGGCATGACCGAGTCATCGGCCGCAACAACCAGAACCACGATATCGGTCACCTGCGCACCGCGCGAACGCATTTCGGTAAATGCGGCGTGGCCCGGGGTATCGATAAAGGTGATTTTCGAGCCGGTTGCCATGGTGACCTGATAGGCACCGATATGCTGGGTAATGCCACCGGCTTCGCCACCGGCAACGTCGGTGGAACGCAGCGCATCAAGCAGCGAGGTTTTACCGTGGTCAACGTGGCCCATGACGGTCACGACCGGCGGACGACCGACCAACTGTGCGTCGTTGTCGTCAGCACTGACCAGTGCTTCTTCAACGTCAGCATCGGAAACACGGCGCATGTTGTGGCCGAATTCCTCGACCACCAGCTGTGCGGTATCGGGATCAAGGCTCTGGTTGATGGTCGCCATAACGCCCATGCTCATCAGGGTCTTGATAACGTCTGCCGCACGTTCAGCCATACGGTTGGCGAGTTCCTGGACAGTAATAACGTCCGGGATAACCACATCACGCACGACTTTTTCCTTCGGTTTCTGCGGCCCTTGGGCACGCGCTTTTGCTTTGGCCTGCTGGCGCTTGATCGATGCCATGGAACGACGGCGACCACCTTCGTCACCGCTCATTGCATTGTTGATCGAAAGCTTGCCACGGCGGCGGCCATCGTCACCCTTGCCGCGCGCTGCGCGACCGGCTTCTTCTTCCGCACGCTTGCGCGCAGCCACACGGGCGTTCTCTTCTTCAATTTCCTTGCGGCTTTTGGACTTGCCATCTGCCGGGGCAGCACGGCGACGTTCTTCGGGAACGAGCGGCTCTGCCGGCTCACCCTGAATGACGTTTTCCTCAGCCTTCGGCTTGGCAGCCGGTTTCGGCTTGGAAGTCTTGCCCTTGGCAGTCGAGGCAGCAAGCTGCTGTTCGACTTCTTCCACAGACGGGGAGTCGCCTTTGGCCTCAGCCGGTGCTTCTTCCTTCTTGGCCTCTTCTTCGGCCTTTGCCTTGGCTTCTTCTGCCTTGCGGGCTTCTTCCTCGGCCTTGCGTGCCGCTTCTTCACGCGCGCGAATTTCGGCGTCCGCTTCGTCCTGCTTGCGGCGCTCTTCAGCAGCCTTCAAAGCAGCCATGCGGGCGGCACGTTCGCTATCGGTCAGATTGCCGTGATCATCAACGGCCGGACGCGATTTCGGCTCTTCAACCGGCTCTTTCTTGACTTCCGGTTCCGGCTTTTCTGCCGCCGGTGCCTGCTCTTCAACGAGATCCTTCTTCACTTCACGGAAGCGACCGGATTCGTTCTTTTCGAATGTACGCTTCTTACGCACTTCGACGGTCACAGATTTTGACCGTCCATGCGAGAAGTTCTGGCGAACCTGCCCGGCCTCGATCGTCTTGCTCAATTCAAGCTTCGATCTGTTGAGGCTCAGCGGTTTCTTCTCCTGTTCGCGATCACTCATAATCCGTCCAACTTCCTCATTTCCTGCGGGATCGGGCACATCTGCCGATCCTGTCCTGTCCGTCTGGCGCTTGTCTGATCTCAGACAGCGCGAAATCCTTCAAGCCGCTTGCATGAACGCCCCAACCGGTTGGCAAGGCCCCCTGGCGCAACGGCCACATGTACTGCTTTTTCGCGACCAAAAGCCGCGCCGATTTCAGCAGCATCCAGAACGGAATAAATCGGCAGATCCCGGGCCTTGGCCTCGATCTTGGATTTTCCGTCTGCGGCACCATCGCGTGCCGCCAATATCAAGGCTGCGCCCTCGGCAATCTGGGCACGGGCCTTTTCAAATCCTGCAACAGCCTGTCCGGCACGTCGCGCCAGCGACAACAGATCGATACATTTGCGCGTCAGCAATTCCTCGATCCGGTCTGCAAGTGCGGTGTCGACCACGACTTTTTGCCGGGCCGCCCGGGCAAAGGCGTTCTTTGCACAGGCGGTATTTATCACATCCCGCGACGGGCACAACCATAATCCCCGTCCCGGCAGCCGTTCCTCAAGGTCGGGAACAACCGAACCATCCGGCCCGATTACAACCCTGAGAAGATCTTCCTTGTTCCGGACTTCGCCGGTGACAATGCACCGGCGTTCCGGAACCTCGGCTACCTTGCCGCCTTTACGATGCGACATGGCATCCTCCGATCAGGCTTACGCCTCTTCGCCTTCGGCAGTTTCTTCGGTCTCTTCTTCAAGACCATCGAACCAGCCAAGCTTGCGACGGGCTTCCATGATCATGTCGTTGGCCTGATCCATGGTAATGGTATCGGCATCGGCGACATATTCGATCAGCTCGTCACTTGCGAGATCGGCAAAGTCTTCAAGGTTTTTGACATCGTTTTCGCCAAGGCGAACAACAACGGCAAGCGACAGACCCGGGAATTCGACCAGATCGTCGGCAACCTTGAGCTCTTCACGACGCTTCTGAAGGCGCTCTGCCTCTTCGGAAAGGAAGGTACGTGCGCGGTTGCGCAGTTCTTCGGCGATCTCTTCTTCGAAACCTTCGATCTCGGCCAGTTCTGCCAGCGGCACGTAACCGACTTCCTCGATCGAGGTGAAGCCTTCGGCAACGAGGAGATGGGCGATAACTTCGTCAACATCAAGGGCCTTGATGAACATTTCCGCACGCTTGCGTGCTTCTTCCTGACGACGTTCGCTTTCGTCTTCCTCGGTGAGAATGTCGATATCCCAACCGGTCAGCTGGGAAGCCAGACGCACGTTCTGACCGCGACGCCCAATGGCAAGGCTCAGCTGATCGTCCGGAACGACGACTTCGATACGGTTGGTTTCTTCATCAATAACAACCTTGGTGACCTCGGCCGGGGCCAATGCGTTCACAACGAAGGTCGCCGGATCTTCCGACCACTGGATGATGTCGATTTTCTCGCCCTGCAGTTCGGCAACAACAGCCTGCACGCGCGAACCGCGCATACCGACACAGGCGCCAACCGGGTCAATCGAGTTGTCCGAGGACAGAACCGAGATTTTGGCGCGCGAACCCGGGTCACGGGCAACCGACTTGATCTCGATGATGCCGTCGTAGATTTCCGGAACTTCCTGGGCAAACAGTTTTGCCATGAAGGTCGGGTGGGTCCGCGACAGGAAGATCTGCGGGCCACGCTGTTCACGACGGACATCAAGGATCAGGGCACGTACCCGGTCCCCCTGACGCACGGTCTCGCGCGGGATCAGTTCTTCACGGCGCAGAATGGCTTCGGCACGGCCGATATCAACAAGAACGTTGCCAAACTCGACACGCTTGACGACGCCGTTGATGACTTCGTCTGCACGATCCTTGTATTCCTCGAACTGGCGTTCGCGCTCTGCGTCGCGCACTTTCTGCACGATGACCTGCTTTGCAGTCTGGGCAGCGATACGGCCAAAATCGATCGGCGGCAGCGGATCAACCAAGAACTCACCAAGATTGATGTTCTCGTCACGGATACGTGCCTGTTCGAGCGACATCTGGGTGAAATCGTTTTCGATTTCATCGGTGACTTCGATGTAACGGGCGAGTTTGATTTCGCCGGTTTTACGGTCGATATGCGCACGAATATCATGCTCGTGACCATATCTGGAACGACCGGCCTTCTGAATGGCCTGTTCCATGGCACCGAGAACTTCGTCACGATCAATGCCCTTTTCACGGGCAACGGCATCAGCGACCTGCAAAAGTTCCGGCCGCGGCATTCCCGAAGTTGCTTCCATATCCAACCTCTATTCTGCGTTATCGTCAGTCCGGCGATCACCGGTGACGTGCGCGATCAATTCATCTGTCAGCACCAATTTCGCTTTCGCGATATCGGCCAACGGCAACAAGACACGTTCGCCATCCACAATCAGGGCGACCGCATTATCTTCAATCCCATCCAGCACACCGCTGAAACGGCGACGACCATTCATGGCCATCACCAGCTCGACCTTTGCCTCAAATCCCTTCCACACATCAAAATGCGCGGCACGGGTCAGCGGGCGGTCGATACCCGGGGAACTGACTTCAAGGTGATAGGCACCCGAAATCGGATCCTCGACATCCATCAGGGCAGAAACCGTACGGCTGATTTCGGCGCAATCTTCAACATTGATGCTGCCTTTGGCTTCCGGACGATCCGCCATGATCTGCAGGATATTATGGTCCTGCCCGGTCATCGAAACGCGAACCAGCTCAAAGCCCAGCGTGTTGAGTGACGGCTCGATAATCTCTGCGATTTTCGCCATCAACGGGTCTTTTAACTGTTGTCCAATCAGCTCAGCCATAAAGCGATGCCATACCCCAAAAAGCACAAAAGAGCGGGCGCGATGCCCACTCTTTGTCAGAATTTACAAAAAGCTTGGCGGCTTTATACAGCCGGTTTGCGCAGAAATCAAGTCAGGATACCGGCATACAACGTCATTCAACCCAAGGATTCCGGGCGGGTTCAAACCAACGGCTGTGGGGCGGCCAAGCCACGGAAGAAGGCAAAGGCATTCACAGCCCCGTCCCGCACTGCTTGCTCGTCCTTTGCATCAAGCGCCAAGCCATTGACCTGCTCTGCAAATTCACGCCAGTGCTTGCCACGGCCTTCGACATGACCGGCCAGATGGCGGGCGCCAAATTGCGCATGAAGGCCGATCTTGTCAGCCGCCTTAAGCAAGAAGGCCGCACCAAGTGATGAGCCCTCACAAACATAAAGCCAGCCCACTCTTTCCGCACCATCGGCGTTAATCGGCATCCGACTCCAGTCTTCTTCCGCATCACAGCCAAGGTCCGCCATATCGGCACAGACAGCTTCATATCGGCTGCGTTCTGCCAGACCCGGAATGGCGTCATTCAGATCAGCTGCCGCATAAAGTGATTTCATCCGGCCATGAAATATATGTTGCAAGCGCAAGAAACGCAGATAGTTGTCGCGGCTGTCGAACGGTTCCATGGCCATAACCATGTCATCCACCGACTGATGTGCGCTGCGCGTCGATTGCTTGAGTTCTTCAAGACGGGTCATGCCCGCCAGTGCCTGACCTGATACAGCATTCATTGCCGTTGCCCTTTCCTTAAGTCCGGTCCTAAGTCCGGCCGAATGGTTCATTGCCGTTCGGCTCTCTTTTCCCAAGACGGGTCAGGCGGGCTGATATCTGAAACTCACCGTGCGAAATCATTGCAAGGGAACGATCAGTCCTCGCGAAACGCGCGGGCAAACTGATCAGACAGTGGTTTGAACAGATAACTGAGTGCTGAACGTTCCCCGGTTGCAAGGAATGTCTCAACCGGCATGCCGGGCACCAGTTCGCGACCCTCAAGTTTGGCCACTTCACCGGCTTCGATGCGCACGCGTACGTTATAATAGGTCTCACCGGTCAGTTCATCGCGATCAAGATCGGCTGAAACAAAGGAAACCTGACCGCTAAGTTCCGGGGTGGTTCGCTGATTAAACGCTGTGAAACGCAGCATGGCGGTCTGGCCGACCATGACCTGTTCGATGTCACGCGGATTGACCTTTGCTTCGATCACCAGTTCATCGCGATCCGGCACAATCCCCATGATCCTGTCACCCGGACCAATGACGCCACCAACCGTGTGCACGGCAAGCTGATAAACCGTGCCGTCATAGGGTGCGCGAATATCGATCCGGCGCAACTGATCACGCAGGGCGATTTCCTGCTGCATTAGTTGGGAGATCTGCTGATCAATATCGGTCAGTTCGCCAAGAACTTCTGTCTGCCGATCGCGGTCAAGCTGCAGGATTTGCATCTCGGTTTCCGAAATCTGCATGCGTGTTGCGGCAATCTGGGCTGTCAGTTCGCCATGCCGACCATCAAGGCTTGCGCGTTCGCGACGCAGGGCAGCGACCCGCGTGATCGGCACAAGTTGTTTGGCAAACAGGGTTTCAAGCCCGGTCAGTTCATCAACGATATGATGGCGCTCTTCCTCATTGGCGTTTTTCTGTGCGGTCAGGCCCACAACCGTTTCTGAAAGCTGGGAAAGCTTTTGGCGCAATTGTTCCTTTTCACCTTCCAGACTGTTTTTACGGGCGGCAAACAAACTGACCTCGGCCGCGATCAATTCGGATATCTTTGGTTCCGACTGGCGGTCGACAAAGGCTGCGGGAACTTCAAGTTTGGACAGGTTGTCACGTTCACCGGTCAGGCGCATGCGTCTCGCAATCAAGGCCGACAATTGCGTTTCAACAATCCCGAGGCTTGCGCGTGCCATCGTATCGTCAAGCCGGATCAAAAGATCACCCGCCGCAACCCGGTCACCGTTCTTCACATTGATCTGGCCGACAATGCCACCTTCTGAATGCTGCACATCCTTGACGTTGCTTTCGACAACGAGCTTGCCCGTGGCAACCACCGCACCGGACAGCTGCGCAAAAACAAGCCACAACACACAGCTGGCAAACAGCACGGCAACGATGCCGCCCCCCCAAACAACATGGCGGCGTAGTGTTGCAATCGCTGGCGACATCACCTGGGGATCTGCCGATCCGCTTGGCCCGATGGCAAGCTGTAATCTGGTCATGCGGTTTCTCCCACCTGTCTGACGGTTTTGCGCATGATGTCATCGCGTTTGCCAAACGCCACCTGACGGCCATCCTGAATAACGGTCGCAAGGTTTACGGTTGCAAGCGCACTGGGCCGATGCGCGATCAGAACGACAATCGCCCCGCGGGCGCGCGCATCCCTGACGGCTTGAAGCAAGGCTTGTTCACCGAGGCTGTCGAGACTGGCATTGGGTTCATCAAGGACAATCAGGAACGGATCGCCAAACAAGGCACGGGCAAGGCCAATGCGTTGCCGCTGCCCACCTGACAGGACAACACCACCACTGCCAATCCGGGTGTCATAACCATTGGGCAGGGACAGGATCATTTCATGGGCGCCAGCTGCCTTTGCCGCCGAGACAATGGCGCTGTCGGTCGCATCAGCCTGCAACCGGGCAATGTTGCGCGCAATCGTATCGTCAAACAGCGCGACATCCTGGGGCAAATACCCGATATGACGGCCAAGATCGACCGGGTTCCAATGGGATAGCTCCGCCCCGTCAAGACGGATACTGCCACCGCGAAACGCCCCCATACCAACAAGCGCACGCCCAAGGGTCGATTTTCCCGAACCGCTTGGCCCGATCACGCCAAGCCCGTCGCCGGCCTTGAGAACCAACTCCCCAACCCGCAACAGAACCTTGTCTTTGCCAGCTTTCTGATTGCCGGGCGTGCCGATCACAAGGCCGGAAACCGAAAGGCTCTCAGACGGCGCGGGCAGAGTTGTGGTGTCCGCTTTATCTGACATATCCGGCAGAAGCGCATCAAGACGCCCCCATGCTTGTCGGGCGGCAACAAAGCCGCGCCAGTTGGCGATGGCCTGTTCGACCGGTGACAAGGCACGCGCGGTTAAAATCGATGCAGCAACCATCGCACCGGGGGTGACTTCCTGCTTGATCGCAAGATAAGCACCAAGTGCCAATACACCTGACTGCAATGCCAGACGAATGACCTTGATATAGGCCGAGAAGGTTGAGTTGACGTCACCAACGGCGGTGTTGTCGTTCAAGTACAAATTGTTTTGGTTGGCCCATGCCCCGCGAAAGGCATCTTCCATACCCATCGCACAAATGGCCTCGGCATTTTGCCGTCCGGCTTCAATCAACGCATTGCGCCGGACAATCTGACCGTTCATCCGCGCGACTTTCTTGCGCGTCACAAATTCACTGATCAGGGTCAAAACAATCAGGGCCAACCCACCGACAAGGGCCAAGACGCCAAGCCAGGGGTGGAAGGCAAAAACGATCCCAAGGAAAAGTGGCATCCATGGTAAGTCGCATATCGCGACAGGCCCGGAACCGCCAAGGAACTGTCGGATCTGATCCAGATCACCAAGCGGCTGAGAGGTTTCGCGACCGTTTTTCAGGCGCATATCCAAGGTACTGGAAAGGGCCATGGGACCGATCTGTTCATCGACTCGCCAGCCAACCCGGACCAACATGCGCGCACGCAGGGCATCAACCGCACCAAGAAACAGATAAAGACCAACCACAAGCCCGATCAGCGCAATCAAGGTCGGGATGCTCTGGCTTGCCAGAACGCGGTCATAGACCTGAAGCATGAAAAGCGGGCCGGTCAGCATCAAAAGATTCGACACACCGCTCATCGCGCCGACGGCCATAAAGGCACCGCGCAATGCGCCAAGGGCACGACTCATCGGACCGGAATGCGTCGAAGGCTGGGTGGGGCTTTGGGATGCTTTGACAAACACGCTTTTGATACACCAGTCATCTGGGTTAGGTTGGGGTGGGTGCCGCTGTTACGCGGCACCCTGCAATCAAGACCTTGTGCCCGTTCCGCGGCTTGCGGGACGGGCCGTTTTCGTTAAACGAAGTCGGTTGCATCAAGGTCGTTGAAATCAACACCGGTCAGGGTGATGGTGCCGTTGGCATGGGTGATCTCGGCATTGCCCGCGCCATCATCGCCAATAGTCACCGAGCTGTAGTCGATATCAAGAAGGTCGGTACCGTCTTCAAAGTCGGTGATGGTGTCATCACCAAAGCTTGACGAGGTATCGAACTCAAAGGTGTCCGCCCCGCCATTGCCGGTCAGAACGTCGTCACCAGCCCAACCGCCGATCACGTCATCGCCAGTGCTGCCGTTGATTTCAACACCGGAATCAAGGACAGATTCCAGCGTATCTGTGCTGCCAGAATAGATGTCGACAAGAACGCCGTTCGTGTCACTGTTGGACAGGTTCAGGCCCGAGATATCAACAGGCGAGTCGGTGAAGTCAAACTCGGTTCCATTGTCTGCGACACCCAGAGTGCTGCCAAAGGACAGTTTGTCGAGATTGCCCGTGATCGTATGCGTGCCGATGTCGTAGGCAAAATCAGAGCTTCCCGCAGTCGCAAGCACAGAACCGGTATAGCTGCTGCTGCTATCCAGGTCGGTCGCCAGGAACTGTGTACCACCATAATAGCTTGACGGTGCAAAGCCGTCATAGAAAGTACCGTGGTTGCCCGAACCAAGGGAGAAGTTGGTGTTGAAGTCTTCAATAACACCATGCAGGTCCACACCAGCGCCCGAAGATGCTGCGTTGAGATCAATCGTAATAGTCATGTCAGTTTCTCCTGTCATTAAGCTACCCATTCAGCGGATAGCACAATGAGAATGACTCTTATTATCTTGAAGAGTCAACGGAAAAAATTGTTTATTATCAATAGTTTATAGTGATAAGCACGAAAGCCCAACCAGGCACATACCTGGTTGGGTTCAGCATCTTGCCGATGCGGCGTTACGTTAGAAATTGCCGCTAAAAGTCAGTATGGCGGTTCGTCCTGGTGCCGGGGCGAATGTTCCGCCCGTCCCCTGCACATAGGCTTCATCCAGCATGTTGTTCACCGCAAATCTCAGTGTAAGGTTTTCGTTGATTTCATATGAGCTGTAGAAATCAAACACCCGGTACTTGAAATACTCAGAGATGATTGAGGACGACTTTTTACTGCCGAAGTTGTCCTGCGGATAGACAAATGACGCCCGCATTCCAAGAACAAGGTCCTGATCAAACAGTCTAAACCCGCCATCAACCGTGTATTTTCGCTTTGGAATTGCATAAATCCCGAAAAGCTGATCAGCGGTCCCGTAGTTGACTTCGTTGTAGGCAAGATAAGTTCCACCCAATTGGGTATAGTTTACCGCGGCAAAGGGATCATATGCCGTGTCGAGAACATATGGATTGTGGTTGCCTGACAGATCGGTATCGGAAATCGAAATCGTACCACCGAGATAGAACTCGCCAGCATCATAAGACAGCTCGGCTTCGGTACCATTGATGTATACCGGGTCAGTCAAATTGACGATTGCCTCGGCCTCAACCGACTTATTCGTAATAACCCCAAGGTTCGTTCTTTGTGGGGTTGGCTGCGGGACGGTGGCCAAGGTGATGTAGTTATCAATTGCGGTCCGATAGTAAGCAAGTTTTGCCCTGAACCCGTCGCCTTGGCGAAGCACGTTGTCGAAGCTGAAGTTGACACCAACTTCTTTCGTCTCGCTTTCTTCCGGCTTCAGGTTCGCGTTGGAGTAAAACGGCAAACCGGCATTGTCGCCAATATGATCGCCCTTGATCATTGATTCCATGATGGTTGGGGCACGCATGTTCCGGCGATAATTTGCAAATAGCTGAATTCCCGAAGTCACATTGACACTGGCACCAACCGATGGCGAAAACCCATCTTCGCTAAGATCGATATTCAGTGGCGTGCCACCATCCTCACACAAGTTGGCGGAGTTCTGTTCCTCACACCAATAGGAATCACCAGTCAGCGAGTACCGGTCATAGCGAAGGCCGCCCCGGAGCTCGAACATGTTGTTAAGGTCATAAGTGGCGGCAACAAAGCCCCCGGAAACGTCACGTTCGCCGGCCGGAGTGCCACCTTCGATTTCATACGCGGCACCCGCACCACCAAGACCGCCAAGCTCGGCACTTGTTTTGGCCTTGTCCTGAAAATACTCGACACCGTAATCCAGACCGAGGTGACTGGCGACGTCGTTGCTGAGGTCAAGGTCAAAACTGCTACTATTTGAAACCTCACCACCCACAGTATCGAGCGTATATTGGTTATCAAAGGAGTCCATCGATACGTCACCGTTGTCTTTGTATCGCGCCGGTCGGAACTGATGGTTTTGTGTTCGCGTCCAATACACGCCGCTATTCATGTCAATCAGAGCTGATTCCGGATTCCAGACATGCTTGGCGGTTACGGTATGAACGTCCGTTTTATTGTGGTCTTGGAGGTTATTCGTTGTATCATTCGATTTTGTGTATGACGTGCTGCTCCCGACATACCCAAGATTTATTTCCTGATCTTCGGTCAGAAAAAGGTTCGCCTTTAACAGACCTGACGTTTGCCGGACATAACTGTATTCCGGGCGGGAACTATAAACATCGACATATTTTGGTGTATCATCGATTTCTTGATAAAGGCCGGGGTTATGCGTCCCGGGGCGATAATCGCCGACGACTTTTCGGCTGACTGCGGCAGATACATCAAACTTCGGGGAAACACGCGCACCAGCGGCAACGTCGCCTGCGAAGTCATACTGGTTTGTGCCGCGGCTAAGATTGACTTTGCCGCCCCAGTCCTCGTCCGGATCTAGAATATCCTGCGTATTGAGCGTTCGCATGGTGACGATACCCGCTGAAGTACCCGCACCGCCATTCTTCGCCAAATCTGATTTCTCGACCTCAACCTGGGCCAGAAGTGCCGGGTCGACATAAACACGTGATGCCGTGCCATGGGTCAGCTGATTATAGTTCTGACGCGCACCATCAATATTGACGTTTACCCGACCCATTTCCTGCTGACCACGCACATTCACCGTCAGACCAGGATCTTGTGCATCGTTTGCAATATCCACACCGGCAACATTATTGAAAATCTCGCGCGCCTCACGCACTGGTGCTTTGCGCATGCTTTCCTGCGTGATCACCGCCACAGAGCCGGGGGTGGAATAAACCTCATCGGGAACACCATTCGGCCCCATGCCGCGACGTCTTGCCGTCACGACGACAGGTGCTGTCACGAAGTTAGTATCATCATTGCTTACACGGCTTGGGTCGATGACCGAGATCGTCGTTGCGTTCAGCACTTCCCATCCGAGACCGCTTTGCGACAGCATTCTGTCCAATGCTTCGGTCGCGCTCATTTCCCCGGATATACCGGTGCTTTGAACCCCGTCGGGCAATGCCCCGTCAATTGCAACATCAACCCCAGAAGTTCTCGAAAAGGTAACCAGCGCCATCGCAAGCGGCTGTGACTCAATGTCAAAGACATGGATCTCGTTTGAGAGGGCTGAAGAGGATGAATTGTTTTGTGCAATCTCAAATGCTGACGGCATGTCAGCGGTAGATTTTTCGATTGATTGTGCAGTTGCCCCCGCAGGCGCCATTGCAATCAATCCATAGCCCAGCGCACCAATCGCCAGAACCTTCACACCCCCCAAGGATGTGCCCGATTTGAGAGTTGTCTTTCTGGTATCGCCAAGGCGACCCACCCCATCTGAAGGCATTTTATTATGGTCTCCTGATTTCACGAATGCAACTTAGTCGCATTGTTGTTTCGCTACTTTCTCAGACGAGGGGGTTTTGCACTTATCTGAAACAAAATGATATTTTTTGAAAATAATTTTTATTTGTAATTATATGTCCGCTGACCTCTGCGAGACAGTGCCGGACATTTGGCTCACACGTCCCGGATAACAGTCAGATAATCGGTGAACCGGGTCACGTCGACATGCAAGACATCTGCAAGCACGGGCACGACATCACGCGACCGGTCCAGATCGACGACCAGTGTCACCGACCGCCTTTTCAATGCATCGTCCATAATAACGATCTTGCCCGGCTGCCAGCGCTCAAGCACCGTGGCAACATGCCCAAGCGGTTCGCCCATGAAGATCAATTGACCCTGACGCCAGGCCAGCGCGGATTGCACATCAACCGGATGCGCAGACCTTGAGACACCTGTGGCATCGTATGTCATGGCATTTCCCTCAGCGAGGGTATGACGCCCACCGGCAATATCGACCACAAGCGGATTGGTTTCGGCGATCGTTGTGACCTCACCATCATAGGCGGCGACATCAAACGTTCCGCCGGTCGACAGGGTTCTGCCGTTACGTGCCCGAACGAAGAAGGCACCATCACCGCCTTCATGTTCGAACCATGCTTCACCCTGATGTATTTCGACCCCGGTCATGGCGCCATCAGACACGAAAGACAGAATGCTGTTGCTGGCGACAATACTGCGCCCACGTTGTCCGGGGATGCTGATTTCACGTCGCTGACCAGTTTGCGTTCTAATATCGGCCAGCGGATGGTAGCGGTATGTCCCCCAGCCACCTGCAAGCAGGATTGCCGCCAGGGAGCCGCCCAGCATGGCGCGCCGTCCGATATGCTTCGAAGACGTGATATCAAGGCTTGAGCTACCACTCCACAGACGCTCGATATCGGCAAATGCCTTTGCATGCGCCGGGTCTGTCGCCACCCAGTCCGCAAATTTCTGGCGATCATCTTCGCTTTCACTACCATCAAGCAGCAAAGCGAACCAATAGGCTGCTTGCTCTGATACCGGATCTCGCAAAGAGTTCATGCTGTTTGCTCGTGCCATTGTCTGGTTATTTCAGTTTTCAGCTGTGTTGCGCCGGTCTACCCGCGTCATTCGAACACAGGGGAAATTCCGCTCTCTTGGTTTTTAACGAACGAGCGCGCGAAATATCCGAAGTCCCGATCACTTTTTTTCGGCCTGATCCATTGCCTCTTTGATAAGGCCAAGTGCGCGGACCATGCGGCTAAAGGCCGTCTGGCTCGGAATCCCGAGTTTTTCGCCGATCTGCACATATGTCAGACCCTCGATGCGGGCCAGAATGAACACATCGCGCTGATGCTTGGGAAGTTTCTGCAGGATTTTCTGCAGTCGTTTCAGTTCCTGACGCGACCAGGCGATTTGCTCGGGCGACGGGGTATCGTCTGCCAGCATTTCAAATGCTTTGTCCGGATCGGGGACAAAGCTCAGGATCCGTTCACGCCGGAAATGATCAATCACCAGATTATTCGCGGTGCGATACAGATAGGACTTGGCAAAATCCTGTTCAGGCAGTGACGGCGTTGCAATGATGCGCAGGAACGTGTCCTGCACGATGTCATCTGCCATATGCCATGAAAGCTTGCGCCGCCGCACAAACTGCAGAAGCCGCGTATGGTAGGTACGAAAGAGCTTGTTTACATCCCAATGTGGCACGGGTCGGACCTTTGGACTGATCTGCAAACCGGCATAAAGGTGGGGCCAAAACGTGCCGGTTTGACTTCAACATCAACAAGATGATCAGCACACCCTATCGCACATGACAATCATTCTCAATATAAACCTGTTTATGCTGACGTACAGGGGCATGATCAGCCCACGCAATCACAAAAAGAAACCCGCCTGAAACGGGCGGGTTTGTTCAATATGAATTATCAGATGGAGTGGCTTCAGGCCGCGCGTTTTCTACGCCGGAAACGCAGATAGTTGCATTTCTTGCCCTGGCGCAGCGCCTTCTGCTCATAGCGGGTTTTCACCCAGTCGCCGGGTGGGGTGCGCCAGTCATCGGGTCCCTTGGCCAGCCATTCGAAATCCGGGTGGTTGTGCATATGCTGCAGGGTCCAGGAAATATACTGCATATCATCGCTGGCCACCCGGAACTCTGCCCCGTCTTTCAGAAGACGTGCAAGCAGCGCCAGGTTCTTGGGGCCGATAAAGCGGCGTTCTGCGTGGCGTTTCTTAGGCCACGGATCGGGAAACAGCAAAAACGCCCGATCAAAGCAGGCATCGACCAGCTTATAGAGCAGCGGGCGCGAATCATCGGCGATCACACGCACATTGCTGAGGTTGCGCTCATCAAGATGGCGCAGCAGGCTTCCCACCCCGTCCATGAACGGTTCGGCGCCGATAATTCCGACATCCGGATTTGCTTCGGCCTGACCTGCAAGATGCTCCCCACCACCAAAACCGATCTCAAGCCAAAGCTGCTTGGGCTTTGCCGCAAAATAGCTGTTGGGGTCTACGCCGGCCGCATCGGGGTATGTAATCCCGATTTCAGGCAGCATGGCATCGACAAGGGCCTTGCGGGAATCTTTGAGCGGGCGGCTGCCGCGACGGCCATAGAAATTTGGTCGGTCAGCGGTCGGAATCGGACGGTCTTTGTTGCGCATGGTCGTTTCTGTCGATCAGGGTCGGGATGAGTGGTCGGGTCGTCTGAAAATCAAAACGGGCGACCCGATTTTTTCGGGCCGCCCGCCTCTTATCACGTCATGCGATTTTGGCAAATCGCACTTTTTAACGCGCTTTCTGCAAATCAGGCACCGAAGGCCGATTTCAGTTCGCCAACCAGATCGATGCGCTCCCAGGAGAAGCCACCATCATCGGTCGGCTGACGGCCAAAGTGGCCATAAGCAGAAGACGGCGTGTAGATCGGACGGCAGAGCGAAAGATGCTCACGGATGCCACGCGGGCTGAGATCCATCAGCTGACGCAGAACGTCACCCAGCTTCAGCTCATCAACATTACCGGTATCATGGTTGTTGACATAAAGTGCCAGCGGCTTGGACACGCCAATCGCATAGGCAAGCTGAATGGTGCATTTTTCAGCAAGACCAGCTGCCACGACGTTCTTTGCAAGATAACGCGCAGCATATGCAGCCGAACGGTCAACCTTGGTCGGGTCTTTGCCCGAGAACGCGCCACCACCATGCGGGGCCGCACCACCATAGGTATCCACGATGATTTTACGACCGGTAAGACCGGCGTCACCATCAGGACCACCAATAACGAAACGACCCGTCGGGTTAATGTAGATTTCATCTGTCGGCGGCAGCCAACCTTCCGGAAGGGCAGCTTCGACATAAGGCAGAACCAGTTCGCGGACGGCGTCCTGGGTCAGACCGTCGGCATGTTGGGTCGAAACAACCACAGAGGTCGCTGCAACCGGCTTGCCATTGGCATAACGCAGGGTGACCTGGCTTTTGGCATCCGGGCCGAACTGCGGGGCTTTGCCCGAGTGACGGTCCGCAGCCATGGCACGCAAGATACGGTGCGAAAACTGGATCGGTGCGGGCATAAGTTCATCCGTTTCGTCACAAGCATAACCAAACATGATGCCCTGGTCGCCAGCGCCAAGGTCTTTTTCACCAGCGGAATCAACACCCTGTGCGATGTCTACGGACTGTTCATGCACATGGCAGTCGATTTCAGCCGTCTCCCAATGGAAGCCATCCTGCTCGTAGCCGATGTCACGGATTGCCTGGCGGGCCTTTTCGATCATGACCTCTTTGGTCACGCTCTCGGGGCCGCGTACTTCGCCTGCCAGGACCACACGGTTGGTGGTAGCAAGCGTTTCAAGAGCAACGCGCGAATCTTCATCCGCAGCAAGAAAAGCATCAACGATGGAATCGGAAATGCGGTCACAGACTTTGTCCGGATGACCTTCCGAGACGGATTCACTGGTAAATAGATAATCGGAAAGAGACATATAAGACCTTCTCCGGTAATGGGTTTCCAAAACTGGACCGGAGGGCTCCCGATACGAGGCCGTATCGTTAGCGCCCACTTAGCCTTTTTTTGTGTGGTGGCAAGCGGTCCAAATCCGTCCACATTGATCAGTTCTTGACCGAACTGTCATATCGGTTGTGCCTGATCGCTCTGTGAAGGTCAAGCATCATTGCCGCAAAACCGTAACCCGAAAGACCTTGTTTCGGCAAAGGTTATGGGCAAAAGACAAAGACGTGATTCACTGATTGCAAACCACGTCTTTTGCCCAAATCGTCCGGTCAATCCGGTTATTTCTGATCGGAATCAGTGCCCTGCAATGCACCCATCGATTTGACGAGTTCAAAGATTTTCTTGCGCTGGTTCGGATCGGTAATCCGGTAGTAGGCACGCACCAGCTCCAACGTTTCACGACGGTTCATCGGGTCGTTGTCGAACGGGTCCGGGCTTTCAGACATTTCACGACGTTCATGCACCGATTTTGATGAAATCTCGTCAGGCATGTCGTCAAAGAAGAATGATACAGGCACGTCAAGAACGCGTGACAGATCATACAAACGCGACGCACCAACACGGTTGGCACCACGTTCATATTTCTGCACTTGCTGGAACGTCAGGCCGATTGCTTCGCCAAGCTTTTCCTGGCTCATGCCAAGAAGTGTCCTGCGCAGGCGAACACGTGCACCAACGTGAATATCGACAGGATTTGGGGCGCCACTTGCAGTCCGGCCACGACCCCGACCGCGTGTGTTCTTTACCATCGTGTTTTCATCCTTAGGCGACATTTAAGGTAGTTCCTTCTTTCACTCCGACCTATCCGTCCGTGATTTTGCGGGACAATTTCCGGACGGTTTGGCAAATTTTTCAGCCGCCTAGAGGGATTTTAATTTGCGTCTATATCCCATAGCGAGAACGGCGAAGAAGGTAACAATACCGTAAAATAGCAAGTCACGCCACAAATAATATACTGTTGTATGGTTTTTATCGCTCAAAAGGGGGAGCACAAGGGTAGCCCTCTCCCGTAAGGGCAGGTCTGCAACCTTACGCCCGTAGGCGTCAAAGACTACCGATACTCCTGTATAGGCTGCCCGCACCAACGGCCGACCCTCCTCCAGAGTCCGGAAACGGGCTGCTGCCATATGCTGATATGGGCCTGCACTGCGGCCAAACCACCCGTCATTGGTCAGATTTAACAACCAATCGGGCTGATCTGTGACATCGATCACCGCGCCGGGGAAGATGACTTCGTAGCAAATCAGCGGCGAAAAGCTTGGCAGGCCATTGACCGACAGCGTCTGAGGGCCCGGCCCGGCTGAAAAATCGGTCCGCCCCTCGGTCAGCTTGGGAAAAGGCAAGAACGAACGAAACGGCACATATTCCCCGAATGGCACCAGATGAAACTTGTCAAAGCTCGCAACAATTTGACCGCTGGCATCAATCACCTGAATGGCGTTCCAGACCTTGTATTCATCGGTATCGCGGGGATAGGTGCGCGGTGCCCCAGTAATCAGGATGTCATTCGGCCCAAGAATGTCGGCCATGTCCATGCGGGCCTGAGTCTGGGTTTCAACAAAAAAGGTCGCAGCCGTTTCCGGCCAAATAACAATGCGCTTTTGATCCGGGCGCAAATCAGCCGGGCGGCGCGACATTTCAAGCAACAAGGAAAAATGCTGGTTTTGCAGTTCCGGGCGCCATTTTTCCCGCTGGGGAATATTGGGCTGAACAATCTGCAAGATCGGCACGTCGCTCGGCAAATCCGATAGCACGACATCGGATCTATCCGGGCCTGCCATCATCAGGCGCACCGCACCACCACCCCACAATGAAGCCGCAATCATCACACCACCCAGGGCGGCAGCTTTGCCGCGTTTTCCGGCAATGAAGGCCGCAGGCAAGGTCGCAAACAGTGCGGTAACAAAGGACAGGCCATAAACCCCGACGACCGAAGCAAACTGCATCGGGGCGGCATCAATCGCCCAGACATGGCCGAGAAGGTTCCAGGGAAAACCGGTCAAAACATGACCGCGCAGATATTCCACCACCGCCCAGAACACGGCGAGCAGCACCGCCCGACGGATCAGACCATCGCCAAGACGCCAGCTTGCCCAGACCGCCAGCATCGGGAAAATCGCAAGTCCCCCACCAAGCCCAAGTAGGGCAAACGGAATCATCCAGCCATAAACTTCCGGCTGTACCAAAAAGGCATGACTGACCCAGTAAAAGCCTGCCGCAAAGTGGCCGGTACCAAACCACCAACCAGCCGAAAGCGCGCCCTTGTTACAGCGAACGCCTTCAAGGCTCCACAGAAGAACGGCAAAACAGACCGGCAGAACAGGGATGATAAAGAAGGGCGGCAGGGCCAAAACCGCCACCGCCCCGGATAACAACCAGACAAAACGCCTGCGCCAGCCCGAAAGACCGGCAAATCGGCGCGCCATGGCTTCAATCATCCGTTTTTTCCTGCGTTTCTTTACCCTCGGAAGGGGTCTGATCGTCACGCCGCACCATGTGAATGCGCAGGCGTCGAATGCGCCGTGGGTCGGCATCAAGGACTTCAAACTGAATGCCGCTTGGATGTTCGATCAACTCGCCCCGCGCCGGAACACGCCCGGCAAGCGAGAAGACAAGACCACCAAGCGTATCGATGTCTTCGTCTTCATCCTCATCGAGCAAGCCAAAGGACAGCTTTTCTTCAAGGTCTTCGACCTCAAAACGCGCATCGGCGATATAGCACCCGTCCGAAAGACGGATCAGTTTGGGGGTCTGGTCGATGTCGTGCTCGTCATCAATCTCACCGACAATTTCCTCGACCAGATCCTCGATCGTGATCAGGCCATCAATGCCGCCGAACTCATCAACCACAAGCGCCATGTGGGTGCGCGACAGCCGCATTTCCGAAAGAAGATCCAGCACGCGAATGGCCGGCGACACGAATAGCACCCGACGCAGTAAGGACTGCAGGCTAAACTCGCGACCGGCAGCAACGCAGCCCAGCACATCCTTGATATGCACCATGCCGGCAATGTCATCGAGGGTGTCACCATAAACCGGCAGACGGGAATGGGCCTTCGTGACCATTGCATCGACCAGGTCCTGCAGCTCGATATTCTTGGGCACCGCCACAATATCGGCACGCGGGATCATGACGTCCTCTGCCGTCATGTCACGAAGGGCAATAATGTTTTCAAACAGGGAACGTTCGTGCAGCGAGACCGGCTCGTCATCTTCTTCGGTCCGCTCGGCAAGTTCTTCGAGCGTATCAGAAAGCGATGCTTCGCCATTGCGCGACTTGCCCCGCTTCAACCCCAGGGCAGAGGCCACATTGTCCCATAAGGAGCCGTTTTCGGCGTCCTGATTTATATCCTCGCCGTTGCGAGGGCGCATACTCTCGTGGTCGTCGTCGCGTTGACTAGAGTCGTTCATGGGTCGGTTTCGACATCCTTTTGTTCAAACAAACCGGTTACTGGATCACGTTATCGTTGGGTCATCTTCAATCGGCGCATAGGGATCATCGATCCCGAGTCCGGCAAGAATTTGGCGTTCAAGCTCTTCCATCTCTTCGGCTTCATCATCAACCATATGATCGTAACCGACAAGATGTAGCGTGCCATGAACCGCAAGATGAACCAGATGATTTTTCAATGGCTTTTGCTGCTCGATGGCTTCACGGGCACAGGTTTCACGCGCAATCACGATATCACCGAGCATCAAGGGCATATCCGGTGCCATCATGAAGGCCTCGGCATCCTCGGCACTTTCAAGGGCGGCAAAGGACAACACATTGGTCGGCTTGTCCTTTTCGCGGTAATCACGGTTCAGGATCTGAACCGATGCATCATCAGACAGCCGCACCCCAAGCTCGATCACCGGCGCAACAGATAAAAGCGATGCGCCACCGCCTTCGTCCTTTGTGCCATCACTCGGAACAGCGTTGTCATCCCAAAGCGCGCCATCGGAAAGCGCACCATCAAGGGCCGCGATCACGGCGGCTTCGATTGCCGCAACCTCTTCGCGTTGCCAGTCGCCTGCTTCGACCTCAAGGTCCAGTTCAAGCGGTGCTGTCATTGCCAGCATCCTTGGCTGCACTATCCTTTTCGCCGCGATAGCCTTTTTTCAGACGATCACGCAGGGCATCGGCCGCATCATAGGCCTGCACAATACGGGTCACAAGGTGATGGCGCACGACATCGCGCTGATCAAACTTGATCGTCGCAACCCCTTTGACATCACCAATGGTTTCAAGCGCATCGCGCAAACCCGACTTGGTGCCGTCCGGCAAGTCGATCTGGGTCATGTCACCGGTCACGACCATGCGCGATCCTTCACCCAGACGGGTCAGGAACATTTTCATCTGCATGGGCGTGGTGTTCTGGGCTTCGTCCAGAATGACAAAGGCATGCGAAAGCGTGCGACCACGCATGAAGGCCAGCGGTGCAACTTCGATCTCGCCACTTTCCATGCGTTTTATCACGACATCACCCGGAAGCGTGTCATGCAACGCATCATAAAGCGGGCGCAGATACGGATCGACCTTGTCTTTCAGATCACCCGGCAGGAACCCAAGGCGTTCACCAGCTTCGACCGCCGGACGGGACAGGATGATGCGATCCACCTGACCGAGAATAAACGCCTGCACCGCCATGGCGACCGCAAGATAGGTCTTGCCGGTACCGGCCGGGCCAATACCAAAGATCAGCTCGTTATCAAGGATCGCCTCGACATAGTCTTTCTGGCGTTTGGAGCGCGGCGAGATACGGCGCTTCTTGGTCTGGATCGTCAGACGCGATCCACCAAACATGTCCTTGGTCTGGCCGCTCCATGGATCGGCGTCGTCCGGCTCGGAAAGGCGCACGGCACCATCCACCGTTTCGACATCGATATGATCTATTTCCTTGTCGCGCAGGCGTGCATACAGTTGGGCAAGAACCTTTTTGACCTGGGCGACCTTGGCCGGATCACCGGCCAGCATTACCACCAGCCCGCGGCTGGAAACCTGAACCCCGGTGCGTTCAGACAGACGTGTCAGGTTTTCGGCCTGCGGTCCGTACAAAACCTGCGCAAGCGCATTGTCCTGAAACTCGATCTGATCGGAATCCTTGGGGGCATGTTTGGTTTTGCTGTTGGTCTTGCTTTTCGTGGGGGTGCCGCTCACGCAACGTTCCTTTCAGATTTCTGGTCGCTACGGGTGGCGTCGACCAGTTCGCCGCCAAGGGAATTAGGCAGCGCTTCGGTGATTTTCAAGCGCACAATCTGTCCAAGCGCTGATTCCGGCAAACCGCTGACATGGACCGGCTGCATATAGGGGCTTTTGCCCACCAGCTGGCCTTCATATTTGCCGCGCCGCTCAAGAAGAACATCCATCTCCTTGCCGACACTGTTCTGGTTAAATGTCAGTTGCTGTTCAGCCAGAAGTGCTTGCAGACGCATTATGCGTTCGGTTTTGACTTTTTCGGGTACCTGCAATTCCATTGCCGATGCCGGGGTGCCCGGACGCGGGCTGTATTTAAAGCTGAAGGCCTGAATAAAGGTGATATCGCGGACGATTTCCATCGTGTCTTCGAAATCCTTGTCGGATTCGCCGGGGAACCCGACGATGAAGTCCGATGAAAGCGCAAGGTCCGGGCAGGCATCCTTGAGCCGCTTGGCGATCTCGCGGTAATCCTCGTTGGTATGCTTGCGGTTCATCGCCTGCAAAACCCGATCGCCCCCCGCCTGAACCGGCAGATGCAGGAACGGCATCAGTTTTGTAAGATCGCGATGGGCGGAAATCAGGTCTTCATCCACATCACGCGGATGCGACGTGGTGTAGCGAATGCGATCCAGCCCGTCGATTTCGGCAAGCTCGCGCAACAAGCGGCCAAGTGTCCATTCCCCGCCATTGGGGGCTTCGCCGTGATAGGCATTCACATTCTGCCCCAAAAGGGTCAGCTCACGTGTGCCTTGGGCCACCAACTGTTTGGCTTCGCGGATGACATCGGCACCGGGGCGTGAATATTCCGCCCCACGGGTATAGGGCACAACACAGAAGGTACAGAACTTGTCGCAGCCTTCCTGAATGGCGAGAAACGCCGAATAGCCCTGTTTTGAAACCTGCTCTGGCAGATGATCGAATTTTTCCTCGGCCGGGAAATCGGTATCAACGATGCGATTGCGGCCAACTGCGCGGTTGGCACGCGCAACCATTTCCGGCAGACGATGATAGGTCTGCGGACCAAACACCATGTCGACCATGGGTTCGCGCTTCATCAATTCCGCGCCTTCGGCCTGCGCAACACAACCCGCCACTGCGACAATCATCTTGTCGCCGCCCTGGGCTTCCTTGGCTTCCTTGTGCTTGCGCACGCGCCCCAGATCGGAAAACACCTTTTCGGCGGCCTTTTCGCGAATATGGCAGGTATTGAGGATGACCATATCGGCCCCCTCCGCACTGTCGACCGACTGGTAGCCCAGTGGCGCCAGAACATCCTGCATGCGCTGACTGTCATAGACATTCATCTGACAGCCATAGGTTTTTACAAAAAGTTTCTTCGCTTCCGTCACGCCAGATCCGTTTCGCTCTCTCAAAACGCCGAAAAGCGGTGTGATCGCTCACACCGCGCTTGAGTTCCGCATACGCACTCACCGGAACCCGTCGGACATCTCGTTATCTGAAATCCCGGTCAGGTGAAACCGAATTTCACATCAACCGGTGCATTATACGGCAAAACGGTCAGGAGCCGAACTGTCGATCCGGACCAAACAGTCGAAAATCTTCCGAAATGATCGCAAGTGGCGAGCTGCCAATCAGTTCACCGGACAGATCGCTGTCAATCAACTGAACCGGCACACCCTGATGCAGACCACGCAAAGCTGCCTGATGTCCCTGGGCAACGCGGGTTTCACACATCCGGGCAAGCTCCTTGCGCGACCCGGCTGCATCTGCCAGCGTCACGGGCGGATGGACCACAATCTCCACCGTCACCTTGCCGAGCGCGAGAAACTGCCACAAATGCGGGGCCAAGTCCATATCCCCGTACCAGGAATAAAACGCCCGCAAATCACGGCCAATCGGCGCCCCGTCAAGACGGGTGGCGGCAATCGAAATCGGCTGGAAGCGCACCGGCGATCCATCGGGCATAACCCGCTCAGCCGAGGCAAACAGCGTTGATTTAAACGGCAACACCCGGTTGCCATCATTGCTGGTGCCTTCCGGGAACAGGATCAGCTTGTCACCATTGCCCAAGCGTTGGCTGAGCTGGTCATTCTGTTCGCGTGAACGCGCCGCGCGACGTTCGATGAACGTGGTGCGCGACAGTTTGGCAAGCAAACCAAAGACCGGCCAGTCGGCGACTTCGGTCTTGGCAATAAAGCTGCCACGCGTCAAAGCGCCCAGTACCGGGATATCAAGATAGGATGCGTGATTGGCCACGATCACGCCAGGCCCATCCATCATATCAACGCCGGAAACCCGAACCTCGATATGCAGGATGCGCAGGCAAAGCGCGTGATAGAAGCGCGGCAATTCATCAGCCAGTTTCAATCGCGCGGCAATTGCCACCATCTGAACCGGCAACAGAACCAGCGTAAGAAGCGCATAGGCCATCAGGCGGATGGCAGCACACACATAGCAGTTCACGATACCCTCGCGGTACGTTCGTAATGCTTGTAATAGCGATCGGTAACCTTTTCGGTCGGCAACACGATGCAGATATCGGTGGTGTTGAACTGGTGATCAATCACCGCCCCGTCACCGACAAAGCCACCCAACCGCAGATAGCCTTTGATCAGCGGCGGCAGATCGCGCAGCGCCTGACGCTGATCGATGCCGTCGATCTCGGCGCGCATCATCGGCTCGTAGCGATCGGCAATCGCGCGCGGGCGCATGTCTTCGGGTGCTAGGTGATTGTGATGCAGGTACGTCAGAACATCCTTGAAGGCATCCGGATCCGTCCCGTGGAAGGACGCACAGCCAAACATCAGTTTGATGTCGTATTTGAAAACATAGGCCGCGATCCCCTGCCACAGAAGCTGCAAGGTCGGCATGGTGCGGTATTCGGCTTCGACACAGGAACGACCCAGTTCCATGATTTCGCCGGTTTCCTTCACCGCATTGAGCATGCTTTCGATGTGATATTCGTCCGCGCTGTAAAAGCCGCCATGTTCATTGGCAACCGACTGGCGCAGCAAACGATAGGTGCCCACAACCGCATCGGCACCAACGCCGCGGCTGTGATCAAGAACAAGCAGATGGTCACACAGCGGATCATAGTGATCGAAGTCGCGCTTTTCGGCCGCCATTTCGTCGCTTGGTTTGGCGCCGCGCTCTTCATAGAACACTTTATAGCGAAGCTTCTGGCTGGCGAGAATTTCATCCTGATTCTCGGCGAGGCGCACCTCAAGCCGCTGAAGCTGTTTTTCGTCACGCATGACAACACCCTTTCGTTCAACTGCACGGATTTTGCGCAAGAACAGCGTGAAGAGCGAGTGAAGGCTTTGTGAAGAACAGGTAACAAAAATATGAAGGCCACTTGCCGAGATCAGCAAGTGGCCTTGAAAATCAGAAGTCGCGTGCGCGATTGAACGGAAGAATTACTTGCCGTCTTTCAAAGGAACACCATAAAGCTCAAGACGATGGCCAACCAGGCGGAAGCCCAGTTCGTTGGCGATCTCTTCTTGAAGCTTTTCGATTTTTTCGTTCGAAAACTCGATCACCTCGCCCGAGCGCATATCGATCAGGTGATCGTGATGCTCTTCGGTCAATTCCTCGTAACGGGCACGACCGTCACCGAAATCGTGCTTTTCAAGGATGTCGGCCTCTTCGAACAGGCGCACGGTGCGATACACGGTCGCAATCGAAATCTTCGGATCGATTTCGGTCGCCCGACGATAAACCAGTTCGACGTCCGGGTGGTCTTCGGACTCAGAAAGTACACGGGCAATCACCCGGCGTTGGCCGGTCATTTTAAGACCCGCGTCGATGCATTTCTGCTCGATAGTTGATTCTGCAAGCATTGTCTTGTTTCTCGTTTCCGTTTCCGGTTCCACCTGTCCCCAGCCGAGACGTGTCTCAAGCGTCGATCTCTTGTGGCTAAATATCGAAAAATCCGCCACATATCGCAAGGTCGAATTCGCGATAAATTCCGCTTCCTGTAAATCGCCGGTATCAATCACCAACAATCACAATCATATCGGCATTCTCGTGGCCACTTGCCACCCGCAGTGAAGGACGCTACTTCAAAGTCACGCATCAAGGCAGGAGACCGTATGGCCACCGCAATCCCGGACCAGAAAATAGACATCACCGCCGATGTCTGCCCGATGACATTTGTCCGCACCCGCCTCAAACTCGAAACCATGACACCGGGTCAGATTCTTGAAGTTACCCTTGGCGCAGGAGAGCCGCTTAAAAACGTTCCGCGCTCGGTAACCGAGATGGGCGACGAAGTCATCGAACTGGTCGAAATCGCTGACACACCGGGCACCTACCGGCTTACAATCCGCAAGGGATCGTGAAACCGCCAGTTCCAATGCAGGCTTACACTACAACAGGTTGGCGTTCAAAACCACACTATTTATGTGGATATAGCGGATTAAAATTGCTCCAAATTGCCTAAGACCCTATTGGGAAACCAAACTTCCTATCATCTCTCGGATGGCAAATCCGTGGGCCCGAAAATCTTCTAGAGCAAACGTTCAAGAACCAGTGCGTCAACTTTGCGCCCGTCTTGGCGGGCATAATAACCTTTGCGGCGTCCGACCTCGGCAAAACCGTTCTGCTGATAAAGCGCAATCGCGCCGTCATTATCGACCGCCACTTCCAGCAACATCCGGGTTACCCCGGCTTCCTGCAGGCGCTCCTCAACGGCATTCAGGAGTACCCGTCCAACCCCCATGCGGCGCGCATCTGGATCGACCGTAATGGTATTGATTTCCGCTTCGTCCAGAACGGTTTGCATCAGAACAAAGCCAAGTGGCTGGTCTTGGGCATTTTGCGCCGGATCACCGGGGCGATACGCCAAAATGCCAAATGCACCTGGCACATCAAGCAGGCGAATGATCGCATCCGAGTCCCACGCATCCTCAAACCCCTTGGCATGAAGTGCACTGGCCACCGACGCAAAGGCTGCAGTTAGCGGCACCACTGCAATATCCGGGGCGTCGCCATCAGAACGGCCATCGGTGGGGCTGGGTGGGGTCATTTCTTTTTCTGCGGCCCCTGATCTTCGATGCGCCGTGCATCGGGGGCCCGCAGATAAAGCGGCACCGGCGCCAGATTTTCTTCGCTTTCCCAGCGATCCGCCGCAATCCGTGCCACATTCCCGGCCCGCGGCAAACCCGGGGCAGTGCAATCATAAAACGCATCGGGCGCATGGGCAGCAGCCGTTAAAAGACGCGGGGTCGCATCCCCCGCCAGCAACGTATCACCCGGCGGTGCCATCATCAGCGCCTGACGCGGCGCGACACATTCCGGAGGACTGAGCGGGCGTTTCTTGCCATCAAAGGCCTGGGCAAAAATCTCGTTACGTTTGCTATCAAGCGCGACCAGGATATTGCGCCCCTGTTGATCGCGCTCAGACACGCCATAGGCCACCGCTTCAAGTGAACTGACACCGACCACCGGAATCTTCCGCGCCAGACCAAGGGCACGCGCAGTCGAAAGGCCGATGCGCATACCGGTAAACGCACCCGGGCCCACCGTCACGGCGATGCCATCAAGATCGGCAATATCGACTTTGGCAGCCTCAAGGCTTTTGGCAATAAAGCCGATTAAATGTTCGGCCTGACCGCGTTCCATATCCTCATAGAGCTCGCCCTTGACCACGCCATCAATCAAAACCGCAGTCGACAGCGACGTTGAGGCGGTATCAATCGCCAAAATCGTCGGTCCGGACCTTTCGGCCTTTGGCTTTGCCGCATCGGATGCGCTATGGTCGGCCTTATCCAATCGGTGCGACTGTCCAGTCAGCATTTTCTTTATGTAATCGGTGAACGACAAGAACAGGGGGCCTCCGGCGATGGCGCTGGTCGAAATTACGCCACAAGAATATGATGTCGAAATTGATATCGTCTATGCCACGGATCGCAATTTCACCGGGGCACCGATTTATACACGACCTGCCTGCTATCTTCATGCGGATGCGGCCAAGTGCCTGAAAAAGGCCTCTGCTATGGCGCGCCGTCAGGGGGTGCAGCTCCGCATTCTTGATGCATTCCGGCCCCAGGAAGCACAGCGTGCGCTTTGGAACCATACGCCCAACCCCGATTTCGTCGCCCATCCGGATTTCGGATCGCCACATGGTCGTGGTGTGGCCATTGATCTAACCCTGATTGATCAAAACGGCAAGGAACTGGATATGGGGGCAGGGTTTGATGAAATGCATATCCGCTCCTATCACGGGTCTGATCTGATCTCCAAACAGGCAGAAGCCAACCGGTTTTTGCTACTTGGCATCATGGTCAGTTCGGGGTTCGAATATTACGATCACGAATGGTGGCATTATCAGCTGCCCAGTGCGCGCGCGCTCTATCCGCTGTTTTCCGACAGCTCGCTGCCCGAACCAATGATGATCAAATAAGCAAAACGGCGCTGCATTGCAGCCCGCCGTTTTTCAATGCGCCGACATACCCAACAGCAAACTCAACCGTGCAAAAGTGCCTGTCCGTTTTGCAGATCAAAAAGCGACATTCGCGCTCCATCAATCACGATGCCGATATCCGACCCCGGCTTAAAGGCCTGTTCCGGGCCGCTTCGAGCCGTCAATTCCGCTCCTGCGACACTAAGACGCACATATTGATCGGGGCCAGTCGGTTCTGCCAGCACGACGCGCGTAGAAATCCCCGCATCGTCAAACATCAGATGTTCCGGTCGTGCCCCCAATGTCATCGAACGCCCAACCATTTCATTTGCCTGGGCAGGCACATCGACCAGCGGCAATTTGCCTTTGCCAGTATCGAAGAACATTTGATCGCCTTCGCGCACCAATGCCCCATCAACGAAATTCATTGTCGGTGCACCGACAAAACTGGCGACAAAGCGGTTTGCCGGACTGCGATACACATTTTCCGGGGTGTCAGCCTGCTGGATACTTCCGCGATCAAGCACGACAACCTTGGTTGCCAGTGTCATTGCCTCGATCTGATCGTGGGTGACATAGACAATCGTCCGACCCAGACGTTCGTGCAGACGTTTAAGCTCGATCCGCATATCTGCACGCAGCTTGGCATCAAGGTTAGATAGCGGTTCATCAAACAGGAAAACTGCCGGCTCGCGCACAAGAGCCCGCCCAATCGCAACACGTTGTTGTTGCCCACCCGAAAGCTGGGATGGCTTGCGATCAAGAAGCGGCGTGATCTGCAAAAGTTCGGCAACTTCTTTCACCCGTTCTTCAATCTCGGGCTTGGGCATTCCCGCCATCTTAAGGCCAAAGCCGATATTTTTGCGCACCGACATCGTCGGATAAAGTGCGTAGGACTGAAATACCATCGCGATATCGCGTTCATCGGGCTCAAGCCTGGTCACGTCACGCCCGTTAATTTCGATGAATCCCGCTGTTACCGGCTCCAACCCCGCAATCATGTTCAGCAAAGTCGACTTTCCGCACCCCGATGGACCCAGCAACACCAGAAAATCACCGTCGGCAACCTCCAGATCGATGTTTTCCATAACCGTGATCCCGGCATAGGCCTTTGTCACATTGCGAAGTTCGACGCCATTCATTCCCGTTATCCTTTCACTGCACCCGCAGCAATACCGCGTACAAACAGCCGCCCCGAAAGCAGATAAACCGCCAGTGTAGGCAAGGCCGTCAGCATGGTTGCAGCCATATCAACATTGTATTCCTTCTCGCCGAACTGTGATCCGACAAGGTTGTTCAGTGCCACTGTCATCGGCTGACCCGAACGTCCGCCAAATGTCAGCCCCAACAGGAAATCGTTCCAGATATAGGTAAATTGCAAAATCATCGCGACACCAAGGATCGGCAACGACAATGGCAACATCACATGCCAGAACAATCGCCAGAACCCGGCCCCGTCAATGCGGGCCGCCTTCAAAAGATCCTGCGGAACGGTTTTAAAGAAGTTGCGAAACATCATCGTGGTAAACGCAACACCCCAGATGACATGCACCAGAATTAGACCCGGAATGGACCCGAAGATCCCCAACTCGCGGATCATGATGATCAGCGGATAAAGCGTTACTTGCGGGGGAATGAACATCCCGACCAGAAGGGCAGCAAACATCACATTCGCCCCCTTCATCTTCCAAACAGCCAACGAATAGCCCGTCACCGCCCCGAGCCCGACAGACAGGAACAAGGCCGGGATGACGATCTGTACCGAAGTCATGAACGAAGATGACAACCCGCCGCATTTCTTGCCAAGTGTCTTCGTACAGTCACCGAACCAGGCTTTGCTCCAGGCGGCAAAGCTTGGGTCTGCCGGCAGGGTAAAGATGCTGCCGTTTCTGATTTCATCCATTGATTTCAGTGATGTCGAAATCATGATGAAAACCGGGGCCATGATCATAATGGCCGCCAGGCAAAGCAATCCGTAAAGGGCCCATCGATTATATCGCATGATCAATGCTCCCGCCCGCCGCGCTCTTTTTTGAGCTCGAAATAGATATAGGGGGAAATCACGGCTATGACGGTGCAAAGCAAAACAAACGCCCCCGCAGCCCCCAAACCAAGTTCCTGACGGTTCAGGATATGATCGACAACAAAACGTGCCGGCAAATCCGATGAAAAGCCCGGCCCCCCGCCGGTCAGCGCCACAACCAGATCAAACGCCTTCATCACAATCGCACTCATCAGAATAAAGACGGTGAAGAAAACGGTGCGCATCAGCGGCGTGATGATATGCAGATAGACCCGCCACACCGGGATGCCGTCAACGCGCGATGCTTTCCAGATATTGGGATCGACATTGCGAAGACCGGCCAGAAACAGCGCCATGCAAAGCCCGACCTGCTGCCAGATTCCGGCAATCGCCAGCGTATAAATTGATCGGTCAGGCCGCACGATCCAGTTGAATTCGAAACTGGCCCAGCCAAGGGCTCGTACCGCCTCTTGCAGGCCAAGCCCCGGATTCATTACCCATTGCCAAATTACCCCTGTGACAATGAATGACATTGAAAGCGGCAGCATAAAGAGCGTTCGAAACATGCCCTCTGCCTTGACCCCACGATCAATCAGGATTGCGAGTAAATAGCCAAAAACAACGCAGCAACCGATAAACAAAAACCCGTGAATCGCCAAGTTCTGCATCGCCGTCCACCAACGCTCATTGGCAAACAGGCGGACATACTGATCAAAACCAGTGAATTTATAGACAGGCAAAAGCCGCGAACGGGTCAGTGAGATGACGAACGTCCAAATGATAAACCCGTAAAAGCAGACAATCGTGATTGTCATTGCCGGGATCAGTGCCACACCAGCACTCCATTGCGGCCGCCAGCGCTTTTTTCCAGACTTGGCTGTGATTTTTCGATCTTCGGAACGCTGCAACACGTCCGGTGCCGGTTCGGCCATGACATTCTCGCCTATTTATGGAGGCGCCGCTGCACCCAAATCCGGGGCATCAGCGGCGCTTTTCCGCAATATCCGGAATTTCGCAAAATCGTTATTTTGCGTAGGAAATCGCTTGCTGGAATTGTGCCTGACCCTCTTCCGGGCTCATATCTGCACTGTTCCAGAAATTGGAGATGCTGTCATCAATCGCACCCGAAACCGCACTTGGCACACCAAACAAACCGGTGCTGACAAGGTGCGTTTTCTTGTCCTGAAGGGTCTTGATTGCGGTTTGAGCACAGACGTCAAAACTGTCTGCAGCAACATCAAGACGGGCCGGAATCGATCCCTTTTTCTTGTTAAAGGCAATTTGCACATCTGGTTCGAGCATCACCTGCGCCATCAGCGCCTGTGCCGGAGTCGCATCCTCTCCATCCATCGCTGAGAACGCGAACGCATCCACCGTCATGATATAGGCCGTATCAATTGCTGGCGCGAAAGCGCACCCGACTGTCGTGCCAGGCTCGATCCCGGCTGCAATGATTTCACCCTTGGCCCAATCCCCCATGAACTGGAAGGCGGCATCCCCCTTGGCGACCATGTTGGTGGCTTCGTTCCAGTTACGTCCCGGGCTTGCCTCATCAACAAACGGCTTCAACGCGGCAAAGGTTTCAAACACTTTACGCATCGTGTCTGATTTCAGAAGGTCATCATCAAGTGTGCTGTATAGCTCGGCATAAAATTCACGGCCCGCAACACCCAAAAGGACGCTGTTGAACATGATGCGTTCCTGCCAGGGCTGACCACCAAGACCAATCGGGGTCACGCCTGCGGCCTCAAGCTTTTCTGCTGCAGCAATCAAGTCGTCCCATGTCTTCGGGACCGCAACACCAGCTTCTTTGAGAACCGACGTGTTATAGAACATCCAGTTCTCGCCATGGATGTTGATCGGTGCGGCGATATAGTTGCCGTCATATTTCGCCGCTTTGACAATCAGTGGCGGCAGCTTTTCATCCCAGTTTTCAGCCTTAGCAACGTCACCTACTTTGGCCAAAAGCCCCTGATCGGCCAATTCACGCAGTTGCTGACCAATGGAAAATTGGAAAACAGCCGCCGGGTCACCGCCCAGCATGCGGTTAACCGCCGCTGCACGGGCGTTACCACCACCGGCAATCGGGGTATCGACCCAAGTGCCGCCTTTGGCCTCAAACGCCTTGCGGATTTCGCCAAGGGCTGCCTGTTCACTTCCCGAAGTCCACCAATGCAGGACTTCTGCAGTCTGGGCATGAAGTGCACCGGCGGATACACCGACGCTCAGAAACGCCGCACATGCGGCAAATTTTGAAAATTTCATCATAACGGATGTTCCTCCCTAAAGGACACGTTCACGCCCGACTTCTTATTAATGTGCACGGTCGGAAAATCGTAACGTTACGATTTTTTTGATAAGCGCTTTATTCACCCTTGTCAATCACCAAAACCTTACCATAATGGGCGAATACAAAAATACGGAATGTACTTTTCTGTATTTTCCGAAACGTTACGATTTTGGATGCATTCAACAAAGACATCCAAGGCTAGGGCAAGGAAGCGAACATGACCAAATCATTTCCTGACGGTTTCCGCTGGGGTGTCTCAACATCGAGTTATCAGATCGAAGGTGGCGCAAAAGATGACGGGCGCGGTGCCAGCATCTGGGACACATACTGCGCAACGCCGGGCCGGGTTGCCAATGGCGATGACGGCAGCGTCGCCTGCGACCATTATCATCGCTGGGAGGAAGACCTTGATCTGATCAAGGGACTGGGCGCGAAACATTACCGGTTTTCCGTGATGTGGCCGCGCGTGATCCCAGACGGCACCGGCAAGGTGAATGAAGCCGGTCTTGATTTTTACAGCCGCCTGATCAACGGCATGCTTGAACGTGGCCTTGAACCCTGGCTGTGCCTTTATCACTGGGATTTGCCGCAGGCTCTTCAGGATCGCGGTGGCTGGACCAACCGTGACATCGTCGACTGGTTTGGTGACTATACCGAACTTCTGGTAACCCGCCTCGGCGACCGCGTGAAATCATGGATCACCTTTAACGAACCCAATGTCGTGGCGTGGATTGGCCACGAAGAAGGCCGCCATGCGCCGGGGATTACCGATCCGCGCGCCGCAATGCGCGCCGCCCATCACCTGAACCTGTGCCATGCACGCGCAACTGAGGTGATCAAAAACCATTATCCCGATGCCCCTGTCGGCTTTGTCTTGCCAATGCACAAGGGTTATACGCTTCCGCACCGCCGCGAACAGGATGCGCATCTGATTGATCTGTTCGAAGCCAAATGGAACGGCGTGTTTCTTGATCCGGTATATTATGGCCGGTATCCCGACCTGATTATGGATCGCATGGCGCCCCATATTAAGGATGGTGATCTTGAAGCCATCAAAACCAAGGTCGATTTCCAGGGATTGAACCAGTATTTCCCAAGTTATATTCAGGCCGCCGAAGGTGAAGCATGGCCCTTCAAGCATGCCCAGCCGCCCAATTATTTCCGTCGGACCGAAATGGGCTGGGCAATTGACGGGGATTGCTTCTATCGCACGATGAAGATCCTGCAGGATGATTATGGCAACCCGCCTGTTTTCATCACCGAAAACGGCGGTGCCTTCAGCGATATCCCGCAGGCAAACGGCCAAATTGATGATCAGGACCGTATCGCCTATTACACCGAATATCTTGAAGCATTGCTTCGCGCGTCCTCCGAAGGTGCGGACATTCGGGGTTACATGCCTTGGTCACTGCTTGATAATTTCGAGTGGGCGTATGGCTATGAAAAGCGTTTCGGTCTGGTGCATGTTGACTACACCACCCAGAAGCGCACCCCCAAGGCATCCTATGATTTCATGCGCAAGGTGATTTCACAGAACGCATTGCCATAGGCCAACCGGGCGCTTAGATTGTCCGAAATTTGAATGGAACGGACCTGTATATGTCTGCTGCTCGCCCCAATTTGCGCACGATTGCCGATCGGCTTGGATTGTCGATCACGACAGTCTCGCGTGCGCTTAAAGACGGGCCGGAAGTCAAAGCCGATACCGTTGCACGGGTAAAGGCAGCCGCAGCAGAAATCGGTTATCAGCCAGATGCCCGTGGCGTCATGCTTCGAACCGGCAAAACCATGCAGGTCTGTTCCATTCTGTATTCCCCCGAAGTCGGTGATTACGGCGATCCGGGCTTCCTGGCCCAGGTCGAAAGCATGACACAGGGGCTTGAAGCCGATAATTATTCCCTGCTGGTGCTGGCCCAGACCCGCGGCGAAGATCCGCTTGATCCGGTGCGCAAAGTCCATACCCAGCGTCTGGCAGATGCTGTCGTGTTTTCGCGCACAACCTTGCAGGACAGCCGCGCGAAATACTGCCTGCAACATGACTTCCCGTTTGTCAGCTTTGGCCGTACCGAACTTCTGACACCGCACGCCTTTGTCGACCACGATGACGAACAGGCCGCCTATGATGCTGTAAAACGGCTTCTGGATGATGGCCATCGCAAGATCGGCATGATTGATCCGCCCGAAGCCCTGACCTTTTTCGGATACCGCAAGCAGGGTGCAAGGCGGGCCATGACGGATGCCGGACGTGATCCGGACAGTCTGATCTGGATGCCGTCAGACATCTCGGTTCGGGCCGCACGCGAATCAATAACAAAGCTTTTTAGCGCCGAGCGCGACATAACGGCTGTTGTCTGCGCAAGTCAGATGACGATGATTGGCGCGCTTGAAGCAATGATGGAGCTTGGCATGGACACCATCCGCGACGGGATTGGTGTTGTCGGATTTGGCGGCATGCCGTTCCGTATGTTGTCTCGGCAAAAGCTTGCCTATTACTACCAGCCGCAGCGACATGTCGGCGAAGTCCTTGCCCGCCATCTGCATGATCTGATGAACGGCACGCCGCCCGAAAACCTCCAGACCCTTCTGCCGTATCACCGCATTGACGACCTTGCCGCCTTCCGCGAGGGCGAGGATTTCTAGGTACGGACCGGCTTAGTCGGTCTGCACCGGCTATCCTTCTAGCTGTCCTTGGCGTCCTTCTCGGCCTCTTCATTGGCGACCCAGCGCACCAGCATCAGCTCAACCGGCTTCAGCGCAATCAGAACAATAAAGGTCAGCACGGTCGCAATCACCACTATGTGCCAAGCGGCAAGCGCGCAGGCAATGCCGAGGGCTGCCGTAATCCAAACGGTCGCCGCCGTGGTTAGCCCTGAAACCGACATGCTTTCGGGTTGGCGCAGGATCACACCCGCGCCAATAAAGCCGATACCGGTTAGAACACCCTGCAAAATCCCCTGAACAACGCGTGACAGCGCATCGGGATGATCAATCAGATCCTGAAAATGAACCGCCACCACCGAAACAACGGCCGCCCCCAGTGACACAAGAGCCAGCGTGCGCATGCCGGTCGGCTTGCCATTCACATCACGGTTCAGCCCGATCAGCATGCCAATGACCGTTGCCGCACACAGGCGTGCTATCATATCGATCACGCCAATATCAAAGTATTTTTCCGCCGTCGCAAAATAGGGAAGGTCGGTCAACATGGCCGGGCCTTTATGGTTTCAGGAACTCCCTAAACGCCTGGAATTCTGTAAATGTTCCCCACAGCGATCCAAAGCCCGATACCAGCACGCGATGATCAATCAGCTTTTGGCGGCAACTCCATCTCATGCGCTGCCGTCATCAGCCAATTGAAAAACACTGCAATGCGCGGGTCGCGCTTTGGCGCGTCCAGTGTAATCAGGACATAATCATATCCGGTCGGCACCATGCCATGCGGCGCGATCAAACGCCCCGCGGTCAAATCATCTGCGACCAGGGGAAGTGGCCCAATCGCCGTTCCAAGTCGGTTTACCGCCGCCTGCAGGGCAAAGAAGAAATGATCGAAATACTGCTCACTCGCCGGGGATGCGTCGCTGCCACTGGCACGTTTCCAGTCGTCCCATGCCTCCGGGCGGGTCCGGGTGTGAAGCCAGCGGGCGTTTGACAGATCGCGCTCAAGAATGGTGTTCCAGCACTCGGGGTCGCAGACCGGGCCGGCATATTCAGCCCACAAGTGGGTGGTGATGTAATGCTCGGCAATGCCGTAATCCGCGCGGCGAATGGCCACGTCACAGCTATCAGATAGCAAGTCCACCGGTCCGCCGGCCAGACGCAGATCGATATGCAAATCCGGATATGCCTCACGAAACGCCCCAAGACGCGGCATTAACCAGCGCATCGCAAGGCTGGGTTCGCACGACACCGTCAGGATTGGTGAATTTCCATCGTGGCGATGGATATCCTCAACCGCGTGGTCAAGTCCATCAAACGCGCGACCGGTTGCCAGAAAGAGCCTTTCCCCAGCGGGTGTTAGCCATACCCTGCGATTGCGCCGCACGAATAGCTTGACCCCAAGGCGGTCCTCAATCTGGGCCACGGCCCGGCTGACTGCCCCATGGGTCAGGTTCAGTTCTTCTGCAGCGCGCGAAAAGCTCTGATGGCGGGCAGCTGCTTCAAAGGCGGGCAAGCTTGCAAGCGGTGGCAAGCGACGCTTTCTGTGAATATTACTCACAATAAATACCGATATTTTTCGATTTTATGGGCCAAACAATAGATTGATACTGAATTTATTCACAGATCAAGACGAAACCGGATGAATGTCATGCTTGAAAGCACACCCGCCGCCCTGTCGATTGAATTCATTGCTGTTGGCATCATCACCATTCTGGCAGTGATCAGTCCGGGCCCCGACTTTGCGATGGTCACCCGCATTGCACTAGCACGTGGACGTCGTGCCGGTGTGTTATGTGCGCTCGGGATTGGCAGTGGGGTCTCAGTCCATCTGGCCTATACACTGATCGGGATGGGGGTGTTGTTTGCCAATAATGTTTGGGTATTGAGTACGCTGCGTTATCTTGGCGCGGCATATTTGATCTGGCTTGGTGTTTCAGCACTCTGGCCCGATATCCGCGCCCTGTTTTTGGCGCCAAAGCCGCCGCGCCACGATGACGCCCGCAATAGCATTGCTGAAAAATCGCCAAAACCAGACCGCGGCGATGGATCGGCTTTCTGGATCGGGTTTGCCTGCAATGCCCTTAATCCGAAAACGATGCTGTTTATCGTTTCGCTGTTCAGTCAGGTAATTTCACCAGATACAGGACTGGTTCAGGAAATCGGTTACGGGTTTTACATCGCCGCCTGCCATATGGGCTGGTTTGCGTTGGTCGCGATTGCGCTTACCCTGCCATCCGTGCAAGCACGCATTGCAAACTTGAAAACATGGATCGAACGCGGGGCCGGACTGTGTCTGGCAGGGCTTGGCATCAAGCTGCTTTCAAGCTGACAGTCAGCCATATCAGATAAACAGCATCTCGCCGTTTTGTTTGGCATCATTAAGAAACGTCACCACGCCGCCGGTTTCAATCGACAGGTCTTCACGCTTGGCCTGATCTTCGAGCCCGAGCGCACGCAGCCCCATTTCGCAGACCATGAATTTGGCATTGAGGCCAGCACAGGCCGACAGAAGCTCTTCAAACGTCCCGATGCCGCGCGTTGAATAACTCAGATCAATCGAGGTCGCGGTTGCCCCGTCAACCTCGGTGCGCAGATGACGCCACCCTGACGGCGCAAACAATGCCCGGCTGGCATCCATGGTAAAGAACAGGGTCACGCCCCGCCCGGATGCAAGCGCTGCAGACGCCATTACGAGGGCGTAATGAACTTTTTCATAAGTCCCGGAAAACACCACAAGGGACAGTTTTTTGGGCGTATCAAGCTCAGTGCTCATGAATAGACAGGTCCTTGATTGTGGCGTTTTCTGAACAGGTCGGGCAGCCCGGATCGCGCGGCACCTTGATCTTGCGGAAAGACGCCGACAGCGCATCCATAATCAAAAGCTGCCCTGACAGGCTATCACCGATTCCCATCAGTTCTTTCAGTACCTCGGTCCCCTGAACACCCCCGACCATACCGACAACCGATCCCAGAACACCACCTTGCGCACAGGATGGTATGGCGTCTTCAGGCGGCGGTGCGTGATAAATACAGCGATAACAGGGATGGGGCGCACCCAAATGGGCCTTGAAGGTCGAGACCTGTCCATCAAAGCGAAGGGCAGCACCAGACACCAGCGTCTTGCCCGCCAGATAGCAGGCATCATTCAATAAAAAGCGCGTCTCAAAATTATCCGAGCCGTCGGCAATTACATCATAATCGGCAATCAGATCCATGACATTTGCGGCATCCAGGCGGATAATGTGGGCATGAACCGTCACTTCCGGGTTCATATCCGTCATGGTCGCCTTGGCACTGTCGACCTTGGGCGCTCCGATATCGCTCATGCCATGGGCGATCTGACGTTGCAGGTTGGAAAGCTCGACCGTGTCGGCATCAACAATGCCAATCGTGCCAACCCCGGCAGCAGCCAGATACATGGCAAGTGGCGAACCCAGCCCGCCAGCACCGACGATCAGAACCCGACCGCGCTTGAGCTTCATCTGCCCCGTGCCGCCAACCTCCTTAAGGACGATATGGCGGGCATAGCGTTGCACTTCACTTTCGTTGAAATCGAAATCACTCACGCGGGCAGGCTTCCTGTCAGAACGGCGCTGATTAAATCATATGGCTTTTGCATATAGCCCATGGAACCGTCGCCTCAAGGAAAGATTTCAATGCTATATCGAAACAAAATGCTTTCCGCGCGCCGCCATCCCCAAGAAAACCTGAGGTCCCCAACAAAAAAAGGTCCGGCACATCGTGCCGGACCCTATGAAAAATATGCCTTTGAGGCTGCTTATTGCAGACCTTCGAACAGCGGGGTCGAAAGGTAACGTTCGGCAAAGCTCGGTACGATCACAACGATGCGCTTGCCTTCGTTTTCCGGCTTCTGACCAAGCTCGATACCGGCCGCAACAGCCGCACCCGACGAAATACCGGTCGGCAGGCCTTCGATGCTGGCCAGTTTACGCGCGGTGGCAAAGGCGGTTTCATTGCCAATGGTCATGACCGCGTCAATCACATCAGTATTGAGGTTGCCTGGAATGAAGCCAGCACCAATACCCTGGATTTTGTGCGGGCCCGGTGCGCCACCGGAAATGACCGGGCTATCTTCCGGCTCGACCGCAACAATCTGAATGTCCGGGTTATGCTTTTTCAGCACTTCACCCACACCCGTCAGGGTACCACCGGTCCCCACGCCAGACACAAAGATATCAATCTTGCCAGCCGTGTCCTTGATGATTTCCTCGGCCGTGGTGTTACGGTGGATGTCCGGGTTTGCCGGGTTGTCAAACTGCTGGAGCATGACGGCACCATCGATTTCCGACACCAGTTCCTCGGCACGGGCAACCGCACCTTTCATGCCCTTGGCCGCCGGGGTCAGGTCGATCTGTGCCCCCAGAAGCATCAGCATCTTGCGACGTTCCAGCGACATGCTTTCAGGCATGGTTAGGATCAGTTTGTAACCCTTGGCCGCCGCCACAAAGGCCAGCGCAATACCCGTATTGCCAGAGGTCGGCTCGACCAGGGTTGCACCCGGCTTGAGCTTGCCAGATTTCTCGGCATTTTCAATCATCGCAAGGCCGATACGGTCCTTGACCGAGGCCAGCGGGTTAAAGAATTCAAGCTTGCCGATCAGATCGGCTTTGACACCTTCGGCCTCGGCCAGGCGCGAAAGACGCACCAGCGGGGTTGCGCCAATGGTGTCGATGATGCTGTCGTAAATCTTGCCGCGAAACTCAGTCATGTTTTCCTCGCACGTTTCTGTATTTTTGCCATCAAGCACATGTTTCACATGTATTTATCTCGCTATTCATCCAGGTCAAATGGATAGAAGAATTTTTTACATGTCCGGTGCCCGGCAACGTTCCATAAACTTGTAGTTTTACCGTCAATAGCAGCAGTTTCTTGTTGAATGACGATACACCAAACCGCTGCATCCCGATAAGATCAAATGATGAAATCAGGGGACTCTTCGATCCCGCTGCGCAGGCCGGCATCACGCGCACGGTTGCACAGGTCTTCGACCGTGATCTTTTCAAGCTGCTTCATCATTTCGTCCTGCAATTCCCGCCACAACGGCCGCACGACTTCCTTGCCGAGTGGCGATCCAGCCGGATCCTCGATCGGGTCATCGGATGTTTCCATCGAGCGGATGACCGACACGATGTCGGCCAGCGTAATGCGACGGCGTTCGCGCGCCAGTCGATAGCCACCGCGCGGACCACGCACACCGACCAGAATGTCTGCGCGCACCAATTGCTGCAGGGTCTGTTCGAGATAGCGTTTCGGAATGCCCTGACGGGCGGTGATGTCCCGACTCTGGACCGGCTCACCCGCCGCGTTATAGGCAATGTCCACGACCGCCTCGATCGCAAACAACATTTTCTTAGAAAGCTTTAGCATCTTTTCACTCAACTCCCCTTGTGGCTCTGCCATCCCCCCTGACGACAGCACCAGACAACGTCAAACTTGATCGACCCTTACGCGATCGCCGCAGCTATTTGGCCGGGCTGGCCGTTCCGGTCGATCCAAAACCACCCGCACCGCGCGCGGTTTCATCCAGGTCTTCTACGGCAGTCCAACTCACCTGCGTCACCGGGGCGACAACCAGCTGGGCAATGCGCATGCCGCGTTCAATTTCAAAGGCTACGTCACCATGATTGATCAGGATGACTTTGATCTCGCCGCGATAATCGGCATCAATCGTGCCCGGGCTGTTTAAAACCGTCACCCCGTTCTTGGCCGCAAGACCCGAACGCGGGCGAACCTGCGCCTCAAAACCGGCGGGCAGGGCGATGGCAATCCCGGTTTCAACCATGGCCCGTTTGCCCGGTTCCAAAACAAGCTTCCCGTCAATGGCCGCCTGCAAGTCAACGGCGGCTGACTGCGCGGTGGCATATTCCGGCAACGGCAAATCCGCGCCATGGGGAAGCTGTTTCAAATCAACGCTTAAAAGCGACATTCTTTATCCTTGTCTTCGTCGGGCAGGATCATCTGCCGGTCGTGTCTTTATCTTTGCCATCCGGGCGGTGCCCATCAGGAAAAATGTTTGATGATGCGGGCACTTAGCGCGCGGGCCACCCCGGTCTTGCTTTGGCGTTCCCAGCGCTCATCAGTTGTTTCGTCGTCCCCTGAAATCAGGCAAATCTCGTTGTCATCACCGCCAAAGGTGCCGGTTGCCGGCGTCACGTCATTGGCGAGGATCCAGTCGCACCCTTTGCGCGCCCTTTTGGCCCGCGCATGGTCGGTAACATTTTCGGTCTCGGCGGCAAACCCGATGACAAGCCCCGGGCGGGTTGCCCCGGCCTTGCTGATGGTCGCCAGAATATCGGGATTTTCCGAAAGCTTAAGGTCCGGGATCACACCCGACCCATCTTTCTTGAGCTTCTGACCGGCTTCATCCGCAGTACGCCAATCGGCCACCGCCGCAGCACAAATTGCGATATCAGCCGGCAAGGCGCCCTGCACGGCACCAAGCATCTCGCGCGCGGTTTCAACGCGCACAACCTTGACCCCGGCAGGATCAGCCAGGGTCACAGGACCCGTCACCAGCGTCACATCGGCCCCGGCCGCTGCAAGCGCCTCGGCAATGGCATGGCCCTGCTTGCCTGATGATCGGTTGGCGATATAACGCACCGGATCAATCGGCTCATGGGTCGGGCCACTGGTGACCACCGCCTTTTTGCCAGCAAGCGGCTTGGGCGCATCTTGTTGCTCAAGGAAATCAACAACACTTGCAATGATCTCGGCCGGTTCGGCCAGACGTCCAGACCCGGTTTCGCCACAGGCGAGGTCCCCCGCAGACGGACCAACGCGCAATACACCGCGGCTTTCAAGGGTTGCGATATTGGCCTGTGTTGCCGGATGGTTCCACATTTCGACATTCATGGCAGGCACGATCATCACCTGCTTGTCAGTGGCAAGCAACGCCGTGGTCGCCAGATCACCGGCCTGTCCGGTCGCCATCTTGGCCAGAATGTCGGCACTGGCGGGTGCGACCAGAACAAGGTCGGCCGCGCGCGACAGGCGGATATGGCCCATTTCGGCTTCATCGGTCAGGGAAAATAGATCCTGATAGACCTTGTTTTCCGTCAGGGCGGCAACCGAAAGCGGGGTCACGAATTCCGCGCCGCCCTTGGTCAGGATCGCACGGATATTGATCCCGCGATCACGCAGCCGACGGATCACCTCAAGCACCTTATAGGCGGCAATGCCACCCGAGATGATCAACAGGATACTTTTTTGATTTAAGGCACCTGACACTGTGATTACCAATTAATTACGGTTAAGAAGTGTGGTTAACCTACATTGTCCCCCAAGCGCGCGCAAGAACCCAATGAGAAGCAAATGCAGATTCGAAAAACGCCATGCCCAACAGTCGGACATGGCGTTGATTTTATTGATGTTTTGATCGCGGGGTTAAACTGGCTATTCACCAGATAGCAAGCCCGTTCTTATGGCACGGTATAAAGCATCCCGAACCAGTGCCAACGTGAATCCGCCCCCATCGCGGTGCAATTGATCCGCCAGCGCCCGCTTGAAATCGGGCCATCAAGGCGAATTTCAACCCGCTCCTCACCCAGGCGCGACATGGTCGGGGTCCCTTCGGACGGGTAGCAATTCATTCCAGGTGCCGGTTCGGCCAGGGTAAAGCCAAATGCCGGCGGGTTGCGGGACAGGGTATAGTCGCTTGGTGTAATATCACTGACCACGAGCGGCAGGGAATTGGCCGCCAGATCAAAGCGATCCATCGCCCCGTAATGCTCATTCAGCGCAAAGCGCGGCAAATACATGAAGTCCGAGCCGGTATGCATCGCACCGCTTTGCTGACCAAAGGATGCGCGATAACCCGCTTCCTTGACCGCTGCGATGACCTCTGAACTGGCTTCGCCGTAAGGGTAGGCAAAGATTTCGGGCACATAACCCAGCTCGGCCTCAAACCGCTCGGCGGAATGGGCAAGCTCGGCCTTGACCGTCTCGATATGCAGATCCGGCAGATGGGAATGGTTCTGGCTGTGGCCGCCAATCGTCACGCCAGCCTCGGACAACTCACGCACCATGTCCCAGGTCATGTAGTTGGCATACCCCGAATCAAGCTGTTCGGTGGAGACAAACACCGTGAAAGGCATGTCGTTTTCACGAAATACCGGCCAGGCTTTTTCATAAACAGAGCGATAAGCATCATCAATCGTGATGCCAATGGTCCGATCCGGCAGTCCGTTGCCATCTGCAAGCGCACTGACGATCTGCGGAACGCCCATCACGGTATAAGGTCCGCTTGTCAGTTCTTTTACATGGGCGGTGAACTGGTCCATCGTGATGTTGGTCGACGGATAGTCACCCTCGCCAAAGCGATGATACATAAACACCACGGCCGAGGTCGCATCGCCACCGGGCACCATCACTTCCTCAGCTGCGCTTTCCGCCGCATCTGCTGGTGCGGGCTCCTGCACGGTTGCCTCAGCCACGGGGGTTTCGGTTGTCGATACTTCGGTTTTCGGGGCTTCAGTTTCGCTGGCCTCCGTTTCCGGGGCCTCGGTTACATCCATTGCCGTCGACGCGGCTGGTGTTTCCTGAACCGCGTCCTCGGTTGCCGGGACTTCGTCTGAAGCCACCTGAGCAAAACCCGTTGACGCCCCAACAGTAAGTCCAACCGCGAAAGAGACACCAAGAATAAGGCCCTGCAATCTGCGCGGCGACGTCACCTGCATGAATGCCGAAATCGCGCTGTGCCCTTTGGTCTCAATTGCCATATCTGCTTCCAGTATCTTGCGATTCACCCACGCCGCGACGCAACCCGTTTGCGCCTCGGGTCTCCCCCCAGTAGAAAACCCGTCTCCTGCCCAACGCAGAGCGTTATGCAGGGTCATTTTGACTTCGAAAATACCAGTGAACTGATTGTTTTTCCACAGTTCATATGGGGTCTTGCCAATTGTGCATTGCGTCATAAGCGATAAGCTCCCTATATCGATAGTTTGCCGACCTCATATTACGAAAGAAGCCCCATGCTTGATTCTGATGGACTAGACCTTCTGTTCCGCAATGGCCGTACCCACAATGTCTGGCAGGACAAACCGGTTGATCCGGCCCTGCTCAAACAGGCTTGGGACCTGACCGTTCTGGCTCCGACCAGCGCCAATTGCGAACCGATGCGCATTACCTTTGTCACCACCGATGAAGCACGCGAACGGCTTAAACCGTGCCTGGCCCCCGGCAATGTTGAAAAAACCATGACCGCCCCGGTGACCGCCATCATCGCCCACGACATGGAATTCTACGAAAAGCTGCCCGACCTGTTCCCGCATACCGATGCACGTTCATGGTTCGCTGGCAAGGATGATGCCATCAAGGCCACCGCGTTTCGCAATGGCACCCTGCAGGCGGGCTATTTCATCTTAGCCCTGCGCGCACTTGGCCTCGATAGCGGGGCGATGTCGGGCTTTGACAACGCAAAGGTCGATGCCGAGTTCTTTGCCGGCACGCCCTATAAAAGCAACTTCCTGCTCAATATCGGCTACGGCGATGGTAGCAAGCTCTTTGATCGCCAGCCGCGTCTCGGTTTTGATCAGGGTGCTGAAATCATCTGATCAAACGCCCATCTGGTATCTGTCGGCGGGCCGCAAAACACACGCTCGCCGACCGATGGAGTCCGGATGTCCCGACCAATGCCGTGACCGTCACAAGCCGATGATCAGCCGCCTTGGGGACGCCGGACCCGACAGATATTTTCAATCACTTCAAGGCTCAGAAAACTGTCATCAAACTTTTATTTGATCTTTACCGGCGCATAACCATTTTAGGTCCACTTTTTAATACGCGCGTGCTAAACCCCCGCCACACATTTAAACAGGAGCGTTAATTGGGTTTCCGCCAATTGATACTTACGGCTTTGGCCGTTGCCTTTCCGGTCGGCATTGTCTTCATCGTCCTTGCGGCGATGGGGCAGCTTGGCGTGGGAACAGCACTCCTGTCGGCAATCCTGTCCTTTGTCGGCGTGGTGGCGATGTTGCGCATCTATTTCGGCGATCTGCGCCGCGTGGCCCGCTATGCCACCGATTTACGCGACCGATATAAAGGCACCCCGCCGCAACACATTTCCTTTGCCGCCGCGTCCGAGCTGTCTTCGCTTTATACCCAGATTGCCGCAGCCTTCCGCGATCGCATCGCCCTGCTTGAAGCGCAAACCAGCACCGATGCCGAAATCCTTGATCATCTTCCGAACCCGGTTGTGATGGTCAATCGCCAGCGCGTGGTGACCGGCTTTAACCGGGCGGCCAAGGGATTGTTTCACAATCTTGAACTCGGCCGTGACCTGACCCGGTTCATTCGTGACCCGATCCTGCTGGATGCTTTTGATGACGTCGCCAGCGAACGTCAGACCATGAAGCATGCGGAGTTTGTTCTGGCATCTGACGCGCACCGTCACTTTGACGTGCTGACCGCACGCCTGCCGGCTGCGACCGGGGACCGCAACTATGTCCTGACATTCTCGGACCTGACCGAACTTCGCAAGCTTGAGCAAATGCGCGCGGACTTCGCAACCGACGCCGGGCATGAGCTGCGCACCCCGCTTTCGGTTCTGCTTGGCTTTATCGAAACGCTTGAAGGCCCGGCCAAGGATGATCCGGATGCACTTAACCAGTTCCTGCCGGTCATGCGCGATCAGGCCCAGCGCATGCAGCATCTGATCGAAGATCTGCTGTCACTGGCCCGGATTGAGCTCAACGAACACACCCCGCCATCCGAGGACTGCAATGTCGGCAAGATCATTGGCAAGGTCGCCGAAAGCCTTGCCATGAAGGCGCAGGACAAGGGCATGAATATCCGTGTCACCAGCACGCTTGATGACACCGAAATGGTGGGCGAGGAAAAGGAACTGACCCAAGTATTTGTCAATCTGGTCGAAAACGCCATCAAATACGGCCATGCCAATTCAGATGTCGAAGTCTCGATCAGTCTGGCCAAAAACCCGCCCGGCGCACTGGCCCGCTTCCGCCATGACCGCATCATGGCTGTTGCCATCCGCGATCATTCCGATGGCATTGCCCGTGAACACCTGCCGCGCCTGACCGAGCGTTTCTATCGTGTCGATACCGCCCGTTCGCGCGCGGTTGGCGGTACGGGCTTGGGCCTCGCCATCGTCAAACACCTGGTGCAACGCCACCGCGGCACCATGCAGATCGAAAGTGAACAGGGCGTGGGATCGGTCTTTACGGTCTATCTGCCAGCCAAAACCGGCGGAAATGTCCGGAAACTGCATTCAGCGTGAATGGTAAGATTACCGTAAGTCCTTGATAAAGATTCGAAAATAAGCAGTTGAATCTTTTGAATAAATCTGATATGTTTCCTATAAGATCTGAAACTAGGCATAACCTAGTAGTAGGATCTTCCCGGCGGGAGGTAACACTCCCGCCCTTTTTAAAGCTCCACAACCCCAAGTGGATGGCTGCCACTAGCTCTCTTGTTCAATACACCATCCAATCTTTCGAAATACTTCCCCGCTCTCTTGCGTTTCACATAACCGTTTGGAGCGTAATACTGCTTCAGAAAATATGCGCAAACATCGCATATCTGGATAGGAAGAGAGTCCTTGGAATCCTTTTCGTGAGGATCTTCAATAATCTTTACAATTGGCAGATCTCGATAACCAGCACCATTCCTATTAGGAACCGGGTTATAAACTGACATTCTGCGCACCAATCTCGTCAACTTTTCTCCCGAAGTTGCATCTGTAAAAACCAAACCATAATCAGTTCGATAAGCTCCCGGAAAGTTACCGCTTCTTAGAGTATTTTCGAATCTTTGAAAAAGCGCCTGCCAAGCATTGTTAAAAACATCGTAGTCTTCTGGCTTGTTATCTTTACGAACCACAATGTTGGTTATTGATATGAAATCATATTTCGCAATCTCGTCGAGTACATTGCGCATAATTGCAAGTCTGTCATGCTTGGCAATATTGAAAACTTGTTTGCGAATATACTCTGAAGCATGAAGCTCCGCACGAACTGGCAACCCATATCTGTCATTCAGTCGCTTACGAAGGCCGACAAGGATTTCGATAAACTCACGCCAACGCGTTTCGTGAACTACTAAGCCCGTAAGTACAAAGTACTGTGTGTGCAGCGCCTCAACACCGGTATCACCGCTTTCATCGACATACATGAGATACACGGCATTTCCTTATTATGTTGAAAATAAACTTATAAATTCAACCACAGGAACAAATATCGTGCAATAAAACAAAAAGGCCAGCAACAGTGTGCTGGCCTTTCGCATCTCTGATCTGATCAAATGTTTCGATTACAGAATAAACTTCGAAAGGTCGGTATCCTTGGCGAGATCTTCGACCTGCTCGCGGACATAGGCCGCATCGACCTTGAAGGTCTCACCAGCACGGTCGGTGGCGGTAAAGCTGATGTCATCGAGCAGCTTTTCAAGCACCGTATGCAGCCGACGCGCGCCGATATTCTCGACCGTCTCGTTCACATTGGCCGAAATCTTGGCAATTTCATCGACCGCATCATCGGTGAAGTCGAGTTTGACGTCCTCGGTCTGCATCAGGGCAATATACTGTTTGATCAGGGATGCTTCCGGCTCCATCAGGATGCGGCGGAAGTCACCCTCGGTCAGCGCCTTCAGCTCAACACGGATCGGCAGGCGGCCCTGCAATTCCGGCAGAAGGTCGGATGGCTTGGCCAGATGGAACGCGCCCGAGCAGATAAACAGGATATGGTCGGTTTTGACCGTGCCATGCTTGGTTGAAACGTTCGTGCCTTCGATCAGCGGCAGCAAATCACGCTGAACGCCTTCACGAGACACATCACCGCCGCGTTCCTGACGCGCGGTGATCTTGTCGATCTCATCAAGGAACACGATGCCGTTCTGTTCGACATTTTCGATCGCCTCGGCGGTGACCTTGTCATTATCAAGAAGCTTGTCGCCTTCTTCATCAATCAGGCGTTCAAAGGCTTCTTCGACCGTCATGCGTTTCGGCGTCGTGTTGTTGCCAAACGCTTTGCCGAACATGTCGTTCAGGTTCATCATGCCCATCTGTGCACCGGGCATGCCCGGGATATCGATGGTCGGCATCGAGGCCGAACTGCTTTCCTGAACGTTGATTTCGATCTCTTTTTGCTGAAGCTCGCCTTCGCGCAGCATCTTGCGGAACTTCTGGCGGGTTTCCGGCGAGGCATTTTCACCGACCAGACCATCCAGAATGCGTTCCTCGGCCTGCATTTCCGCCTTGGCATGGACTTTCTTGCGCATGCTTTCGCGGGTCAGGTCGATGGAGACTTCCACCAGATCACGCACGATCTGTTCAACATCGCGCCCGACATAGCCGACTTCGGTAAATTTGGTCGCTTCGATCTTGATGAACGGCGCCTCGGCCAGTTTGGCAAGGCGGCGCGCGATTTCGGTTTTACCGACACCGGTCGGACCGATCATCAGGATGTTTTTCGGCAGCACTTCATTGCGCATGGTTTCGTCAAGCTGCTGACGGCGCCAACGGTTGCGCAGCGCAATGGCGACCGCACGCTTGGCATCCTTCTGACCGATGATGTGCCGGTCCAGTTCGGAAACAATTTCGCGCGGGCTGTAATGTTGGGTCATAAATTTATTCCGTATCTTTTTGCGACGAATGCAGAAGCGGCCCATTCAATTTAAACGTCGATTTTCGTGGCGAAAATGATGGAGCCCGAGAACCGGAGCGCAGCGCACTTTGATGTGCGTGAGCACCGGAAGCGCAGGTCTTCGTTATTTGCAGCCCGAAAGGCGACGTTCGTTGGCACCGCTATTTGGCATCCTCGATATCGATTTTTTCAAGAAGGACATTGCCGTTGGTGTAAACGCAAATCTCACCGGCAATCGCCATCGCCTTGCGGGCAATTTCCTCGGCACTGAGATCCTGATCAATCAGGGCGCGCGCCGCAGAAAGCGCATAGTTACCACCCGATCCAATGGCAATGATGCCATCTTCGGGTTCAAGAACATCGCCCTGGCCGGTCAGAACCAGTGACACATCCTTGTCGGCCACCGCCATCATGGCTTCGAGCTTGCGCAGATAGCGATCGGTCCGCCAGTCCTTGGCCAGTTCGACACAGGCGCGCATGGTCTGGCCCGGATGACGGTCCAGCTTGGCTTCAAGCCGCTCAAGCAGGGTAAAGGCATCTGCCGTTGCCCCGGCAAAGCCCACCATGATCTCGCCTTTCTGGCCGATCCGGCGCACCTTGCGCGCATTGCCCTTGATCACCGTCGGACCAAGCGAGACCTGACCATCACCGGCCACCACGACTTCGTTGCCCTTGCGCACGGACAGGATCGTCGTGCCATGCCAGCTTTGTTGTTCGCTCATGAATAATCCTTGAATCTTCTCGATTGCTTCGCCCAAGAGTTAGCACGGCAGACGCCCCGGTCAAGGGCCAAGGCGGCGCGCGCGCTTTCCCCAAAACGCAAACACAGTTTCAATCGGCCCTTCCATAAAAATTTCAAAGCACTCAAGGGCCACATGCTTTACCCTTGGGGGCAGAAAAGAATTTCAAGAACGACAGGACCAGAACCCATGACCAGCACCGACCTTACCCAAACCCATCTTGGCAAATGCATCCTTGCCGGTCAGTGCAAAATCAAGGCGGATCTGGTCCTGCGCAATATCGGTTTGCTCGATGTCATCACCGGCAAGGTCACCGAAACCGATATCGCCATTGTCGGCGACCGGATCGTTGGCACCCATGATACCTATGCCGGCGAGACCGAGATTGATTGCACCGGCAAGTTCGCCGTTCCGGGCTTTATCGATACCCATCTGCATATTGAAAGCTCGCTCGTTACCCCGCTTGAATTTGATCGCTGCGTGCTGCCGCATGGCGTGACTACGGTGCTGTGTGATCCGCACGAAATCGCCAATGTGCTGGGCGCCGAAGGCATCAAATACTTCCTTGATTGTTCTGAGCAGACCGTGATGGATGTGCGGGTCAATCTGTCATCGTGCGTCCCGGCCACCGCGTTTGAGACCGCTGGCGCGCGGCTTGAAATCGAAGACCTTCTGCCGTTCCGCTCGCACGAAAAGGTCGTCGGGCTGGCAGAAATGATGAACTATCCCGGCGTGCTCAACCTTGATCCGGGCATCATGGCCAAGCTCGAAGCGTTTCAGGATGGTCATATTGATGGTCACGCGCCGCTGGTGCGGGGATCAGACCTCAATGGCTATATGGCCGCCGGCATCCGCACCGATCACGAAGCCACCTCGGCCGAGGAAGCCCGCGAAAAACTCGCCAAGGGCATGGCAATCCTGATCCGCGAAGGATCGGTGTCCAAGGACCTTGAGGCCCTGGCCGAAATTCTCGATGAAAACAGCTCAAGCTTCTTGGCACTCTGCACCGATGACCGCAATCCGCTCGATATCGGCGAAGAAGGTCACCTTGATAGTCTTGTTGCGCGATTAATTGGGCATTTGAAGGCGCGTAATTGCCCGATCCATCATGCCTATCGCGCCGCGTCCCACTCGGCAGCACGGATTTTCGGCCTGCGCGACCGTGGTTTGATCGGGCCGGGCTGGCGGGCTGATATCGCCATTCTTGATGATCTCGATAGCTGCAACGTCACCGATGTGATTGCCAGTGGTCGCCTTGTCACCAAGGACCTGTTCGCCAAACGCAAAACCATCGACCCTGTCGGTCTAAGCTCAATGAAAGCCACCCCGGTCTCGACACAGGCATTTGCCTGCGACCCCAAACCGGGGCAGAACCAGACCCCGGTGATCAAGGTCAAGCCGGGACTTATCCTGACCTTCCGCGATGAAGCCACACTTGAAATTGGCGAAAACGGCCTCAAACCCGATCTTGATAATGACGTCATCAAGGTGGCCGTCGTCGAACGCCATGGCATCAACGGCAATATCGGACGCAGCTTTGTGCGCGGCTTTGGCCTGAAACGCGGGGCGATTGCCTCATCCGTCGGGCATGACAGCCACAACATCACCGTGGTCGGCGCAAATGATGCCGACATGGCCGCCGCCGTCAATCGCCTGATTGAAATGGGCGGCGGCTTTGCAGTTGCCGATGGCGGCAAGGTCACCGCCGAACTGGCCCTGCCGGTTGCGGGTCTCATGAGCCTTGAGCTGTTTGAAACCGTCGAGGAACACCTGATCGATTTGCGCAAGGCGGCCAAGGATCTGGGATGCGTTTTGCCCGAACCGTTCCTTCAGGTCGCCTTCCTGGCCCTGCCGGTGATCCCGCACCTGAAAATGACCGATCGCGGCCTGTTTGACGTTGATAAATTCGACTTTGTTTAGAACAACTCCAAGTAACCATTATGATTTTTTTCACCTGACTACTCAACTTAATGTTGTTTTTCACCCATCGCGGCTTAATCTAAAGGTATGATTATACGAACAGGTGGCACTCCGCTGCCTGGCATGATGGACATTCTATCAGGTGAAAATCAGGCTTCAGATTGGCGTTACCGCTGCGTTTACGACGATTGCGGTTGTGATGCTGGGTGTGACGGTCGCCTTTCTCTATGAAAGCAATCGTAACCTTGCGCTGCAAACCGCACGTGCCGAGATGGAAAATGCCCGGCAGAAAACCATTGATGGCCTGATCAACGTCATCGTGCCCGTTGGGCAGGTTGTCACCACCACAGCCGATATGATCAATGCCTTCCCTGATACGATATCCGAGCCCACCGGTGGATCGGTCATGGCAAGCCAGATCAAGGGTCTGTCACAAGTTTACGGCCTGTTTTTCGGGTTCGAAGACGATGGGCGGTTCTTTCAGGTTGTCCAGATCCCCGAGGAGCTGAAAACATTCGGCCCGAACAATAGCCCCATACCCGATCAAAGTCGGATCATCTATCGCACGATTGATTACGCAATGTCGGGCAGCAAGCTTGATACCTACCTTTATCAATCGGACTGGGGCACAGTTACCGGCACGGAATATAGCGAGGTCACCTATGACCCGAGACGCCGCACCTGGTACGAGGGCGCAAAGCAAAAAGACGACGTTTTCGTGAGCCCGTTCTATACGTTTAACAGTACAAACAAACCAGGTGTAACCTTTGCCAAGCGGGTCATGAACCCGGATGGCTCTCTGATGGGCGTTCTTGGTATCGATCTGACACTCGATAGCGTGACGAAAATTTTGGGAGATATTCGCATTGGTGATGAGGGCCGAGTCTTCATGCTCGGCAAGGAAAACCGGGTACTGGCCTATAGCGGCCCCTATGGAAGTAATACAAACGAGACGTTCTTTAAGATCGGCAATCGCGAAATCAAAGATCCGATTGTCAGTCGCGCCATCACACATTGGAGCAACCATCCCGACACCTTCTTTGAATTTGTCGATGAAACCGATGGTAAAAAGTACCTCGCTTCTGCGGCGGCGATCCCGGAAACATTTGGCGTATCACCGGTTCTGGGCCTGATCGTGCCCGAGGACGAGTTTGTCGGCGATATCAAGGCAACCACGCAAAACGTCCTTAAGATCGCGACTGCGATCCTGGTCTTCACCATCATTCTGATCGCCATCATTTCGCGCATGCTGAGTCGGCAAATCAATGCCGTCGCCAAAGAAGCCGAAAAGATCGGCCAGTTTGATCTGGGCGGCGATTTCAATATGGAATCGCATATCTACGAGGTCGATGCCCTGTCCAAGGCCGTGGCAAACATGAAGCTCAGCCTGAAAAGCTTTGGTGCCTATGTCCCGGCCGATGTGGTGAAATCAATCATGTCAGACGGCAATCCGGTGGAAATCGGCGGCGAATCGCGTGAACTATCGATCATGTTTACCGACATCGAGGGCTTTACCGCCAAAACTGAAAACTATTCGCCGACCGATCTGGCACATGAGCTTTCGAACTATTTTGCCGCAATGGAACAGCAGATCACCATCAACGGCAATGGCACCATCGACAAGTATATCGGCGATGCCATCATGGCGTTCTGGAACGCGCCAACCAGCGACCCCGACCATATCGATCATGCCTGCAAGGCGGCACTGGCCTGCCGTTTGGCCGGAAGGCGGCTTAATTCCATCTCGCAGGATTCAAGTCTGTTTCCGCTTTACACCCGCTTTGGCCTGCACACCGATCAGGTGGTTGTCGGCAATGTCGGCTCCGAACATCGCCTGCAATACACAGCCCTTGGCGAGGCGGTGAACCTTGCCTCGCGGATCGAGGGGCTCAACAAGATTTACGGCACCCGCATCCTTGTCAGTGATGCCGTCGCCAAACGTGCATCCGACAACTTCCTGCTTCGATATATTGATCGTGTCGTCCCGCTGGGTACCAGCCTGCCGATTGATATCTATGAATTGATTGGCGATCGGGATGATAAGACCAATGCCCTTGTCGATATTGCCGCACAGGAAATCGAAATCGCTGCCTGGGATGCCTGCATGGACCTCTATCACGATCAGAAATGGGCCGAGGCACATGATGCCTTCAAGGCCCACTTGGGTGCGGCAACCACACCAAAACTGGTTGAAATCTATATCGAAAGATGCCGGGAATTTATCGATCATCCGCCAGAACAAAACTGGGATGAAGTCAATCATCTGACCCGGAAATAACCCCAAGATCACCGCACAGCCCGATGAGCTGTCCGATGCAGGTGGAAAAACCGATGATTGCGGCCAATACGTAGGCACCTAAAACTGGCTTTTGGGCAGCTTTATTGCTACATACGACCCGTCATATGCATCAATATCTGCAGGAAAGGAGCTTTGCATGCGCAAGGCCCGCGTTGAGCGTAACACAAACGAAACCCAGATCATGGTCGAAGTGAACCTTGACGGGACCGGCGTTTATGACGTCGAGACCGGGGTCGGGTTCCTTGATCACATGCTCGAACAGCTTTCGCGTCACAGCCTGATGGACCTTAAAGTCCGGGCCAAGGGCGACCTGCATATTGATTTCCACCACACCACCGAAGATAGCGGCATTGCCATCGGCGAAGCCTTTGCCAAGGCGCTTGGCGACAAGAAGGGCATCACGCGTTATGGCAGCTGCCTGCTTCCGATGGACGAGGCGCTGACCCGTGTGGCACTTGATATTTCAAGCCGTCCCTATCTGATCTGGAATGTCGAATTTACCCGCGACAAGCTGGGCGATATGGATACCGAGCTGTTCCGTGAATGGTTCCAGGGCTTTGCCCAGGCGGCCGGCATCACGCTGCATGTCGAAAACCTGTATGGTGAGAACAACCACCATATCATCGAAAGTGCCTTCAAGGCGCTTGCACGGTCCTTGCGCACGGCAATCGAAATTGATCCGCGCAAGTCCGATGCCATTCCCTCGACCAAGGGCACGCTTGGCGGCTCCTTGTAAGCAGGTCAGTTCGATCTGATCGAAAAGTAACCGGTGGCAGAATTGATAACAAACTGCCACCGGCCCAAAGAACCGGTTTTCGATGAAGGTTTACACAGTCCATACCCATCCCGGCGATGCCGATCCGATGGAAAACGCCATCCTGATCCGCGAAGGCTTCAATTTCTGGGCCTTTCTGCTGTCGGGTCTTTGGGCGTTGTACCATCGCCTGTGGCTGGGCTTTATCGGCCTGGTCGTGGTGTCGCTTCTGTGCACCTTTGCGGTCGAGCTGTTTGACGGCGGGCCGGAAATGGACTTTGCGCTGGCCCTTGTGACCGGGATCGGCTTTGGCCTGATTGCCAATGATCTGCGCCGTCGCAAGCTGGCCGCAAATGGCTGGCAGATGATTGATATCGTTGCCGGCCACGATGAAACCGACGCCGAACATCGCTGCTTTGAGCGGTCAAAAAATTCCCGGCTGCGCGTCCCACAGTCCGCAGCTGCCCTTACCTCCACCCCCTCAACCGGGAGCCCATCCTACCCATGAGTGTTGCGATTATTGATTACGGTTCCGGCAATCTGCGCTCTGCCGCCAAGGCGTTCGAGCGTGCTGCGCGTGAAACCGGCTTTTCTGACGAGATCATTGTCACCGATGACCCGGAAAAGGTCCGCAACGCCAGCCATATCGTGCTTCCGGGCGTTGGTGCCTATGCCGATTGCCGGGCCGGTCTGGATGCTGTCACCGGCATGGTTGATGTCCTCACCGAACAGGTGATCAAGGGCGGCAAACCGTTCTTTGGCATCTGTGTCGGCATGCAGTTGATGTCGACCGTTGGCCGTGAATTTGTCGTCACCGACGGCCTTGACTGGATTGCCGGCGAGGTTGTTGCGATCGAGCCCAGCGACCCGTCGCTTAAAATCCCGCATATGGGCTGGAACGAGCTGGTGCTTGATCCGGCGGGCAAGGCACACCCGGTGCTGAACGGCATTTCCGATGGCGATCACGCCTATTTCGTACACAGCTATCACATGCATGTCACCAACCCGGATCAGCGTCTGGCATCGGTTGCCTATGGCGGCGACCTGACGGCCATGATCGGGCGTGACAACATGATTGGCACCCAGTTCCACCCGGAAAAAAGTCAGAAAACCGGGCTGACCATTATTGGTAACTTCCTGGGATGGAAGCCATGATCGCACCATCAGATACCATTGATCCGGGTGTAAGTGCTGAACGCGTCACCGAACTGACCGCAGGCGAGCTTTCCGACATTGTCGATGCCTGTACCCAGGCGATTGTCGAAGGTGGCGGCTTTGGCTGGCTGACCCCGCCGGATCGCCCGGACATGGAGAAATACTGGCGTGGTGTGTTGTTGATGCCCGGTCGCCATCTGTTTGTATCGCGCGTTGATGGCGTGATATCAGGTGCGGCCCAGCTGATCGAAACCCCGGCCAATCTCGAAGCGCAACGTCATTCTGCCCAGATTTCCGGCCATTTCGTTGCCCCCTGGGCGCGCGGGCGTGGCAACGGCAAGGCGATTGTGCGTTCGATTGAATATTTCGCCCGTGAAGCGGGCTATAGCGTCTTGAAACTCGACCTTCGCGAAACGCAGGAAGCCGCCATCGCGCTTTATAACGGGCTTGGCTATGTCCGTTGGGGGATCAACCCCTATTACGCGATGGTCGATGGCAAGATGATCGAAGGCTATTACTACACCAAGAAAATACAGGACACCGATCAGTGAACCTTTATCCCGCAATTGACCTGAAAGACGGCGCCTGTGTGCGCTTGCTGCGCGGCGACATGGACAAGGCAACCGTGTTTAACGATGACCCGGGCGCACAGGCCGGCGAATTTGTGCAAGCGGGCTGTCATTGGGTTCATATCGTTGATCTGAACGGCGCCTTTGCCGGTGAGCCGGTCAATGGTGCAGCAGTGGACTCCATCCTTGCCGCCGTCTCGGGTAAGGCCCAAACGCAGCTGGGTGGCGGTATCCGCACCATGGAAACCGTTGACTATTGGCTCACTAAGGGCATCACGCGCGTGATCCTGGGCACAGTAGCCCTTCGCAATCCGGATTTCGTCAAGCAAGCCTGCGCAAAATGGCCGGGCCGGATCGCGGTTGGCATTGATGCCCGTGATGGTTATGTCGCGGTCGAAGGCTGGGCGGAAACCTCCGAAGTCACAGCACTTGAACTGGCCCAGAAGTTTGAAGATTGCGGTGTGGCGGCGATCATCTTTACCGATATCGACCGGGATGGTGCGATGGGTGGCCCGAATATCGAGTCCACCGTGACCCTGGCATCGGAAATCTCGACCCCTGTGATCGTCTCGGGCGGGGTTTCGTCGCTTGATGATCTGGTCGCGGTCAAGCAACACACAAGCTCGGGCATTGATGGCGCGATTTCCGGTCGTGCGCTTTATGATGGCCGCATCGATCTGGCAGAGGCCATCGCGGCCCTTTCGTAACCGACCCAACAGGAAACAGACCATGCTGAAAACCCGTGTCATTCCCTGTCTTGACGTCAAGGACGGCCGTGTCGTCAAAGGGGTCAATTTCGTTGATCTGATCGATGCCGGCGATCCGGTCGAACAGGCGCGCATCTATGATGCCGAGGGCGCAGACGAGCTCTGCTTCCTTGATATCACGGCATCAAGTGATAACCGCGACACCATCTTTGATGTGGTCGCCCGCACGGCTGAGGCCTGCTTCATGCCGGTCACCGTTGGTGGTGGGGTTCGTACCCTTGAAGACATCCGCAAGCTGCTTCTGGCCGGTGCGGACAAGGTTTCGATCAATACCGCCGCGGTGAAAAACCCCGATTTCGTGCGCGAAGCCGCGCGCAAGTTCGGCTCGCAATGCATTGTGGTCTCGATCGATGCCAAATCAACCGGCCCGGACAAGTTCGAAATCTTTACCCATGGCGGGCGTGAACCCACCGGGATCGATGCTGTTTCGTTTGCAAAACAAATGGTCGAATACGGCGCGGGGGAGCTTCTTGTCACCTCGATGGATCGAGATGGCACCCAGTCGGGCTTTAACATCCCGCTGACCAAAACCATTGCTGACGCTGTCCATGTGCCGGTTATTGCCTCGGGCGGGGTGGGGACGCTGGACCATATGGTCGAAGGGGTGCGTGATGCCCACGCATCAGCCGTTCTTGCCGCCTCGATCTTCCATTTCGGCACCTATCGCATTCGCGAGGTCAAGGACCACATGAAAGCGGCCGGTATTCCGGTGCGCGAGGACTGAAATCATGCCCGATACGGATAAAAGCCAACATATCCTTGATGCGCTTTACGCAACCGTCTCTGCCCGCAAGGGTGCGGACCCGGAAACCAGCTATACCGCCAAGCTGTTTGCCAAAGGCACCCCCAAAATCGCCCAGAAAGTCGGCGAAGAGGGCGTTGAAACCGTGATCGCCGCTTTGGCCGAAAGCCCGGAAAAGGTCGCGTCGGAAAGTGCCGATCTGCTGTATCATCTGACCGTGCTTTGGGCCGATCAGGGGGTTAATCCCGAAGGTGTCTGGAAGATCCTGGCGGAGCGTCAGGGCATTTCAGGTATTGCCGAAAAGGCATCGCGCAGCAAAGATTAGATTACTAAATCTTGGAATGGTGGAGAGTTAAATGACTGATAAAGGTTCAACCCAAGGCAGCGGTAAACTCCACCAAGAAGTTAGAAAGCTCGAGAAAATCTCTGAAAATGGTCCTGTTCATCTAACCGAGGATGAACACACTGGAGATCGGTTTCTAATTTATTCTGATGCCCATGGCCTTCAGGTGCAGATCCATTACGAGGGTGATGCTCTGTGGATGACGCAGGCTCAATTGGCGGCGCTATTTGGCCGTGATGTGTCTGTCATTTCAAGGCACATTAGTCATATTTTGGAAGACGGTGAGCTCGATAGCGAGAGCAATTTGCAAAAAATGCAAATTGCTTCCTCTACAAAACCTGTCACGCTTTACAGCTTGGATATGGTGATATCTGTAGGGTATCGCGTTGCCTCAAAAGAAGCGACGATGTTCCGAAAATGGGCAACCGAGAAGCTTGTTCAATTTGCATTGAAAGGCTTTGTTGTAGATGTAGAACGCTTGAAAAACCCTGATCAGCGCGATCATTTCGCCGAACTTCGCGAAATCATTCGCGAAATCAGAGCATCAGAAGCAAACCTCTACAAAGAAGTAAGGCAAATTTGCTCACTTTGCAGCGACTACCATTTGCAGACGGAGAAAGACAAGAATGTGTTTTTTGCGACCATTCAGAATAAGTTGCATTACGCCGTTACAGGCATGACAGGCGCTGAACTCCGAATGCATCGAGCAGACGCAAACTTGCCGTCAATGGGCTTGAATTCTTGGTCAGGCGAATACCCCCTTTCAAAAGATGTGTACACTGCAAAAAACTATCTTGGAGACGCCGAGATTAGAGACCTCAACCGGTTTACGGGCATGCTTCTAGATTATTTTGAACAGGAAACAGATTTACAGCGTTTGGTTACGATGGACGATGCGCGGTCTTCTCTGGATAAATTTATCCGAAACAACGAGCGCCCTCTGCTCAGTGGACCAGGTACGACATCGAAAAGCGCTGCAGATGCCTATGTAAAAGAGCAATATCAAATCTTTGCTGAAAAAAGACGGAACCTTACAAGCGAATAACCGCACGAAAAAATTTGTCGTAAATCCAATAAGAATTTCAGGAGCATAATTATGGCCGTTCAGCCCTACGATCCGGAAAACATCTTCGCCAAAATCCTGCGCGGTGAAATCCCGTGCACCAAGGTCTATGAAGATGACCATGTGCTGGCCTTCAATGATATCGCGCCCCAGGCCCCGACCCATGTGCTGGTCATCCCCAAGGGCGCCTATACCAGCTATGACGACTTCGCGCAGAATGCCTCGGACGCCGAAATCATCGCCTATACCCGCGCAATCGGCAAAATCTCCAAGGAAGCTGGCGTCGTGGAAGACGGCTACCGCCTGATCGCGAACACCCGCGAACACGGTCGCCAGGACGTCCCGCACCTGCATGTGCATATCCTGGGTGGCGAAAAACTGCCGCGGATGCTGCCAGGCGCCTAAGCGACCAAAACCCCATTCAAAAGGCAGGGTCCCGCATTTCGCGCCCTGCCTTTTTTGTCCCGACACGGACCTGAAAACATCAATGGTATCCAACGTCCCCACCGCAGCCGAGATTTTCCAGGCCCTTACCGGCAACTGGACGCTCATGCGCGATCTGGGGGAGGCCGGGCAGTTTACCGGCGATGTCACGTTTCATGCCGCCGATCCGGCCCAACCCAACGTACTGCGCTATCGCGAGGAGGGGCTTTTGACTCGCCCGGACGGCAAGCGGTTTGATGGTTATCGGGAATATGACTTTGTCCTGCACGAGGACTTGGGCGCGATTGAGCTTCTGTTTCGTGATCCTTTGAGTTTCGGCAATCGCTATGTGCTGCTGCAGTTTGGCGAAGAGAGTGAGCCGGGTGAAACAGGCGAAACCGGTCTCTGTGCGCGTGACATTCACCCCTGTGGAGATGACTTTTATCACCATTGCATGATCTGGAACGGGCCAGATCATTTCGAAACAAAAATAAAAATCACCGGTCCGAAGAAAGATCACCTGCTGCACAGCATCTATCGCCGCGCCTAGCACCGTACCACGCGGAAAATACCTACTTACTTACAGATAGTTATAGCACTATTCTGACAATTCAGATTCACTTGCCAAACCGAGTACCCAGTCGCGAAAGGCACGGACTTCCGGCACGTCCTGACGGCTTTCGGGCGTGATCAGATAGTATGCCCCACGTGATTTCAGGCGGGCTTGGCTGATGATTTCAAGGCTGCCTTCCGCCAGCGGTCCTTCGATCAAAACCCTTGGCAACAGGGCGATTCCCATGCCGGCCTTGGCCGCCTCGATCAGCATGAAGAAGTGCTCAAACGCCGGTCCGGGCGCCCCGGTAATCGCAATCCCGTTGGCCTGCGCCCAGTCATGCCAGGCTTTGGGCCGGGTGGTATGGACCAGTCGCGGATAGCGCCCGATCAGGTCTGCCGGGTCAACAGGGCCATTTTCGCCCGTTCCATCACCTGAAGCAACATATCCGGGTTTGGCGACAACCACTTGAATTTCATCAAAAAATTTGTCGCATATCATCCCGGGCCAGCGACCATCCCCGAAATAAAGCCCGACATCGATCTGGCGTGCGCCAAGGTCCGGGCTGCGTTCGGGCGTGGCGAAATTAAGCGCCAGGGTCTCGATCACCGGGCGGATATCGGGGTATTCGTTTTGGAATCGATTTAATTTTGGAATAAGCCAACTGCTGGCCAAGGTATGGAGCGCACCAATGACCAGTTTCCGCTCCCCCGCGCCATGGGTAACCAGATCAAGGGTGGCAGCCTCGATCTCGTCGAGCGCCCGGCGTAGACTTGGCAAATAGGCCCGTCCGGCGTCGTGCAAGCTCAGTTTCGGGCCATTGCGCTCGAACAAAACCATGCCAAGGCTGGCTTCAAGATTGGCGACCTGTTGGCTGATCGCGCCCGATGTCACTGAAAGTTCCTCGGCCGCGCGGGCAAAACTGCCAAGCCGGGCGGCGGCTTCGAACGCACGCAGGGCATTGAGCGGCGGAGTGGTCGGGCGCAGCGCCATAGCATTAGTTTTCCTGTTGATAGGTCCAGAACTTCTGATTTTACCCGCCGCATTCTGACGTATTAGAGTAATTCCAACAACACATCGTTAGATAATCTGGATAACCTTGGAGATTGACCATGTCTTCGCCATCCCTGCCACCGTTCCATCTGGCCTTTCCGATCAAATCGATTGCGGACACCCGCGCGTTCTATATCGACATTCTCGGCTGTGACGAGGGCCGCTCGACCGAGGCCTGGATTGATTTTGATTTCTTTGGCCACCAGCTGTCCGCCCATGTCCGCCCGGAAGCAGGCCAGAACAAGGGATCGGGTGATGTTGATGGGGATGCGGTGCCAATCCCGCATTTCGGGGCGGTTCTGGAATGGGAAAAATGGCATCAGCTTGCCGACAAGCTGAAGGCCGCCAATGTCAAATTCCTGCTCGAGCCCAAGATCCGCTTTAAGGGTGAACCGGGCGAGCAGGGCACCTTCTTTGTCGAAGATCCGGCGGGAAATGGCCTTGAATTCAAGACCTTCCGCGATCCGGCCATGATCTTTGCTCATTGATTTTGCCGCTTAAAAGCACGCAACCGGCCTTGTGAAACCGGCCCGGTCCATGACAAACTGTATTGACCGCGCCGGAACGCTTTGCGCTCTGGCGCGTTTGATATGTGCAACCTTAATAGTTGCCCCGTTTATCGCCCCAACACTCAAAGCTTTGACCAGGAGACCCCGATGTCGACCACCAACGCCCCGCTCAACATTCTGATTTCCGCTGCCGGCGATGATGAGAAGTGGAAAAGCGTGATGGTCGATCGTCTGCCGGACGCCAATATTGTGACCGGGGACGACAGTTACGATCCTGAAACGATTGACTATGCCCTGTTCTGGAAACAGCCGCAGGGTCTGATCAAAACGCTGCCGAACCTCAAAGCCATCTTCTCGCTCGGCGCCGGGGTCGATCATGTTGTGTCATCCCCCAGCCTGCCGACGGAATTGCCGGTCATTCGCCTGGAAGATGCCGGCATGGCCGACCAGATGGTGCAATATCATCTATATGCGGCGCTTCATTTCATGCGCGACTTTGATGTCTATAGCGCCCAGCAGGCCAAGGCCGACTGGGCCCAGCATGACGTCGCACGCATTTCGCAATGCCGGGTGGGCGTCATGGGGCTGGGTGCGCTCGGCTCTGCCGTTGCCGTGTCACTATCCAATCTCGGCTTCTCTGTATCGGGTTGGAGCCGCTCGATGAAGGCGATCGAGGGCATTGCGACTTTTGCCGGCAAGGAGACGCTAGCCGAATTCCTCGGTCAGTCCGATATCCTGATTTGCTTGCTGCCGCGCACCTCGGAAACCGAAAATGTGCTTAACAGCAGCACGCTGTCCTTCCTGCCCAAGGGGGCCGCGATCATTAATGCCGCGCGTGGTGCGATGATCAACGAGGCCGATTTGCTGCGCGCGATTGATACCGGCCATCTGCGCGGTGCATTTTTGGATGTTGCGGCAACCGAACCGCTGCCCGAAAGCCATCCGTTCTGGGATCATGCGAAAATCCGCATCACCCCGCATATTGCGGCCGCCACCCGGTTTGAAGAATCCGTCGATCAGATTGCCGAAAACCTTGATCGTCTGGCGCGCGGCGAACCCCCGCGCGGACTTGTTGATCGCGAAAACGGTTACTAGGTTATGTGCGTGTCAAAAAAATCTGGATTCACATGCTTGTTAAACCCAGTTATGCTGGCAAGCGTAAGTGGAGATTGAGATGGCAGAACACAAGAAACTCAAGGATTTAATTAAGAGCTCAATCCATGAGAGATTCGAAAATGTGACAATCGACAACATCTTCATTCAGGAAGACTTGGATGAAGATGGGGATGATATATTGGTAGTTAAAATTGTTTTCTCAGGAACGAGGAAGCAGTTAGACGCACGTAAGTCATCCGGTTTCCTAAGAGATATACGTCCAAAGATCATGGAAATTGGCGAAAATGCCTTTCCAGTGATTTCATTCATCTCTAATTCTGACTTCGGGAAGAAAGCCGCTGCAACCGCTTGATCTGATTAAAACTTCAGAACATTTGGTCAATGCCAAAAACGGCAAACCTACGCAAGCAAACCTGCGTAGAGCAACAAGCACCACGTACTATGCATTGTTTCATTGTTTGGCACGAAACTGCGCAGATTTGCTCGTAGGTGGCGTAAACTCTGATCGGAGTAAGCATGCTTGGAAACAAGTTTACAGAGCTCTCGAACACGGAAAGACCAAGGGAAATTGCGCTCAAACATCTATTCTGAACCAGTTTCCACCTGACATAATTGATTTCGCGAATAACTTTGTCAGTATGCAGTCTAAACGTCATATGGCGGATTACGATCCTAATGAAAAGTTCTATAAATCGTCCGTAAAGCAAGATATCGCCGATACAAAAGACGTGATAGAGCGATTCAAAAATGTCCCACCAAAAGATCGCAGAGCTTTTGCCGCTTATGTGCTTTTCAAAAACCGCGCTTGAAGCGGCGTAACCAATGTCAGCCAAAACCTTTGTTGCGCTTCGCGTTGAATGTGACGCCGCCACCGCCTTTGAGCAGTTCACAAGCGAGATCGATCACTGGTGGAAACAGGGGCCGCGCAACCGCCTGATCGGCAATCGTCCGGGCATCATGGAATTTGGCGAAAGTGACGGGGTCCGCTATTTGCAGGAAGTCGACAAACGTCGCCCCGATTTCATCGTCCGTGCCGGCAAGGTCACCAAATGGGAGCCCGCTAAGCACCTTGCCTTCGAATGGCAATGGCCGATGGCCGACCCCAACGAACCGGCGACATTGGTTGATATCCGCTTTAGCCCCCAGGGCGACTACACCCGCATCACGCTTGAACATCTGGGCCTTGAAAAGCTTTCGATGGCCCATCCCGGCCGCAATGGCCTGAATGATAACCGCTTCAAGCCGATGATGACCCATTACTGGCAGGCACATCTGGTTTCATTGCGAAACCGGATCAAAATGCTTGCCAACGAATCACGCCCGGCCTGATCCGGCAAAATCAATCTTCGCAAACAGCGCGCTCAGCCAGTCGACAAATACCCGCACCCGCACCGAAAGCTGGCGGTTTTGCGGATAAAGGATCGAGACCGGCATGGGGTCCGGCGGAAATTCCGGCAGGATTTCCATCAGCTTGCCCGATCTTAAGTCCTCAGCCACGCGATAGCGCGGCACCTGCACGATCCCCAATCCGGCCGCGGCACAGGCGGCATAGCTATCTGCCCCGGTGACCGAAATGCTGGCCGGCAGCATGACCTCGCGCACCTTGCCATCGACCGTGAAATCAAGCGGGATCGGCTGATCATCCGCCCCGGAAAGGAAACAGACCATCTGATGACCCTGCGCTTTAAGGTCATCGATCGTTTTGGGCATGCCAACGCGAGCAAAGTAATCGGGGCTTGCCACAGTCGCCTCATGCAAAAGGGCAAGCCTGCGCCCGATCATGGATGAACTCGCCAGATCGCCACTGCGCAGCACACAGTCAAAACCCTCATGCACCAGATCGACAAAGCGGTCACCATCTGCCAGCACCAGCTCGATCCCCGGATAGCGATCCCGAAAATCACCAAGGGCCGGGATGATAAAGGTCCGCGCCAGCGTGCCCTGCAGGTTCACCCGCAGCAATCCCTTGGGATCGGCATTGGTAAAGCTGCCATCGGCTTCTTCAAGATCGGCGAGAATCCTGACACAGCGCTGATAATAGGCCTCCCCGTCATGGGTCGGATTGACAGTCCGCGTCGTGCGCTCGAGCAACCGGGTGCCCAGCCGCTCTTCCAGCCGCTGGATGGAATTGGTCATGGTCGCACGCGGGATTAAAAGATCGCTGGCCGCCTTGGTAAAGCTTTTGCGCTCCACCACGCGCACGAAATTGCGCATTTCCTCAAACCGGTCCATCCACACGCCTATTGTTATCTAATTTCGAATAATTAATTCCAATATAGGCTAATTATCCGAAAAGTCATCTTGGGCATATTGGCGCCATCGCACTCAACACGCCACACAAGTCCAAGGAGACTTTTAATGTCTGCCAATGAAAACAGAACGGCTATCATCACCGGCGCATCACGCGGTATTGGTGTTGCCCTTGCCAAACGTTTGGCATCTGACGGCTTTGCCGTTGTCATCAACTATGCCAATTCCGCCCAAGCCGCCGAAGAACTGGCCGAAAGCCTGAAATCGCAGGGCCACAGGGCGATTGCGGTAAAGGCCGATATCGCCCGCCCGGATGCGGTCACCGCCCTGTTTGACAAGACCATCGCCGAATTTGGCGGGGTTGATGTCATCGTCAACAATGCCGGCGTCATGACAACCACTCCGATTGCCGACATGGATGACGCCACCTATGACGCGATGATGGACATCAATGTCCGTGGCACCTTCAACATGCTTCGCGAAGGGGCCAAGCATCTGCGCGATCATGGCCGGGTGATCAATTTTTCGACCACCGCCCTTCACCTCAAACTGCCGGGCTATGCGTCTATAACGCCACCAAAGCCGCGGTCGAGGCGATGACGGGCGTTTTCGCCAAGGAACTGCGCGGTCGTCAGATCACGGTCAATGCCGTCGCCCCCGGGCCGGTGGCAACCGAACTGTTCCTCAGCGGCAAAACCGACGAACAGATCGCCCAGTTCTCAAAAATGCCACCGCTTGAACGGCTCGGGGAACCCGATGATATCGCCGGTGTCGTGTCCTTCCTCGCCGGACCTGATTCCGGCTGGGTCGATGGTCAGACCATTCGCGCCAATGGCGGCCTGGCGTAAACCCGTCAAACGGCCCAAACCGCTCAATATCATGTGATTGCGGGGACCGTTGACCTGGGATCGGCATCATCCCCCCATCCCCGTGCCGGTTTCTTCTGATGGTTCCTGCAATACACGCAATGATGTCGCCTCGCAGACCAGCAGGCGGCATCATTGCCGTTTGGCGGGCACCCCATGCGCCAAAAGTGAACAATCCCAGACCTTTGGCTGATTGTGCGAACGCCCGACTTTGCCCATGATGTCCCGCCATCAGGAAAGAGATATCATGACACAATCATCCGACATCACGTTTCGCTATGCCACCCGCGATGATCTGCCCGCCATCGTCGCCCTTCTGGCCGATGACGAAAAAGGCAAAACCCGCGAGGAATTTACCGATCCGCTGCCAGCGGCCTATTTCGCCGCGTTTGACGCCATGGAATCCCAATCCACCGAAACCCTGCCCAATAAATACCTGCTGGCCCTTCAGGAAGCCGATATTGTCGGCTGTTTGCAGCTGACCCTGATTGCCGGATTGTCGCGGCGCGGGCAGCTGCGCGCCCAGATCGAAGGGGTCCGGGTCGCCAGCACCGCGCGTGGTCAGAAGATCGGCGAGAAGCTGATTGCCGAGTCCGTTTCGATTTCGAAATTACTGGGTGCGGCGCTGGTGCAGTTCACCACGGATAAAACCCGCAAGGATGCCCATCGCTTTTATGAACGGCTTGGCTTTGTCGCCAGCCACGAAGGCATGAAGATGCAGATTTCCTGAGGATTTTGGCGACTTTCGCTGTCCATTCTTGCTGTTTTGCGCTCGCGCAATCACAGCGCCGTCAAACTCTGATAGGATATGCTTCGAAATACACAGCACAAGATCGGAGCCCCCCATGAACTTGATCGAACTGCAGGATCTCGCCCGCGAACGCGGTTTTTCCCATGTTTTCAGCGCATCGGACAATCACGTCATCTGTGATGGCCGTGAAACGCGCTATCACGCCGATGATCTGAGTATCATTGATTGCCGGTCGGTCGATACCGGCACCGATCCCGGCGATGACGCCACGCTTTATATGATCGAGGCCAAGGACGGCACGCGCGGCATGCTGATCGTCCCTGACAGCTTCCATACCGATCCCGACAAGGCCGAACTGGTCGATCATTTGCGTCGCAAGCAGGGCTGATTTCGGAACAACAAGCAGGTCTTTGCGTTTTACCCCTAGTCAGACATTTTTTGATCAAGGAGGCCCGCAATGACCTTGGCTGATCTTCAGGCAAACGCAAAAGACCACGGTTTTGAACATCACTTCATGGCCGAAGAAGACGGTGTGCGCAGTGACGGCACCGGCAAGCTTTATACACCCGACGAGCTGCGCCTTGTTCATTCCAACAGCACCGATCACGGCACCGATCCGGGTGACGAGGCAACCCTGTTCATGATCGAGGCCAATGACGGCACCAAGGGTGTCATCATCATGGCCGATGCCTTTCATACCGACCCGCACAAGGCGGAAATCATCGATATCCTGCGCCGCAACCGTGCGGCCTGATCACGCGATATAATTGCCACCGCGCAGACCTGCGGGGTGGCAATTCGCAAAATGAACACAAACATGCACCTGTAGCGACATAAAAGGCGGGCTCACTATCCCCGCCTTCTTCGCAACCAAAACAGGCCAGTCGATGTCGGATTTGTTGCCGTTTATTCGTGCCTGGGTCACCGATCCCAGAAAAGTATCAGCCATCTCGCCCTCAAGCCCGGCACTGGCGCGGCTGATCACGTCCGAAGTCACCGCCCAACGCACCCCGGTTCTCGAACTTGGACCGGGGACAGGTGTGTTTACCAGGGCTTTGCTCGATCGCGGCGTCCCCCAGAACGACCTGACCCTGATCGAAACCGGACCGGATTTCTCCCGCCTTTTGGCCCAACGCTATCCCAAGGCCCGCATTCTGCAAATGGATGCCTGCCGACTGGGGCGCCAGGGCCTGTTTGGCCCGGGCGAACTGGCAAGTGCGATCAGTGGCCTTCCGCTTCTCTCGATGAAGCCGCGTCAGATCATGGGGATTTTATCGGGCAGTTTCGAATATCTGCGCGAAGACGGCGCGTTTTATCAGTTCACCTATGGCCCGCGCTGCCCGGTGCCATCTGCCATTCTGGCCCGCCTTGATCTGCAGGCCACGCGCATCGGCACCACAGTTCGCAATGTCCCGCCCTCATCGGTCTACAAGATCGAACGCAAATCCTGCGAGGAATTGCTTAAAACCGCCTGATCAACATCCTAACGGCGATAGACCATCTGGCGATAATTAAGCGCCTCGGCGATGTGTCCGCGCTTGACCGCGCCACTGCCCGACAGATCGGCGATCGTGCGCGCCACCCGCAGAATCCGGTGATACCCACGGGCTGAGAGCTTCATCTGACGCGCCGCATCCTGCAGCAAGCCGCGACTATCCGCATCAAGTCCGGCGGCATTTTGCAGGATTTCGCCATCGGCCTCAGCATTGGTTGAGATGTTTTCGTTTTTATATCGCAACATTTGGAGTTCACGGGCCAAAAACACCCGTTCGCGCACCGTCTGGCTGGTTTCACCTTTGGCTGGCATATCAAGGTCTTCAGGTTTGACCGCGGGGACCTCGATCTGGATATCAAACCGGTCCAGAAGCGGCCCGGAAAGCCGCGCCTGATATTCCTCGCCACAACGTGGCGCGCGGGTGCAGGCCAGTTCGTTATCCCCCAGATAACCACAGCGACACGGGTTCATCGCCGCGACCAGCTGCACGCGTGCGGGATAGGTCACATGCGCATTGGCACGCGCGACTGACACCTGCCCGGTTTCAAGCGGCTGTCGCAGGGCATCGAGCACATTGCGCTGAAATTCCGGCAATTCATCGAGAAACAGCACCCCGTTATGCGCCAGCGAAATCTCGCCCGGCTTCACCCGATGACCGCCTCCGACAAGGGCTGGCATGGAGGCGGAGTGATGAGGTTGGCGAAACGGGCGGGTACGGATCAGGCCGCCTTCCGGCAACATTCCGGAAACGGAATGTATCACGGTGGTTTCAAGTGCTTGTCTGGCATCAAGGTCGGGCAAAATGCCCGGCAAGCGTGCAGCCAGCATGGATTTTCCTGATCCCGGTGGCCCTGACATCAAAAGGTTATGGCCACCGGCTGCCGCGATCTCAAGCGCGCGTTTGGCACTTTCCTGACCCTTGATATCGCGCAGATCACCATGAAAATCATGGATCGCATCGCTGTCGCGGCGAACCGGACGCGGCAGGATTTGCGTGCCCTTGAAATGATTGATCAGCCGAACAAGGCTGGGGGCGGCCAGAATTTCAAGATCCCCGGCCCAAAGGGCCTCGGCCCCGTTGGCCTCGGGGCAAATCACCCCGCATTCCTGCATGCCGGCTTCCATGGCGGCGGGCAAAACCCCGCCCACCCTAGTGATGCTGCCATCAAGCCCCAATTCGCCCAGCACAAGAAACCGCTCGATATCGTCATGGCCGATGACATCCATTTCGGCAAGGATGCCCAGCGCAATCGGCAGGTCGAAATGCGATCCTTCCTTGAGCAAATCAGCAGGGGCGAGGTTAATCGTGATCCGCTTGGGCGGCAGCGCCAGCCCCATGGCCGAAAGCGCAGAACGCACCCGTTCGCGCGCCTCGGACACCGCCTTGTCGGGAAGGCCGACCACGCTAAAGGCCGGCAGACCACTTGCCATCTGCACCTGGACATCAACGGCAATCGTCTCGATCCCGGCAAAGGCAACCGTCATCACCCGCGCTGTCATAGGCCCCCGCATACAAAACCAATGGTTGTTTATCTTGGCGGTTTAATCGGAATTGCGCAACGCATGGTTTAATTTCAGGGGATTAGACAGGGGAATTTCGCGCCATCACGACGTTGGAAGACGAAAACGCATAAACATTTCGTTTTCATAATAAATGGATTTCTCAAACACTGCCCCGATGCGTTTAAGCGCTGCCAGCTTGGTGCGGGTCGGCGGCAGCAGGAAGGTGACTGATGGTATGCGGGGATCAGATCGGGCGAATTCCAACGCCTTTTTGGTAATTGCCATGCCAAACCCGAACCATTCGGGACGCAGCACCAGGCCATAATCCCAATCCTCGCCTTCTTTCTGAAAGCCGCCCCACCCGACATATTCGAGGTCGTGGAAAATTGCCCAGTGGCCCAGACCATCCCGCTTCCAGCAGGCTTTCTTGGCCGCCACGAACCGGGCGACGTCATCCTGATCCCAGGGACCCTCGAGCAACGGTATATGCTCCGCCATGCGCGGATCGGACATATGGGCGATCAGGGTTGCGGGTGCGACATCGTCAAGGTGTCCAAACGAAATCGAGTCAGTTCGGGGTGTCATCGGCCAAAACCAGTTGGGGCATAAAAAAAGGCGCAAGAACCATCAGTTCATAGCGCCCTTGATCACTTGCCGTGTCAATTCACCTGACCGGCAAGCCCCATCACAATTGCGATAGGGGTTATTGCGAAGCGTCGGTATCCGTTTCGCGTGGCGGCAAGAATTCCTTGCGGCACGGCACGGCTTCTTCGTTCACCACGGTCCAGCCGAAATTGCGGAACTTGCCGAAGCTGGCCTTTTTCATGGTGATGCCGCTGGCCGCGTGTTTGCGGACTTCCTTGGGGTCTTCACCCTCGATCCGTTCGGCACGGACCCAGGCGCGTTCGCGCATGGCTTTGGTAATGGTCGGTTCACTCATCGGCTTTCGCAGTTCCGTTGGCAATTGGCGCGTTAAAAGGCGGCGATAGCATGTCTGGCGGCGTTTGTCGCACCCAATCAGCACAGATGGGGACTCAATGCGCCACCCGCAAACGTTCCAGATCCGCAATGATATCATCAATCAGGTTCTGCACATCATCCGCCAGAAGGCCGCTTTCGATCATGCCGCGCAGGCCGGTAATGCTGGTTTGCAGCTTAAGCGCTGCGCGGTGCGGATCGACATCCGGCGCAATTTCGCCTTTCGCACGGGCTTGTTCAAAGGCCCCGGCAAACAGTTTGGCCATGCTGGTCAGTTTCTGCGCGGCCAGGTCTTTCAAATCAGACTCGTCATTGGCCAGCTCAAACGCGGTCTTGAACACCATGCAGGCATTGGACGGCATTTTGTTCATGCCGCCCTGCGTGATGCTGCGCACATAACCGATCAGCCCCGAAAGCGGGGAGTCCGATTGCGCCATGAAGTTTTGAAATTCGCCTTCGACACCGCGCGCATAATAGTTCAACGCTTCGGAAAACAGCTCCTTCTTGCTGCCAAAGGCGGCATAGATGCTGCCGGGCTTAAGTGCAAGGGCCGCTTCGATATCCTTGAGCGAGGTCGCATGAAACCCCTTGCGCCAGAACAGGTTACGCGCATTGGCCAGGGCATCTTCACGATCAAATGAGCTTGGTCTCGCCACGATATTTCCTTGTTTATTGAGCAATCACTCAAAAATTCTGGAGATACCCATGTCCGACTTCAAAATTTACGACAAAGATTCCGCTCCGGCCGATTCCAAACCGCTTTTGCAGAACTCGCTGGATGCCTTTGGCATGATCCCGGGCCTGCACGGCGTCATGGCCGAAGCCCCGGCTGTGCTTGAAGGTTATCAGGTGCTGCATGACCTGTTTCAGAAGACCAGCTTTGATGCCAATGAACTGACCGTTGTCTGGATGACCATCAATGTCGAGCACGGCTGCCATTACTGCGTTCCGGCCCACACCGCCATTGCCCATATGATGAAAGTCGATGGCGACACCATCAATGCGCTGCGCGATGAAACCCCGCTTGCCGATGCAAAGCTCGAAGCGCTGCGCACCTTTACGCTTGCCATGACACGTAGCCGCGGCAATGTCACGGCCGATCAGCTTGACGCCTTCTACGCGGCCGGGTACGGCCAGCAGCAGGTGCTTGAGATCATTCTGGGTCTGGCTCAGAAAGTGATGTCGAACTACGTCAACCACGTTGCCGAAACGCCGGTCGATGAACCGTTCCAGCGTTTTGCCTGGGAAAAATCCGGCGCAAAAGCCGCCTGATTACTGCCCACCTCAACCCGTTATCAACGCAAGTCTTTGGCGTGGACAGATTTTCCCCATCCCCCTGCGTCATATCCATGCGTTGTCCTGCACCGCCCGTTGTCCCCGGGCGGTGCTTTTTTATCTGACACTCGCGTCGCCGATCAGATCAATCATCATCATGGGGCAGGTGGAAGGTCGTCTCGGTAAAGGATTCGCGTTCGGACATGATCGCCATCCAGTCGCGCACGCGCACCGGGATATCAAACCGCCGGTCCGGCCAGCGGAAATCAATGTAATAAAGCGCAACCAGAACCGACCAGGTGCCAAGATGCGGTTCCTCGGTGCGCAGGCTTGGCAAACCGTCCAGGATCGCCGCAATGCCCGAGGTGATGGCTTGCGCCTGCCGTTCCATTACGATTTCGGAACGATCACTGGCATCACGGTTTGAATCGGCATAAAGACGGCCGGTCGCCACCATCATGCCATCGGCCAATCCCTGCCATTTAAGGGCACTCAGGCGCCCCGGGCCGCTTTCGGGGATGACACCCTCGGAAATGCCTTTGGATTTGGCAAGCTGATCAAGATAGTCACAGATCACAGCAGATTCAAAAACTGCCATCCCGTCTTCAAGGATCAGGGTCGGAACCTTTGACAGCGGGTTATGGGCGCGCAGCGCTTCATCCGTCCACGGATCAATCAGAATCTCGTTGATCTGTTTTTCCAGACCCAGTTCACGCAAAATCACGCGCACCTTGCGCGAAAAGGGTGAAGTTGGCGCGTAATAAAGCTGCATCATGATCCAAAGCCCCTTGCCATCAGCCACGATCCCGTTGGTCCCTCAAGGCTGTCAAACCCGTAAATCCGGCGTCCAGCCGATGCCTTCGAGATGCCATTTGGCATGCCAGTTGGTGTCGCTGCGTGACAGTGTAAGGTAATTTCGCGCCGCACAATAGGTACCTTTGCGTTCGGGCAGCGGTTTTAACTTTGTCGGCCGATCGGGAAGCGGGTTGTCGCCGATCCACGCCAGAAGCCCCAACCCCCGCGCAAAAGCAGACGGCGGTGCCGTGTGCGAGATGCCCGATGCCACCAGCTGATGGATGGTTTTGCCCCGCGTTTCAAAGGTGCCGCGCGTTGCCACGTGAATCTCCCCCGACAGCAGGGTGATTTCGTGATCGCGCTCATTGGCGATGTCTTCGATCAGCTCAAGAAAACGGCACCATTCGCGCCGGTGCCAGCGGCTTTGCCACTGATCGCGCAGGTCATCTTCGTATTTCTGCGCCTTGGGCCACAGATGCATCATCATCTCGACCAGCGACAATCGCGGTCCGATCACCGGCACACTCGACATCAGCAAAATCCGGTTGCCACCCGGCACGGTTTCAAGCGCCTTTGGCAAATCCCGCCAGCCATTTTCGCCCATCACGGCATTCGGTGTGCGCTCGGACCTGAGGTCAGGCGCAACAATGCTAAGGCCGGGAAAATCGGTCCGCCAGGCAAGGCTTTTGCCCGCACGATCCATCACCATGTCTGGCAATTCATCCGGCGCGCAGCAGAGCTGCATCAGGCAAAACGCCTCGCGGGCGCAGTCAAACATGCCCTTGGCCACTGCCGTGCCCTGAAACCACTTCTTGTGACTGCCCCAGCCGTCAAAAATGTCATGGTCATCCCACATCATCAGCGACGGCACCCGGGTCAGCATGTGGTGGATCTGCGGTTGGCCATAAATCGCCAGATAATGATCAAGATAGAATTTCAAAACCGCATCGCGCAGGGCATCGGAAAAGGCCGTCGCCATCCGCTCGCGGCGCCCGGCTTTGTCCCAGGCGATGATGTCAGGGTGGCATTCCCACACCCCGTCGGCATAAATCTGGTCCCCACCATGCAGCAAAAGTGAAAAGGGCTGGGCGGCATGTTCGCGCCCCAGATCGGCCCACAGCGCATTGCGGTCTTCCAGCGGCCGGTCCAGATCACCGTCCTCCTGACCATTGCATGACACAAACCCGATGCGCAGATCTTTGCTAAGATCCGTACAAACCTCATATGTTTCGTTTCCGAAACTATAAGTTGCTGTCGTGTTTGCCGGCAGGTCAAAATCAAACCGCCAATAACACCGGCCAAACAGCTCCGTCAGCTTGACCGGGGCAACAATATCGCTGCCATTGGCCTTGAATGCCGGGATATCCATGCCACTCTCGGCAACAACAAGTGCTGCCAGACGCGCGGTTTTTTCATCGGCACCCCGCGCAAACAAGAACGGCCCGAAAAACTCATGATCGGTGATTGTCTCTGCCTCTGTGTTGGTCATGCGCGTCTGATACCTGCCAATTTTGTCCTTAAATCATACGTTTGATCGCAGTTTTGGTTCCCTTCGGATCGAACCTATTAAAATCAATTGGATCGGAAATTTCGAACAAAAAAGCCATACGGGCAAAACCCGTCCAAAGACCGGCGATTGATTAAATGCTGCAATGCGTTAGTCTTTTTTACTCTCGCATTTCAAACGCCACCAAAAGGAAAAGCCCCATGACAACAGAGCGCTCCAAAGCCATTCCCACTGTTCAGGTCGATGATGACACCTTTCGGGTGACCGAATGGCATTTCCCCCCGGGATCGGAAACCGGCGACCACGTGCATGGCATGGATTATGTCGTCGTGCCGATGACCACGGGAACCCTGACCATCGTAAACGATGACGGCACAACCTTTCCCTCGGAAATGACGGCCGGGAAGTCCTATTCCCGCAAGACCGGGGTGGCGCATAACGTGATCAACGAAAATGATTTCCCCATCACGTTTGTTGAAATCGAAGCCAAATAAACGGTCGGACCAGATAACAAACAAAACGGGCAGGTAATCAACACCTGCCCGTTTTCGTCTCAAAGCACTTTCAGGCCCGGACTTAACCCAGACGCTTGTCGATTGCATCCCAGATCAGGCCTTCAAGCTTCGACCCGTCAAAGCGATTGATTTCCTGCAGGCCGGTCGGCGAGGTGACGTTGATTTCCGTCATGTAATCGCCAATCACGTCGATCCCGACAAAGATCAGATCCCGTTTCTTGAGCTCCGGCCCGATGCGATCGCAAATCTCACGTTCGCGCGGGGTCAGCATCGATTTCTCGGCCACACCCCCAACATGCATGTTCGACCGTGCCTCTCCCTCGGCCGGGACACGGTTGATCGCACCCACCGGTTCGCCATCAACAAGGATGATGCGTTTGTCACCCTTGCGCACATCGGGCAAATAGGCCTGCACCATCAGCGGTTCACGCGACTGGGCGGCAAACAGCTCAATCAGGGAATTCAGGTTCTCGTCACCCGGTTTAAGGTGGAAGACACCCGCCCCACCATTACCAAACAGCGGCTTGACGATGATGTCTTTATATTCCTCGCGGAAATCCTTGATCCGCGCACCCGATCGCGTGATCAGGGTCGGCGGCATCAGATCGGGAAACTCGGTGACAAAGATCTTTTCCGGCGCATTGCGGACATGGCCAGGATGGTTGACCACAAAGGTCTCCGGGTGGATCGACTCAAGCAAATGTGTCGCCGTGATATAGTTCATGTCAAAGGGCGGGTCCTGACGCATCAGGATAACGTCGGTTTCACGCGCCAGATCGATCACGCGCGCAGCACCCAGATCATGGTGATTGCCATGCTCGTAACGCAGGGTCATCGGGCGGACTTCCGCCTTCACCCGGCCGCGGTCATAGAACATGTCATCGGGATGATAATGCAAAAGGTCATATCCGCGCGCTTGGGCTTCAAGGCCCATGACAAAGGTGGAGTCCCCCTTGATGTCGATACTTTCAATCGGGTCCATCTGGATGGCGACGATACGGCTCATTATAAAGCGTTCTCCTTTAGACCGTTGATCAAGCCGGCCTTTAATCCGCAAATATGGCCCAAACCGGCCAAATAAGGTCATTTGCGGGCATGGCTTGACCCGGCTGGCCTTCCCGGCCAAATGATGCGATATGTAATTCGCGATTGCTGGTTACTATTTGGCACGATTTTTATCATTCGCCATTCACCTTCTGCAATCGCGATGATCGCGATCAACGAATTGTCAGGGTCCAAACTCATTCAAATGACCGACCCGGCAATTGATATGAGAGAAAAAGCTAGGAAAAGCCCGCAGAGCGGGGTGATCCCCGGTCAAGGGCTTTGACGCAGAGGCTTTCTCTCATATCAATTGTCCTTAGGATCACCCGGATTTGCACGGGCTATTTTGTCGCAAAACCTTGAAAGATGTATATCTTCCTGCGCTTTTTGCTCCGCATATCCGCACAAATCCGGGAGACCGGGACGATTATTTGAATGAGTTTGGACCCTAGACAGCGCTAAGGCAAAAAGGCACATGACCCGTTTGACCCAGAAACAAGAGACCCGCTGGAAATCCTTTGGCAAGAAAACCCGCGCCTTTGTGGCTGCCGGTGCACTTGCCACGGCCATTGGTCTGGGTGCGGTGACCAGTCTGACCCTGTTGCCAAGCCCGGCAACCGCGCAATCAAGCGATCAGATCAGCCCCGAGATGGTCGAAAAGATCGAAAACTATCTGGCCGGGATTACCACGCTGACCGCCGATTTCGTTCAGATTTCATCGGATGGCGGTGCGGCCGAAGGCAAACTGTTCATGGAACGTCCGGGCAAGATGCGGTTTGAATATAACCCGCCCGCACAGATCCTTCTGGTCTCGACCGGCCATGATTTCATCTATTATGACAAGGAAATCAACGCGCCGACCTATTTCGACATTGATGAAACCCCGGCTGGCATCATTCTGGCCGAAAACATCTCGCTGACCGACAAGGTCAAGATTGTCGATTATCGCCGCACGGCCGAAACCATCCGTGTCGAGCTGGTGCGCAAAACCGACCCCGGTGCGGGCAGCGTCACCCTGGTCTTTTCCGAAAAGCCGATGCAGCTGCGCCAATGGATCGTCACCGATCCGACCGGTATTGAAACCACTGTGACCCTGTTTAACGCCAAGGCCGGCATGAAGCTCGATCCGGAACTGTTCAAGTTTGAACGCATCTGGCCAAAGCGAGGCAGCTAAGCCGGAATTTTTTCGAACCCTGTCTGACAGTGCAAAACCGTCTGAAACCGGCTTTTGGATCAAGAATATTTTCTGATTCAAGTGCTTGGCAGACGCGGGATCTTATTGTGGTTTCGTAATGAAATGATCGCCGGTTTGGAATCATTATAAAGTTTTAAAATTTGTTGGTTTTTCGGCCCCAACCCCATGGCAGCAAGTCCGATCAATTCCTATATGTGAGTCTGTCACAAGGTTCCCCTAAACGACGGGAACCCCGTGTGAGGAAAAGGTCTCCCCTACCTTTCCTCACGCTCCAGATCATCGGAGCGCTGGCGTCCGGTTCTCCCCCCTGGCCGGACGCCTTTTTTTTGCCCAATGCCTAAGCTAAAACGCGCATTCTCGGGAAATCCACAAAGCTAGGCCATGATTTGGCAGGGATTTCACAGGCTGTTAATTTTAATTGCCTACTAAAGTCAGGCATGATTCCCTGACGGGACCACATTCAACACACGAGACGACAGGACCGACGCCTTCTATGATCAATGACTTTCTGAAATCCGTTGCGCAGTTTTCCGACCCGCGTTTTCGCAAAGTCGTGCTAATCGGTGTCGCCGGTGCGCTTGCCACCATCGTTGGTCTCTGGATGTTGATCGGTTTTGGATTAAACTCGTTTAACTTCTTCACAGAAGGTGGATGGCTCGAAAGCCTTGCGGACTGGTCGCTTGGTCTTGTTCTCGCAATATTGGTGATCTTGCTGTTTCCTGCGGCAACTGTCCTGATCTCAAGCCTTCTGCTTGATCAGATTGCCGATGCGGTCGAAGACAAGCATTACCCGACACTGCCCGATACCCGTCCGCAGCCGATCATGGATGCACTGATCAGTGGCCTTAAATTCGCCCTGACAGCGCTTGCACTTAACATTCTGATTTTGCCGCTTCTTCTGGCCGGGCCGCTTTATGTCATCGCGTTTTACGCCATGAATGGTTATCTTTTGTCGCGTGAATATTTTGAACTGGTTGCCGCACGCCGTTATGATGCGCGCACGGTTGAAGCCATTCGCAAAAGCCGCCAGAAAAAGCTCTGGATCGCTGGGGTTGGCCTGACCTTCCTGATGACCATTCCGGTGGTCAACCTGGTCGCGCCGATCATCGCCACGGCCTTTATGGTCCACTATTCTGTGCGTCTTGGAACCTATGTGCCTGAAACCGTATAACCGGTGAACACACGGTCCTGACCCGAGACCAAAACCGAAACTGCAACTTTAAGGATCTGGTCATCCCATGTTTGGAAAGAAAAAAGCCAATAAAACAGTCGACAGCAGTGCGACTTCGTCAGATACATCTCGCCCGGATGCATCAGACGCGCTTTCCGGGACCATGACCACGGCCTCTGAACCCGCAGCCGAAAAACCCGCCTCTGGCGGGACGACCGAAAAATCAGAAAATCGAAGTGAGCCGCGACTCTTCACCCAGCCGCGCACAAAGGATGAACCGCAAATGTCCAGTAGACCGCACTCCACCAACTTCCGCCCGGAAATCCCCAAGCGCCCGCTTGAAATCCCGACCCGTGGCAGCTCGGGCCGTCCGGCAGGCCAGGGCGGCAACGCCGAAGGCAAAAAGCTGACAGTTGGTCGCGACATCACGCTCAAAGGTGAAATTGGTTCCTGTGATATTCTGGTCGTCGAGGGCGTTGTCGAAGCCCAGATCCAGGAATGCTCGCGCCTCGAAGTTTCTGAAGGCGGCAGCTTCATCGGTTCGGCCCAGGTTGACGAGGCCGAAATCAGCGGCAAGTTCGAAGGCGAACTGACCGCAGGCCGCGTGGTTGTCGTAAACTCGGCTGAAATCAGCGGCAAGATCACCTATAGCGTGCTTCAGATCGAAAACGGTGGCCGCATCAAAGGCGAACTCGACTATGTCGAAGGATCGGACACCGGCATCAACCGCTCTGGCAATAGCGGTGCGATCACCATCCCGCGCAAATCAGACGATTCCTGATTTTTGCTGCGCATGATTGATCTGACCCGAAACACACCCCGAACGGACATCACCCGTCCTGTCGGGGTGATTTTGCTTCTGGCCGCCATGGCCATGGGTCTGGTCGCGTGTGGCGGGGCATCTGTGCCGCCGGGTTCGACAAACACCAATTACGGGCAGCTTGACGCCCAGGGCAATGTCATCACAACCCAACCCGATACTCGCCAGAAACCGGAAAACTCCCGAACCGGCAGATCGGCAGCCATTCCGTTCAAACCGGTTCCCAACGCAACGCTTAAGGGGCTGTCTGAACAGGAAGTCGAAGCCAAGATCGGCGCGCCGGAAATGATCCGCGGCGAAGGCGATATCCGCGTCTGGCAATATCGCTCGGACCTCTGCTCCTTTGATGCCTTTTTCGCCCCCGCAACCGAGGGCGCACCCCGCGAATTGCGCCACATGCTGGCCCGCATGCGCCGGGGAAATCAGCCGATCACGGTGCAGGACTGCCTTGATCAGGTGGTCAAACAGCATCTCGCCCGCGGCTAGGGTCCAAAGCGCATCGACGTCGCGTTTTTCCGATCTGCAGATTAAAAACTTTCTAAAAATCCTGGTCTGATCGGCATCCGGATGCATTCCTTGGTTTAATCTTTACCTTTTGGCGGCAATCTCGGAAAACGAGCTCATAAATTTGCCATATCCATTGGATTTTATGCATCCAAACGCGGTCCGCCGGACCATCCCGAAACTTCAGACACGATACGCGACCTCATGAAAAAACACGCCCATCGTCTCGTCAGAAATTCGTTTGCCGCCGCTTTTGGCGCCATTGCCTGTCTTCTTGCCCTTGGTCTGCCGACCAGCGGCGCACAGGCACAGAACTCCCCGCAGCTGATTGATGTCTACAGCAAGTGGGAAGCCTACACCTATTCCGAAGACGGCCAGAAAGTCTGCTATATGGGCAGCCAGCCGACCTCGGCCAAAGGCGACTACACCCAGCGCGGCAAAATCTATGTCATGGTCACCCACCGCCCGGCCCTGAAACTGCTCAATGAAGTCAGCTTTATCACCGGCTATACCTATAAATCGGGCAGCGAGGTGGATCTTCGAATCGATTCCAAACGTTTCAAGCTGTTTACCCATGACGATTCCGCCTGGGCGACCAACAGCGAAGAAGACCGCAAACTGGTCAGCTCGATGAAAGCAGGATCGACCATGGTTGTGGTCGGCTATTCCTCGCGCGGGACCAAGACCACCGACACCTATTCGCTTTCGGGCTTTACTGCCGCCTATAACGCGATTTCAAAGGCTTGCAACACCAAGCCGGTCAACTGATCACACGCCCGATCAAACCGTATGGTGGGGCCGCCACGGCCCGATTTGCAACCGCGACTGCACTGCTGTGATAGCAGCAATGTGAAATTTATCGTTTCTAAATCGACCCGGCCCCGCTATATGCGGGGCCAAGCATTTTTGCATCATTTCTGGTATAGTCCCGCGGACGCCAGAAAGAGACGGTCCAAAAACCGTCCGGCAAACCCACAATACTTAAAAGAGAGAGCCCGGGATGACCGACGTCCTGACCGAAAACGCACCCCAGACCGATGCCCCTGCGACGCAGGACGGGCCATCGCTGTCCGACTTCGTTTCGCGCGCCGCCAATGGGCAGGCTGCCGACGGCCGTCGTGATCTGGTGGGCATCACCCGCGAAGAGCTGACCGAAATCATGGCCGGCATGGGTGAAAGCAAATTCCGCGTCAAACAGCTCTGGAACTGGATCTATAACCGCGGTGTCACCGACATCGAGGACATGACCAACATTTCCAAAAAGCTGCGTGATCGTCTTTCCCAGGACTTCTATGTCGGTCGTCCGCTTCTGACAGCCGATCAGAAAAGCTCGGACGATACCCATAAATGGCTGATGAAATTCCATGACGGGAATGAGGCCGAGACGGTCTATATCCCCGATCGCAACGAAGATCGCGGTGCTGTCTGCATTTCATCCCAGGTCGGCTGCACGCTGACCTGCAAATTCTGCCATACCGGCACACAGCTTCTGGTGCGCAACCTGACCCCGGGCGAAATCGTCAGCCAGTTCATGGTTGCACGTGACAGCTACGGCGAATGGCCGACCCCGGCCAATGGCATCCGCCGCCTGTCGAACATCGTCATGATGGGCATGGGCGAGCCGCTGTTTAACTATGAAAACGTTCGCGATGCGCTGCGCATTGCCATGGACGGCGAAGGCATTTCGATCTCGCGCCGCCGTGTCACGCTCTCGACCTCGGGCGTGGTGCCGGAAATCGTACGTTGTGGCGAGGATCTTGGTGTTGGTCTGGCGATTTCGCTGCATGCACCTGATGATGATTTGCGCAACGAAATCATGCCGATCAACAAGAAATATCCGCTGAAAGAACTGATGGATGCCTGCCGGAACTATCCGGGCATGTCCAATGCGCGTCCGATCACCATGGAATATGTCATGCTCAAAGGCGTGAACGACAAACCCGAACATGCCCGCGCACTTGCCAAGCTGGTCAAAGGCGTTCACTGCAAGTTCAACCTGATCCCGTTCAACAAATGGCCGGGTTCGGATTACGAATGCACGCCGACCAACGACATCAAGAAATTCGCGCAAATTCTGCTCGATAACGGCTACGAAGCCCCGATCCGCTGGCCGCGCGGCCGCGATATCTTGGCGGCCTGTGGTCAGCTCAAATCCGAAAGCCAGCGTCAGCGCAAATCACGCGTTGGATCCGCTGGTGGCTGTGGCAAAACCGGCCCCGGTGACGACAAGGTCGTTGCCGCCCAGTAAAACCGCAACGCCTCGGAATACACACGAAACCCGCTGGAAACAGCGGGTTTTTTGTTTTTGGCAGCCAATTACCTCTGCGTGATCAGCGCTTCATGACGGACTGGGTAAACGACACTCCCCAAATTGGGATATTGGGCAATTTTCCCATGGCGTAATTTCGGCACCATCAAGGAACCCTGCCGGAGACCGGAAATGGCTGCTCGTAAAACCGCCCTGATGGCCTTTGCCCTGACCATAGCCACCGTCGTGCCCAGTAATGCACAGGCAAATGACCACACATCGCTCAGTTTCGGGGTCGTCCCGCAACAGTCGGCCAGCCGTCTGGCCCGCATCTGGCTGCCGATCCTTGAAAAGCTGGAACAGAAAAGCGGCTATCAGATCAAGTTCGCCACTGCCAAGGACATCCCGACCTTTGAGGCCTGCTTGGCGCAGGGCGCTTATGACATCGCCTATATGAACCCGTATCACTATGTCGTTTTCAGTGATGTGAGTGGCTATCGCGCCATCGGCCGCCAGCAGGATCATCGCCTGCGTGGTCTTCTGGTCACCCGCAAGGACAGCACGATTGAAACCCTTGATGATCTCGATGGTCAGGAAGTGGCCTTTCCATCCCCGGCCGCCTTTGGCGCCAGTGTCATTCCCCGCGCCGAAATCGCCGGACGCGGTATTTCCATTAGCGAAAACTACGTCAACTCGCACGATTCGGTCTATATGGCGGTCGCCAATGGTCTGACCGTTGCCGGTGGCGGCGTCAAACGCACCTGGAACACCATTCCTGATGCCATCCGCGATCAGTTGAGCGTGTTCTATCAGACCGATCCCTATTCCCCGCATGCCTTTGCCGTGCATTCCACCTTGACCGAAGAACAGGCCAAGGCTTTTCGTGATGCACTGACCGCACTTGATGCAGATACCCTCGCTCCGCTGGGCATGAAGGGGATCGAGGCGGGTGTTGACGGTGATTGGGATGATATTCGTGGGCTTGGCCTGACGAAAAAAGACACCGGTGTCGTTGTTGAGGACAGCAACCAATGTCATTCCGGCTAAAAACAGTTCTCGGCATCGCCATCATCGAAATTACTCTGTTGGCCATTCTCGTCATCAGCGGACTTGGTTATCTTCGGTCCTCAAACGAGACCCGGTTGATTGAACAGGCACAGACATCCTCGAAATTGCTTGCTACTATGACGACCGATGCCGTTGTAGCCCTTGATCTGGCAACCATTGCAGAACTGGTCGCCCAAGCCATCGACAATCCCGGTATCACCTATGCCCGTGTGCGCGATGTCGACGGTAATGTTCTGGCTGCGGCTGGCGATCCGCTCATTCTCAGGCGTTCGTTTGTTGCCGATAGTACCATTTCCGATGCCGACACTGACAATGTCTATGATGTCGCTGCACCGATCTTGATCGGCAATACGGTGTTTGGCACTGTTGAACTTGGCCTGTCGACGACACAACTCCATGAAACCATTGCCGAAGCCGGCGAATGGATGCTCGGTATTGCCGCGGCTGAAATCCTGCTGGTTGCCGCATTTGGCAGCATGCTGGGCGGCTTTCTCACCCGCCAGCTCAGCCGGCTTCAGGATGCCGCGGCGCGTGTCGCGGCGGGTGATTTCGGCTATACCATGGAGCTGCGCGGACAGGATGAACTGGCCGATACCGCGCACAGCTTCAATACCATGTCGACCGCGTTGCTCGCCTATCGCAACCGGGCCGAAACTGTCCTGCGCGAAACCGATAACCGCCGCGTTCAGGCCGAAGACCGCCTATATGCCGCCCTGCAAAACATTCCCCAGGCCGTCACCATCATCAACGGCGCAGACGAAGTCATTCATATCAACCGCGCCTGTCGCGAGATGTATGAGCTTGATGCCATCCCCGAAGGCATGTCGATCCCGCTTGATCGCATGGTGTCCGAACAGGTCCATAATGTCGGCCTGATGCCCTCTGTCGACGTCTCTATCAATAGCCGCACTGTGCCGGAAGAAGACCGCATCCGCATTCAACTTGAACAGACGGCCGGGTTGGAAGAGCAGGCACAATGGGAATTTCAGCTGTTTGATCAGCGCATTATCCTTAATCACATGTGCCGCTTGCCCGATGGCGGGCGGGTGATTGTTTCGACCGATGTGTCGGAACTTCATCGCAAGGCCGAAGACCGCCGTCGCGAAGAATTCACCGAACTTGGCAAGCAACGCCTCGAAAGCCTGGGTACGCTTGCCGGTGGCATCGCGCATGAGCTCAACACCCCGATCCAGTTTGTCGATTCCAACCTCGGCTTCATCAAGGATGCCGCCAACCGCCTGTCCGCCTATGCCAAGGATCTTGAAGACGAGCTTGTCAAAACCAAGAAGCAAGCCGTCATTGCCCTGCTCAATGAACGCTATGATGTTGATTTCCTGCGCGAAGAAATGCCCGATGCGCTCGAACAGACCGAAGACGGCCTCAAGCGGATTACCGATATCGTCAAGGCGATCAAGATTTACTCCCATCCGGGTCAAGGCAATGCCCAACTGACCAATCTCGCCGAAGTGATCCGCAATGCGGTGACGGTCACCACCAATCAGTGGCGCTATGTCGCCGAACTCAAGACCGAGATCGACGACACTATCGCCCCGCTTGTCGTCAATTCCGGCGAGTTGGGGCAGGTTCTGGTCAATCTGATCATTAATGCGGCTGACGCCATCAAGGAACGCCGCGATCAGGGCGACCCGCAAGATGGCCTGATCACCATCACCGCCTGTCAGGATGAAGAATCGGTCTATATGGTCGTGACCGACAATGGCACCGGCATGCCCGAAGAGGTCCGCAAACGCATCTTCGATCCATTCTACACCACCAAGGAAATTGGCAAGGGTACGGGGCAGGGCTTGTCGATCTCACGCGCGATCATTTGCAAGAACCATTCAGGCAACCTGGCTGTCGACAGCAAACCGGGCGAAGGTACGCGCTTTGTCATTCAGTTGCCGCGTGATGCATCGGTTGCGGCCTAAGTTAATTGATCAGCAAAATGATTCGGTAACGGGATTTCAGGCGCAGCTATCCGACGATTTTACTACATTAAGGATAATCAGATATATCTGTTTGATTATTCCCAGCGCAGCTGCGGCTTTTTCGTCAGGTCCTTTTGCGGGGTGGTGATATTGTCGATATTGATGTTCATGATCAGGATGCCGCCAAGGCCGCCTTCGGTCATCTCGGACAATCTGCTGCCCACCCGATCGCGATCAAGTTCCGCAAGATAGGCATCGCGTGCGGCCTCATCGACAAAATCAATATTCACGGCGTGGGTAAACCCCTGACCCATCCAGCTTCCGGGAAGCTTCGCCCCGCCACAAAAGGCCACCGTCCCTGGTACGGCAAGGGCGGCCTGCTCAAGTTGGCGGAACATGGTCTCGACCTCGGTCGGGTCGGCGTAGTTTGGAATCTGCAAAAGGACGATATGACGGATCATGAACTGTCCCCCCTCGAGCCATCTGCAACCTGCCAGCTTGCCGGATCGATGGTTTTGGGCAGCAGGACATATTTCTGACCGGGCCGGTTCATATGCCCGGCATAAAGGGCGGCGTCCTCGCCCGGGCCAAAGAAGATATCACCGCGCACCGGCCCACGAATGGCCCCGCCGGTATCCTGGGCGATCATCAAACGCCGGAATTTGCGGTCTGCATTCATCGGATCGCTGGTTTCAAGCCAGACCGGCACCCCCATGGCATGGAACCGCCGATCCACCGCCAGTGACCGACCAGGTTCCAACGGCACGCCCTGCGATCCCAGTGGTCCGGCCTCGGGATCATTGGGATCCACCTTAAGCGGTTGGAAAAACACATAAGATGCGTTGGTATTCATCACCGCATCGGCTTCGTCCGGATTGTCATGCAACCATTTGCGGATCGATTGCAGCGATACGGTCTCACGCGTTAGCACCCCACGCGCAATCAGTTCACGTCCGATGGCAAAGTAGGGATGCCCATTGGTTGCGGCATAGCCAACGCGCAGCACGCTGTCATCAGGCAAAACCACCCGGCCAGATCCCTGAATTTGCAGGAAAAACGCATCGACCGCGTCATCCACCCAGACCAGCTCAAGATCGCGCTCGGATAACGCCCCTTCTTCGATCGCTTCGCGGTCGTAATAGGGTTTTACCGAACTGCCCGACAAACGCCCGACCAGCTTGGTGCCTTTGAGATCCTCGCGAAACTCGCCAAGATCAATCGAAACCATGTCATTTGGTTTGAGATAAAGCGGGGTTTGATAGGCGCCCCCACGGGCCAGCTGGCCTTGCAATTCCGGCTCGTAATAGCCGGTGAACAGGCCTTCTGCCTTATCGCGATTACCGCTGAGATACGGTCTGAAGCCGCTTTCAAAGAAGGTCCCTGCGTCTTCTTTGCGCAGGCTTTCGACATCAATCGTAACCGCCGTCTGGCAAAGATCGCGCCACTGGCCAATCGTTCCCATGCGCGGATCGGGGCCAACGGCCCGGTCATCATCACGCCTGAGCATCGCCTTGCACGACCGGGCAAAAGCGCGCACCGAGCCGCGCATGTCATCGCCCTGCCAGCCATCAAGTTCCCCAAAACTCGCCGGGCGGAGCGTCAGTTTGTCTTCAACCTCGGCCGGAGGTTCGATCTGTCCGGTAATTTGTGGCCAGAACATCCAGATCAGGGCCGCCGCCGCACCCACCAGGACGGAAATCAGCGAAAGGCTGCGCGATAAAACCAGTCGTCTTTTCAAGATGGAATCCGTTTTTCAGAACAGTTCTACGAAAACCCGATCTTGCCCCTGACATGCTTAACAAGGCGATAACTGCCCGCGCGCCGTGTCATCCGGACATGAAAAAAGGCGACCCGGTTTGTCGTATCGCCTTTGATATGTATTCGGTTTTTACGAAACCCGGATCAGTCGGTGGTTTCTTCTTCCGGGGTTTCGGTTGCCACCAGCTGCCAGTTCGGATCGCGGCTTTCGATATTGCGCGCAAATGTCCAAAGGTCTTCGGCCTCGACCACCTGATTGGGGTCACCATCAACCACATCGCCTTCGGCATTGCGGATGACCGAAACTTCCTCGGAAACGAACTTCACCGTGACATAGGCCGTGCGGCCTTCAAGGCTGGCATCATGGATGGACGCGCTCTTGATGCCGACCAGGGTGGTTTCCTCGTGCTCGCCTTTTTCAGCGCGCGCATCAATGGCAGATGCGAAATTCTTGTACACCTCGGCCGAAAGCAGCGGGTTCAGACCGTCCTTGTCGCCCTTGGCGAAATATTCGACGATCATTTCGAACGCCATGCGCGCACCATTCAGGAAGTCCTGCTGGGTAAAGTTCGGATCGTGTTTCTGGATCTGCTGCAGGGTCGCAAACGTGCCGGACGGAACATTTGCGTCTTCCTGATCGTTACCGGAGTCCGGCAGGCGATAAACGTTATCGGTCTGAGGAGCGGTGTCGTTCTGACCATCATTTTCATGGGCATTGTCATGGGTCTGACGGCCAAAGATATCGGACGGTCCCTGTTTTTCATTGCCGGTACGCCGGCCCAGAACGCCGCGCAGACGCAGCACAAGGAAAACCGCAATCAGAGCGAATAAGAATATATCGAAATACTGCAAGACCGGTCTCTTGATCCTAGTGGTTTCAAACTGGTTGCACTTATATCACAACCGTGGTCGAGAGATGGTATGAACTTAACCAAATGCAAGGGCAACTGCCGATCGCGCCCGAAGATGTGATCATCTTCACCCTTCACCTGCACCATCCTCAGGCATATGGGGCCAAAGGACGATCTGCCGCATTTTTGTCGCGTTGTCGTTTTAGCGTCCCGACCATCTATAAGGACGACAGTCTGCAGATTAATGAGAAATCACTGAAATCCAAGTTGTTTTCTGCAATAGTTTCAGCAAGACGTCAGCTTTGAGCACAAACATCATGTGTTAAAGCGATACTTGCGGGCCGCTGTGCTAAAAAATCGCCAGTAAACGGAGAAGAAATGGGCTTTTATTTTCTCGCGATATTCGTCGCCATGCCGATCATCGAGATCGCGGTCTTTATCCAGGCCGGCGAACTGATCGGGCTGTGGCCGACCATTGGTGTGGTTGTCCTGACCGCCATCATTGGCACGTCGCTGATGCGCGCCCAGGGCCTGCAGACCCTTGCCAAGGCACAAAGCCAGATGGATCAGGGCGAAATGCCCATCGGGGCGATGTTTGACGGAATCTGCATTCTGGTGGCCGGTGTGTTGTTGCTGACGCCTGGGTTTGTCACCGATACGTTTGGCTTCCTGCTTCTGGTGCCGCCACTGCGTCAGCTGATCGGGGCCAAAGTCATCATGAAGCTCGTCCAGTCGGGCAATATCCGCACCAATTTCGGCGGCGGATTTGGCGGATCACATCCCGGCGGTCCACATGGACCACACGGCGCACGTGGTCCGGGCGCAGGCGGGACCCGCCGACCCGGTGCGGGACCGATCATTGATGGCGATTTCGAAGATGTCAGCCCGCATGATCCGTCCAACGATACCGGGCAGGGTGACGATACGGAAACACCGCGCAATCTGCCGCCCCATAACGATCCACGCGACGAGACGCGCTGATTTCACGGGAAAATCACAAAATCAGAAGGTTGGCTGATATGTTAGAGCACGTCGCGTTTAATCTGCGCCATTTTGCCGGAGACAGTCTTCTGTCGCACAAGGAAAGATCCGCAGAGCGTAGCGGCGCTACGGTCAAGGATCCTGACGCAGTGGGGCGAAAGACTGTCCCGGCCCGAAGGGTTTGATTTTGGCGTGCCGTTTGGCAAGGCACGGCGTGCAGAGCGATGCGGCGCATCGGTCAAACGGTGTAACGCCGCGAAACGCCGCCAAAATCAAACAAAATGATGCAAATTAAGCGCGACGTGCTCTAGTCAACCTTCTTTGATTCTAGGGGTCTGATGGCAAATGACATCAGGCAAACCCGCAGAATTAAGCGCTTTGCGCGTCTTGCGATTGGCTTGCCCGTCTCTGTCAGACGTGCTAGGCCAACAAGTCCAATTCATCTGCCGCGATGAGGCGGCGTCAGTAACAAGCATTTCAGTAAGGGCCGCGCGCCAAACTGAGCGCTTTTTTCTGATCAAGGCAAAATGACCTCTAAGGGAGCTAGACTTTAATGGCCGACGAGAATACCACCGGTGCAGAAGGCGCTGCAGACCAACAGCAGCAGCAGCCGTCAAACCCGATCACGATCCATACCCAGTATATCAAGGATCTGTCGTTCGAAAACCCGAACGCACCGGAAAGCGTTGCCCTGCAGCAGCAGCCGCAAATCAATATTGATGTTGATGTTGAGGCCCGCACCACCCAGGACCAGAAACTTCACGAAGTCACCATCAAGATCAATGTCAAAGCCGACGTTGCTGAAAAGGTCGCCTTCATTGCCGAACTGCAGTATGGCGCTGTGGTAACGCTCAATGTTTCTGACGAACATCGCCTGCCGGTTCTGATGATCGAAGTGCCGCGTATGCTGTTCCCGTATGTCCGCAAGATCATCTCTGACCTGACCGCAGATGGTGGCTTCCCGCCGCTGATGATGCAGCAGATTGATTTTGCTGATCTTTTCCGCAAGAAATTCGCCAAAAAGATGGAAGGTCAGCCGGCCGGAAACGCCTGATTGAGCCCATCATATTGCTTTTGGTTCGATACCAAAACAATATAAAGACAAAGGCCGCCAGTTTGGCGGCCTTTTTATTTTAAAATCGTAATGAAATGCGAATTCGTCGGATGCCGTCTGGCAACCCGCTAGCAATCAGAACGGTTTTGCGATCACCATGAAGACGACGATGATCATCAGAACCGTCGGTACTTCATTGAAAATGCGATAGAATTTCTGCGATTTGGTGTTGGCATCCGCTTCGAACGCGCGGCGATAACGCGCCAACATCATGTGCGAGATGGTCATCAGCACCACACATAAAAGCTTGGCGTGGAACCAACCCTGCGACAGGGCATCAATGGCAAAGACCAGATGGCCGCCAAACAGCCAGGTGGCAATCATCGCCGGGTTCATGATCGCACGCAGCAAACGGCGTTCCATCACCTTGAACTTCTCGCTGGCTTCCGATCCCGGCGCCACTTCGCAGTGATAGACATAAAGCCGCGGCAGATACAGAAGACCCGCCATCCAGGCGATCACGCTGATGACATGCAGGGATTTGATAATGCTGTAACTATCCATCTCTCTCTTCTTTCGGGTCCAAACTCAGTCACATAATCGTCGCGGTCTCCCGGATTTGTGCGGATATGCGGAGCAAAATCGCAGGAAGATCTATATCTTTCAAGATTTTGCGACAACATAGCCCGTGCAAATCCGGGTGATCCAAAGGACAATTGATATGAGAGAAAGCCTCTGCGTCAAAACCCTTGACCGGGGATCACCCCGCTCTGCGGGCTTTTCCTAGCTTTTTCTCTCATATCAGTTGCCGGGGCGGTCATGTGACTGAGTTTGGACCCGATGTTTAGCGTGCGGTGCGCCAACCTTAACAGCAAAAAGGCCGATCCCCCAATGGAACCGGCCTGATCGGCATGCGATGTGTGATCTAGGCCCCGGCGGGCTTCAGACCGGGCTGTTTGGCCGCAGCACAGGAATGTTCATCCGGGCACCACCAGCCGCGCGTCTCAACCGACGGGTCATCGGCACCCTTTTCATCAAGTTCTTCCTGAGTTTGTTTTACAACCGAAACAAGACCGTTGATGAATTTCGGATGGGAGCACACCGTGCGCACCCGCTCATAGACCGGCACATGTTTTTCATGCGCCAGTTCGCCATATTCGATATCGAGTTCGACCAGGGTTTCCGAATGCTCGGTGACAAAGGCAATCGGCACAACGACAATCGCCTTGTTTTCTTTGCCAGCACGCTCGATCTCGTCCTCGGTCGATGGGCCGATCCATTCCATCGGTCCGACCCGGCTTTGATAGCAGACATTCCAGTCTAGCCCGTCGATTGCCATCTTCTCGACCACCGCGGCCGAGGTTTTTTCGATCTGCGACTGATAGGGATCGCCACGCTTGGTAATCACGGCTTTCGGCACGCCATGGGCAGAAAACAGGATACGCGGCTTATCAATGCCAAGCTCGCTTGCCTTGTCACATGCCCGTTCATAGCCGGCCTTGATCATTTCGGCCGATGCATCCACAAAGCCCGGATTGGTCGGATAGCAGCATGCGGTCTTGATCGGGGAGCTGAGGCCTATCTTCTTGCAGGCCCGTTTCCAGTCCTTGACCGACGATCCGCTGGTTGTCGTGGAAAATTGCGGATAAAGCGGCAGCAAAATCTGTTCAACCGCACCCCATGCCTTGACCTCGGCCGCGGTATCATCGGCAAACGGCTTCCAGTAGCGCATGGCAATGAAGCAACGGTTTTCATAACCGTCATCTTCGCCATTGAGCGCCACCTGCAAGGCATCGGCCTGTTCCTGGGTCAGTTCCAGAAGCGGCGATTTGCCACCGATATGATCATAGATCTCGCGCGCAATCGGGGCGCGGCGACGTGAAATCAGCTTTGCCAGCAAAAACCGGAACGGGTTGGGCAGGCTGATGATCGCCGGATCGTTAAACAGGTTGAACAGAAACGGCTCGACAGAGGCCGGACTGTCCGGACCCCCCAGATTGAAAAGTACAATGGCGCGTTTCTTGCGCGTCGTTTCGGACATTTGGCTATCCTTCATGGCACAGCGTGTTTCAACCGGTTCCCGACAAACCGGACATTTGCATAAATCCTTCGCGCTCCGGGGCCTATTCTGGTCAAACAGGTGCGGAGCGCAACCAACTTAGGCCACTATACGCATTGAATTTTTCAATCGATTTGATTGATTTCAAAAATCACAAAATAAAATGCAGCAATTGCCGACATTTATCCTTTGTAATCCCGAATGAAGTTCACCAGCTGCTCGACATGTTCCGGCGGGGTTTCCGGCGTGATGCCATGGCCAAGGTTAAAGATGAACGGCCCCTTGCCCAGCGTATCGAGGATGCGTTTGGCTTCATCAAACATCGGATCACCGCCCGTGATCAGCAACATCGGGTCAAGATTGCCCTGGACCGGCCCCAGTGTCTGAAGGTTTTCGGCCACCCAATCGAGTTTCACCCCGCTATCAAGGCCGACCGCCGTCACACCGGTTTTCTGTTTGAAATCCACCAGATGCAAACCACAGCCCCGCGGGAAGCCGATAATCGGCAGATCCGGATGCACGGCGCGCAAATTGGCAACGATCTGTTTGGTCGGCTCGATCACCCAGCGATTAAAGCCGGTTTCGGACAAAACCCCGCCCCAGGTTTCAAACAGCTGAATGCATTCTGCGCCAGCTTCAACCTGTTTGAGCAAATATTGCGTAGTCGCCTCAACCACGATGTCGATCAGTTTGGCAAAACCATCGTGATCGCCATAGGCAAAGCGGCGAATATTGGGAAAGTCCTTGGAGCCTTTACCCTCAACCATATAGGTCGCAACGGTCCAGGGTGCCCCGGCAAAGCCGATCAGCGCTGTGCTGGACGGAATGGCGGTCGAGAGCTTGGAAACCGTCTCATAGATCGGACCAAGGGTGTCATGAATGCCATCAAGCGAAAGCTTGCCTAGGCCCGAAGCATCTCTGATGGCCTCAAGCTGTGGGCCTTCACCCTGCTTGAATGCCAAATGCTGACCCAGTGCCTGCGGTATAACGAGGATATCGGAGAACAATATTGCCGCATCGAAGTTATAGCGCCGTAGCGGCTGCAACGTAACTTCGCAGGCAAGATCGGGATTATAGCAAAGATCAAGGAAAGAGCCTGCTTCTGCACGCGTGGCCTTGTATTCTGGCAAATAGCGGCCAGCCTGCCGCATCAGCCAGATTGGCGGTGTGGCAAGAGTTTCACCGGCAAGGGAACGCAAGAAGGTCTTCTGGGTGTTGGGCATCTGGTTTCCTGTTCGTCTGTCCCGATCGCTTTTAAAGCTTGGCTCCGGTTCTGAGCGGATCGTTAGAATGGTCCGGAACCGGTTTTGTTATTTTGTGAAATGTGTCCTGGGGCCTTTGCCCGAACGTTTTCCACGTTCTGCCTAACAAAACCTTATTTAAGAAAAAAGGATGTTGTTTGTGAGTGGTTCCCTGTGGATAACAGGGATTAAATTTCGCGCACAGTTTATCCACATTCCGACTCGGGAAAAATGATTCATCTCAAGCGGTCTTGGGGAAAACTGTGTACGACTCCGAACGACTCTCAGACTCTGCCTTGGGAAAAGACGTTTTTGAATATCGGGGATAAGGTGAATAAGTCTGGTTTTCGCATTCTTATCCCTGTTATTACGGGAAAAAATCGGCACTTATCCCGCTCGGGACAGAGCGTTTGAGAAATTTTGTATGAGTGGGAGGATAAATTCTGTGGAAAAAATCGGGTCGGAGTCGCTCCCGTTATCCACAATTATCCACAGGCCCGACTCCGATCTGCTAACTTCGGGTTGCGGCAAAAATACTATGCATCCAGATAGTGATCGGTATTTTGAACAGCCCGGTGGGCGTTTGAACAAATTTTGAAAAATCGCTTGGCGCGCAAAAAGTGGATAAGATTCTGCTTGTGGGCCCGGATTTTGGCCAAAGAAACGGACAAGCATGGTCGGGACGGACAAAATTTTCCATCTTCATCTGGTCTCGGACTCAACCGGTGAAACCGTCGATGGCATTGCGCGCGCCTGTGTCGCGCAGTTTCCCGATGTGCGGGCCCATGAACATGTCTGGTCGCTGATCCGCACCGACGCACAGCTGGCGCGTGTTCTGGCCGATATCGAACGCAATCCCGGTATCGTCCTTTATACCGTTTTTGACAGCGACATCCGTCGCAAGCTTGAAGAAGGCTGTCGTCGTCTGCAGGTCCCGCACAGCCATGTGCTTGATAATACCGTGACCATGATGGCGGGCTATCTGGGCCAGCAATCGCACGGCCGGACCGGTGCGCTCCATAAAATGGACGAGGAATATTTCAGCCGGATCGAGGCGATCGATTACACGCTGTCTCATGATGACGGCCAGTCCGGCTGGGATCTGGAAGAAGCCGATGTGGTGATTGTCGGGGTGTCGCGCACCTCGAAAACACCGACCTCGGTCTATCTGGCCAATCGCGGCATCAAGACCGCCAATATTCCCTTTGTGCCGGGCTGCCCATTGCCACCCGAACTTGATCAGCTGAACAAGCCGCTGGTGGTCGGGTTGATCAAGGATGTCGATCAGCTGGTCTCGATCCGGAAAAACCGTCTGCGCCAGATCGAACGCGGCGAGGGCGGGGATTACGTCGATCCGGTTGCTGTGCGTGATGAAGTTCATCAGGCCCGGCGTTACTTTACCGAACGCGGCTGGAAGATCATTAATGTGACCCGCCGTTCCATCGAAGAAACCGCGGCCATCATTCTTTCAACCATGTATGACCGGCGCGGTCACTAAAGGTGCGGCCGATAAACAAGGTCGCGCCCACCAATCAGGATAAAGCCATGCCCAACACCCATCGTCTTATTCTCGCATCCAGCAGCAAGGCCCGCCACGCCATGCTAACCAATGCGGGTATTAATTGCGAAGCCGTCGCCTCGATGATTGACGAGGATGGCTATAAACAGGCGATGAAGGCCGAGGGCGCCAGTGCTGCCGAAGCCGCAGAAACGCTCGCCGAAATGAAGGCGCTGCGCATGTATCGTCAGCAGCCTGACGCCATCGTCATTGCCGCCGATCAGATGCTGGAATGTAATGGCATCTGGTTTGACAAGCCGATGGACCGTGACAATACCCGTGCCCAGCTTCTTTCACTGCGCGGGAAAAGCCACAAGCTGGTTTCGGCCGCTGTTATATATAAAGAGGGCTCGCGCATCTGGGGCACGATCGATACCGCCCATCTGACTGTCCGCAACTTCACCGATGAATGGCTCGAAGACTATCTCGATGCTGCCGGCGAAGAGATCTATCACTGTGTCGGCGGCTATCAGCTTGAAGGCCTTGGTGCGCAGCTCTTTACCGAGGTGCGCGGCGATTATTTCACCGTCCTTGGCATGCCGCTTTTGCCGCTGATCGGCTTCTTGCGTGATCATGGCGTTCTAAAAGCATAGAAAAAAACAAACCGATAATAAGAATTCAGGCAGGAAACCTCATCCATGACCCCGCGTAATCCCTATCGCACATTGACCGGAACCTCGCGCCTGGCAGGCGTGATGGGCTGGCCGGTCTCGCATTCGAAATCGCCGCGCCTGCATGGTTACTGGTTGGCGAAATACGGCATTGATGGCTGCTATATGCCACTCCCCGTGGAGCCGGAAAACTTTCAGGCGGCCCTGATTTCCCTGCGCAATCTTGGTTTTTCCGGGGTCAATGTCACCATTCCGCAAAAGGAAATGGCGATGCCCGAATGTGATGAGCTTTCAGATCGGGCGCGGCGCATTGGCGCAGTCAATACCGTCACCTTTTCCAAGGATGGTCGGATGTGGGGCGATAACACCGATGGATACGGCTTTATCGAAAACCTGCGTCAGGAAGCCCCGGATATCGCCTTTGCCTCTGGTCCAGCCGTTGTGCTGGGCGCGGGTGGGGCGTGCCGCGCGGTTTTGGTTGCTTTGCTGGATGAAGGCAGCCCGGAAATCCGGCTCGCTAACCGTACGCGCAAACGCGCCGAGGACTTGGCCAAGGAAATCAACGATCCACGGATCAAGGTCGTTGACTGGCCGTTGGCACCCGAAGCCCTCGACGGAGCGTCGCTTGTGGTCAATACCACCAGCCTTGGCATGGTCGGTCAGCCCAAGCTTGAAATTGATCTGACCGGCTTGCCGCAAACAGCCCTTGTCACCGATATTGTCTATGCACCGCTGATGACCGACCTTCTGGTGCAGGCAAAGGAGCGCGGCAATCCGATTGTTGATGGCTTGGGCATGTTGCTGCATCAGGCACGACCGGGTTTCCATCGCTGGTTCGGGATTGATCCGGAAGTCACCCAGGAACTGCGCGACTTCGTTCTTTCGCCTGATTAAGAATATATTGGTGATCTTACAATGAAAATTCTTGGGTTAACCGGCTCTATCGGCATGGGCAAGTCAACCGCGGCGGCGATGTTTCGTCACCTTGGGGTGCCGGTCCATGATGCCGATGCCACGACCCATGAATTGATGGCGCCAACCGGACGGGCGTTTGATCCGATTGCGGCGGCTTTTCCCGATGTGATCCATGATGGCCGGATTGATCGACAGGCATTGGGCAAGATCGCCTTTGCCGATCCGGGGGTCTTGAAAAAGCTTGAAACCATTTTGCATCCGCTGGTGCGCGACGGTGAAAACCGGTTTCTGGCCAAACAACGGCGTCTGGGTCGCAAATTGGTTGTTCTCGACATCCCGCTTCTCTACGAAACCAATGGTGAAAAGCGTTGTGATCATGTTGCGGTTGTGTCAGCACCTGGGTTTATTCAACGCCAACGTGTTCTTTCGCGACAGGGGATGACGGACGCAAAATTTTCCGCCATTCTGTCCAAACAGATGCCCGATATCGAAAAGCGAAAGCGTGCCGATTTCATCATCCCGACAGGCTTGGGACGTGCGGTTACTTTTCAATATATTCAGGGCATTATTGACCAACTGCGTTGATCACTGGACCCAGAATAGATGCGTGAGATTGTCCTCGATACCGAGACCACTGGCCTTGATCCGTATGCCGACCACAGGCTTGTTGAAATTGGCTGTATCGAACTGATCAATCACATGCCAACGGGCCGTCAGTATCACCAGTATATCAATCCCCAGCGCCCGATGCCCAAAGAGGCATTTGATGTTCACGGTCTGGGTGATGATTTCCTCAAAGATCAGCCGGTCTTTGCCGAGGTCGCCGATGATTTCGTCGAATTCATTGGCGAAGATTCGGTTCTGGTCATTCACAATGCCAGCTTTGACATGAAGTTCCTTAATGCGGAACTGGAATGGCTGAACAAACCGCGCATTGCCATGGACCGGGCGCTTGATACGGTTCAGATGGCGCGCAAGAAATTCCCCGGATCCCCGGTCAGCCTTGATGCGCTGTGTCGACGGTTTAAGATCGACAACTCAAACCGTACCCTGCACGGCGCGCTGCTTGACTCCGATTTGCTGGCCCAGGTTTACCTTGAACTGCTTGGCGGGCGTCAGCATGGCCTGTCGCTTGATCCCAATGCGTTAAATGGCAATCAGGATGATGAAAACGGCGGTCGTCGGGTTCTCGGGCCCAAGGGCAACCGGCTTGAACCCAGGCCGCACGTGATCAGCGACGAAGAGCTCGCCGCCCACGAAGCCTATATCGAGGCCAAGGTCAAAGACGCCCTCTGGCTTGCAAAGCAAGAGGCATAAGATGGGAAAACGGCAGTGGCCAACATTGCGTTTTCGAGATCTGTATTTCAAAAGATGCGCCCGACGCCTTGCCAAAGCCCTGTTGGTGGCGATGGTTCTCAATGCAGCCCCTGTTGGTGTTCATGCCCAGCAAACCGGGGCGAAAGACCCATCTGACCCGACCGTCTTTGATGGCACCTATATTATCCATCTCTCTGAAAGCGCACGTGTAAGGTCAAGCGGCCGTCCGGAGCCCGGCTATTTCGATAGCCTTGCCATTGAACTGTTCGCCAAAACCGGCCTTGCGGTTGAAATCGTGCCGCAGATGCCGTGGAAACGTCAGATGGAGCTGGCCGAACGCGAAACCGGCCATGTCGTGTATCCCACCACCCGCATTGATTATCGCGAAGACGTTTTCAAATGGGTCGGTCCGGTCAGCCGCACCATCTGGAACCTGTATGGCTTTGAAAACACAGGCTGGCGCGACCTGACGTTTCAAGCGCTGTTGCGCGATGCCCGGATCGGGGTTCTGATGGGATCTGCGCGCGAGGCCTATTTGCGTGATCGCGGTGCGGAACAGTTGATCACGGTGCCACGCGAAGAGCTTTTGTTGCCAATGATGATGGCGGGCCGCGTTGATCTGATTGCGGTGGGTGGCAATATCCTGCGCCATTATGTCAATCAGGCCCGCAGCCAATCGCCCAAAACGACGGTGCCCGACATCGCCGGGGCCGTGCCATATCGAACCTGCTATCTTTACATCGCGATTAGCGGTGATGTACCCGATGCGGATGTCACAAAGCTCCAGACACAGCTTGATAACTTCAAGACCAATGGCTTCTTCATTGAAAACCGTCGTTCGCACGGTCTTTCGACCAATCTGGAAAGCTCGTTCCTCAAGGCGATGCTGAACCTTGATAATAACGGCGTGACCTGTGTCGATCTGAACGGGGTCGGGCCGTAAGCGCGCAGTTCGGAAGGACCTAAATCCGCGCGCCCAACTGATTTTCAAACCAACATATTGTCGTCCCGATACCGAATTCGGGTATGGGCGCGGTTGCGCGAAAAGCTCGGACACGGCAATATGCCGCGAACATTCCTTGGGTGACCGGGCTGTTGCGAACAGGCACTATCGAACCGTCGATACAGCTTGGCGCATATGGACCGCGCCGGCTGCATATCGTTCTGGTAGATGACAAGTAAAAGACCCAATAAGCGACGCCGTACCATCACGGAAGATGAAAAGACCCTGTGGGAGGTCTTTACCCGTGACGTCAAACCCTTGCGCAACAAAAAGCGCAAAGGGGACGACGACGTGGCCGCATCAGACGATGAAATCCACACCAGTGACACCGCGATCACCCTGCCGGACAATCTTGGTGACAAGCTCGAACAATCCGAGCAAAGCCGGGCGGCGCGCAATCTGCCCTCGGCCCGTAATGCCGATCGCGGCCCGCAGATCAAGAACCGCCAGCTTGGTGAACTTCAACCCGGTGTCACCGACGGCATCGATCGTTCGACCGCCAACAAATTCCAGAAAGGCAAGATGTCGATCGACGGGCGCATTGACCTGCATGGCATGACCCAGGACGTCGCCCATAATGCCCTTAATGCCTTTATCGAGGACAGCTGGCGGGCCGGAAAGCGCTGTGTTCTGGTGATTACCGGCAAGGGATCGCGCGCCGATGAATATGGCCGCACCGGTCTGTTGCGCGAACGCACCCCGCAATGGCTGAGTGCGCCGCGCCTGCGCAACCGCATCCTTGCCATCAATCAGGCCCAGATTCAGCACGGCGGGGCCGGGGCCTTTTATGTTTTGTTGAAACGGAGACGCCCGTGACACCTTTTGGCAATCGCATCAGGGAACTCCGTGCACGCAATAATGTGACGCTGACGGACATGGCAACCGCGCTTCAGCTCTCACCGGCCTATCTGTCCGCCCTTGAGCACGGCCATCGCGGGCGGCCGAGCCCCGGTCTGGTGCAGCAAATCTGTGGCTATTTCAATCTGGTCTGGGACGAGGTCGATGACATCAAACGCCTCGCCCAGCTGTCCCATCCCAAGGTCACCGTCGATACCGCCGGGCTTGAGCCCGCGGCAACCGAACTTGCCAACCTGCTGTCGGAACGCATTGCCGGCCTGAGCGACGATCAGCTTGATCGCATGCTTGAAATCGTGCGCGAACGTCCGGCCTAGGACGTCTTTTTCGCAACGCTTGAGCCCATATTTCCGTAACTGTTGATCGAATTCGGGGTAATCAGCCGCCAAAAACGTGTTTTTTGTACAACGTGAGGGGGAAAATAGCCGATTTCATTGAATCACGGTTTGACTATTGCGATTTTCAAGGGTATCAATCGGTGGTGTTTCGATCCAGAAACATGAAAAGACCTGCCTTTCTTGCAACTCCAAGGTTTTTGATCCGTCCGCACGCACCAGCAAACGCCTGAGCGCCTTGCCTGACGGTCAACCGCACATCTTCTTTTCTATCTCCATTAAAATATTCGCCCTTTCGGCAACCACAGATCATTAAACGCACATATGCATCTTCAGGACCTTAAAAAGAAATCTCCGACCGAGCTGCTTGCCCTGTCAGAGGAACTCGAAATCGAAAATGCCAGCACGCTCCGCAAACAGGAGCTGATGTTTGCCATCCTCAAGCAGCTGGCCGAGAACGACCACGCCATTTTTGGTCAGGGCGTTCTTGAAGTTCTGCCGGATGGTTTCGGCTTCCTGCGCAGCCCCGAGGCAAACTATCTTGCCGGCCCCGACGACATTTACGTCAGTCCGAGCCAGGTGCGGCGTTTTGGTCTGCGCACCGGTGATACGGTCGAAGGCCAGATCCGGTCGCCCAAGGAAGGCGAGCGTTATTTTGCACTGCTGAAAGTCGACAAGGTCAACTTCGATGCGCCGGAAAAAGTCCGTCATCGCATCAACTTTGACAACCTGACCCCGCTTTATCCCGATCAGCCCCTGCATATGGAGCGTGAGTCTGATCAGGAAGGCACGAACAAGGACACCACCAACCGCGTGATTGAGCTTGTCTCTCCGCTTGGTAAAGGTCAGCGTGCCCTGATCGTCGCACCGCCGCGCACCGGTAAAACCGTGATGCTGCAAAACATTGCGCACGCGATCGAGGAAAACCATCCGGAAGCCTATCTGATCGTTCTTCTGATTGACGAACGCCCGGAAGAAGTGACCGACATGGACCGCTCGGTGAAGGGTGAGGTGATTTCCTCGACCTTTGATGAACCGGCCCAGCGTCACGTTCAAGTCACTGAAATGGTTCTGGAAAAGGCCAAGCGCCTGGTTGAGCACAAGCATGACGTTGTCATCCTGCTGGACTCCATTACCCGTCTGGCGCGTGCCTATAACACCGTCGTACCAAGCTCGGGCAAGGTCCTGACCGGTGGTGTTGATGCCAATGCACTTCAGCGTCCGAAACGCTTCTTTGGTGCCGCGCGTAACATCGAAGAGGGCGGGTCTTTGACCATCATCGCAACTGCGCTTATCGATACCGGTTCGCGCATGGACGAGGTCATATTTGAAGAATTCAAAGGGACCGGTAACTCCGAACTGGTTCTGGATCGCAAACTGTCTGACAAGCGTATCTTCCCGGCGATTGATATCCTCAAATCGGGGACCCGTAAGGAAGAGCTCCTTGTCGACAAGGGCGTTCTGTCCAAGATGTGGGTCCTTCGCCGTATCCTCAACCCGATGGGCTCGCAGGACGCGATGGAATTCCTGCTTGGCAAGCTCAAGGGCACCAAAAACAACGACGACTTCTTCGATTCCATGAATGGCTAACGCCAGCCGGGCCTGATGGCTCGGCAATTGGATCGACCAAATCAAACGGGGCCCGCTGTGGCCCCGTTTTTTGTGCGGATCCGATCGGCGCGATGTTTCACATGAAACTGTGCGTGCTTGCGATCTTTGATTTACCCGTCATACTTGTATGTCGAAAATGATCGGAAAGGGACGGTGATGACGGGCTTGGAAATCGGTACGGTCATGCTTGGCATTGCGCTGGCGCAGGTGTCACCGGGCCCGAACATGATGGCGGTGTCTGCCGCTGCATTATCGGGTGGACGACGGGCCGGGATGCTGACGGCATCGGGCATTGCGACTGGCGTCTTCGTCTGGTCCATCCTGTTTTCTTTCGGAATCGGAACGATTATTGATGCCTTCCCGCAGACCTTGACGGCGATGAAGATATTGGGCGGCACGTACTTCCTGTATCTCGCAGCCAAATCCCTGCGCAGTTGCCTGAAACGCCCGGGCAATCACGCCCCTATATCGGATCCCCAAATCTTCCCAAGACTGGGCCTTGTCTCCTGGCGGACCGGTCTTCTGGTGGTGTTGACCAATCCCAAGGCGGCGATGATGTGGGTGGCGGTATCGATGTTTCTGGCCTCCGCCCACGGGGCGCATTCTTCGCTGGTCTTGATCGGTGTGATGGCCGCCATTTCTGCGATGATGGTCTATGGGACCTATGCCGTGCTGTTTTCAACTGGCGTTGCTGTCAGAACCTATCTGCGCTTTTTCCGCGCCATTGATGCCAGTTTCGGGGCGATTTTCGGCCTGATTGGCGGGCGGTTGCTGTTGGATGGGTTGCGCGCGTTGCGCAATTGACCGGCGCAATATCAGCCAAGTGAGGTGCATCCCTAAGCCAGGGCCAAAATCACCTCTGCGACATTCCCGCCCAGCTTTTGGCGTTCGACGCGGGCATCGCCCGGCTCGATGCTGAAACTGTCGTCGCTCAGCTGCAGGCCGATATGGCACGTGCCGTAATTGAGCGTAATCGCAAGGGTATGGGCGGTGGTGATTTCGCAGAGCACCGTTTCATTGGCCTCCAGCCGGTTGGGCGGCGGGCTTTGCCAGCCATCCTTGGGGGCCAGGCCGCTCAGATGCAGGGGACTGTCATTGTCGTTGCGCAGGGTCAGTTTCAGGCACAATTCCTGTGACATGGTCCAGATCTCCCTTTGAATGGCGTTGCGTTGATGGGGTTTATACTACCCTGTTTGTGGCGGTTTTTCATGGCTTTGCATGATTTTCAGCCGCCCGGCCCGATGAAAGCTTGAAACCGCGCAAAAGCCGTGTGAATCTGGCCTTTCTGTTCACGACTGTATTGCGCTTTATGCAGCTTCTACTCAAATCTGTTGATTTCGCCGCCCGCGCCCATCGCGACCAGCGTCGCAAAGGCGCCGCACAGGAACCCTATATCAATCACCCGATCGAGGTTTCCCGCCTGATTGTCGAATGCGAACCGGGCACCGACGAGGACATCCTTTGTGCCGCTGTCCTGCATGACGTGATCGAGGATTGCGGTGCGACCCGCGATGAAATCGCCGCCTGCTTTAATGATATTGTTGCCGACATCGTGCTGGAAGTCAGTGATGACAAGGCCCTGCCACGTGATGAGCGCAAGGCAAAGCAGATCGAAACTGCCCCAAACCTGACCAACGGCGCCAAGCTGGTCCGTCTGGCCGACAAGGTCGCCAATGTCGGCGCCATGCTGACCGACACCCCGATTGGCTGGGATGAAAAACAGATCCTCGCCTATGTCGACTGGGCCGAAGCGGTGGTCGCCCCATGCCGCGAAGTCAGCGACGGCCTGTCAGAACGCTTTGATGCCATCGCCCGCGATGTGCGGATCTTCCATCAGAACGAACTGAAAGAGGCAGGGAAATAACCCTGCCTCAATCACGAATGCCATATAAATATCAGTGCTATAGCACCAAATCAGACCGTAAAGACGATTGAGCCGTTGGTTTTGCGGCTTTCGAGGTCGTCATGGGCTTTTGCCGCGTCGGCAAGCGGGTAGGTCGCGGTGATGTTGATGGTGACGATGCCTGATTTAAGGACATCAAACAGCTCACCAGCACTCGCCAGTAGCTCTTCGCGGGTGGCGTTATAATGGAAGATGCTGGGTCGGGTCAGGAAATAGGCCCCCGGGGCAAGCTGGGCCAGCGATACCGGCGGCACCGCACCCGATGACTGGCCGAAGCTGACCATCATGCCAAGGCGTTTGAGGCATTTAAGCGAATCATCAAAGGTGTCTTTACCAACCGAATCATAAACAACTTCAACACCTTGGCCATTGGTGATTTCCTTAACGCGCTCGGAGACGACCTCTTCGCGATAGAGGATCGGGTAATCGCAGCCCTTTGCCTTGGCAATCTCGGCCTTTTCCTTGGAGCCCACAGTCCCGATCACGGTCGCACCGAGATGCTTGGCCCACTGGCAGACGATCTGGCCAACGCCACCCGCGGCGGCATGGATAAGGATGGTGTCGCCCTTTTTGACCTCATAGGTCCGGCGCAAAAGATATTGCGCCGTCGTGCCCTGCAACATCGCCGCTGCGGCCAGTTCGAAACTGACATCATCGGGGATCTTGACCAGCCCCTTGGCCGGCATCACGCGCGCTTCGGCATAGGCCCCAAGCGGCTGTGCGGCATAGGCCACGCGATCACCGACTGCCAGATCCGTGACACCGGGACCCACTTCCTCAATGATACCAGCACCTTCAAGCCCAAGACCGGACGGCATGGCAGGTGCGGGATAAACCCCGGAACGGAAATAGATATCGATATAGTTGAGCCCGACCGCCTTTTGCGTCAGGCGCACTTCGCTCTCGCCCGGAGTTCCGACATCGACATCTTCAAATTTCAGGACATCGCTGCCGCCGGTTTCGTAAAATCGGAATGCTTTGGTCATCGCGGACCTCCCTTGATGCGCTGTGTCGCGCCTGTTTGATCAATGGGGGGAGTGTAGGGCAGATATCAGCGATTTGCAGCAGGCGAAGTTATGTATTTTGTAGAGTAGAAATACCGGGCGCCACCCTAAAGATCGAAGCTGCCCTGATCGCTGCCAAGCGGCAGGTCAACGCCTTCGATCTTTAAAAGTGCGCGTTTGGTCTCAAGCCCGCCCTGGCCGGAATATCCGCCCGGCTTGTCGCCTGCGGCCAGAACCCGGTGGCAGGGAATGATGATCGGGATTGGATTAAGGCCACAGGCCGTGCCGACCGACTGGAATGCCTTCGGCGATCCCGCCATGCTCGCCAACTCCTTATAGGTCGCGGTTTTGCCCGCCGGGATCTTGCACATCGCATCCCAGACCGCCTTTTGAAAATCCGTGCCATCCGGAGCGAGTGGCAGGTCAAAGTGCTTCAAGTCGCCCGCGAAATAGGCGGTCAGCTGATTTTTGGCGTCTTCCAGCACGGCTGTACTTTCAATCTCGTCAACAAATCCCCAATCAAGCGCAACGATTTGATCTTCAAATGCGAAAACCGTAATTGCGCCAACGGGCGTGTTGATCGAGATTTGCGGCATGGTGGCTGTCTTTCGTGCTTCTAGTTGGGTGTCTTGGGACTACGCAGCCGTGGCCGGCAAATCGGCAAGCAGATTGGTCAGATCCGCGACACTTGTGACCGGGGCCGAACAGACCGGTCCCTGACAGACATAGGCGGTTTCCTTAGCCTGTATCGCGGTCTTGCCTTGGGCCGGATGGCCGTCGGGCAGGGCATCCCCGTCAGACAAGATCGTGATCGCCCGGTTTGGCAGGTAGCTGCCAAATATCGCCCGGCGCATATCGAGATAGGTCTGGCTGCGATCCTTGGCGATGAGCACGATCTGCACCGGGTTTTGCAGCATTTCTGCCGCCATCATAAGACCCGGCATATTGGGGAACTGCTCGCCAATCCGTCCGCTAAAGGCTGACAGGGTGATTTCAGCGTGATCACGGTATTTGGTGTCCCCGGTCAGGGCATAAAGTTTGGCAAGGTTCTGGGCCATGATCGCGTTACCGGACGGCACCGCATTATCCATGAAGGGTTTCTGGCGCACGACAAGATCACTGGCATCCGATGCCGACTGGAAATAACCGCCCTTGGCATCGGCAAACAGGGTTTCCACGGTCGCCGACCAGCGGATGGCTTCATTAAGATAAACATCCTCGCCAAAGCACTCATAAAGCCTCAAAGCCGCACGGATCATATGCGCATAATCCTCGAGCATCCCGGCATGCTGGACGCGGCCATCGCGATAGCTGTGCAGGAAGCGATCACCCTCCATGAGCGTATTGAGCACAAAGCCATAGGCAAGCTTGGCGTAATCGAGCCATTCGGGACGGTGGAAGGTCATGGCTGCCTCGGCAAAGGCGGCAATCGTCATGGCGTTCCAGTCGGTCAGCGCCTTGTCATCCCAGCCCGGGCGAATGCGTTTGGCGCGTTCTGCCAGAAGCTTGGCGCGAAGCTCGGCCAGCTTTTCCTCGGTCGCGTCATCGGAAAGTGCCAGCCCCGATGCGGTGCGGTTGAGGATATTGTGGCCTTCCCAGTTGCCGTCGTTTGATACGTCATAGAATTTCTTGAACAGGTCAGCATCCGCGCCAAGGATCTGATCAATCTCGGTTTCCGACCAGACATAGAACTTGCCTTCGACCCCTTCGCTGTCGGCATCCAGACTTGCGGTAAAGGCGCCGCCGGGGATGCGCATTTCGCGCAGGATCCAGGTAATGGTTTCCTCGACCCGCTTGGCATAAAGCGGATTGGGATCGACGCGCCAGACATCGCAGAGAAGATCAATCAGCTGGGCATTGTCATACAGCATCTTTTCGAAATGCGGCACCAGCCATTGATCATCCACGGCATAGCGGGCGAAACCGCCGCCGAGATGATCATAAATCCCGCCCTGGCACATGCGATCCAGGCTGTGTTTGACGATGCGTTTGAGCCCGTCATCCTCGGTGCGCACACCGGTGCGCCACAGATATGACAGTAGGCTGGGCTGCGGGAATTTCGGTGCGCCGGATGTCCCGCCATTTTCCCCATCCATGATCTGCAAACAGCCATGGCCGCAACGATCAATCATCTCAAGGGTCGGGATCGCACCGACCGTCGCCCGGTTCATCTTGATCAGCGCATTGGAAATCTGGCTGACATTGTGGCGCACATCATCGGGTTTTTCGGCGTAAATCTTGGCGACCGTTTTCAGCACATCCCCAAATCCCGGCCGGCCATAGCGCGCCTCCTTGGGGAAATAGGTCCCACCCCAGAACGGTTCGCCATCCGGGGTCAGGAACATGGTCAGTGGCCAGCCACCCTGTTGTCCCAGAAGGGCCAGCGCATTCTGATAAAGCGCATCAAGATCCGGGCGTTCTTCACGGTCGAGCTTGATATTGATGAAAAGGTCATTCATCAGGGCGGCGATGCCGTCATCCTCAAAGCTTTCATGGGCCATGACATGGCACCAGTGACACGCCGCATAGCCGACTGAGAGCAAGATCGGCTTGTTGGCGGCCTTTGCGTGCTCAAGGACTTCGCTGCTCCAGGGCTGCCAATGCACCGGGTTGTCACGATGCTGGACAAGATAGGGGCTTGTTTCCGAACCAAGATTGTTACGTGCGAGTTCCATTTTGTGTCCTGTGCCTGGTGCGCATTTGGGTCTGCGACCGGTTCTTTTTTGTTCATGGCTGTATTATCATCAAGCCTATCGGACATGGATAAAATAACAAGGGATTCGAGAGTCTTAGGGGGCAAATTTCACTAATTCTTGATGATCGTTGATACATTTGCGATAAATCATGGCAAATGACGCGCGATTGATTAAAAAACCCATCAAGCGTCAAACTTTCGAGATCAGCGTATTGTGACGAACACGTTCAAAAACCCTCTGGCTGGCAATGTCATCCGTGCACTTTGCGCGTTGGCACTTGTTCTGGTGGGTTTTGCGCATCTGGTCCCGCAATTTCCGCAAAGCAACGCAGGCAAGCCTGATCTTTCCTTCTATGCCCTGCCGGACGGGTCGATCCCGTACATTTGCTCTGCCGCTTTCCCGACAGGTGCAAATGACGAACCGGCATCCGGTCTGACGCAGGATTGCCCTGCCTGTCGTATTATTTCCTCTATCGTTCTGCCAGTTCCGCAGCCCGCGCTTAAAGTCCGCGAGCCCTATGCGAGGATTTTCTTTCCAAAGGCACAGGAACCCGTTCATTTCGCAGAACCTGTTTTCGCTGATATCTCGCCGCGTGCACCACCCGTCCTGATCGGGTGACTCCCGCTTTCTGCGACTGCACGAAATGACCGTGACCCTACGGGTATTACCGGGTAATGCCGCTGCGCGCTTGGCTTGCTGCGCCTTTCAGATGGCAAGGTCGCGGTCTTGAGAAAATCCTATCAGGAAAACAACAATGAAACTTTTTGCAAAAATTGCCACGGCTGCAATCGGCGCGATTGCGCTGTTTGGCGCGTCCCAGGCACAGGCCGATATCGAAATCACCGATGTTGAAGGCCGCACCATTACCCTTGAAAAGCCCGCTGAACGGGTGATGCTTGGCTTTAACTTCGAAGATTTTCTGGCGATTACCGGTGACGGCGCGCTTGACCGTGTTGTTGCCATCTCCCGCCCGGTCTGGAAGGGATGGCGTCCCAAACAATACGAAACCTATGTCGCCAAATTCCCCGAAATTGATCAGATGACTGATGTTGGCGATACCGAGGGCGGCACATTCTCGATCGAGGCGGCTATTGCGGCCCGCCCGGATCTGGCGATCATGGCCGCCTGGCAATATCGCGCCCTTGGTCAGAATGTCGAGCAGATCGAACAGGCCGGCATCCCGGTTCTGGTGATTGATTACAATGCCCAGACGCTGGACCGTCACCTGACCTCGACCCGCGCCCTTGGTAAGGCAATGGGGACTGAAGACCGGGCCGAGAAGCTCGCCGAGCTTTATGAATCCTATTACCAGGACACCCTCAAACGCGTTGAAGCATCCAAGGTTGCGCGCAAGAAAGTCTATGTCGAACTGGCAAAAAATGGCCCGTCGGAAATCGGCAACAGCTATGCCAATGGCATGTGGGGCGGGTTGGTCGATACGCTGGGTGGCGATAACATCGCCAATGGTCAGATCGAAAATTGGGGCCCGCTGAACCCGGAATATGTCCTTGCCAGCAAGCCAGAGGTGATTTTCCTTGCCGGGTCGGAATGGCTGGGGTCGCCCGGTGCGGTACCGGTCGGCTTTGGCGCGGATCCGGAACTGGTTAATGAGCGCATGGCGGCTTATCTCGGTCGTCCGGGTTGGTCGGACCTGCCAGCTGTTCAGGATGGCGAGATTTATGCGCTTTATCATGGCGGTGCGCGTACGCTTTCGGACTTCGTCTATATGCGTATGGTCGCCAAGGCGCTTTATCCGGACAGCTTTGCCGATATCCATCCGCGTAAAGAGCTTGAAGCATTTTATGCCGATTGGCTGCCGGTGGACCCGGACGGCGTGTTTGTCGCGCGTTATGTCCCGGTCGGGCAATAACGGGCAATGCACCGCGAAACAATGACCGTCGATACCCGGCATATTGCCGGGTATCGACGCATGGCCTTCAAACGCGCTTTGGCACTGGGTGGCGCGATTTTTGTCATGCTGTGGCTGGTTATTCTTGATCTGTCGATCGGGCCATCCGGCATGCCGCTGTCAGATGTCATTGATGCGGTTCTGGCCGGGCCGGATGGTGCCGACCGCGCGACAGCGACCATCATCTGGTATTTGCGGATGCCGCAAAGTCTGATGGCGGTGATTGTCGGCATGTGCCTTGGCATTGCCGGTCTCCAGATGCAGACGATCCTTGATAACCCGCTGGCCAGTCCTTTTACGCTGGGTTTTTCGGCTGCCGCCGGTTTTGGTGCGGCTTTGTCGATCATGTTTGGCGCCGCTTTGCCCTTGCCGGAATATCTCATCACCCCGATTGCTGCCTTTGCCATGACGATCCTTGCCTGTGTGATTGTCTATGGCATGGTGCATGCGCTGGGCGAAACGCCGGAAATCCTTGTTCTGTGCGGGATTGGCGTGTTGTTTCTGTTCCAGTCGCTGCAATCGCTTTTGCAATATCTTGCCTCGCCGGAGATCCTGCAGCAGATCGTTTTTTGGTTGTTTGGCAGCCTGCTTAAAGCCAATTGGACGAGTGTGGCGGTCACAAGCCTTGTGGCATTGGCCTGCTTGCCATTCATTCTGCACGATACCTGGAAACTGACCGTCTTGCGTCTGGGCGATGCCAATGCGGCAAGTCTGGGCATTTCGGTGGGTCGGTTGCGCCGGCGCAGCTTTGTGCTGATTGCGCTTTTAACCGCCGCCGCGGTCAGTTTTGTCGGCACCATCGGTTTTGTCGGACTTGTTGCCCCGCATGTCGCCAAGGCACTGGTCGGCGAAGATCATCGCTTTGCCATTCCGCTATCGGCCATGGTGGGGGCGGTCATCCTTGCCAGCGCATCGGTATTTGGCAAGCTGATTTCGCCGGGTGGGGTTATTCCGGTTGGCATCATTACTGCGGTGGCGGGTATTCCCATGCTGTTTCTGGTTATTTACGCACGTAAAAGGCGGTCCTCATGAAAACGCAAACGCTTGCCATTGCCGATCTGCATGTCCGACGGTCGGGGACTGATATCCTCACTGGCGTCACCTGTTCCTTGACGACCGGACAGGTGGTCGGTGTGATTGGTCCCAATGGGGCGGGGAAATCAACGCTTCTTTCGGCCATGGCCGGGCAATCGGGCTTTTCAGGGTCCGTATCTTGGAACGGGGTGCCGCCGCACATCAGCGATATCGGCTATATGCCGCAATCGTGCAAGGTCACGGCATCGCTGACGGTGCTTGAAACCGTGCTTCTGGGCACGCATGAACGGTTGGGCTGGCGGGTTTCGCAATCAGATATCGCGCGGGCGACCGACATACTGGCGGAATTGTCCTTGTCGCATCTGGCGTCACGCTGCATGACGACGCTTTCGGGCGGGCAGCAGCAGCTTGTTCTTCTCGCCCAACGTCTGGTGCGTCAGCCGGGATTGCTTGTGCTTGATGAAGCCACCAGCGCCCTTGATATGTCCCATCAGATTTCGGTACTGATGCTGCTGAAACGCTATGTCGTGCGCCACAACGCGCTTGCCCTGATGGCCATTCATGACCTCAACATTGCTATGCAATATGCTGATCAGCTTGTCCTGATCCATGATGGTCGGCTTGTGCATCAGGATGCGCCCGAGAACGTGCTTTCTGTTGCAAACATTCGTCGATGTTACGGGCTTGATGTCGACCTTGTCGCCCGGGCGGGCGGTAGGCCGGTGATTGCACCGCGGCCACAAGTCATGGCGTAAATTCGCAAATTTGCCGATCTAAGCGCATCGGGGCGATCCATTTTTGGTGGTTTTCCGGGGAGCTTGCGGCCAAGGGGAGCCTCTCTGAGTGCTTTGTGTTTGAGATGTTGCCATTCCCCGTCATAATGGCGACAACCAGACAGCGATAACGCGAACAAAAACGCATGAGGAGATCAGGGCCATGAAAGTAACCGTGAATATTGATTGCACCCCGGAAGAGGCACGGACCTTCTTTGGCCTTCCTGATGTTCAGCCGATGCAAAAGGCGATGATGCAAGACATCGAAGACCGCATGAAAGCCAATCTGGCGGCGATGGATCCGGAAACCATGCTCAATACCTGGCTGCCCCAAGGCATTCAGAACTGGGAACAGCTGCAAAAAGCCTTCTGGGGCCAGTTCAACAGCACACCGGGCAGCAGCTCTGGTAGCAAGGACTGAGCCGGGATCAAATGAATTCCATGCGTGAACATTTTTATCAGGCCCATGTTTTCGTCTGCCAGAACGAACGCCCGGCCGGCCATGAACGCGGGTGTTGCAATTCCAAGGGCGCGACCAAACTTCGCAATTACATGAAGGTGCGCGCCAAGGAGCTCGGCCTGCCGCAAACCCGGATCAATACTGCCGGCTGTCTCGATCGCTGCGAACTGGGCCCGGTGATGGTGGTCTATCCCGAAGGCACCTGGTATCGCTTTGATACGATGGAAGACATCGAGGCGATCCTCAATGACCATCTGATTGGCGGGCAGGTGGTCGAACGCCTGCAGCTTTAACGGCTTGCATTATCTGAACGGTAGGTTTCTTAGCTTTGGATCAAAGTAAGTAATCTCAAATTTCCCGTCATCGAGTTTGCCGATCTTTTCGAATTTTGCTCCAGTGACCATCTGTATCACCCTTCCATTTTCGTACAGATGAATGTTTAAGGGCTGCCGCTCCTTGATAAGTTGCCACAAAGTAGAAATGTTCTCAGTCTCAGCGATGATACGATGCCTATCATTGGTTGGCGTTAGCTGGATTGGCAACAAACAGTGATCCGTTGGTTCGAACACAGCTATTTGGTACCCATTTGGTAAACGTGCGTTCGTAGGCGGTGTGTCTGAGAAAGTGATGGGTAGGTTAGGGCTGCGAAACTTTTTGTGCTCGTCGAGGAACTGCTTGGCGAAATCAAATTCATCTGTTGCTGAATAGATGAATCTATTGCTTTGCATAATTTGTTGATTGTTATTTTGTATGACCTCCGCGTCGGAGAGTTCAAAAGGCTTTCCAACTGACACACATTCAAGAATTTTTTTGCAGTTCTAGCGGTCTTTTCTTCCAAATCCAGAAATGTATTTTGTCTAACTTTCTCAAGTATCGTTGGGCAATTTAAGGTTATGGCGTACTTGGGTGACAAGGGTAAGGTTAAAAGAATTCCAGCGGATTCTAGCCCTAAATCGCCGTATGGAAAGGCATTCTGTAATGTGATGGGGTGATCAGAGATAACGAATTGTCTGCTTCCGGTAGCGACGTAGAGCAATGGAATTAATCTCAGCAGAGATGAAATAAGTTCCCGACGATTAAGAAACATATCCTTAGCGAATTTGCGGGCGTCGTTCTCGCTCGGCATGGAAGTGATGTCACTAATACCGTGCCGGTTTGCAAAATCTCGTATTTGTGATGCAGCTTCGACTAAGCTCTGTCGAAGAAATTCAGTTCGAATGTACTGAGTAACGAATAAGTCGGAGAGAGCCGTTCTGTCATTTTGGCTTAGCCAATCGATTGAGCCTCTCTCTAAGATTTTCGATATTAGCCTAGGAGAGGTTTTATCTACCTCTTGAAATATCCCCTCAAAGACTTCCTTATCTTTTTCCGAAAAAATCGTATTAAAATTTTTCTTCGCGCCAGCGTTGTCTTTAATTGAATCTGGGTAGGAGCGATAAGTTTGTTTATCGAATGTGTAAACGAACTTTTCATCTGAGCTGCCCGAAAAATGGCGTAGTTGTGCTTGCGGCACATAGTGGTGGATTTTTGGAGAGCTATCTCTTTTGTTCGCCTTAGGCATAATCTTTGAACCCAAGCTTGTTTGATTTTAATGGCGTAGTTTGGGAAGTCTATTTGTAGCATAGAAAATAGTATTGCAGATTTCGTCATGTCGGAATTTGGACAGACCAATGTGCCGGAAACCTTGATTTTTTAGCGAGGCTTAAAGCCCTGTTGGTTGTTTTCTGCGATATGTTGACCTTTGCCGCTGTCTGGACGATATCCTCGTCAGCCACGCAACCGCATCTTCAAAACTGACGGACCCGCCATGATTGCCAGCCGAGAAACCATTTTTGCCCTGTCCTCCGGCGCGGGGCGTGCCGGCGTTGCCGTGATCCGATTATCCGGGCCGCGATCCGGGGCGGTGCTGTGCGCGTTATTGGGTCGGGATGCCATGCCCAAACCGCGCCATGCGATCTATGCCCCGATCCGTGATCCGCAATCGGGTGAACGGCTTGATGATGCGGTGGCGATCTATTTCGAAGGCCCGGCAAGCTTTACCGGCGAAGACGTGGTCGAGCTGCATGTTCATGGCGGCCGGGCTGTGGTCGAAGGGGTACTCGATTGCCTGTCGCGCCAGGATGGATTGCGCGTTGCCGAACCCGGTGAATATACCCGGCGCGCCTTTGAAAACGGCAAGATGGATCTGACCTCGGCCGAAGGCATTGCCGATCTGATTGATGCCGAGACATCCGCCCAGCGCCGCCAAGCCGTGCGCCAAATGGCCGGTGAATTGGGCACGCTTTATGAAGGCTGGCGCGCGCGTTTGATGAAGGCCCTCGCGCATATCGAGGCCGATATCGATTTCCCCGACGAAGACCTTCCTGACGGCATCGTACCCGTGGTGCGCGGCGATCTGATGAGTGTGTTTGGCGAGGTCAAAAAACATCTGGCTGATAACCGACGCGGCGAACGGCTGCGCGAAGGGTTTCAGATCGTTATCCTTGGCGCGCCCAATGCCGGTAAATCAAGCCTGCTCAACCGGCTTGCCCAGCGTGACGCCGCCATTGTCTCCGAGATCGCCGGGACCACGCGCGACATGATCGAAGTCCATCTGGATCTTGGTGGCTTCCCGGTCACCATGGTCGATACCGCAGGCCTGCGCGAAAGCGGTGATGTGATTGAGTCCGAGGGCGTGCGCCGGGCGACGGAGCGGGCCGAGAATGCCGACCTCAGGCTGGTGGTGATTGATCGCGCGGACTGGCCGACTATCGATCCGGAGGCCGCGCGTCTGATCGATGACAAGACGCTTATTGTGATCAATAAGGTCGATGCAACAGATGCCATTGATGTCCCGGCCCAGTGGCAGGGGACATCAGCCGATGGCCACGCACTGGAGCTTCCCGTTTTGGCCATATCGGCCATGACCGGGCAGGGGATGGAAAGCCTCTTGCAACTGCTGGAGACTCGCGTAAAAGAGGGGCTCGATTTTGCCGGGCCCGTGCCGCTGACACGTTTGCGCCATCGGCGGGCACTTGAAAGTGCCAGCGATCATCTGGATCGCGGATTGCAGACCGATATCGCAGAACTGGCAGCCGAGGATGTACGCCTCGCTGTCCGCGAAATCGGCAAGATTACCGGACGCGTCGATGTGGAAGATTTGCTCGATATCATCTTCGGGGACTTCTGTATCGGCAAATAGAGTTAGGGAAGAGTCGTTAGGCTTGAGCCCAACCAATGTTTCACGTGAAACATTCGTCACAAGGTTGATCATATAAGTCTATTCGAACCAAACACGGTTCACGCCTGCAGCATGATAAGCTGCGGGGATTGAGTGAGGAAGTCGATGTCAAAGAACGTGCCAAATAACCGCTTTGATGTGATTGTGGTCGGCGGTGGCCATGCCGGATGTGAAGCCGCTGCGGCCGCTGCGCGCATGGGTGCTGCCACGGCACTGGTCACGCATCGCGCCGATCGCATCGGAGAAATGTCATGCAACCCGGCCATCGGTGGTCTGGGGAAGGGACATATGGTACGCGAAGTCGATGCGCTTGACGGTGTAATGGGCCGTGCGATTGACCGTGCCGGCATCCAGTTCCGCATGCTCAACCGTTCCAAGGGTCCGGCGGTACGTGGGCCACGCGCGCAGGCCGACCGTAAACTTTATCGTCAGGCGGTGCAGGATATTCTGGCGGATCAGGAAAACCTCACCATCCTTGAAGGCGGCGTTGAGGACCTGATCATTGATGACAACAACCGGATCAAGGGTGTCGTCACCGGTGATGGTTCGGAATATACGGCTGGCGCGGTGGTGCTGACCACGGGTACGTTCCTCAATGGTCTGATCCATATTGGCGAGAAGTCCGAGCCGGCCGGTCGTATGGGCGATGCCCCGGCAACGGGCCTGTCCGATACACTGGCGAAATACGAATTCCGATTAGGACGTTTGAAAACCGGAACCCCGGCACGTCTTGATGGCCGAACCATTGATTGGGCTAGCCTGCAGGAACAGCCGGGCGATACACCGCCCGATCCGTTTTCCTTCCTGACCAAGGAAATCACGGTGCCGCAGATTCCCTGCCACCTGACCTGGACGACCGAGGCGACCCACGAAATCATTCGCGCCAATCTCGACCGTGCGCCGATGTATAGCGGCAAGATCCAAAGCAGCGGTCCGCGCTATTGCCCGTCCATCGAAGACAAGGTCGTACGCTTCGCCGAGAAAAATCAGCATCAGATTTTCCTTGAGCCCGAAGGCCTCGATGACCCGACCGTTTACCCAAATGGCATTTCGACCTCGCTGCCAGAAGACGTCCAGCTGGCCATGCTGGCCACCATTCCGGGTCTGGAAAAGGTCGAGATCTTCCGTCCCGGTTATGCCGTGGAATATGATTTCGTCGATCCGCGCGAGTTGCGCCATACGCTGGAAACCAAAAAGGTCGCGGCCCTGTTCTTTGCCGGACAGATCAATGGCACGACCGGCTATGAAGAAGCCGCCGGGCAGGGGCTGATTGCCGGTGTGAATGCGGCTCTGATTGCTGGTGGGACGGAACGTGAATTTGTTCTCGATCGTGCGGACGCCTATATCGGCGTGATGATCGATGACCTGGTCACCCTTGGCACGCGTGAACCCTATCGCATGTTCACCTCGCGCGCAGAGTATCGCCTGATGTTGCGCGCCGATAACGCCGATCAGCGTCTGACCGATCGCGGTCTGGATATCGACTGCATCGCATCGACCCGCGAACAGGCCTGGGATGCCAAGAAGTCGGCATTGAATGCGGCCAAGACCGAGGTCGCCGAGCTGACCGAAACCCCGAATGGTCTGGCCAAGTTCGATATCAGAATCAATCAGGATGGGGTGCGCCGGTCGGCCTATGATCTGCTGGCTTATCCCGATATCGACTTCGATACCCTGACCAAGGTCTGGCCGCAGCTCGGCGCATTTGATCCGGCAATCAAGGAACAGGTGGCGATTGATGCTCAGTACAAGGGCTATCTCGATCGCCAGGCGGCCGACATTGCCGCCTTCCGTCGGGACGAGGAATTGCGTCTGCCGCGTGGTCTTGATTTCGATAAGGTCGGTGGCCTGTCGGCTGAGATCCGGCTTAAGCTCAAAGAAATCCAGCCGGAAACCATCGGTGCCGCATCGCGCATCCCGGGTGTCACCCCGGCGGCGGTCACGGCACTGCTCGGCCATATCAAAAGCCACAAGCATCAGAACGCAGCGGCATCGCGTACCGCCTGATCAACTTGTGACGGGTTCCGGCTGCGGCCACACATATATATAAAGTGTCCGCACCAAACACATCCGACAACTGATCCCAGATCCGAACACCCGGCCAAACCATCGGCCGGGTGTTTTGTTTATGGTGTGCGGATGTGCCGGAGCGTGGCAGCGGTTTTGTCGGTCAACCATCATGCCATTCCAATCGGCGCGCATAAACGACGGCGGGTGAAGAGGGGTACATCTACATACCCACACACCGGCCCGGCGTATGCCGAGTCGCAGAAGGTTTTGCCCACGTTATGGGCCGACTCGGCTGATGGCGTGCGAGGGCAGGACAAACTTCCTCGAATATGCGGAGAAATTGGGCCGGGGTGATCGGTTCTGAGCGTGTGAATGTTTCACGTGAAACATTCGATGTGTTTTATTTCGATTTTGTCGCATCCGACGAGGCCAAAAACACAAAATGGCAAAAATCAAGACTGGAGTGTTTTTCTGGGTGGGCCTATAAATCAAATATGCAGACAATTTCCACACCCGTAAAAACCTGGTTTGAGCAGGATTTGAATGTTTCACGTGAAACATTGGACCGCCTCAACCAGTATGCAGACCTCGTCGTGAAGTGGCAGCCACGCATCAATATCGTTGGCGCCAGCACGGCCGAAGACGTTTGGGGGCGTCATTTGCAGGATTCCGCACAGCTTTGGCCGCATCTTTCCGATATCGCGGCCGATGGCAAGATCGTTGATTTCGGATCGGGTGCTGGGTTCCCGGGCATCGTTCTGGCGATCCTTGGGGCCAACAATGTGACCCTGATGGAATCTAATACCAAGAAGACGGTCTTTCTGATGGAGGCCGCGCGGGTGTGTGGTGTGTTGGGCCAGACCGAGATTGCCCGCGAACGGATTGAGGCGGCAGCGCCGCGTAAGGCCGATGTAATTACGGCGCGTGCCTTTGCGCCACTGCCAAAGCTTTTGGAATTGGGGCAGCGCCATTTGAAAGACGGCGGCCATTATGTGCTGCTAAAGGGACGTGCCTTTGAGGATGAACTGGCGGACGCACGCGATGCCGGTTGGACATTTGATGTAACCACGCATGCCAGCCTGGTCGATCCGGACGGTGTCGTGATGATCTTAAAAGGAGTGGGCCGGTGACGGATGTTATTGATTTGCCGCTTTCGACGAAATCAGAGGGTGCCGGAAATCGTCCGCGCATCATCGCCGTGGCCAACCAGAAAGGCGGGGTGGGCAAGACCACCACGACCATCAATCTGGCAACCGCCCTGGCGGCGGTGAACCAGCGGGTTCTGATTGTCGATCTCGATCCGCAGGGCAATGCCAGTACCGGTTTGGGCTTGCGTCCATCTGATCGCGAAATCAGTTCTTATGACGTGCTGATCAATGGCAATACGCTTGAAGAGGCGCGCAAGGAAACCAGCATTCCGCGGCTTAGCATCGTACCTTCGGGCATGGATCTTTCCGGGGCTGAGATCGAGCTGGTTGATTTTGAACGGCGCGAGACGCAGCTTAAGGATTCGCTTGGCAAACTGCCGCAGGATGTTGATTACGTCCTGATTGATTGCCCGCCGTCGCTGGGTCTTTTGACCCTGAATGCGCTGGTGGCGTCTGATGCGGTTCTGGTGCCGCTGCAATGTGAGTTCTTTGCCCTTGAAGGGGTCAGCCATCTGGTCCGGACCATCAAACGGGTCAAGAAGGCGTTCAATCCGAACCTTGAAATCCAGGGCATTGTGCTGACCATGTATGACAAGCGTAACAACCTGTCGGCCCAGGTGGCCAATGATGTGCGCGACTATTTCGGTGATGTGGTTTATCGCACGGTGATCCCGCGCAATGTCCGCGTTTCCGAAGCCCCCAGCCACGGTGCGCCGGTGCTGGTGTATGACATGAAGTGCCCGGGATCACGGGCCTATTTGAATCTGGCGAGCGAAGTCCTGAAACGCGAAGGGGTGAAAGCATGAGCGAAGCAAAAAAACGCGGCTTGGGAAGGGGACTGTCTGCACTTCTGGGCGAAGAAGACGAAGATGTTGCGGTTGCCGCAAGTGGCGATGATACCGGCGAGGCGGCTCATCCGGGACCGGGGGGCACGACGCAGCTGATTGCGATTACCGATCTGAAGCCGTCGCCGTTCCAGCCGCGCAGCAATTTTGACGATGACGCGATTGATGATCTGGCGGCCTCGATCCGCGAAAAGGGTATCATTCAGCCGATTCTGGTGCGTGCGTCTTCGACGGGTGAAACCACCTATGAAATCATTGCCGGTGAGCGGCGCTGGCGCGCGGCCCAGCGGGCACAGCTGCACGAAGTGCCGGTTCTGGTGCGCGAGTTTGATGACCGCGAAACGGCCGAAATTGCCCTGATCGAAAACCTGCAGCGTCAGGATTTGTCGCCGCTTGAAGAGGCCGAAGGCTATAACCGCCTGATGAGCGAGTTTTCCCACACGCAGGAAGCGCTGGGTCAGGCACTTGGTAAAAGCCGCAGCCACATTGCCAACAGTCTGCGTCTTCTGGGTCTGCCGGCACCGATCAAGCAGATGCTCTCGGACAAGGTGTTAAGCTCTGGCCATGCACGTGCGCTTCTGGGTGCGGAAAACGCGGTCGAGCTTGCCGGACAGATCGTCAAGAAGGGCTTGAACGTTCGTCAGGCCGAAAAGCTTGTTAAAACCGATGGTGGTAAGGCGTCGCGTCCGAAGAAATCATCCGGCGGGGCATCGACGGAGAAAGACCCAGATACAGTGGCTCTGGAGCGTGACCTTAGCAATATGTTGGGGTTGGCGGTCAATATCGACTTTGACGGGGCGTCTGGCAAAATCTCGATCCGCTATGACACGCTCGAGCAGCTTGATGACATTCTGCAGCGCCTGACCCATGGCAAGGCCAGCGAGCTTGGCGAGGATGAAGTCGAGGTAAGTTCACCAGAGTCGGATGACAACGAATTCGATTCGATGTTTATCGAAGATGACGACTCCGATGTTGGTGACGACTCTGACGAAGATGATCTGACGGCCGAGCTGGAAACGATTGCCGATGCGACTTTGCCAGAAAGCGCAGACGATGATTTCGTCATCGAAGGGCCGGAAGGCGATGATCCGATCGAAAGCGAAGAGGTCAGCGAGGACGCGCTTGATGATCTGATTGCTGAGGAGGTTACAGATGGCACGGGAAAAAAGCCGTAACCAAAACCAGCATGAAGGCGCTTGATCGCGAAAAAATCGATCAGCTCAAGAAGCTTAAGGAAGAAGATTCGAAAGCGCGTCGGGGATCGGTTGAGGTAAAGCGGGTGCTTTAAGGTGCTCTTGTGATTCGGTTCCCCAGTCCTGTGGGTCACTCAGATCTTTAAAGGCATGTCACATTGCGTGGCATGCTTTTTTCTTGCACGGGTGGCAATAGCGGTTAGCGCCGAACCTGTTTCTGGCGGGCAACCGCGACCTTGATCATGGCGCGGTGCGCGATGGTCTCGGGGATTGCCAGGCCACTTTTGCAGTCCTTTTCGGCCTCAAGCAGGATTTGCAGGGCACGTTGCAGGTTGTGGACCGCCCAGTTATTCAGGTTGGCGCGGAACTGGTCGGCGGCCTTGAAGAACAGGGGCGGGCGCAGCGATTTCATCGCCTGATTGGCGTCCATTCCCTGCGATACCTGGCCTTTGACCAGATGCAGCTTCTGAAAATAGCTGATCATCATGCGCAGTGCCCCGACCGGATTGAGGCCTTCTTCAACCAATCTTGTCAGGGCAGCATCGAGATTGACGACATTGCCCTGTGAAACAGCCTGAATGACATCGTCATAGTGGCGGGCCGAGCTATCACCCACGCAGGCCATGGCATCGGCCAGCGTGACCTGGCCGTCCTTCAGGGCATAGAGGGCGAGTTTTTCAAGTTCGCTTCGGGAAATCATGCGATCGGAGCCGAGATTGGCGACGAGGTAGCTCGTGGCATCGCGGTCAATGCGAAGTCTATGCTCTTCCATGATCGAATGGATCAGGGTTTCGATATCTCGCGCGCCGTCGGCATAGCAGGGCAGCGCCATGCCATTGCCAGCCTTTTCCACGGCCTGGCGCAGTTTGGAGCGGGTTGGAAGGCTTCCGGCCTCAATGACAATCAGGGCGTCGCCGGCGGGATCGGCAAGGAAGTCAGCAATCACAGGCGCCTGTGCATCCCCGATATCACGGAGTCGGATCACGCGCCGCCCGCCACCGAAACTCATGGCAGCCGATTCGTCACGCAGGCGGCCGGTATCTTCCTTGAGCTGTGCTGCACCAAGCTCAATGACGCGGAAGGGATCCTTGAGGTCCTCAACCACGGTTTTGGCCAGGCGAATTGCGCGTTCGCGCACAAGGCCCTCATCCTCGCCATAAATCAGGACGAGCTGAGCCTTCGCATCCGGGGCGCGCAAGAAGTTTTCAACCTGTGCTGCCTTGAGCTTCATGGTGCGCCTTGTGGTTCCTTAGGGGAGTCGTGAGTGAATAGAGACGAGCGAGTGGGCAGGGGCAGTTATTGCGAGCGCAGACCAATGGCGACCTGATTGGCCAGCTGCTGCGCCAGGTTGCGGGCCGCGTCACCGCGAGCGGCATCCTCGGCCTCGATGCTGGCAAAATCCGAATCGACGATATTGTAGCTGGTGCGGGCGCGGACTGTGCCCTTGCGCAGGACCTTCGTGTCAGATCTTCTAGTGAGTTGATAGTTGGCGTTGATGCGGTAATCGGCGATTGTCGCTTCGTTGTCTTTGGTGAAACCTTGTTCACTGGTCGATTCGCTCAAAGTCACGCTCAGGTCATAAAGTGGGCTTGTGCTTTGTCCACGCGGGGTCAACGTTTTGATCAGGGCATTTCGGGTCAGTTGCCCGACGCGATCATTAATCAGTGCGACATTCACACGCGCCATGCTGGCAGCTGTGTTGTAGTCATCGCCAGCCGTGGCATAAAGCGGGCGAAATCCGCAGGCACTGAGGGTTGTCATGGCTACAAGTGCGAGAATCGGAAGAACCGCGCGCAACGTCATTCGATCATACCTTCTTTATCTTTGGCTTTGATGCCGGGCCTGTTCGGGGCCTGATCAATCCGTCCCTGGCGCCACAATAGTTCGGTTCCGATAAAAGGGCAAAACAGAGTTAGTGCATCCATGAAAGAATGGTACAGCCGAGCATCAACGGGTGCGTGCTGAACCTTTTTGAATTGGCTGCGTAACTCGGCAATGGCCAGATTGTTTTTACCGTTCTGCAGTGCTCTGGTGACGGGGCTCTGTACCAGGTTTTCTTGAGTCGCGCTGTGATGCATGTGACGCGATGCGCAATTACGCCAAACCTCGTGCAGCCATCGCCAGTGCCCAATCAGATTGTTTTGGGTGAGATCCAACGGGCGATGTATTGGAACGTCTGCCAGCAAGGCAAGTGTGAGGATATCAAGACCGACTTCTTCGAGGAGATCATTCCCATTGGTTGACAGTCCGTCTGTACTGACTTTTGCCGGCTGATCTGGAACCGGGGGCGCTGTTGCTTCGCTTGGAAGAGTTCTTTGCACAAGCAACTGATAAAGGTTTGCACGAAGCCCGGTCAGATCATTGCATGATCGTTCGAAAACATCCCTAAAGTCAGGAAATACAAGAAACCCCCAGTCGCGTTTCAGCGAGTGGGGGTTGTATTCCGGCGATATATAGTCGGTGTCTTTCGACATCTGCCTTATTCGGAATTCGCACTGTCAATGCGCAGCTGACGCGCACGGGTCAGGATCGCATCTTCCATGGATGTTACAGTACCCGGTTCGACCACAGCATCCTGCCACTGGTTCGGGCCGACGCTGACCTGACGGAAGACAGAAACCTTGATGGCATCAGAGCGCAAGGATGTTCCAAGGATATAGGTCGTCAGCTTGAAGCGTTCATCCGGAGATTCAGGTGGGGTGTACCAGTCCGTAATAATCACACCGCCAAACGGATCTGCAGAGTTCAAGGGCATGAAGGAGAGCGTATCAAGCGATGCGCGCCACAGGAAACTGTTGACGCCAATGCCGGAACCGCCGCCTTGCTGAGCGTTTTCGCCACCAAAGATGTTGAGCCCTTCGGACCCGAACAGACCGCCGCGCTCTTTTTCCTGGGCGCGGGTCATCGCCTGACCGTTGATACGTTCATCGGTGTTTGCCGAGCCTGGGAACTGATCATAGTCAACCGAGCCGAATGAGCAGCCTGCGAGAATGAGCGCAGCGCTTGCTCCGGTGACCAGCGACTTGAACGAATAAAAGGTTAGCATTTCCTGCCCTTAGACAAATGAATTCAACAAGCAACCCGAATTTTCAGCGAATATAGGGCGGAATTCCGAGATGAGCAAAGAAAACCAGTGTGTTTTTTTTGCCACACTGTGTGGCCAATGTGCCATTTTCGTCACAGCTTTGGTTGACGTGCACACAATTTGGTGGCTCCATCTTTCTCGAACCGGGCGGCAAAAGCTGTCCAAATATTTGTCATAGCGCTGATAAGGCGCATGCAAAGACGTTGAGGGAAAAGATGAAAAAGATTCTTGTTGCTTCCAGCGCACTCGTCGCTGTCGCATTCGCAGGCCAGGCACAGGCTTCTGAGAAAATCAGCCTGTCGGTTGGCGGTTACATGGAACAGTGGATCGGTGTTGCCGATCAGGACACCCCGGCTGCTGGTGGTGCTCCGACTGCTTTCCAGTCCGACACCGAAGTTCACTTCTCTGGTTCGACCACGCTCGATAACGGCATTGAAGTTGGTGCCAAAATCGAACTCGAAGGTGAAGGTGGCAACTCCGGTTCCATGGTTGACGAACAGTACCTGTACGTTAACGGTGGCTTCGGTCAGGTCAAGCTCGGTGCCGAAGACGGCGCAGCAGCTGACATGGGCATCACCGCACCGTCTGTTGGTCCGGTTGGCGTCAACGATGGCGACCTTGGTAACTGGGTTAACACCAACACCCTTCCGGATACCGTTATCCCGGCTGGTGGCGACTCCAAGCGTCTGACCTACTACACCCCGGTTCTTGGTGGTTTCCGCGCTGGTGTTTCCTACACCGATGACGACGGCTCTGAAAACTCTGACTCGGCTAACAGCGGTGACAACATCGTTTCGGGTGGTATTGAGTACCGTGGTGACTTCGATGGCGTCTCTGTTGCTGTTTCCCTCGTTGGTGAGCACGAAGGCGAAGGCGAATGGTACGGCGTTGGCGCGAATGTTGGCTTCGGCGCATTCACCGTTGGCGGTTCTGTCCTGATGCAGGACGGCGAGTTCGGTCAGGGCGAAGCAACCGCTTATCCGGATGACACGACCGACTTCGATCTTGGCGTTTCCTATGCTATGGACGCAGCAACCGTTTCCCTCGGTTACGGTTATGGTGAAGCCGACTCCACCGCTGCTGCTGACGGCGTTGACGAAATCAGCACCGTTGATCTCGGCCTTGCTTACACGCTCGGCGCTGGCGTAACCTGGAAGTCTTCTGTCTTCTGGTTCGACGATCAGGGCAAAGACGCTGGTTCGGCTGACGACAACGAAGGCTTCGGTGCAGTTACCGGTCTCGTACTTTCCTTCTAATCCTTTTCGGATTAGTCGAAAAATTGAAGGGGGTGGATTTTCCACCCCCTTCTTTTTTGTTTTTCGCAGTGAGCGCCTTACGCAGTGAAGCCGAAATAGCATTGGTTTGGTTGGGTGAAGAATTCCTCAATCGATAACCGACAGAACTATCTCCTAGAGTATTGATACACTCATGAAGGACCGCGTTATCATTGGCTGAGAGTTTGAAACCCCCTATAAATGACCGAAATATATTTATATTATCATTATGGGCGTCCAGAAATAGTACCCCTTCAATAAATGACGAAATTACGCCATTTGTGCAGCATATATGCCCTGTATAACGGCGATTAATGTGGCAAAAAAACAACACTGTGTTATTGAAATAACTTTTGGTCATTTATTATAATTGACCACCAGTCAGTAAAATGGCCATATCGGTCTTGCCAAAACGAAGGGCCGTCCGGTTCAAACCCCTTCGTCCCGAAACGTCATTCTATTGAGGGTTATGATGAAAAAGATTCTTTTTGCTTCCAGCGCACTTGTCGCTGTTGCCGCTGCAGGCACCGCACAGGCTTCCGAGCCGATCCAGCTTTCGGTTGGCGGTTACATGGAACAGTGGGCTGGTGTTGCTGACCAGGACGTTGGCGAATCCAAAAACGCTTTCCAGTCTGACACCGAAGTTCACTTCTCTGGTAAGACCACGCTTGATAACGGCATCGAAGTTGGTGCGAAAATTGAACTTGAAGGTGAAACCTCTTCGGACCAGATCGATGAACAGTATCTGTTTGTTAATGGTGGCTTCGGTCAGGTCAAGCTTGGTAAAGACGATAGCGCTGCTGACTCACTTGCCATCACCGCACCGTCGGTTGGCCCGGTTGGCGTTAACGATGGCGATCTGACCAACTGGGTTGATGCTTACCTTGTTGACACGGTTCCGTCGAGCGGTGACCAGAAGCGCTTCACCTACTTCACCCCGAACATCAGCGGCTTCCAGGCTGGTGTCTCTTATGCGGATGACAGTGGTTCGAACAACAACGACACCGCGACTGACGGCGACAACATTCTGTCCGCGGGTATCAGTTATCAGCACGACTTCGATGGTGTCGCGGTTGGTGTTTCTGCAACCGGTGAAAACCAGGCTGAAGGCAACTGGTATGGCCTTGGTGCAACTCTTGGCTTCGGTAACTTCGTCGTTGGTTCTTCCTGGGGTCACATCGAAGACGATTACGCGCAGGGTGAAAACTCCCGCACCGCTGGTGATACCGACGCGTTTGACATCGGCGTCTCCTACGCAATGGATGCGGCGACTGTTTCGCTGTCCTACGGTTATGCTGACTACGGAAACCGCACCGACGGTTCCAGCACGACAACTGGCGAAATCAGCACCGTTGATCTCGGCATGTCCTATGCGCTTGGTGCAGGCGTTGCTTGGAAATCGTCGATCTTCTGGTTCGACGACGAAGCTGACAGCGCAAACATCGCCGATAACGACGGCTTCGGCGCCGTTACCGGTCTTGCTCTGACCTTCTAATTCCTCGGAATTAGGATCGATTTTGAAAGGGTGGCTTCGGCCGCCCTTTCTTTTTGTCTGTATCGTGGGAGTGCCGGTTGCCGCCGCCCCTGATCAGGAAGCGAACAGATCCTCAGTGATCGCATCGCTAATTGCCAGGATGTTCTCGGTCAAACGGGCAACGCAGGGGACGGGCGCGTTCGTCACCAACGCCTGCACGAGTGAGGTATCGCCTTTGTCGGGGATATCGGGAAGGTCAGTGATCGGCAGCGCGAGACTTCCCATGCAGCCTATTTTACCATCAACTGTGGCACGGAGTTTTGCGAGGCCACATGGGGCGGCGCAATGGGGGCCGACAAAATCGCTTTGCCACGTGCGCAGGTTTTTGTGGCGGCCTTGCAAGGTTTTGGCATCCGCCGAGCTATAGATGCCGAGTCCCGGTGTCTGGAAAAGTTTGGAGATATGGGCCGGTCCGCTGTCGGCGACAACCAGGTAATCCTGCTGCCCGACGAACTTGACCAGATCGCCGATGGTTTTGAAGCCATCCACAATCCGGATGTTGTCGCCGTTTCGAATACCAAGATCATTCAGCGCGGCCTTGTAAGCCTTCATCATTCCCTGATAGGCATTGAGCACAAGGGTGATGTCGCAATCCTGTTTGGCCAACATCGTGGTAATCTCGGTGACCAGCTTCGGAGGTAGCGTGCGCAGTGGCGAGGACGCCATCGGGACGACGCCGATTTTATGCCGGGTTGTACTTGGCAATTGGCGTTTTTCGAGCGGTATGGGCGGAATGCCGAACGCCTCGCAGAGGGCTTCTTCCGGGTTGACCGGCATGGTCGCAATATCACGCCAGCCTTCCATCTCACTGAGATCAATCACGTGATCAAAGCCTTTGAGCTGTGTGCTCGAGATAAATAGCTGGAAAATCTCGGTATCTGGCATCAGCGCAAAGATGTCCGATGCGCTGCCGCTGTTCAGCACCCCGATCCGGATATCGGCAAAACGCTGTTTGAGCGCGCGGAAGAACAGCGCCATGCCGACACAATCGCCGAGCGCATCATCAGGGATCAGAAACAGCACGGCCTTGTTTGATAAATCCTCATCACCCCAACCGTCGCGCTGCAAAACCTGAAATCGGTAACTGTCCGACTTGATCTTGACCCCGGGTGCGCCTGCAAGCACCTGACGGCGCAGAAGGGATGACGCGCGGGTAAAATAGATCGCGCTGTTGTCAGACGCCTGGGTCAGGGCTGCACTGACGTTGGGCAGGCCAAACTGAAACGGCTGTTTGGAGGCAAAACGGGTAAATGTCTTGCGCGAAGGGTGCAGGGCCCGGGGCATTTTGCGGGAGAACTCCGGTCAACGGGATGGTGGGTGACGAAACCCAGAAAACCCGATCCCGGCGACGGAGGCAAGGGCTGAAGTCCCCAGATTTTCGATTGTTTGCGCGGTGATCCCGCCAAGGCCGATCGGGGCCATGCCGGCCTGCTGGCACGCCTGGATCATCTGGTTGGTTTTGCTGCGCGAAAGCGGTTTGGCGCCGGGGTGGCTAAGGGTTGGAAAGATCGGAGAAATCAAAACGCCATCGGGTTGGTAACGCGCTGGAAGCAGGGCGAGTTTTCGGATCGTTTGCAGCGAATGGCAGGCCGATGTGCGCAAGAAACCTTGCGGAATCCGATGATAGATGCCCGGATCGGTCAGGGCCCGGTATTCGGGAAAATGCATGCCGTCGGCATCGAGCCGGAGTGCCAGCGCGACGTCATTGGCCACCAGAAAGACGATACCTTTGGTGCGGCAGACTGTTCGGAGTTGCGCGCCGATTTGCGCCCGCATCGGATGATCGTAATGGCGAAAAATCACCATGCTGTCGCGGGGCAGGGCGCGGATGGCGGCTTCCGGATCCGGCATCCTTTGATCATCGGTCATCAGCACAACTGGCGGGATGCCATTCGGGCCGCCATTGCGTAAATTGAGCCTGCGTGCCTGCTTTAACAGGGCTTTATCCATTGATACTATCCCGATGTGGCAGCTATATCTGAGCCCAATCGCTTTACCGATGAAGGACTATCTTCCATGAGCAGTCATGATCTGTCATCTGACAAATCCGATGTTGCGGCCAACCTTGCCGAAATTCAGGGCAATATCAACGCGGCATGTGACGCGGCCAATCGTAATCCGGATGATGTGACGCTGGTATGTGTGTCCAAGAACCATGAGGCTGATCATGTGCGCAAGGCGCTGGTCGATGGCAGGCGCGTGTTTGGCGAAAACCGGGTGCAGGAAGCAGCAGGCAAATGGCCGGGACTGCGCGCCGAATTTCCCGATCTCGAGCTGCATCTGATTGGGCCGCTTCAAACCAACAAACTCAAGGACGCGGTGGCGCTGTTTGACGTGATCGAAACCGTGGATCGCCCGAAACTGGCCAAGGCGCTTGCCAAACATCGCGACAATACCGGCACCTGCCCGGATCTGTTCATTCAGATAAATACCGGCGAGGAAGAACAGAAGGCCGGCATCGCGCCTAAGGATGCCGATGACTTCATCAAAATGTGCCGCGAGGAGCTGGATCTTCCGATCATCGGATTGATGTGCATTCCCCCGGTTGACGAGGAACCGGCCCCGCATTTCACCCTGCTGGGCAAGATTGCCGATCGTCATGGCCTTAAAATCAAAAGCATGGGCATGAGCGGTGATTACGAGGCCGCAATCCGCTTTGGTGCCACGCATGTGCGGGTTGGGACGGCTATTTTCGGCTCCCGGGGCTATTGAGATAGCCAAAAGCACCGAAATTTGGGCTTCTAAATCTGCTTTCGGGGTGAAAACCTGCAAAAATCATGTAATTCATGCTTTATCCGTGCGTTTTGTGGCGATTCGCGTGAACCTCACCTTCCTGTGGATAATCAGACCAAGAACATAGACGCGCCACCCGGGCGTTTGTGACAAAAAAATCCCGCATCAGCGGGATTTTCTTTTGTGGGCGCAAAACTGCAGCCTGATCAGGGGTTCAGCTTGTAGCCGCCCGGCTCGGTAATCAGGATCGCCGCGTTTGACGGATCCTTTTCGATCTTTTGGCGCAGACGATAGACATGGGTTTCCAGCGTATGGGTGGTGACACCGGCATTATAGCCCCAGACTTCATCAAGCAGGGTTTCGCGGCTGACCGGTTTGTCGCCGGCCCTAAACAGGAACTTCAGGATCGAGGTTTCCTTTTCCGTGAGGCGGACTTTCTTTTCGCTCGCGGTTTCAATCAGGATCTTGGCACTGGGCTGGAAGCTGTACGGGCCGATGACAAAGACCGCGTCTTCGCTTTGTTCATGCTGACGGATATGGGCGCGAATGCGCGCCAGCAACACGTTTAGGCGGAATGGCTTGGTGACATAATCATTGGCGCCCGATTCTAGACCCAGAATGGTGTCAGAGTCACTATTGGCCCCGGTCAGCATGATGATCGGCGATTTGACATTGGCGCGCCGCATCAGTTTGCAAACATCGCGGCCATCCATATCGGGCAGGCCGACATCGAGCAGGATCACGTCAAAATAGGAATCCTTGGCCAGATCGAGCGCTTCCTTGCCGCTATTGGCAACCACACATTCGAAATCTTCATGAAGTCTGAGCTGCTCTGTCAGAGACTGGCTGAGGGCTGCATCATCCTCAACCACCAGAACCTGTTTACCTGTCGACATTCACCGTCCCTTGCTGCTGACCAGTTCTTGTTTGCGAATAGAAGCTGATTTCGATGGATAATCACACCATTGTTTTTGTGGAACTTCTGATCCGACCCGCCATATATGTAGTACGGGATCTAGGATCAGTATCTTACTGTCTATTTTCAAGAACAAACTGTTTTCGCTTTGGTCCTTTAACTCCTGACCAACCCGGATTAGGTGGTAGGGGCGATTTGTCTATAATGTGATGTCGTAAAATCTTGAAAGATGCGCGTCTTCCTGCGATTTTGCGCATCACCTTATAAGCACGATTGCGCCGCCTGATGCGCTTATATGAATTAAACCGGGTCTTTATCCAGCCCCATAGCCACCGGATCGCGATGTTGTGATCACAAAGACAAGATGCCGATGACCCAAAGCTCCGCCGTGACGGCCCAAAATGACAGCAATCTGATCCCGGCGACCGACCTGGTAACGGTGTCCCGCGCTGTGGCAGATTTGCGCCGTGGCGAGATCGTTTTGGTCCAGGGGCATGATAATGGCGAAGCCCACAGTGTTGCGGTGATCGCGGCCGAGCCGCTGTCCCAGCATGGTCTGGAACGTCTTTGTGACATTGCCGGAAACGAAACGGTGCCAGCAATCGTCCTTCCGCGCGTGCGGGCCAAATCGCTTGGTCAGGCATGCAAAAACGATCCGTTCATTGCCTTTGTCTCTGCAAGCCAGTCGGCTGTTAATGCCGATCGTTTGGGTGAGATCGCCAATCCGTTGCTTGATCTTGATGCGCTTCCCGACGGGGACTGGCGCCCGATCAGCATGGCTGAACATGCCGCCATCCGTCTGGCAAAGCTTGCACGCCTGTTGCCTGCTGTTGTGACCGTGCCGGTCAGTGGTGATCAGCTTGAAAATCTTGCCCGGGCGCAGAATTTACTGGTTCTGCAGTCTGAAAGCATCAATGGCTATGAAAATGCCTCGGCCGCAAGTTTGCGCCAGGTCAGCGAAGCGCGTGTGCCGCTTGAAGATGCCGAAAATGTCACCGTCATTGCCTTTCGTCCGGAAGATGGCGGGCAGGAACACCTTGCCATCGTGATTGACGAACCGGCCAAGGACAAACCGGTGCTTATTCGCCTGCATTCGGAATGCTTTACCGGGGATCTGATCGGGTCGCTGCGCTGTGATTGCGGACCGCAGCTGCGCGGTGCCATTTCCGAAATCGCCAAAAGCGGCCAGGGCGGTATTGTCCTTTATCTGCGTCAGGAAGGGCGTGGCATCGGGCTTGTGAACAAGCTGCGTGCCTATGCCCTTCAGGATCGCGGGTTTGACACCCTTGATGCCAACGAGGAACTTGGTTTTGACGCCGATGAACGTGTTTATCGTCCGGCGGCCGAAATGCTGCGTCAGCTTGGCTTTGAAAGCGTGCGCTTGCTGACCAACAATCCGGAAAAACTCACCGGGCTTGAAAGCTGGGGCGTGACGGTTTCCGAGCGAGTGCCGCACAAATTCCCGTCCAATGGGCATAATGAGTTCTATCTGCAGACCAAGAAGGAACGGGCTGGCCACCTATTTTAAACCGCGTTGGATGGCCTGCAAATAACGGTTTCTTCTGCGTATGGTTCACGCGCCTTAAGTACGCTGCGCGCCAGTGCTCGCCGAACCCATCATTTTCGCCACATCCCACACAGTTTAAGCTCTGCCTGATTTAACTGTGCCGATGCGACCCGGCAGAAGATTCCGACGGGCAGATCTGGCGAAAGGCCTTTCCAAGAAAATCACTGTATTTCAATGTTTTAGCGAGCGCTAAAACTGGCACTACTTTTGCTCATCATGTGGCAAGAGGAGGACAGACATGTCGATTGATGAAAATTGGCGGCAAATTTCGCCCGGTAGCATAACGGGTAGTGCAACTGGCACAGGCGGGGCAGCAGACAGCAAGTTTGCCCAGTCGAACGCGGCTGATGCGCTTTCGGGAGACGGCGAAGGCCGGACATTTTCGCAATACATGTTTGGCGAGGACGGTTTTGAGTTCACCGATGTCCTCGATGTAATCAATCCCCTGCAGCATATTCCCGGTGTCGGCATGATCTATCGATCGCTCACCGGCGATGAGATCGGCAATGGCGCGCGCGTTGCGGGCGGCGGCCTGTTTGGCGGGGTGTTTGGCCTTGCAGGCGCTGCGATTGATGCCGTGGTCGATGCCGTTACCGGTGATGATACCGGCAGCCACGTCATGGCGTTCGTTGAAGACGGTTTTGGCGGCAGTGGTGTTGATGATGGCACGGCGGTGGCTGATGCCAGCGATGCGACGAAAAACCAGCAAGCCACCGTGGCGCAAAACGGGACCTATCAGGGGGATCTGGTTCTGCCCTGGATGAGCGAGGCTTCGGCCCAGTCCGCAAGTCCGGCCGAACAGGCCACCATCGTACAATCAGCCCCGACTGCACCCGTTGATCAGACAGTTTTGGCCGCAGCCGATGCAACAGGTGGTGCCGGGGTGAAGGCATCTGATCTGAATGTGCCGTGGGCGCAAGCGGCGCAAGTGGCCCAAGGAACACAAGGTGTTCAGGCCCCACAGGTCGCGCAAGCCGCCCAAAATCCGGCACCTGCCAACGTGGCGGCTGCTGATGGGGAAATTGCGACGGCAACAGCCCTGGCATCCGATCCCGCAGAACTGAGCGTTGCCATGGCCTCGGCCGGGACCACCAACCCGGTTTCGACCCTGGGCCAGACCATATCATCAAGCTCGACCGCGAATGAGCCAGTGCGGCGCCCGGCACCGAAAGATGCTGATACCGTCTGGGCACGGGCCGCAAGCAGCGGGCGGATCAGCCGTCAGACCAATAGTTTGGCCATTGCGGCCGAGGTAGCAGAGCATCAAGCAAAGTATGGAAAGCCGGAGGCACTGAAAGCCGAAACTGAAGAGCGGGAAACATTGAACCCGCTAGCCCTTTCGACAGACGGTACCCCGCTTTCGGCGGCTGAGATGGCGGCACGCTTTAACGCGGCCCTTGGTCGGGACAAGGCTCAGACCATGGCGGCTGATGCGGTGGCCAGCAGCAATCCGGTGGCCGATGATGGCCAGATGACGGCACGTGAAACAGCGCGCGGCTCAGAAACCGGGTCTGCTACCGTGGCAAAGGCGTCATCTGCGGACGATCCGGCCAACCACCCGCTGTTGCAGCAGGCATCCCATAACATGAATGGGGATGCGCCGGTGGGGGCGTGGTTCAGCCAGACGATGATGGATGGTTTGAAGAAATATCAGGCAATGCAGCAGCAATCGGGAAAGTCCGGTAACGCGATCTGATCAACGTCTTCGCCTTTTGAAAGGGGCGGCTATATAAAAGATCGGATGAACCCATCCATTGCGAGATCGATCATATGTTGCTTGCCGCTGCTCAAACCCGTGCGTCGTCTGATATCGCTGACAATGGTAGAACCATTCGTCGGGTGTTGATGGAAGCTGCGCGGCAGAGCGCAAGTTTGATCTGTTTCGGGGAAGGTGCGCTCAGCGGTTATCCTAAAAGGTATTTCGACAATCCAGACATTTGGGCCGATTTTGACTGGGCGCAACAAGAAGCGGAGCTTCGAAATATTGCCCAAACATGCCAAGACTTGCAGGTATATGCCGCGCTTGGCTATGCCTGCGCCCAACAGCCCGCTTCGCCGCCTCGCAACAGCCTGATCGTGTTTAGTCCGGACGGTAACCATATCTGCCACTACGACAAGCGTGTCTTGTCGTATGGAGAAAGTCAGGGTTGGTATCAAGCGGGGCAGGAGCCTATTGTTTTTGATATCAATGGCGTGCGTGTTGGATGCGTAATTTGTTTGGAAATCCAGTTTCCCGAGTTTTTTTCACAATATGCGCGTTTGGGCACAGATTTGATAATCCATGCATCGTCGAAACTTTCGCCGTTCTTTGAGATCGCACTTCAGGCGCAAGCCGGGTTTTATTGCCAATGGGTGATGTCAGCAGTGTGCACCGATCAATCACAGGCAATAGCGGCAGGGATTGTCGGACCTGACGGCCAGTGGTTGGCCCGCGGTCCTGCTGACGGCAAAGAGGGTTTCGCCCTGACCCAATTGGACAAGAGCGCGCCGGAGTTTGAAATTGCTCTGTCAAAGGCACGTCCTTGGCGGGAAAAGGTACGTGCGGAAATCTTGAACCAGGTTCGATAACGCGGTCTGACGGTCCACGTTTCGAAATCGAAACAAAAAGCCCTCCTGGTTCAACCGGCGGGCTTATACATTGAGAGGCAGAAGGATTTGTTATGATCCTTCTGCCTCTTTTGTTTGAACGGGTGGTGGCCACCACCCGTTCACGGTGCACAGAGCGGTTGAGCCCTTGCGGGCAGGACCCTTGACGGTCGTAAAAAAGCAGAACCCTCTGAGCACCCTGAGGCTTCGTCGAACCGCTGAGAGAGCTTTTACGCTCGTGTATAAGAGGGACAAAGCCAATGACTTATACTACGCGTTTTGTGGGGATCGATATATCGAAATCCACCTTTGATATTTGCCTGTTACCTGAAAACCGGACAAAAACTTTTGCCAATACGCCTTCGGGCATTGCCAGCTTTCTTGGTTGGCTTGCCGGGTATGAGGATGTTGAGCGTATCCTTGTTGAACCGACAGGAGGCTATGAACGATCAATTGTTGAAGCCTTGCTGGCGGCACGCCGACCCGTTGCAAAGGTGAATGCGAAATATATCCGCCAGTTCGCCCGCGCGAGCGGCCAACTGTCCAAAACCGACCGGATTGACGCCTTCGTTATCGCAGATTACGGCAGGCGCATGGAAACCCGCTTACTCGAGCCCCCTTCAGCACGGCAATCAGAACTGTCCGACCTCGTACAGCGCTACCGCCAGCTTTCTCACATGATTGTTCAGGAGAAAAATCGCAGGGAAAAGCAGGTCGATAAAACGCTGGGATGGATTGAGGAAACGCTCGACTTTCTTGTTGAGCAGCGCTGCAAGGTGATCAAAGCGATGGAAACCTGCCTGGCCGAATATGAGGACTTGCAGGCTCAGGCAAATGTTCTGATGTCGCTGAAAGGTATCGGGATGAGAACCGCTTGCTTCCTGCTGGCTGGATTGCCCGAACTCGGACGGCTGGACAAGGGCCAGATTGCCAAACTGGTTGGGGTCGCACCGCTTAATCGTGATAGCGGCCTCATGCGGGGCAAAAGAACGATTGCCGGCGGCAGGCAACAGGTGCGCGACGTTCTATATGTCGCCGCACTACCTGCTATTCGCTTTGATCCAGAAATGAAAGCCTTCTACCAACGCCTCAAACAAAAGGGAAAACCCGGAAAGGTCGCGCTGGTCGCCGTCATGCGCAAAATCATTGTAAGGGCAAACGCAAGGATGCGCATATATCATGCAGCGGTCCTTGACACTTAACACCGCTGCTTTTTGTTGTTCAGATGTTCTGGCGTGATCAGCCGTTCAGGAAGCCGACGACTTCCTTGACCTCTTTAAGGATCGGCTGGGCGATGGTGTTGGCCCGTTCCGCCCCCTTTGCCAGAACCTGATCAATATAGGCCGGATCGGCATTGAGCCGTGCCATTTCCTCGGTGATCGGTGCCAGATTTTCGACAACGACGTCGGTCAGCGCCTGTTTGAAGCCAGAGAACTGCGTGCCGCCATGTTCTGCCAGAACTGCATCGACGGTGCTGTCGGTCAGCGCAGCATAGATGGTGATCAGGTTCTTGGCTTCCGGGCGGCCTTCAAGACCAGCGGCCTCGCTTGGCAGCGGTTCTGGATCGGTTTTGGCCTTGCGGATCTTTTTGGCGAGCGTTTCGGCATCATCGGTCATGTTGATGCGCGCCATATCGGACGCATCGGACTTTGACATCTTTTTCGAACCGTCACGCAGCGACATCACCCGCGTTGCCGGACCCAAAATCAGCGGTTCTGGCTGCGGGAAGAAGCCCTCGACCCCGTAATCGGTGTTGAATTTCAACGCGATATCACGTGCGAGTTCAAGATGCTGCTTCTGGTCTTCGCCGACCGGCACATGGGTCGCCTTATAGGCCAGAATGTCGGCTGCCATCAGGCTCGGATAGGCGTAAAGACCGAGAGATGCGTTTTCGCGATGTTTGCCAGCCTTCTCCTTGAACTGGGTCATGCGGTTCAACCAGCCGATGCGCGCGACACAGTTAAAGATCCAGGCCAGTTCGGCATGGGCGGAAACCTGGCTTTGGTTAAACAGTACCTGATTTTCCGGGTCGATGCCCGAAGCGATCATGCTGGCGGCCAGTTCGCGAATGTTGGAACGCAGTTCCTTGGGGTCTTGCCAGACCGTGATGGCATGCATATCGACCACGCAGAAGATGCATTCATATTTCTTCTGCAGGTCGACCCAGTTGCGGATCGCGCCAAGATAGTTGCCAAGGTGAAGGTTACCGGTGGGCTGAGCGCCCGAAAACACACGTTCCATAACGTCGTCGTCCATTTCATATCTTGAGTAACGGGACCTGCATACTCCGCCAGGTTTTGGACACCCGCCGGCGGACGAGCATGCAAGCAACGCGCGCGAGTTAAGCCCCGTGGCCGGGGAAGGTCAAGCTGCTTATCGGGAAACGTGCCGAATAATTGCGATCAGGCGGGTTTTCCCCGCTTAAGGGTCGATTTCAGCTCGGAAAAGCTGGTCGCGCCAAGCAGTTGGGCGCTGATCGCATAAACCGCCATGCCGCCGCCAACACAGATCGCCATGGTGATGATCCGCGTGATCGAAAGCGCATCATTTTGCCAGAAGGCATCAATGGCAAACCAAAGGGCCGATCCCATCAGGGCGGACGCCAGAAGAATGCGCGGCACACGTTTTAACAGACGGGCATCAAACGCCAGATCGCCGCGCCGACGCAAGATAAAGCCAAGCGACATCGCATTGACCCAGACCGAAACAGACGTGGCGGCGGCAATGCCGAGATGCCCGAACCATGGCATCAGGACCACGATCAAAATGATGTTGAGCACCATGCAGGAAATGGCAATGCGGATCGGTGTTTTGGTGTCTTCGCGCGCAAAGAAGCCCGGTGCCAATACCTTGACCAGGACCGAGGCCGGCAGGCCAAACGCAAACACCGTGAGCGCCATGCCGGTCATAAGGGTTTCTTCCGCCCCGAAGGCGCCGCGTTCAAACAGCACATTGATCACCGGAAGGCCCATCACGCCAAGGGCGACCGCTGCCGGGAGGGTAAGGAGAAGGGCGATTTCAATGCCGCGATTCTGGCTATACATCGCGGTTTTGGCATCATCGCCCTGCAATTGCCGCGAGAGTGTCGGCAAAAGGGCCGTGCCAATGGCAATGCCAATCACGCCAAGCGGGAGTTGCTGCACGCGGTCGGCATAATAAAGCCAGGAAACAGCACCGTCGGACACAAGCGATGCCAGCATCGTGTCGATCAGAAGATTGATCTGATAAACCCCCGCACCAATCATGCCCGGGATCATGCGTTTGCCCAGAAGCTTGATGCGGTCATCAACACGCGGCAGCTGCCACTTGATGGCAAAGCCAGCCCGTTTGCAGGCAATCACCAGGGCAATGAATTGGGCAACACCGGCAATCGCCACCCCCCATGCAAGGGCGTGGGCGGGTGTTTCCGTGACTGGTGTCAGGCCAAGCAAGGCACCAATCAGACAGATATTAAGAATGATCGGCGCGGCAGCGGCAGCCGCATAGCGATGGAGCGTATTCATAACGCCCGACATCAGGGCAACGGCGGAAATAAAGGCGAGGTAGGGGAACGTGATGCGCGACAGTTCAACGGCCAGCGCAAACTTTTCGGGATTTTCGGCAAAACCCGGCGCAAAGACATACATCGCCCAGGGCATCAGAATTTCAATGATCGCCACCAAAAAACCGGTGATCAGCACCAGCATCGACATGGCGCGTGCGGCAAATTCACGGGCGATGTCCAGACCGCGTTTTTCAATGTCGCCGGCCAGAAGCGGGATGAAGGCCGCGGAAAACGCGCCTTCGCCAAACAGGCGGCGAAACAGGTTGGGGAACTTGAACGCGACAAAGAACGCATCGGCCATGCCGCCGGCCCCGAGCATACCGGCAATCAGAATATCGCGGCAGAATCCCAGCAAACGGGACAGCAGGGTAAAACCACTCACCGTGGCAATAGAGCGGACAAGCGACATTCGTTAAGCGTTCCGTATTCAGGGTCAGGACCTAAGTCGCGATTCGACGTCAAACCGGAGGATCAATCTGGCGGTGATGACGTGCGATTGCGGTATTTTCAAGCTTGATGGACAGAAATCTGACAGCCGAAGGTGAAAATAGTCGTAATTTTTGAGCCCTAAAACGCGCGGCTTATATCGCATTTTTGTGAAAGTGGTTGAATCAGGTGATTTTTTTGGGGGCCCTGTGACAACCGTCACAGAAAAACAGTTGCGAAGGCCCCATATTCTGACTCGCTGAGGGTTCGTTGGGACGCGAGCCTCATATTGGACGGGCGGGGAATTAAGGGATCCACCTCAACCTGCTGCACTCCGAGGATTTCGGCACCGTGAATAACAGGTCGCGCTGCCGGGTTTGGTTTTACCCTTCCTCGTCCGTCACAATTTCCAAAAAAGAATAAAGAGCCTGCTGCGTTTAGCCTGCATCGCTTTTGTTTGTGTTTTGCGAATTGTTTGGCAAGGCACAGCGCGCAGGACGATGCGGTGCATCGTTCAAGTGGTGTAACGATGCGAAACATCGCAAAACACAACCCCTGTGGGCCGGGTCATTCCTCTGCCCTGCAGCGTCAAGGATCTCGACCGTAGCCCCACTACGCTCTGCGATCCTTTTCTTGCCGAACAGAGGAATGACCTCGGCAAAACGTTGCACGCTAAACGCAGCAGGCTCTGAGCACTGTACCGGCCAAAACGGCCAGGAACAGCCGGATCAGATCCATACCGTGGTGTTATCTATGGTAGCGCATGGGTATTGGATCGATCCGGTTTATCTGCTTTCCGGATTTCGCCCTAGTCGTTGCGAATCGCCTGGGTCAGGGTTTCCTTGACCTGCACGAACTTGGTCCGGCTGTCGATTTTAAGCCCGAAGACATCTTTCACATAGAAAACGTCCACCGCGCGCTCGCCAAAGGTGGAAATACGCGCCGAGGCGATCTGCATCGAAAGATCGCGCAGTGCGCGCGTGATGTCATAAAGCAATCCAAGCCGGTCACGGGCGGTGATTTCAATCACCGTATGGGTGCGGCTGGCCTTGTTGTCGATAATGACATTGGGTTCGACCTTGAAGACCGCAGTGCGGTGCTTGTTGTCCTTGGTCTGGCGCCGTTCGATTTCCTGACTGGGGCGGATTTGCCCGGAAATGACCTTTTCAAGGGTTTCACGCAGGCGTTCGAGCTTGGCGGTGTCGTTAAACGCCTCGCCATTGGTGTCCTGGACAAAGAAGGTATCAAGCGCCATGCCGTCCGCGAGCGTCAGGATCTTTGCATCGACAACGTTCGCCCCACAAAGCGCCATGGCACCGGCAATCTGGGAAAACAGGCCGGGATGGTCGGTGGTGTGAACCGTGATTTCGGTGGCATCAATTTCGGTATCGATGCGCACATCAATGATGATATCCGCCCCGGATTTCCGCGCCTCGTGCGTCAGATGGGCGTGATGGACGTGAATATCGGTATCGAAACTCAGCCAATAGGATGGATAGCCGCGTTCGATAAAGTCTTCGATATCCTTTTCCGGCCAATCTTTAAGCGCATCGCGCAGCGAGCTTTGCGCATTGGCAACGCGCGAATCGCGGCTATCGGCATTGAGACCCCCCGAAAGCAGGTCATCAGTGGCATAGTAAAGTTCGCGTAGAAGGGTCGCCTTCCAGCCGTTCCAGATGTTCGGGCCGACCGCCCGGATATCGGCGACCGTCAAACACAGCAACAGACGCAAACGTTCCTGCGACTGCACCAGATCGCCAAAGGCACGAATAGTGCTGGGGTCATTGAGATCACGTTTGAACGCCGTCAGGCTCATCCACAAATGGGCCTTGACCAGCCAGGCAACCGTTTCGGTATCAGCCGGCGACAGACCCAGACGCGGACAAAGCTTTTCGGCAACTTCAGCCCCCAGTTCGGAATGATCGCCACCGCGCCCCTTGGCAATGTCATGGAGCAGAATCGCGACATAGAGCACACGGCGTGAAATCACCTGACCCATGATGCGGGTGGCAACCGGGGCGTCTTCGGCCAGTTCGCCACATTCGATCTGATTGAGGATGCCAATGGCGCGGATGGTATGCTCGTCCACGGTGTAGGTGTGGTACATGTCATATTGCATCTGGGCGACAACCCGCCCGAAATCCGGGATGAAGCGGCCAAGAACCCCGGCCTCGTTCATCTTGCGCAGCGTCACATCCGGACTGTCACGCTGGGTGAGGATTTCAAGGAAGACCTCGTTGGCATCCGGGTCGTTTTGCAGCTTGTGATCGACATATTTCAAGCTTTGCGTCACCCAGCGCAGCGTTTCGGGATGAATGCCAACCCCGTTTTGATGGGCAACCAGAAACAGGCGCAAAATCTTGATCGGGTCGTTCTTGAAAACATCAAGGCTTTCGACCGTCAGGCGGTCATTGCGCAACTCGAACCCGTCAATTTCCTTGGTGCCAAACAGTTTGCCCGGAAAACGGATCAGCGGGCGGCGCTGATGGCGTTCTTCAAGCGCGGCACAGAAGATGCGTGTCAGGTTCCCGACATGCTTCACCATCAGATAATAGTGCTTCATGAAGCGCTCGACGCCCGACGCCCCGGCATGATCGGTATAGCCAAGCCGTTCGGCAATTTCGCGCTGCATGTCAAAGGTCAGGCGGTCTTCTTCGCGATCCGAGAGATAATGCAACCAGCAGCGCACCGCCCACAGGAAGTTCTGGGCCTTAAGGAAGCCGCGCGCTTCCTTGCGCGTCAGGACCTTGAGATCGACCAGCTCCATCGGTGAATTGACGCGATAAAGGTATTTGCCAATCCAGAACAGGGTATGGAGATCGCGTAATCCCCCCTTGCCATCCTTGACGTTGGGTTCGACCACATAACGGGAATCCCCCATGCGGGTATGGCGTTCATCGCGCTCGCCGAGTTTCTTTTCGATGAACTCGATGCCGCTGCCCTTGACCAGTTCTTCCATGAAGCGGGCGCGAAACAGCTTATAGGTTTCCTCGTCCCCCCAGACAAAGCGGCTTTCAAGCAGGTTGGTGCGGATGGTGATGTCCTGTTTGCCCATGCGCAGGCAATCATCGACGGAGCGCGTCGCATGACCGACCTTAAGCCCCAGATCCCACAGCATATAAAGAATGAATTCAACAACCTGCTCGCCATTGGCGGTCTGTTTGTAGGGAAACAGAAACAGGATATCGACATCTGAATGCGGCGCCATGTCACCACGGCCATAACCGCCAACAGCCACGACTGACATGCGCTGTTCATTGGTCGGATTGTGCAGTGGATATTCGAACGTGGTGGCGAAATCGTGGATCAGACGCACGATCTGATCCATCAGGAAACTGTTGGAAAAGACCGTATCCTGCCCGGAATTGCTTTCTTCAAAGCGCGCACGGATGACAGCGCGGCCGGCTTCGAGCACCGATTTCAGCTTGTTGAGAACGGCGGTACGCTGTTTGAAGCTTTTGATGGCCGGATCATTTGCGATGGCCTCAAGCTCGGCAAAGACTTTTTTGCGGTCAATGATTTCGCGCTGCTTTTTGATCTTGTAGGTCACGTTGATCGGTTTCCTCGGCGCTGGCGTTTGGTCTGTCGGCGACGGATTTGCCAAGCTGGTTATACGGCAATTTTCTTAACAGTTGCCGCACCATAGCGACAATTTCGCCGTTCTGCACCCGTCGAGATCACATCAAGCCGTGTCGGTCCCGGTCCGGTGCCAATCCGGCACCGGAGTAATATGGGGACAGGAACGCTGTTTTGCAGGTGATCAGCCCTTAAGGGTTTGCAGCCGATAAAGCGCATCAAGGGCTTCGCGCGGGGTCATGTTGTCGGGATCAAGATCGGCAACCGCATCAAGCACGGCCTTTTGATCGTCCGACAGGGAAGGGGCGCTATCGCGTTCTTCCTTGGCGGCTTGCTCAATCGCGACCGCAAACAGCGGGAGGTCATCGGCGAGTTTGGAAACCGCACCGCCCTGTTCGCCCTTTTCAAGGGTCTTGAGAACCTGTTCGGCGCGCTTGATCACCGGTTTTGGCAGACCGGCCAGCTGGGCGACATGGATGCCGTAGGATTGATCCGCACTGCCAGCGCCCACTTCATGGAGGAAGACCACCTCGCCCTGCCATTCCTTGATCAGCATGGTGTGACACGACAGGTGTTCGAGCTTGGCGGCAAGGGCGGTCAGCTCGTGATAGTGGGTGGCAAACAGGCCACGGCACTTGTTGATTTCATGAAGGTTTTCAACCACCGCCCAGGCAATCGACAGGCCATCAAAGGTCGCGGTGCCGCGCCCGATTTCATCCAGGATAACCAGCGAACGGTCAGTCGCCTGATTAAGGATAGAGGCGGTTTCAACCATTTCGACCATGAAGGTCGATCGTCCACGGGCCAGATCATCAGCCGCACCGACGCGCGAAAACAGTCGGTCAATCACCCCGATATGGGCCTTGGCCGCCGGAACAAAGGCGCCGATCTGGGCTAGCACCGCAATCAGGGCGTTCTGGCGCAGGAAGGTCGATTTACCGGCCATGTTCGGGCCGGTGATCAGCCACAGGCTTTGTTCATCTTCAAGGCGACAGTCATTGGCGACAAACGGTGAATCACCATTTTCGCGAAGGGCGGCCTCGACCACCGGATGGCGGCCAGCAGTGATGTCAAAGGCCAAGCTATTATCAATGGTCGGGCGAATGCAGCCCTGATCACGGGCCAGTTCGGAAAGGGCAGCCGATACATCAAGCCCGGCAAGGGCCTGGGCGCACTTGGCGATGTCATCGGCCTTGGCCAGGACGGCCGAAACCAGTTCTTCAAACAGTTTAAGCTCAAGGGCGAGTGCCTGATCACCGGCCTTGGAGACCTTGCTTTCAAGTTCGGAGAGTTCGACGGTGGTAAAGCGCACCGCATTGGCCATGGTCTGGCGGTGGATGAACTCATCGACCTCCATCATCTTGTCGGCGGTCTTGGCCGATACTTCGATAAAATAGCCCAGAACGTTGTTATGCTTGACCTTGAGATTGGAAATCCCGGTCTGCTCGGTATAGCGGGCCTGCAGATTGGCGATTAGCTTTTTGCTTTCGCTTGAAAGCATGCGCAATTCATCAAGCGGCGGGTGATAGCCCCCGGCAATGAAGCCACCATCACGGGCCAGAAGCGGCAGGCTTTCGGCAATTGCGCGGCGCAACAGATCAATCAGATCGCTGTGATGGCCCATCATGGTCAAATGATCCGAAAGGGCTTCTGGCTGGCTGGTCAGGCCGTCATTGCCGCCATCGGGTTTGTTCAGCAGATTGCCAATCGCAAAGGCGCAGGACAGACCATCGCGCATTGCCGCCAGATCCCGTGGACCACCACGCCCGACCGACAGGCGCGAAAGCGCGCGTTCGATATCGGGGCATTCGCCAAGGGCAGCACGCAAATCAGAGCGCAAGCCATCGCGATCATGGAAATATTCCACCAGATCAAGGCGTTTATTGACGTCATCGGCACTGGTCAGCGGCGCGGACAGGCGGGCAGCCAACAATCGCGCACCGGCCCCGGTCCGGGTGCGGTCAATGACCGAAAGCAGCGATCCCTTGCGCTCGCCCGACTGGGTTTGGATGAGTTCGAGCGACCGACGGGTTGCGGCGTCGATTTCCATCGCGGCCCCCTCGGCAACCCGGGTCGGCGGGGCGAGGCGGGGCATCTGGCCCTTTTGGGTCAGTTCGACATAATCAATCAGCGCCCCGGCAGCAGACAGTTCGGCGACGTCAAAGCCGCCAAAGGCATCAAGCGCCTCGACCTCATAAAGCTTTTTAAGCCTAAGCTGGGCATTTTCGGCATCAAAGCGCGCGGTCGGCTGCGGGGTGATGATGTTTTTATATTCGCCGTAGATGTCGAACACTTCGGAGCGGTTCAGCATCTTTTCCGAAAACAGGATTTCACCCGGATCCAGTCGGGCCAGGGCCGCGCCAAGTCCGGCCATGTCAGATGGCTGCACAAAGAAATCCCCGGTCGACATATCAAGCCAGGCCAGCCCGATCTTGCCACGCACCTCGGACACAGCGGCCAGATAGTTATGGCGCCGTGCATCAAGCAGGCTGTCTTCGGTCAGTGTGCCGGGCGTAATCAGCCGAACCACGCCGCGTTTGACCACGGATTTGGCACCGCGTTTTTTGGCTTCGGCCGGGTCTTCCATCTGTTCGCAGACGGCCACCCGGAAGCCTTTGCGGATCAGACGCTGCAGATAGGTTTCGTGGCTATGGACGGGAACACCGGCCATGGGAATTTCGTTACCCTGATGCTTGCCGCGTTTTGTCAGGGCAATATCAAGGGCTTCGGCAGCTTTGACCGCATCGTCAAAGAACAGCTCGTAGAAATCGCCCATCCGATAAAACAGCAGGCAGTCCTGATACTGTTCCTTGATTTCAAGGAACTGCATCATCATCGGCGTCGCGCCGTCCCTGGAAAAGGAAGGGGCGGTCGGTGTGGTATCGGAATTATCAGCGATCTGGTTCATGATGACTTGATAGCAAACCCTGAAGGCAAAGACGAGAGTGCGAAATTCGGGTGGTGATAAAACTTGATCTATGCCATTGCAACGCCTGAATTTCTGCGAAATATATAAGGGTATCGAGCAACAACCTAACACCGGGTTCGGTGACAGAATAACAGTGAGCAAGGAGCGTACAAAATGGCAGAAGAACAAACCATCCCGCAGGCCCCGGAACTGGTCGGACTGTTTGATACCAAGGACGGTTTCGATGCGGCCCTGCGTGCGCTTCGCGATGCCGGGTTTGAACGCACCGATCTGTCGGTTTTAAGCTCCCATGAATCCATTGATGTGGCGGGCAAGGATGGCCGGTCCTGGTCGGACGTGCTGACCGCACTGGTGGGTGAAACCAAATATGAAGTGCCACTGGTGGCATCGGGTGCGATTGCCCTGTTTGGCGGGGCGGCAACTGCGGCAGCCGCCATTGCGGTCGGAGCCGGTGTTGGTGCCGTGGCCCTGCGTGAATTTATCGAAGAAGTGACATCTACCCCGCATACCGATGATTTCGCCCGAGCGGTGGATGCCGGGTCGGTGATCCTGTGGGTGCGGATTGATCCAGACCATGACGGTGCCGAGGGTAAGGCACGCGCCATCCTTGAAAAGCACGGTGCGACCAACATCCACATGCATCTGCCGAAGTAAATTGACGGAAGCACCAATGAACGACTCAGAATATTTTTCCAACGGCAAGCCGGTGCATAGGCTGTCCTACTGTGCATTTCTCGACGTTCTGGGTTTTTCAGATAGGGTTCATGCTAGCTACGGCGCAGGAAACGAAGACGAACTACTTGAAAGTTTTCATCAAATACTGTCTCAGAGCATTACGAAGCTAAAAAGTAACGTAGACGAGTCGATGCTCTATTTTAAGTCATTCACTGACAACGTAGTCGTGGCGCATCCACAGATCAGTCCAGATATGGAGTCTGAGTTTGGATTTATTCTATCTGCGATCAATGAGTACCAATTTGAGATGGCCCAAGAAGGCTTCTTTATTCGTGGAGGATTGGCAGTCGAAGCGTTGTTCATTGATGAAGATAGTGTATACGGCGAGGCTCTGCTAATAGCGCATCATTTAGAAAGTAGTATTGCGGTAAATCCGATCGTTGTTGTCTGTGATAGCACCGCAGAATTGATAGATACTCATGTTTCGTACTATGCGAGTGGATTGGCTCCACAGATAAGGGACGTGTTGAAAGGCCCGGATGGTCGCTATTTCTTGAACTACCTGACTGAGAGTATTCTTGAAGATGAGGGTGAAATTGATGCTGTTGCACTCAATCGTCATAAAGAGCAGATAGAGTTAGGCTTGAACGATTACGCTGCTATTCCAAGGGTGTTTTCTAAATTTTCCTGGCTTGCTGCTTATCATAATTATTTTTGCGACAGCGTTTCTGAAATGGCCGGATATGAGGAGTCTCTGAAAATATTGCCTGCACTTACGAGTGTGCAATTTCAGACGATCGCATAACTGTCCCAAATCTATCTTATGACCTAGATGTATTGATCCCTTTTTTCGCGGCGCAATAGAAACATCGATCTGCCAGGCCATTTGCACGCGTGCGATTATATCCCTGAAAAATCACGGCTTCTTGCGGACCCCGATCGCTTGGTCGATGGGACCAGTCTGCCCAAGTTTGAATTTTGGCCCGTGAAACAGGCCGGATCCGATGGGCATGTTGCGACGCAACATACGGAAAACGCTACGTAATTTTGCGGTTGCCGTTAACGTCGCCTTTGACCCGGGGCGAGAAGCCTGATTTATTGGGCGGTCCGACATGACGGTCCCACACCGGAAATTTGTCGATCAGGAAAATCTACACTCAAGAACAAAACAGACCGAACAGGTTGCCTTCCACATCACCACGCAAGCGTCAGTGAAAAACACAATGTCAGATACAGAAATCAAGGTTCGTGACCGTGAAGCGCTGCTGTTTCATTCCAGCGGCCGCCCCGGCAAAATCGAAATCACCGCATCCAAGCCGCTGACCACTCAGCGCGACCTCTCGCTGGCCTATTCGCCGGGCGTTGCGGTGCCTTGTCTTGAAATCTCCAAGAACCCGGCGACGGCCTATGACTATACGTCCAAGGGCAATATCGTCGCGGTTATTTCCAACGGGACAGCCGTGCTTGGCCTTGGCAATCTCGGGGCGCTGGCATCCAAGCCGGTGATGGAAGGCAAGGCGGTTCTGTTTAAACGCTTTGCCGATGTTGACGGCTTTGATCTTGAAGTGTCGACCGAGGATGTAGACGAGTTTGTCAATTGCGTACGCTTCCTGGGGGCGTCGTTTGGCGGGATCAACCTTGAAGACATCAAGGCGCCGGAATGCTTCATCATCGAGCAGCGCCTGCGCGAAGTCATGGACATTCCGGTGTTCCATGATGACCAGCATGGCACGGCGATCATTGCGGCATCGGGCCTGATCAATGCCTGTGACCTGACGGGGCGCAAACTTGAAGACATCAAGCTTGTCATCAATGGCGCCGGCGCGGCTGCGATTGCCTGCTGTGAGCTGGTCAAAAGCATGGGTGTTGCCCATGACAACGTGATCATGTGCGACTCACGCGGGGTGATCTACAAGGGCCGTGAAGACGGCATGAACCAGTGGAAATCGGCCCATGCGGCGGATACCGATGCGCGGTCGCTTGAAGATGCGATGGACGGTGCGGATGCGTTCTTTGGCCTGTCGGTCAAGGGAGCGGTGACGACCAAGATGGTCAAATCCATGGCCAAACAGCCGATCATCTTTGCCATGGCCAACCCGGATCCGGAAATTTCCCCGGAAGAGGTTGCATCGATCCGTGATGACGCGATCTGCGCGACCGGGCGTTCGGACTATCCGAACCAGATCAACAACGTGCTTGGTTTCCCTTATATCTTCCGCGGTGCGCTTGATGTTCAGGCATCAACGATCAACGAGGAAATGAAAATTGCCGCCGCACAGGCTGTGGCGTCGCTTGCACGTGAAGATGTGCCTGATGAAGTGGCTGCGGCCTATTCCGGGCGTCGTTTGCAATATGGCCCGGAATATATCATCCCGGCCCCGTTTGACCCGCGTCTGATCATCGCGATCCCCAAGGCAGTTGCCCAGGCCGCGATGGATAGCGGTGTGGCCCGCCGTCCGATCATCGACATGGAAGAATATGAAAACCAGCTGCGCGGTCGCCTTGATCCGACCGCAGCACATCTGCAGCTGATTTCCGATTATGTCCGCGCACATCCGAAACGCATCGCCTTTGCCGAGGGCGAAGAAGAAACCGTGATCCGCGCGGCGGTGGCCTATCGCAACTCGGGCTATGGCACGCCGATCCTGATCGGGCGCGAAGACCGCATCCAAGAAAGTGCGAAGAAGCTTGGCATCGACAGCCTGGATGGTGTCGAGATCAACAACGCAGCGCTTTCCAAGCACAATAGCGAATATGCCGAGTTCATGTATGAGCGCCTGCAGCGCAAAGGCTATTTGTGGCGCGATTGCCAGCGCATGGTGAACCAGAAGCGTAACGTGTTCGCATCCGTCATGGTTGCCAAGGGCCATGCCGATGGCCTGATCACGGGGCTTACCCGGAACTTCAACCGAAGCTTCGCCGATATCGCCAGCGTGATTGACGCCAAAGAGGGCGAAATTCCGATGGGTCTTTCGATTGCGATCGCCAAGGGCCGCACGGTGTTCATCGCCGATACCCGCGTTCACAATGTGCCGAATGCCGAAGAACTGGCTGAGATCGCCATTCAGGCGGCTGAGAAAGCCCGCCAGATGGGTCATGAGCCGCGTGTGGCGATGGTTTCGCACTCGACCTTCGGCAACCCGTATAGCGAGGATACCGACCGTATCCGCGAAGCGGTTGGCATTCTGGAAAACAGCAATGTCGATTTTGAGTTCGATGGCGATATGGCTGTTGATGTCGCGCTTGATACCGAGCTTCTGAAGCTTTATCCGTTCTGCCGCCTGTCGGGCCCGGCCAACGTTCTGGTCATGCCGGCACTGCATGCGGCAACCACGGCATCGAAGCTTCTTGACAAGCTTGGCGGAGGCACGGTGGTTGGTCCGGTGATGATCGGTATGGAAAAACCGGCCCAGATCGCCCAGATGGGTGCGACGGTGAACGATCTGGTCAACCTGGCTGCCCTTGCCGCCCATGAGGCAGAGCACGGCTAAACCGGCCTGAAACAGACATCAAAAAAGGCGGAGCTGATCAGTCAGTCTCCGCCTTTTTTCTGTTTGGCCCCCGGGGTGAGCTTGCTGGTTACTCGACGGCCTGACCAAATATCGCGATGGCAGCGCCAAGGGTGGCGAGCAAGGCAAAGAAGCCGATACGATGCCAGCCATCGCCGCGCCGTTTGGCGATGACGGCGGCAAGCCCCGCCTGCAGCCCGTAATAGATGGCAAAGCCGCGCGAGGCATAATTCACAATCGCAAAAATATCGGCCGACCAGGTCAGGGCAATACCAATGATGCCAAGTGCGAGATAGGCCTGCGGTTCGGAAATGCGGTTGCGGGACAGTTCGGCAAACAGCCCGCCCGATCCGCTGGTATCGGCAATTGCGGCACTGAATTGCGATGCCATGGCGGCCGCGACCAGCATGAAGGGCAGGATCGGGGCGACGACTTCCATCATGTCGATGATGCCGGTTTCTGATGACGACATCTGATCGGGTGCGAAGACATAGGAAATCAGAAGGATGTAAACCAGATAGATCAGGGTCGATAGCCACTGGGCCAACCGCATGGAGCGGATGCGTGTCTGGGCGTCATAGCTTGATCCGAGATAGCGCGACGTTTCAAACCCCTGGACCGTGATCAGAAGACCAAAAGCCATGGTGATGGCTGGCCAGCCGGTGATGTTCTGGGCATTGAAGATCAGCTGATCCTTGGCGGCCTGTTCGCCGAAATGGGCCATCAGGCCGACAAGAAGGCCTGCAATGATCGCCAGTTTCAAGCCGACCGAGACATATTCAAGCCGTTCAAGGCTTCTAAACCCGCGCGACCAGCCGACCAAGACAATGATGATGAAGACCGCCGAGGTCATCAGTTTGGCATCAAGGGCGGAATCAAACGGTGTCAGGCTGAGCGAAAAGGCGCCCAGCAGATTGAGGTAATAGGTGACTGATACGATATAGGCAAAGGCCAGCGCCCAGGAGGACAAGGTTTCAACCCGTTGGGCCAGCTTGCCATGGGTGCCCTTGATGATGGCATCTTCGCCCGCCGCAATATTGGCGCGGATGACAGATCCATACATGTAGGCAACCAGACACAGGGCCAGCATGACCAGCGGTGCATAGCCGCCGTAACCAAGGTTCAGAACAGGACCCAAAAGCAAAAAGCCGCTGCCGATGATTGAGGCCAGCGGGGTGACAACCGCGCGCCAGGTGGTCGAGCGCGAAACGCGGCGCATGGACAGCACGATCGCAACGCTGATGGTTGCGATGGCAATGATCAAATCGAATATCACGTGTCTTGCTCGGACTTTCGGAAAGCAGCGCCCTGAATTTCAATGACTGAAAACAGGTTGGGGTCAGTTCGCCTGTGTATCAGGTTCATGGGGGAAGGGTGCAAATAAATTCCGTCTGCTGCGTTATCGGGATAAATGCTACCCTGTCGGGCAGAGACGCCCCTTTACCGACGTTGTGGTTGGCAGAATGTGACATCTGACCCGATTTTTGCCATATCATCCGGGCAAATTTTGAAAATCAAATTCGAAACCCAGAAAACAGGAAACGCTTATGGGCCCGTTGACCCGATTTTTCGCCGTTATCATGTTTTTCCCGCTGCTTGCGGCCTGTGAAGATGAACAGGTCAGCGGGCCAAGTGCCGATGAAGTTACAACGGCGGTGATCGAGCGGTTTCGCGATGATCCCTATGCCAAGGTTGGCCATGTTGAGAACGTGACCAAGACCAACAGCATTTCCGAAGAAGACAATGAAGTGATTGTTATGGTGCGCTACGAGCTTGTCTTTGACCGCACGCTTGAGGATTTCGCCGATGATGTCTCGGAAAAGGGCAAGGCGGCCGGATCAATGGATGATGTTGGCAATACGGTGCGCGATGCGCTTGATCTGGTGAAAACCAAGATGCTGACCTTGAAGGAAGGTGACTACAAGGTCGGGGATCGCCGGGTCATCGAAGATGAAATTCGCCTGCTGAAATCCGAAAAGGGCTGGATTTATCGCGGCGGGTCGTAAGTTCGACCCAATAGCCAACAGCCAACAGCCGAACCAAAAAAGGGACCCGAACGGGTCCCTTTTTCGTGTCCTGGAATTCTATGCCCTCCTTGAAGATTATTCCTCAAGGGCGGCGAGCACCTTTGGCGGGGGTGGCACATCACCCACGGCAAAGGTCAGGCCATCGAGATCATTGAGGTCATTGACGCTCATGATGGCGTGCAGGCTGTCGACATATTCGGCCCCGCGCTCGGAATATTTGGTCAGGGTTTCGGCCAGGTCCCAGCCGGTGATCATCTGACCTTCGGCGCGTAAGGTCGCGCGGCGTTCGCGCAGGCTCTGATAGGCCGGATGGGAATTGATGTTGCGTGCATAGGCCCGGACACTGTCCATCAGGCTGCCAAACGCCTTGATGACGTGGTTTTTGCCCTCTTCACGGCCCTTTGGCACGATGCCTTCGTCATCGCCCCAGGCCCACTGGCCAAACAGCGCATTGCCCTGACGCACAAAGCGCGAGGTACCCCAACCGCTTTCCTCGGCCGACTGGGCGAGGATGAGCGAGGTCGGGATGACGTCAATGCGCTCAAGCAGGGCGGTGATACCGCCATCGGTCACGCGATAGCGTTTCATCAGCTGCTTGACCCATTGCTGGTCTTTCGCGCTGACCGGTGTGCCGGAAATGCCCTTGGCCTGAATGGCCATCAGGCGTTCACGGCGCGCGGTGATTTCTTCGTTCACCCGCATGGCCAGCGGCAGCATGATGCGCAGGAAAAGCTGCTTGCGCTCATCAACCGATGCCAGTTCGCCAAGGCCCTTCGGGACGCGCTTGATATAAACGCGCGGCACTTCGCCAACTTCGTTCAGATGATAGTCGATGCTTTTGAAATACTGGTTCAGCGCGACCACTTCCGGGCCGCGGCGAAAGACCTGTTTTTTCTTTTTGGTCTTGGTGCCTTCAGGTGTGACTTCAGCGGTCTCGGTGCCGAGGCCTTCCGGAGTTGGCGATAGATCAATTCCGGCGAAAATACCAATATACAGGAAAAACACCGCCCCAAAAATCGAGGCAAGCGCAGTATTCCGGTAATTATTTGTTTTTGCGCTAGTCATTGTTGAATCTCCAGGATCAGTCAAGCTGTCCATCCCAAGCGGAGGTTATCTATGCCTGCCGCAGCCGGTGATCGCAACGGGCAATCTCTCCGAGAGTTGAAAACGCCAAGGAAACCTTTTCGTTGGGCGCAAATTTTTAACGCCCGGCGCGGGCATATGTTCGCGCCGGGCGTCAGAATTTGTTAACGACTCGTAAAAAGTTCGGCGGTCAGTTCACCGGACGGGTTTTGCCTTTTGACCCGACGAGATACCCGTCAGGCCAGATTGGTGAAACCGATCCTATTCGGCCATGACCGGTTCGACGGCCTGAACTTCGGGGACGTAATAACGCAGCATGTTTTCGATGCCCATTTTGAGCGTCGCGGTGCTGCTGGGGCAACCGGCACAGGCGCCGTGCATTTCAAGGAAGACCACGCCGTCTTCAAAACGGTGGAAGACGATATCGCCGCCATCCTGTGCGACCGCCGGGCGGACACGGGTATCAAGCAGTTCCTTGATCTGGCTGACCAGTTCGTTATCGCCTTCGGCAGCGGTGCTGGCACCGGTTGCGGCGTTGGAATCCTGATCAAGCACCGGCTGGCCCGAGGTGTAATGTTCCATGATACCGCCAAGAATCTGCGGTTTCAGGGTCTGCCAGTCCTTGGAGTCATCCTTGGTAATCGTGATGAAATCACCGCCAAGGAAAACACCGGCGATGCCATCAACTTCAAACAGCTTGCGGGCAAGCGGCGATTTGATGGCTTCGTCGCCTTTAACAAAGTTTGCCGTACCAAGGCGGCCCATGACTTCCTCACCCGGGAGGAATTTGAGTGTCGCCGGATTCGGGGTCGGTTCGGTCTGAATGAACATAGTCGGCTTGTCCTCTCACTCTGACTGTCGGGGCTTATTATGCTGCCCGCTCAACAGTCGGCATTTCATTTGGTTAGGCCCTAAATGGGGCAAAAAACACAAAAGATCAAGTCGCAGCGCGCAACTCAGGTATTCCATGTGGCGCAAACTGTGATCACCAGGGTCCAAACTCATTCACATAATCGTCCCGGTCTCCCGGATTTGTGCGGATATGCGGAGCAAAACCGCAGGCAGATATACATCTTTCAAGATTTTGCGACAAAGTAGCCCGTTCAAATCCGGGTGATCCGCAGGACAACCGATATGAAAGAAAGCCTCTGCGTCAAATCCCTTGACCGGGGATCACCCCGATCTGCGGGCTTTTTCTAGATTTTTCTCTCATATCGGTTGCCGGGTCGGTCATGTGAATGAGTTTGGACCCTAACGTTAGCGCTGAAGGATACTGCTGATTTCGCGCATCTGGGTGCGGGCACGCAGAAGATAAAAACCAAGGCCCGCCAGATGGTTCGGGAAAACAATGCCATCAGCCGACCCGTTGACCACCACCATCGGATCAAGGGCAGCAGCCGCCTGAAGCGAGCCGATCATTTCCGCCCAGACCGAGGCGATCTGGCGTTCATTGATGATCTGTTCGAAATCGGTGCCAAGATCGCGCAGGATCAGGCTATATGCATAAAGCCGTCCCTTGGTGGCATAGAAGACATCATCGGCGGTGCGATCAAAGATCGACGGATTTTCGACCTTGTCATCAATCAGGGCCGAGGCCGAGCCAAGATCATTGGCAAAGCGGTTCAGCGTTTCCTGCAGGTTGTCTGCGCGGCGTTCAAAGATCGCCTCACCATTGGTCAGACGCGCGTTATAGCTCTGAAGGGAGCGGATTGCCTGACGGTATTGCTGTTCGGATGTGACACCGGGCAGGAGCGATACACTGGGATCGAACACCCATTTGTCACCGCGGAATTTCAACAGACCGGCGGCATCATCAAGATCCGGGTCAACCTGGCTTGAGCCACGTGTCCGACCGATCTGATCGGAAAGCTCAATGGCAAAGCGCGACAGGGCATAGACAATGCCGGTCTGGAAGTTCGGCATGTTATCAAGCGCTGCACTTGGCAGAAAGAACGGGTCATTGGCCGTCCAGCGGTTCTGGTTGACCTCGCGATCAATCAGGCCGGCGGCGGTGCTCACCGCGTGGCTGCCGCCTTTGTAATCGCCAGCAAAGTCGGGATTGTCATCGATATGATGCACAATCGCCATGCCTGCCGGGTAATAGATTACGGCAATCAGAACGATCACACCAAGGCTGCGCACCCAGAATTTTCCCGACCCGAAAATGGATTTCAGTCGGGCGCCAAATCCTGCAACGCCGCCTTTTTTATAGAGATAATCGTCTTCGATCATGGCCTGTCCTGTGAATTGATCGGGCATTTGAAACTAGGCTGTTGCCGTTAAAACGGCAAGTCCATGATTTTACGCCGTGATGGTGATGAAGGTTTCGTAGTCCGCCACGCCAAGAAGCGTTTCAAGGTCTTTTTCCTCAAGCGCAACACAGCCCTCGGTGCCGCTATAATCGGGTTTGGCGATATGCATGAAGATCGCCGATCCCTTGCCCGGTACGGGCGGGTCATCATTATGGCCCAGTACAACGATGATGTTGTAGACGTCATCGTCGCGATAGAGCTTTTCATGGCTGGCCTCAAACGGCAGGCGGACCGGGCAGTTATAGTCGGGGTGCTTGGGATCATCACACCAGCCATCGGAAAACGAGATGGTGGTGACCGGAAGCCTGGTGCGCGGGCAGGGTCTGCGATCAGCACAGTACATGACATAGCGCAGCTGCCAGCGCCCGGCGGGTGATTTGCCGTCCCCTTCGGTCTTTGTGTCAGCTTCGGTGATGCCGTTCTTTCCAAGCGCACAGCGAAATTCGTGTTCGCCCACGCGCAAAACTCCGTCAGCCGATGCAGACAGTTCAAGTGGTTGGGACGAGGAGGCTGCAACAGCGTCGCTTTGCATTCTGTTCGGGGACCTTATGTAAGCTGGTGGCAGGCGGTCTCGATATGCTGACGCGTCGAGGATGAGAAACAACAAAGGTAAATTTGTGGCATATTCGGCATTTCGCCAGTGAACTCACAAATGGTTGATACGGCGATCCGGGCTGCCTGATCTTCCGGGTAGCCAAATATGCCTGTCGATATGGCTGGAAACGCCACAGATGCCAGTTTGTTCTCCACGGCCAGCAAGATCGATTGGCGATAACAGCTTGCCAAGAGATCTGCTTCACCCTTGCTGCCGCCATTCCAGACTGGACCGACCGTGTGAATGACGTATTTCGCCTTTAGCCGGAATCCCGATGTGATCTTTGCCTCGCCGGTCGGGCAGGGGGCAAGGGGACGGCAGGCTGCTTCGAGTTCCGGACCCGCGGCACGGTGTATGGCGCCGCAAACGCCGCCGCCTGGCAACAGGGCCTCGTTCGCGGCATTGACGATGGCGTCAACCTCAAGCGTGGTGATGTCATCAAGAAGGATATTGATGGTGTGGGTTTTGTCGGGTTCTGTCTTGGCGGTCACGAACAATATCCTGAGACGTGCATTTCTCCGTCATTTCCACCCTGTAAGGGTAGACCCCCTGCACCAAAGTATTGTGACGCGACCAATAAGTCAAAAAAACAACGCCCCGCTGATGTGGCGGGGCGTTGCGTATGACATCGGTGACCTGTCCGAAGACGGGATGTATGCCGGGCTTATTTGCCGAGGCGGGTCACACCTTCTTCGATCAGTTTGGCAGCCTTTTCTGCGCCTTCCCAACCGGTGACTTTTACCCATTTGCCTTTCTCGAGGTCTTTGTAACGCTCGAAGAAGTGCTGGATCTGGTCGCGCAGGATCTGCGGCAGATCTTCGTGGGATTTGATGTCGGTGTAGTACGGGTCGATCTTGTCATGCGGCACGCAGATCAGTTTTTCGTCCTGACCGGCTTCGTCTTCCATGATCAGAACACCGATCGGACGCGCACGAATGACGGAACCGGCAACGACCGGCTCACGGAACATGACCATGGCATCAACCGGGTCGCCATCTTCGCCGAGCGTGTTCGGGATGAAGCCATAATTGACCGGATAGTACATCGAGGTGTGCAGGAAGCGATCCACAAAGACCGCGCCGGAGTCCTTGTCCACTTCGTACTTGACCGGTCCGCCCTGCGGAATTTCGATGACGACGTTTACGTCCCACGGAACATCTTTGCCAACGGCAATCTTGCTGAGATCCATCTGGGAAAATCCCTTTCGCTTTTTGAACGCATGCCCCGATCACCAGGGCGGCTGATATGAGCTTCGAAGATGCAAAGATGCATCCGAAGGAAAATGATGCCGACCTTTTATCGCGAAATGCTGCTGCTTCCAAGGGGGTCTAGATGCATCCTTGGTCGAAAGGTTATTTAGCTACTTCCCGATCCTCTTGCTGTGTCGGCGCGCTTGCCTTGACCGCGGTCAGGGGCAGGAAACGTTCCGTATCATCCAGAAGATTTTTGAAATAGCTCGGGTTCTTGGAATCCTGTACATGGCGGCTCGGGTCGGAACGCTTGTGGAAGAGATGCAGAACAGGTGAGCAATACTCGACATTCTTGCGTTTGAGCCCGGAGCGCAACAACCGCAGGACAAAATCAGAGTCTTCCAAGCCGTGGCCTTCGTAGCTTTCATCAAAGCCCTGGACGCGGTCGATGTCGGATTTAAAGACGGCAAGATTGCAGGTCTGCGCCTTTTCCCAGCACTTTTCATGTTCCCAAAGCCAAGGGCCATTATGGGGCAGGCGAATAAACTGAAATGGTCTGTTGGCGAAACCAAACAGGGCGGTGACAAACAGCAGCGGGCGCGGCCATTTGTGAAAGGCCCATCTGCGCGCCAGAAGGGTATTGGTCAAATGTTCTTTCAGGAAGACCCGTTTGCCCGATACCAGACAGCCTTTGGTGGCTGCCTTGCGGTGGCGGGTGATGAAATCAGGCATCACACAGCAGTCGCCATCAATAAAAATAACCAGATCGCCTTCACATAATCCGATTGCGCCATTGCGCGCCTTGGCAACGCGAAAGCCACTGTCTTCGTGCCAGTAATGTTTGACCGGAACCGGGCTTTTGGCCGCAAAATCCTTGATGACCTGTGCGGTTTCATCGCCGGATCCGTCATCAGCGATGACGATCTCGAAATTGCGATCCTTCTGATCGGCAAGAGAATTGAGCACCATGGAAAGTGCTTCCGGCCAGTTATATGTCGTGACCACGACCGACACCAAGGATGTCATCTTCCCCACATAACCCCGTTCATTGGCTTAAGGCTGATTTTTGTGCCGGAACCCTAACCTTTCGAGCGCCCAAGGACAACGACAATGGCGTTACATCACCTTTTTACGCGCAAGGGATGCTGTTTTGGGGTTGATCAGTTCGCGGATCCAGTTGGCGGCTTCGATGACGATCGGGTCTTTTTCACGCGCCGGGCGGATCAGCAGGCGATACCACCAGTGTGAGATGAAATCCGGGAAATTAAGGGCCACCAGCTCGCCGCGTTCGACATAGTTCCGCGCAACCACATCGGTACTGGCAACAATGCCCTGACCGGCGCGCGCAGCCTCAAGGACCCAGATATGGTGGCTGAAGGTCCAGCAATCGGCGAGTGAGAAGCTCGCACGTTAGCTGCGCTTGGCCAGCCATTCCACCACGGCAACGAGGGTATAAACTTCGGGTGAAAGAAGTTCGGCAATCCAGTCTTTGGGGCCGGGCAGGTTCTGTTGCCTGTGACCACATGTAATTTCTAGATTCATCAGTGGTTTTTCATGTCCGATTGGTAAAAGTTCCAAGCATGTTCAATGATTTTCCGAGGTGAAGGATATTTTGGTTGCCAATCAAGCATCTCTTTGGCTTTTGCCGGGTTTGCGACCAGTTTGGCTGGATCACCCGGGCGGCGAGAGTCTTCGACAACGTTGAAGTCCTGGCCAGTCACTTCCTTGCAGAACTTAATGATTTCTTTTACCGAGCATCCTTCACCGGTTCCGATATTGGCGATGTCAAATGCCGCTTGGTCAGACGATCTGATGTGATCAAGCGCCTTTACATGGGCATCTGCAAGATCATCGACATGGATATAGTCGCGGATGCAAGTGCCATCCGGGGTGTCATAATCCGTGCCAAATATCTTTATGTGATCGCGCTGCCCGGCGGCAGTTTGTAGCACCAGTGGAATGAGATGCGTTTCCGGATCATGTCTTTCACCCGTACGGCCCATCGGGTCAGCACCGGCAGCATTGAAATAACGCAGTGCAATGGCATAAAAACCGTAAATCGATGCGTAATCGCCAAGCATGGTTTCGACCATGGCTTTGGAGCGGCCATACGGATTCTCGGCGCACACTTCCAGCGCTTCTGAGAGCAAACCTTCATCCCGGTTGCCGTAAACCGCTGCAGTCGATGAGAACACGATGTGTTTGCAGGCATTGCGGCGCATTGCTTCGAGCAGGTTCAAGGCCCCGGCCGTGTTGACCTCGTAAAACCTTGCGGGTTCGACCATCGAGGCACCGGCTTCGATCAATGCGGCCATGTGGATGACCGCAGCGGGTCTGAAATCCTCAAAGACCTTGTTTAAAGCCGCAGCGTCACGAATGTCGCCTTGTACAAATGGAATGTCTTTTGAAATGGCGTCCCGGTGGCCGTTTGACAGATTGTCAAAAACGATCGGCTGATAACCGTTTTCCTGAAGCTTTATGCAAATGTGCGAGCCGATATATCCCGCACCACCAGTGATCAAAATGTTCTGCATGAAATGGAATTACTTTTCTTATTCGAGCCGATGCCAAAGATATGCTCACAACACCTTTTTACGTGCAAGGGATGCGGTTTTGGGGTTGATCAGTTCACGGATCCAGTTGGCGGCTTCGATGACGATCGGGTCTTTTTCGCGCGCCGGGCGGATGAGCAGGCGGTACCACCAGTGCGAAATGAAATCCGGGAAATTAAGGGCCACCAACTCGCCGCGTTCGACATAGTTGCGTGCGACGACATCGGTACTCGCCACAATGCCCTGACCGGCGCGTGCGGCCTCAAGCGCCCAGATATGGTGGCTGAAGGTCCAGCAATCGGCGAGTGAGAAGCTGGCATCGCTGAACCATTGTTCGATTTGGGAAAACTGTTCGCTGTCGCTATCAATCAACAGGATATCGCGCGGGCCAAGTGCACAGACATTGACATTGCTGGCATCATAGCCGCGCTTTTCAAGCCATTCCGGGGCGGCAAAGGCGGTATAGACTTCCGGTGTCAGTAGTTCGGTAATCCAGTCTTCGGGGCCGGGCAGGTCCTTTGGCGCGATCTGAAGAGCGAGGTCGATCTCGAGCGGATCCAGCCCGTCATCAAATTCGATCTTGCGAAACTGAACAGGGATATCGGCCGGCAGACGGTCGCGCAGGTTATCGAGCTCATAGAGCAATACCGTCAGTGCCGGGGTCGCCAGCGCCCCAATGCGGATCGCCTTGCCCTTGTCCGGACCGACTTCGCCGGTGATATCGGCAATACCGTCGAGCGCCTCGGTCAGGCGCGGCAACAGAAGCTTTGCCGATTTGGTCAGCGTCAATCCCCGACCCTTGCGGGTAAACAGCACCACGCCAAGGTTTTCTTCAAGCTGGCGGAGCTGATGGCTGATCGCGCTTTGCGTGACATGCAATTCTTCGGCGGCACCCTTCACGCTTTGATGGCGTGCGGTGGCTTCAAAAGCGACGAGGGCGCGCAACGGGGGGAGCTTTCTGCGCATCGGGGTTTCCATCCGGACGGTATTTTACTGTTTTATATTCTCTATCAGGACTGATCGAAAATTGGGCCAAAAAAATCTCAACAATGGCTGAAAAAGCTTCATTCGTATTTTTCCAAACAAGCAGGCAATATCATCGCCATACAGGGTTTCCGGCCATGTTTCTTTGATGTCCCCTTGCGCCACCTCGTAAGCTCGTCACTCCCTGACGGCCGGAAACCCCAGTACTTCTTTTTCAAAACCGGGATTGACCATGACCGCAACGCGACTGAGCGGAAATTTCCGCGGCGTTCTGTGGATGACGGCTGCCATGGCATCGGGCGTTTTTGTTGATGTCTGTGCAAAGCTTGTGTCCCACGATGTACCGACATCGCAGATTTTGGCGATGCGCGCGCTGACCACGGTCGCGGTGTTCCTGATCATTGTCATGTTTATCGGCACACGCCAGATCCGTACACGCCGGCCCATGGCCCATATCGCGCGCGGCGTATTGTGGTATGGGTCGCTGTTCTTTGTGTTCTTTGCCCTGGCATCGCCGAGGTCAATGCCTATCTGTTTATCGAAGCCTTGCTGACCGTGATGTTGGCGGTGGTGATTTTGGGCGAGAAGCTGACCCCACGCAAAATCATCGCAACCCTTTTGGGCCTTGTCGGTGTGTGGGTAATGTGTTTCCCGCGCATGGATGGATTTGGTGTGCCGCTTGGCGTCGCCGCCGCCCTGATCGGGGCGTTCTGTTTTTCTGCCCAGACCCTGTTTGCCAAGGTGCTGACCCGGACCGAAACCAATTTTTCCATGCTTTTCTGGCCACAGATCATCGCGGTGGCAATCTGGGTGCCGATTGCGATGATCACCTGGTATCCGGCGTCAATTGCCGATTGGCTCTATTCATCCGGGGCCGGTTTCTTCGCCATGCTGACCAATTACATGGTGCTGCGCGCGGTTCGGGTGGCCGACGCCAGTGTTGTGTCGCCTGCGGCCTATACCGCGTTACCGTTTTCGGTGGCGATGGATCTGATCTTCTTTGACATGCTGCCGGTCCCGGTCATCTTTATTGGTGCTGGCATCGTCGTGCTTGCCGTGATGCTGCTTGATTACAAGGGCGGCGCCAAAGCCGTTGAGGACGCAGTGGAAGAAGAGTTTGCCGAATTTGCCGAGAGCAGCGAGATCGGGGATGAAGAAGCATCCCCGAAACCGACAAAAGCCTGAGTCCCGTTTATCGCAATTACCGATCAGTGATCATGTGAGGCGCGCGAATCATCCGGGGCCTGATTACGGTCATGCAGGCCGTAATCACGGATCACACCAGCGACCCGCAAACGGTAATCCTCAAAGATCTTGTGGCGTCCCTTGATCTGGGCAGCGCGGTGATCGCCAAGATTGCGCCAGGCGGCAATGGCGTCTTCATCGCGCCAAAAGGACAGCGATAAAACCTTGCCCGGATGGGTCAGGCTTTGAAATCGCTCGATCGAGATAAAGCCATCCATGGTTTCCAGCACAGGTTTGAGATCACCGGCGATTGCCAGGTAATCGTCATAACGCCCTTCGCGTGGTGTGACCTCGAAAATGACGGCAATCATGGTTTGATCAGCTCCGAATGTGGTGCGGATGCAAGTTTCAGAAACTGGCGTTCTTCGCGCAGGATAAACTTTTCGCGTTGGGAAAATTCATAATTTTCCCGTCCCAGCGGATCGTCCTTTAGCCGGGCGCGATAGGCTTCATATGATGCCAGGTCGGGCAAATGATAGATGCCATAGGCGGTCGAGACCGATCCTTCATGCGGGGCGAAATAGCCGACAAGGTCAGCACCACAGCGCGGAATGGCCTGCCCCCAGTTGCGGGCATATTCGATGAAGGCGTCTTTTTTGTAGGGATCGATTTCATACCGAATGAAGCAGGTGATCATGACAGCGTCCTTTCAGGAGAGATGGTTTCTTGGGTGACAGATCCATTATCCCGATTGCTGTGCGTTAATGCTTCGATTAGCATCGAACTATGAAAGAAGGACCCGATATTGCCCGCGTGGCCGCATTGCTTGGCGATCCGGCGCGCGCAAATATGCTGACCGCACTGATGAGTGGTCGGGCGCTTACCGCAGCTGAACTGGCACAAGAAGCCGGGGTGACGCCGCAAACCGCAAGCTCGCATCTGGCAAAGCTTGAGAGCGGGCAGATCGTTGTGCCGCGCAAACAGGGGCGGCATCGTTATTTCACGTTAAGCGGACCCGATATTGTCGAAGCCCTGGAAGTCCTGATGGGGATTGCCAACCGGGTCGGGCATAACCGGGTGCGTACCGGTCCCAAGGACCCGGAATTGCGCAAGGCACGCGTTTGTTATGACCATCTGGCAGGTGACATGGGGGTGGCGCTGTTTGATGGCCTTGCAAAACGCAAGCTGATTGAAAGCAACGTGAATGGCGTTGCCCTGACCCCGGCCGGGATTGATTTTGCCAATGGGTTTGGCATTGATCTGGATGGCTTGCGGGCCAAGCGCCGACCGCTTTGTCGCGAATGTCTGGACTGGAGTGCCCGGCAATCACATCTAGCGGGCTCCTTCGGGGCGGCCTTGCTGGACCGGTTTTACGATCTTGGCTGGGCCCGGCGCGTGCCGGAGTCGCGGATTGTGCGATTCAGTGATGCGGGCGAGAAATCATTTCGTGATCTGATCAATCCGTAAGACGGATATCAATCCCCAAGCAAGGCGCTAACAAAGGCCGGTACCAGTTCGGTGGCAGGGCCATAGGTGCTGTGATCAAACTGGGTGGCACCGGAACTGGGTTCGAGATTGAGCTCAACCGTTTCTGCCCCGGCTTCTTCATGGGCGAGTTGAACAAACCCGGCGGCGGGATAGACATTGCCCGATGTCCCGATGGAGATAAAAAGCCCGCAATCGCCGAGCGCTGCGTAAATGCGTTCCATCTCCAGGGGCATTTCACCAAACCACACGACATGCGGGCGCAAGCCACCGGCCTTGCCGCAATTGGGACACGGGGTTTCCTTGGCAAGGTCGCCCGGCCACTCAGTGAGCAGGTCACAATGATTGCAGCGGATCTTCAAAAGTTCGCCATGCATGTGGATCAGGTTTTTTGATCCCGCGCGACCATGCAGATCATCGATGTTTTGTGTGACCAGCAACACGTCACCGGGCCATTTGGCCTCAAGCCTTGCCAGGGCCAGATGGGCGGCATTGGGTTGCACATCCGGGTCATGCAGGCCAGCCCGGCGGTCATTATAGAAATGATGTACCAGATCGGGATTGGCGACAAAGGCCTCGGGCGTTGCGACCTCGGAAATATCGTATTTTGCCCAGATGCCGTCCGCGTCCCGAAAGGTATGCAACCCGCTTTCCTTGGAAATACCCGCCCCGGTCAGAATGACAATCGGGGCGGCTTCATCGCGCAGGATGTCGATCAGGTTGGGGCTAAGCGGCATGGGAGGCAGTCCTGTGCTTGTGGTCTGTGTGGCTAGCCTAATCCAAATAAAACAGCCTCGCCAAGTATGTCTGGCGAGGCTGTTTTTAAACCCGATCCGCTAAAACCGGTTTATCTTCTTTGAGGACCTCAGGCAGAGGTATCAACATTGCCGCCCGGGGTATCGTCCTGGCTTGGTTTTTCACCGGCCGGGTTTTTGGTGACACCGACCATGGCCGGGCGCAGCAAACGTCCCTTAAGGACATAGCCCGCTTGCATGACCTGTGCGACGTGACCATCCGGATATTCCGGATGCGGCAGTTCAAACACAGCCTGATGCTTGTTCGGGTCAAGCTTTTCGCCCAGCGGCTCAACTTTTTCGATGCCGTTCTTTTCAAGCGCCTTTTGCAGGGCCTGTTCGGTCATCTCGACACCGTCGACCAGCGTTTTCATCGCCGGGTCGGCATCCGATGTGTCACCGGCGGCATCAAGGGCGCGACGCAGGTTGTCGCTGACATCGAGAAGGTCGCGGGCAAATTTGGTGATGGCGTAGTTTCCAGCATCCTCGACGTCCTTTTTCGCGCGGCGGCGGGTGTTTTCCACCTCGGCGGCCTGGCGCAGCAGACGGTCTTTCAGTTCCGCGACTTCGGCTTCAAGGGCCTCTACCGGGTCCTGGGATGCGGCATCTTCAACGGCTTCTTCGGTCGCCTCTGCTGCGACCTCTTCCGATGCGGTGTCCTCTGCATTGACGTCCTGCAGATCTTCCGGAGTGTTCTTTGCGGTTTCCGACATGGCTAACCTTGCTACTTTCACGTTATGCGGCCTGACACGCAGCGCCGCGATTTATCCAATCAGTCGACCGACCAGCTTGGCGGTGTAATCGACCAGCGGAATGATCCGGGCATAATTGATCCGGGTCGGTCCGACAACCCCGATTGCACCCACAATGCTGCCTTCAGCATTCTGATAGGGCGAAATCACCATCGAAAGACCCGATCCGCCGAACAGTTTATTCTCCGACCCGATGAAAATCTGAACGCCCTGGGCGTCCGTTGTCACATCGAGCAATTCAATCATCTGATCGCGGGCTTCCAGCACGTTAAACAGGCGGCGCACGGTCTCAAGCTGTTCTATCGTATCGATATTTTCGAGCAGCTGGGATTGGCCCTTCACAATCAGGGACGAACCCTTGACCCCGCCGGCCCATGTTGCCAGGCCCGCATCAATCAGATTGGCAGAAAGATCATCAAGCTCCTGTTTGAGGCGATCACGCTCCTGGGTCATCAGAAGGCGCGCATCATCAAGCGTCTTTCCAGCCAACCGGGTATTTAGATAATTTGCCGCCTCTGTCAATGCCGAGGCGGGTAAATCCGCCGGAACATCAAGGATTCGGTTTTCCACATTGCCGTTCTGCGAGACGAGTACCGCAAGCACCTTGCCCGGCGACAGGGCAACGAATTCGATCTGTTTGAGGCGAATACCATCGGTCTTTGGCGCCACCACCAGTCCGGCGCAGCGCGACAGGCCGGACAACATTGTGGTTGCCTCGCCCAGCATCTGATCGAGCGAGTAGCCTGCCTGTTCGCAGTTCTTGGTCAGCTGGTCGCGTTCAGCATTGGGAAGGTCGCCGACCTCCATCAGGGCATTCACAAAAAGCCGCAGGCCCTTTTCACTGGGCAGGCGCCCGGCCGAAATGTGCGGTGCGACCAGAAGACCCATTTCTTCAAGATCGGACATCACATTGCGGATCGTCGCCGCCGACAGGTCCTCCGACATGCGCCGCGCGATCGAGCGCGAGCCGATCGGCTCGCCGGTTTCGACATAGGCATCGACAATCTGGCGGAACACTTCACGTGACCGCGCATTCATGTCGCCCAGCAATGTATCGTCAAAATGCGCCATTGGGTTCGGGTCGGGACCTGTTGTCGTGAAACTGATCAGAATTTAGTCAGGCAATTGCATTGCGTCAATTGCAGGGCCAATTGCTTCAAGTTGTTGGTTTGTCTGCATTGCCCACGAAGCGATAAAAACATGCGGGGAAACTGCTGGACGTTTGGTGGGTCACATCTTACTTTGGGCCAAATTTTACCGGACAATTTTGCGCTGTTCCGATCTAGCGAACACCGCCAAGACAACCAAGAGGTTCCTTCTCATGCGCCCTTCCGGCCGTACCCCCGATCAGCTTCGTGATGTGACGATTGAAACCGGCATTTCCAAATATGCCGAAGGCTCCTGCCTGATCAAATTCGGCGACACGCACGTGATCTGTACCGCGACGGTCGAAGACAAGGTGCCGGGCTGGATGCGCAATTCCGGCAAGGGCTGGATCACGGCTGAATACGGCATGCTGCCGCGCGCAACGGACTCGCGCATGAACCGTGAAGCCGCCCGCGGCGGTCAGTCGGGTCGCACCCAGGAAATTCAGCGCCTGATCGGGCGTTCTATCCGTGCGGTTGCCGATATGAAGGCGATGGGCGAAATGCAGATGCGCCTTGATTGTGATGTCATTCAGGCCGATGGCGGCACGCGGACGGCATCGATCACGGGCGCTTATGTTGCCGCCCATCTGGCGTTTCAGGGCGTGCGTCGCCTTGGCCTGATCAAGGAAATCCCGCTGACCCAGCCGGTCGCAGCCATTTCTTGCGGCATTTATAACGGCGAAGCGGTGCTTGATCTTGATTACGCCGAAGACAGCAATGCCGGGGCTGACGCCAACTTCGTGCTGGCGGGCAATGGCGGCATTGTTGAAGTCCAGGCAACCGCCGAAGATGTGCCGTTTGATCGCGCGTCCTATGATCAGATGTTCGCGCTGGCCGAAAAAGGCTGCAAAGAGCTGTTTGAAAAACAGCGTCAGGCACTCGGTCTCTAAGGTCGCTGATCTTCGTCCCATGCTGGCCTGCAAATGGCGGGGCACTGCGCTTCCGATGCTCACGTAGCTTCAACTACGCTGCGCTTCGGTTCTCGCGACCAGCCATTTTCGACTCAGCATGAAACGAACCTCAACAACCTTGCTTTGATCTCACCCCTTCTAGAAACCGCATTTCAGGCAAGACCATGGCCCGTCGTTTTACGGAAAAAAAACTCGTCATCGCCAGCCATAACAAAGGCAAGATCAAGGAAATCGCCGAACTGCTCGCCCCGTTCGGGATCGAGGTGTTTTCGGCCGGTGAACTTGATCTTCCGGAACCCGAAGAAACCGAAAAGACCTTTATTGGTAATGCGCAGCTGAAATCAACGGCAGCTGCCAATGGCGCCAATCTGCCAGCCCTTGCCGATGACAGTGGCTTGGCGGTTTCTGCCCTTGATGGCGCACCGGGGATTTATTCCGCGCGCTGGGCCGGACCGGACAAGGATTTCGACATGGCGATGGAAAAGGTCCAGAACGGCATTGGCAGCCATCCGGACCGCCGCGCATCGTTTATCTGCGCCCTGTCGCTGGCGTGGCCGGACGGGCATGTCGAGAATTTCGAAGGTCGCGTTGATGGCGAAATCGTCTGGCCCAAGCGCGGCCCGCATGGATTTGGCTATGACCCGATTTTCAAGCCGAAGGGCTATGACGAGACCTTTGGCGAAATGGACCCGGCGAAAAAACATGAAATGAGCCACCGGGCCGATGCCTTTGCCCAGCTGGTCAAGGCCTGCTTCGAAGACTGATCCGGGGTATTTCCCGCATCCAACCCATGCGCGCATCGCTGATGTCATGATCGGCGGTGCGTGTTACGTTACAGGCCGATATTCCCGCATTTGAAAAGAGTCCCGCGTGTCCGCAGCCTCAAGTGAAACTGTGCCGTTTGGCATTTATATCCACTGGCCGTTCTGTCTGTCGAAATGCCCCTATTGCGATTTCAACAGCCATGTGGCGAACAGTGTTGATCACGCGCGCTGGCGCAAGGCGCTTAGGGCCGAGCTCGCCCATGGCGCGGCCCGCCATCCGGGGCGGACGGTGGGGTCGGTGTTCTTTGGCGGGGGCACGCCATCCTTGATGGACCCGGAAACGGCGGGGGCCCTGATTGACGATATCAAGTCCTTCTGGGATGTAACGGACGATCTTGAAATCACGTTGGAAGCCAATCCGGGTACGGTCGAGATCGACCGATTCAGTGCCTTTGCCGCCAACGGCATTAACCGGGTGTCGATTGGCATTCAGGCGCTCAATGATCGCGACCTTAAATTCCTCGGGCGCTTGCACAGTGCCGAGGAAGCCATGCGCGCCCTTGATGTTGCGACCTCGGTGTTTGATCGCTTTTCCTTTGATCTGATTTACGCCCGGCCGGAACATGATCCCAAGGCCTGGCGGGCGGAACTGCGCGAAGGGCTTGGCATCGCCAATGGCCATATCTCGCTTTATCAGCTGACGATTGAGCCGGGTACACAGTTCTATACGCTGCATCAGCGTGGTGATCTTGTTGTGCCGGGCGAAGACCTCGCGACCGAGCTTTATGAGATCACCCAGGAAGAAACCGAGCGCGCCGGCTATCGCTGTTACGAGGTGTCCAACCACGCCAAACCGGGGCAGGAAAGCCGCCATAACCTGGTTTACTGGCGCTATGGTGATTATCTAGGCATCGGCCCGGGCGCGCATGGCCGCGACGCGGTGGTGGGTGAAGGTGGCAAAACCACCCCAATGGCCGTCCGCCGTCACCGTGCGCCTGATATTTGGCTGGACCGTGTGGAAAAGCACGGCCATGGCACGCAGGAAGAAACATGGCTTGAGGCGGATGAGCGCCTGCTTGAAATGGTGATGATGGGCCTTCGGCTTAATGAAACCATCCCGACGGCCCGGTTTGAGCGCATCATCGGCACAGGACCGCGTGACGCACTCGCGCAGGATCGGCTTGAAACCCTGATCGAGTCTGGTGATCTGATCTGTGATTCGGCGGGCTTGCGCGCCACCGATCAGGGCAGAAACCGTTTGAACGGTGTTCTGGCCTACTTGTTCGACCATGCGGTGTGATCCCAAAACCCGCAATACACCAAGAAAAACCGCACGATTGGCAGGGGCTTGTAATTGCGCGAAGGAAGTTTCACCAAACCATCAAAAAGTTGGTTGACACTTAAGCCTGACCGCGTATATTCCGCCCCGTTCCGGCGGGAAACCCCGGACAATACCCAAGCCCCTATGCCCAGGTGGCGGAATTGGTAGACGCGCTGGCTTCAGGTGCCAGTGGCCTTAAGGTCGTGGAAGTTCGAGTCTTCTCCTGGGCACCATACCCCAGCACATTTTTGATGTGCTGGGGTATTGTCGTTTTGGGCGGAATTTGAGTTTTAGTCTTTTCGAGACCGGTCTGACTGGTTACAAGCAAAAATCGCCATAAAAAAGAGCTGCAAGAGTTATGCAACCCGAAGTCAGTTTTGTTCTGCCGGTCTTTAATAAGGGAAATGCTCTCCCTCATTTTTTTGCATCCTTGCTCGCTCAGACAGGCGAAATCCCATTTGAGGTTGTTTTTGTTGATGATGTGTCGACAGATAATTCATTGGAAACACTCAATGAATTATCAGCGAAGCATGACTTCGTTCGTGTGATCAGCAATACGGTTAATGCCGGGCCATCCATTCGTCTTAATCAGGGTGCAAAAGCCGCAACCGGAAAATATCTGGCACTTTTTGACTGCGACGAAATTCTGGCACCCAATGCGCTTGAGATGCTGCTGTCGCTTGCAAAGCAGCATGATGCGGACATGGTGCATGGCCATTGCCGCAAGACACCAGAGCCAATCGAAAGTGTTGTCGCCGAGCCCATCGGTCAAGATTTCAAGCTCACTATATACGACGATCCGCTGGAGCGGATATTGGGTCGCGGAATGGTGCGCATGACCTGGCTTGTCAAACGGGATGTGTTCATCGCCGCAGATGGATGTGACGAGGCGGTTTTTGTCCAGGATGAATCGCTGCCCTTGCGACTATCATTACATGCAAAGCGTCTTCTTGATACGGATATGATCCTTACAATGGCACCAAACATAGGTAGCCATCTTTCTTCAAATAAACTTCAGCAAAATCATGACCGGTTTATGGTCTATTTGCATTTTCTCAACGCACATCCCGAATTGCCACGTGATATACGGGTGAAACTGTATCAAAAATGTGTCTCGGCTTTAAAAAACGCCTGCCGGGTTGGTGCGCCTTTTCCTGTGATTCCTCTGTTTGCTCGGTACCTGACAGGGAAAATTGGACTGGTTGATACTGATCCAGAAACGCTGGAACCATATCGAAATATTTTTCAACGTGTCTCAAACATCCGCCGCGTTAAAGAAGTGAATAGCTGAAGATGACCTTGCTTGATCGAAGATTGCACATCGCTGCCAGTGCTTTACTGCTTTGCCTCCCGGCATTTTTGTTATTTTCCCGTGCGGTCGCTGATATTTCGGTTGTTCTGATCGGACTGCTTTTTCTTGTGCGGTCTTGGAGCGCCAAAGATTGGTCGTGGGCTCGCGAAAAGGAAATTCTGATTCTTCTCGTCATCTTTGTCTTAATGAACGTGTTTGTTTCTCCCTTTGCGGAATATGTCGGCAAAAGTTACGGGCGCTCGCTAAGTTGGCTGAGGTTTGTGATCTTTTATGCGGCACTAACCCGATGGGTCCTGTCTGATAAACGCACAATTCGCAGATTTGTTGTTGCCTTGCTATTAACAATGACAGTGGCGGCACTTGACGCGATTTATCAGTTTTTTGTTGGTGCTTCCCTGCTGTCTGGGCAGGCTATGGATTACACCGGTGGACGTCTAACAGGGCCTTTGGATAGGCCTAATATTGGCATGTATCTATCCAAGCTAGGGCTCGCAACCAGCACGTTGGTTTTTGTTCTTTACGTCCGTGAGAGATCCAAAAGGCTCTTTATGGCCACGTGCGTATTGTCGCCGATTCTTCTTTCTGTTGTTTTTCTGAGTGGTGAACGGGCCGCAAGTGTGTTGACATTGTTGGCGCTGGTTCTCGTAATGTTCAGTTTGCTTCTTTCGGGCAAGCTCGAGCGAAAAATAGCTATCGGATTGTCGGTGTGCGGTGCGACGGCACTTGCATTGTTGCTTTCAACGAGTGACCGTATTGCGGGGCGATTGGAGCAGCTTACCAACGTGATTTCTGCATATACTGACTCCATTTACGGTCAACTTGCCATGCTGGGTTTGCATTTTTTTGGTGAGCGCCCACTAACGGGAACCGGCATGGGTAACTTTCCTTTGGTCTGCAAGGACTATGTACGGGAAGGTATTGATAGTGCGCTGTGTCATCCGCACCCTCACAACTTCTACATCGAATGGCTGTCTGATACTGGTTTGATTGGAACGATCCCATTTACGATTTTCATGGTGATTTTGTATTGGATGGGTATCAAAGTTCTTTTCGGCCCTCGAGAGGGCCGCTTGCTTGGCGGGGTTTACTTGGGTGTCCTTGTGATGTCTCTCTGCCCGCTCTCGGTAACCCAAAGTCTGTTTTCAAACTGGCCGGCGATGCTGGCGTGGCTGTCGATCTCGGTGGCTGTGGCCGCGTTGAAGTTTGCGGACCAAAAAACCAGTTGATCATTTAGACGCTTGTTTTCGGGGCAATTGGTACGACTTTTGCGATGCGATGCGCGGTTTGCTGTGTTAAGAACAGGCAAATTCTGACATTTGGAGAACCGTGATGACCAATTTCCTCCATCTCGGAGATCTGCCTGATGACCTTGACCTTGGAAAGGTCGTGGCGATCGACAGTGAGACCATGGGCCTTAACCCGCACCGCGACCGGTTGTGTGTCGTGCAGCTCTCAAGCGGGGATGGCAACGCCCATCTGGTCAAGTTTGATGGGGAAGATTACAGCGCGCCGAACCTCAAAAAGCTTCTGGCCGACGACAGCGTTCTCAAGCTGTTTCATTTCGGGCGTTTTGACATCGCGGTGATGGACAAATATCTCGGCGTGCGTTGTGCGCCGGTCTATTGCACCAAGATCGCCTCCAAACTGGTCCGCACCTATACCGACCGTCATGGTCTGAAGGATGTGCTGCGCGAGACCGTCGGGGTCGAAATTTCCAAGCAGCAGCAGAGCTCCGACTGGGGGGCGGCCGAGCTTTCCAAGGAACAGATCGATTATGCTGCGTCCGACGTGCTGTATCTGCACAAGGCACGCGAAGAGCTTGATCGTCGTCTGGTCCGCGAGGGACGCATGGAGATGGCGCAGGCCTGTTTTGACTTCCTGCCGATGCGCGCGACGCTCGATCTGGCGGGCTGGGAAGAAACCGATATTTTCGCCCATTCCTGATCTCGGCGTAAGGCCGGTTAACCGCCTGTGAAGAATAGAGGTGTATGGGGGAAGCAATAGAATTGACCCCCACGCCAACCGGGTTCATAGTTTTGGCCCAATGATCTTGCAAGATGGGCGGTATAAGCTATCTCCGGGCGGAAACGCTAACAAGAAACAGATGACAGTGACCCCAGAAGTGTCCCCAGAATTGGCCAAAGAGTCCTCTAATCGGCCAGCACCGGCAACGGATGCCGATCTTGCCATTGCGCGCCGTGTTCTTGATATCGAAGCCACTGCGCTGCGTGACCTTGCAGACTCGCTCAATGGCGAGTTTTGCGATGCCATCAACCTGATCGAGGGCCTCAAGGGCCGGTTGGTTGTCACCGGCATGGGCAAAAGCGGCCATATCGCCAAGAAAATTGCCGCGACCTTTGCCTCGACCGGCACCCCATCCTTTTTCGTGCATCCGGCCGAAGCCAGCCACGGGGATCTTGGCATGATTGGCAAGGATGATGCGGTTCTGGCTCTGTCCAATTCCGGCGAAACTCCGGAACTGTCCGACATTATTGCCTTTACCCGGCGCTTTAACGTGCCGCTGATCGGCATGACCCGCAAACCGGAAAGCTCGCTTGCGAAACAATCCGATTGCCCGCTTGTTTTGCCGGCAAGCCCGGAAGCCTGCCCGAACAAGCAGGCGCCGACGACATCGACGACCGCGATGCTGGCCTTTGCCGATGCGCTGGCCGTAACGCTTATGGAACGCCGCGGCTTTTCCTCGGAAGATTTCCGCACCTTCCACCCCGGTGGCAAGCTGGGTCAGCGGTTGCTGCATGTCCGCGATGTCATGCATGAGGCCGATACACTGCCATTGATCAAACCAGATGCCCTGATGTCCGAAGCCCTTGTGACCATGACCAGCCATTCCTTTGGCTGTGTGGGTGTGGTCGATGATGCCGGTGTTCTCGCCGGGATCGTGACTGATGGCGATTTGCGCCGTCACATGGCTGATAATCTGGTCGCGATGAAGGTCGGTGATGTCATGACCGCCGGACCGAAAGTCACCAGTGCCGGTGCGCTGGCGGTCGAGGCGTTGGCCATCATGAATGACCGGTCGATCACATCGCTGTTTGTTCTTGATGACGCCGGTGTGCCGGTGGGTCTGGTCCATATCCACGATCTGTTGCGTGTCGGAGTGGCGTAACGCATGAGCACCGAGGGCACGCCACAGGTCGAAAACAGCGAAGAAAGTAAGGTCGAGGAACGTGCAAAACGTCACGACCGTGGCTTTTCGCGTGATCGCATGCCCTCGGCCCGGCGCAATGTGCGGATCAATCCGTTCCGCCGTGTCATCGTCAACATGCTGAAATTCGTGCTGCCGCTGATCGCGATGACGATCATGGCGCTGGTGGTTTTGTGGCCGCAGATCGAACAGGTGCAGGATAGCGGCTTTCGGCTTGGCTTTTCGACCTCGCCCGAGGATCTGATGGAAAATGTCGCGATGAGCAATCCGCGCTTCTTTGGCGTCGATGGCAATCGCCAGCCCTTTACCGTAACGGCCAGTGAAGCGGTGGAAACCGCAGAAACTGAAACGCGGCCCGATCATATCTATTTGTCGGGGCCGCAGGCCGACATTACGCTCAATGACGGGTCATGGATTGCGATGACGGCCAATGAAGGGTTCTATACCGAAACCGACGGGATGCTGGATCTGGTCGGCACGGTGAACATGTACCACGATCAGGGTTTTGAAATTCATACCGAGGAAGCCGAAATTGCCATGAATGCCGGCAGTGCCAGCGGCGATGTGCCGGTGGATGGGCAGGGGCCGTTTGGCACAATTGCATCCGATTCCGGGTTTGAGCTTGAAGACAAGGGGGCGGTAATCCGCTTTTTGGGGAAATCCCGTCTGGTGATTTTCGACAGTGCAATGAATTCGACGGAGCAATGAGAGGGAAGTCATGATTGCGATGCCGCATCTCGCCCGCAAGACTGGAACGCTGCTGACACCCCTTATGCTGGGGGGCTTTATGCTGGGCGCGGCTGTGATCGGCCTGTCCACCATCACCATCGTGCCGCCGGCTGCGGCCAATCCGCTGGGACTGGCGCAAAATGGTACAGGCGGGCTTGAGGTCGAGTCTGATAACGGCATCGAATGGCGCCGCAATGAACAGGTTCTGATTGCACGCGGCAACACGGTCGCCAAGCGCGGCACATCACGCGTCGATGCAGATGAGCTCCAGGCGCTGTATCGTGACCGTGACGGTAATAGCGAGATTTACCGCATCATTGCGACCGGGAATGTCAAACTGTCGTCTGATACCGATGTCGCGGTCGGCGATCGCGCCGTCTATGACATTGACGAGGCTGTGGTCGTTCTGACCGGTGATAACCTTAAATACACCACGCCAAGCGAAACGCTTACCGCGCGCGACAGCCTTGAATATTGGGAAACCGAACGGGTTGCCGTGGCCCGCGGTAACGCGGTTGCCGTGGCCGAGGACCGTACGCTGCGCGGGGATGTTTTGACGGCGCGTTTTGAGGCCGGTCAGGGCGGGGCAAACGAATTGCGCCGTATCGATGGTCAGGGCAATGTGAATATTCGCACAGCAACAGAGTTTGTCGTTGGGGATCAGGGTGTTTATGATGCGAAAACAGGTATCGCCACCCTTATCGGATCGGTTAAGATCACCCGTGGAGAGAACCAGTTGAACGGGGATCGTGCCGTGGTCGACCTCAATACCGGGGTCAGTCGCCTGATGGCAGACGGTAATGGCGATGGCAAAACCCGCGTTCGGGGCCTTCTGGTTCCGCAAAAAGACGAAAACAACAGCCCGGCCGATGCCGGGACCGGTAACTGAGAAAGGTCGGTCATTTGTTCTGGTCGCGCAAAAGCGTAAAATCCGACAACGCAAAGGCGACAGCTGCATCCGCCAGCGCACAGCCATCAGAGGGCGGGTCAACCGGACCACGCCTGATCAGCACCAACAAGGGTCTTGTGGCGCATAACCTGGGCAAAAGCTTCAAGAAGCGCCCGGTGCTCAAAGACGTGTCTGTTTCGGTGCAGCGTGGTGAGGCGGTCGGCCTTTTGGGCCCGAACGGTGCAGGCAAGACCACCAGTTTCTATATCATTACCGGCCTGATTGCCGCAGATCGCGGCACGATTTCCCTTGATGGGCGCGACATCACCATGATGCCGATGTATCAGCGTGCGCGCATGGGAATCGGCTATTTGCCGCAGGAAGCCTCGATTTTCCGTGGCATGACGGTTGAACAGAATATCATGGCTGTTCTTGAAGTGGTCGAGGATGACCGCCTCAAGCGTGAACAGACTCTTGAAGACCTTCTGGCAGAATTTGCAATCGAACATTTGCGCCGCACACCGGCCCTTGCCCTTTCGGGCGGGGAGCGCCGGCGTTGCGAGATTGCGCGTGCCCTTGCGGCCCATCCGAACTTTGTTCTGCTTGATGAACCACTTGCCGGGATTGACCCGATTGCAGTGGGTGATATTCGCGATCTTGTACGTCATCTGAAAGATCGTGGCATTGGGGTCTTGATTACTGACCACAATGTGCGCGAGACTCTCGACATTATTGACCGGGCATATATCTTGCATGACGGTCGGGTTTTGATGGAAGGTGGTCCTGAGGAAATCGTTCGTAACGACGATGTTCGCAGGGTTTATCTGGGCGATCGTTTCAGCCTCTGATAAGGCCGCCGGACCGTCAATGAAGTCTTGGGGGGAGTTCGGATTGACACGGGGTAGTGCATAAATGGCCCTGAAGGCGCGTCTGGATCTACGCCAGTCCCAGTCACTTGTCATGACTCCCCAGCTGCAGCAGGCAATCAAGCTGCTGCAATTCAATAATATTGAGCTTTCCAATTTCATCGACAGTGAACTGATGGAAAACCCGCTGCTTGAGCGGGCCGATCCCGGTCAGACCTATGCCGAGGCCGGCGATGGCGCCGTTGGCAATGGTGATGAAGGGCTTGATAGCCGATCAAACGACAATTTTTCCGACCGCGATGACCAGTATGGCACCGACCGCCTGACATCGAGTGAAACCATGGGCAGCGATGACGGCCCGCTTGATGTATCGAGTGACGCGCTTTATGGCGGCGAGGGTGAAATCACCCGCAATGGCGAGCCGGTTTCAGGCAGCCATGATTATTCCGCTCCTTACAGTGGCGGTGGTGCTGGCGGTGTTGGTGGTGGTTCGGCGGCCGGTGGGGATGACCTGCCGGGGCTTGAGCAGACGCTGGCGGATGAAGCGACCCTGCGCCAAAGCCTTGATGATCAGCTCAATATCGCCTTTGCCGATGCCATGTCGCGCATGATCGGCAGCTACCTGATCGATATGCTCGATGAGAACGGCTATATCAGTGGCGGGCTTGAAGAAGTTTCCGACGCGCTTGAATGCAGCATCAGTGATGTTGAACGCGTCCTGAAGGTCATGCAGGGCTTTGACCCGATCGGCATCTTTGCCCGTGACCTTGCGGAATGTCTGGAATTGCAGCTGCGCGAACTGAACCGGTTTGACCCGGCGATGGCGGCGTTGCTTGCCAATCTGGAAGTGCTCGCCAAGCGCGACTTTGATCGTCTGCGCCGTGTTTGCGGGGTCGATTCGGATGATCTCCATGACATGATCGCCGAGATCAAAACCCTTGATCCGCGCCCGGGCAAGACCGCCGATGGCGAGGTCGCAACGCCCGTCATCCCCGACGTTCTGATGCGCGCAGCTGGCAATGGCAACTGGCATCTGGAACTGAATTCCGAAGCCCTACCACGTGTTCTGGTCAATGAAGATTATGTCGCGCAAATCGGGTCGGGATTGAAGGACCGCGAAGAACGCGGCTTCATGAGTGAAAAGCTGCAAAGTGCGAACTGGCTGGTCAAGGCGCTGCATCAGCGCGCCACCACCATCATGAAGGTCGCAAGCGAGATTGTTCGCCAGCAGGACGGGTTCTTTACCCATGGGGTCGGGCATCTGCGTCCGCTGATCCTGCGCGACATCGCCGAGGCGATCGGCATGCATGAAAGTACGGTGTCGCGCGTGACCAATGGTAAATTCATGTCGACCCCGCGCGGCATGTTCGAGCTGAAATACTTCTTCACCACGGCGATTTCGTCTTCGGATGGCGGTGATGCCTATTCATCCGAAGCGGTGCGCCACCGGATCAAGTCCTTGATCGACAACGAAGAACCCAAGAAGATTTTGTCGGATGACAAACTGGTTGAGCTTCTGGGCAAGGAAGGAATCGACATTGCGCGCCGAACAGTGGCAAAATACCGCGAAGCGATGCGCATTCCTTCGTCAGTTCAGCGTCGGCGCGAGAAAAAATCACGTGCTTTCTAGCACGATTTTATCGAAAAAATGTACCTTAAGGTGCTGTAATTCAAGGGAACATACCCATATCTTGACTTGGTAATGACGAGGGAATATGGTGCGCCCACCTGAGCGAGGGGCACCAGACATCGACATGTACTGGTAAGTCACTCAACCGGGGATAGGCGATCCATGCAAATTACGGTTATCGGTAAGCAACTTGACGTCGGCGAAGCATTTCGCCAGCACGTCGTCGAGACCTTGGACCCTGCAGTAGAGAAATATTTCGATCACGCGATCGAAGCCACGGTGACCGTCACCAAACAGGCACATCTCTATAACGCGCAGATATCGGTTCATGTCGGCAAAGGCATGCTGGTTCAGGCAAAAGCATCAGCGAACGAGGTTTACCCTGCGTTTGATGCGGCCTGCGACAGAGTGGCCAAACAGTTGCGGCGCTATAAACGGCGCCTGCGTGATCATCACGCAACCCGAGACCATTATGAGGAGGCTCGCCTGGAAGCGATCCATTATGTGATCGAACAGGAAGATGAAGATCATTCGGATGATAATCACACAAACGGCTACGAACCGGTGATTGTTGCCGAAACGCCCGATCGCATCGATACGCTTTCCGTCGGGGAAGCTGTCATGCGGCTCGACTTGGGGGACATTCCGGCACTGATGTTCCGGAATGGCAAACATGGCGGACTGAACGTTGTCTACCGTCGCTCGGACGGCAATATCGGATGGTTGGACCCAAACGATAGCGAAGCGAGTGGCGCGTGACAGAAACAGATTCCGAGCCAAACAACGCAACGCGAAAAATGGACATTTCATCGATTCTTACTCCGTCCGGAGTTATCCCGGCACTGCGTTCCGGCGCAAAGAAAGCAGTGCTTGAGGAACTTGCCGAAAAGTCCGCCGAAGTTACCGGTCGCCCTGCGAGCGAGATTTTCTCTGTCCTGCTTGACCGTGAAAAGCTTGGCAGCACCGGTGTTGGTGGCGGTGTCGCGATTCCGCATGGCAAACTCAATGATCTGGACCGCCTGTATATGGTCTTTGCCCGTGCAGGCAACCCGATCGAGTTCGATGCCGTGGATGAACACCCCGTCGATCTGTTCTGCATGCTGATTGCACCCGAAGAAGCCGGTGCCGATCATCTGAAAGCACTGGCACGGATTTCCCGTCTGCTGCGCAATCAGGGTATGTGTGACAAGCTCCGCGGGGCTGGCTCAGCCGACGCGATCTATGCACTGCTGACGCAGGACGAGGCCGAACAGGCCGCGTGAAACGGGCAGTGAGTGGCGGGTAGCCCCCGTAACAGACACAAGATTTAAAAAACCGGACGCCATATGAGGCGTCCGGTTTTGTTTTGGGGATCTGGTTTTGATCGGTGGCCAGGTGTGCGGCTTGCCTGATCAGGCCTCAGCGTTCCTGGCATCATCGGCCTCCTTGACGTTGGTCAGGCGACCGGCAAGGACAACAAGATACAGAACCGGAATGCCGATCACAGCCGTGCCGATAAAGAACCAGCTATAGCCGACGCCATCGACCACTGTTCCCGAAAACCCGGCAAGGATTTTGGGAAACAGGGTCATGATCGAACTGAAGATCGCGTACTGCATGGCGGTAAACGATATATTCGTCAGCCCGGACAGATAGGCGATGAAGGAGGCCGTTGCCAGACCGCCCGACAGGTTGTCGGCCATGATGACAACAACAAACATCGTCGTATCGGGGCCAAGCTGCGCCATGAAGGCAAACAGAATATTTGTGATTGCCGAGAGCAGGGCGCCGAGGAACAGAATCTTCACCACGCCATAACGCACCGAAAGCACCCCGCCAAGGAAGCTTCCGCTAATGGTCATGAACAGACCGAATGTCTTGGAGACGGCGGCGATTTCTTCCTTGGAAAAGCCAAGGTCGGTATAGAACACATTGGCCATGACACCCATGACGATGTCGGCGATGCGATATATGCCGATCAGTGCCAGAATGACGATGGCAGCTTTGCCATAGCGATCAATGAAGTCTTTGACGGGTGAGATATAGGTTTCCTGAACCATGCCGGTTGGCGTCAGGCCGACGCGTGTGGTCAGCCAGGCGACACCAACAGCAACAGCAACCGAAAGTGCCAGCTTGATGCTTCCGGCAATCAAGCTTGAAAGTTCGGAGATAATGCCAGAGCCAATCAATGCTGCCTTGAGCGGGTCCGTGATGTTTCCAGCATAGACATTGGCAGAGATGAAAGTGATCACAGTGATCGCAAACATCGCGAGAAAGCGGACATAATCCGATGTCTCTTGGAAATACTTGCTGTCGAGCTTCACAGCTTTGGGTTCACTGACCAGAAGCGTGGTCATCACCCCGATACACATGGCAAGCGCCATGCAGCCATAGGCCACGGTCCAGGCGTAATGCTGGTAAACGCCTTCGGCCTCAAACAGGCCGGCAATGGTCAATGCGCCAGCCCCGGCAATGATCATGCCGATACGATAGCCGCCAATATAGGCCGAGCTCATCATCGCCTGCAGGTCGGTATCGGCCGCCTCGATGCGATAGGCATCAATAACGATGTCCTGTGTGGCAGAGGCAAAACCAAGCGCCACGGCGGCAAAGGCCATCATAGTCAGATTTTCGGCCGGATCGGTCAGGCCCATCCATAGAATGGCACCAATGATTGCGATCTGAGCGATGATCAGCCAGGAGCGTCTGCGGCCCATCAGGCTGTGCAGGACCGGGAAGGGCAAACGGTCAATCAGTGGCGCCCAGACGAACTTGAAGGAATAACCAAGGGCCGCCCAGCTGAAATAGGTCACGGTGGAGCGATCCACACCGGCTTCGCGCAGCCAGATCGATAGGGTCGAGAAAATCAGAAGGATCGGAATGCCGGCCGAAAGGCCGAGAAACAGCATCGTAATGACGCGCGGATGGATAAAGGCGCTAAAGGCCGCCCCCCAGCTTCGCTTTTCCATGCTGCTCATTGATTTCCCCCAGCGTTAAATACGATGCCAAGAAGCTAGGCCAAACAGGTTAATGAAAGCCGAAACTGCGCCGGGGGCAGATGGATCTACAGGCAAGAAAAAAGGCCGATCCATCGGACCGGCCTTTTTGAATTTGGCATCGCAAGGAAGGCTTAGCCTTCTTTCTTGCGGCTTTCGCGCTTACGCACGTTCGGATCAAGGTGCAGTTTACGGATACGCACGCTTTCCGGGGTCACTTCGACCAGTTCGTCATCCTGAATGTAGGACAGGGCTTCTTCGAGCGACATACGGCGCGGCGGGGTCAGCAGGATGGCATCATCCTTGCCCGATGCACGGACGTTGGTCAGCTTTTTGCCCTTAAGGACGTTGATCTCAAGATCGTTGTCACGGTTATGTTCGCCAACGATCATGCCCTGATAGACACGCTCGCCCGGCTCGATGAACATGATGCCGCGATCTTCAAGGTTAAACAGCGCATAAGCAACCGCATCGCCCTGATCGTTGGAAATCAGCGCACCGTTACGACGACCCGCGATGGAGCCCTTGACCGGACCATAGGAATGGAACACGCGGTTCATCACGCCGGTACCGCGGGTATCGGTCAGGAATTCACCGTGATACCCGATCAGGCCACGCGACGGTGCGAGGAAGATGATACGGGTCTTGCCGCCACCAGAAGAACGCATGTCGGTCATTTCAGCCTTACGCAGGCTCATTTTCTCGACCACGACGCCGGAATATTCTTCGTCGACATCGACCTGGACTTCTTCGAACGGCTCGGACAGGACACCGTCGATTTCCTGGAAGAGAACGCGCGGACGCGAGATCGACAGCTCGAAGCCTTCACGGCGCATGGTTTCAACCAGAACGCCCAGCTGAAGTTCACCACGACCGGCAACTTCAAACGCATCCTTGTCGGCGGTTTCACCGATCTTGATCGCGATGTTGCCTTCGGCTTCGCGTTCGAGACGGGCACGGATCATACGCGAGGTAACCTTGTCACCTTCCTGCCCGGCCAGCGGCGAGTTGTTAACCGAGAAGGTCATCGCCAGGGTCGGCGGATCGATCGGCTGGCTTTCGATTGCGGTGGAAACGTCGGTTGCGCAGATGGTGTCTGCCACGGTTGCCTCGGTTAGGCCGGCAATCGCGATGATGTCACCGGCAACAGCTTCGTCCTGCGGAACACGTTCCAGACCGCGGAAGCCCATCAGTTTGGACAGACGGCCGGTTTCAACCGTGCCATCGCCGCGCAGAACTTTCACCGGCATGTTGAGTTTTGCACGGCCCTGATACACACGACCGGTCAGAATACGGCCGAGGAAGTTATCGGCATGCAGCATGGTGGCAAGCATGGCGAATGGGGCGTTTTCATCAACGTCCGGTGCCGGAACATGGTTCAGAACCAGTTCCATCAGTGGGGTCAGGTTGTCTTTCGGGCCTTCCGGGCTTTCAGCCGCCCAGCCATCACGACCGGATGCATAGAGAACCGGGAAGTCGAGCTGTTCGTCAGATGCTTCGAGCGATACGAATAGATCGAAAATCTCGTCGAGAACTTCTTCGGCGCGCTGGTCAGGGCGGTCAATCTTGTTGATGACAACAATCGGCTTCAGACCGAGTTTCAGCGCCTTGCCCAGAACGAATTTGGTCTGTGGCATCGGGCCTTCGGCCGAATCCACCAGCAGGACAACGCCTTCAACCATGGACAGGATACGCTCGACCTCACCGCCGAAATCGGCGTGGCCCGGGGTATCAACGATGTTCACACGGGTTTCGCCCCACTGAACAGCCGTCGGTTTTGCGACGATGGTAATGCCACGTTCACGTTCCAGGTCGTTGCTGTCCATGGCGCGTTCGTCAACGCGCTGGTTGTCACGATAGACACCGGACTGACGGAACATGGAATCGACCAGCGTGGTTTTGCCATGGTCAACGTGGGCGATGATGGCGATATTGCGCAAGCTCATGGGCGCGGACTCCAGAAATAAAAATGCCGCGCGCCGGGAAACGCCCATGCGCATCGGTCAGTAAGTAAGTGTTTCAAGGCCAGTAGATATTCAGCAACAGGGTTTAAGGCTGCCACACGCCGGTGCCACCGGCGGGAACCCCACATCAACGCATGTGCTGAATGTTTACTGGCCCGGATCGTAATCGTGCAGATACGCCCGAAGGCCGCCCTGTCATAGCCAATGTGAAGGCGAAAGGCCAGCGTTGTAAGCGCCATGTCGGGTTGATTATTCTGCAATGCGGGCTGTTTGCGCCAAACTCTGGACAAAGTCAATGCTTGTGTTGCGCTGCAGCGCTTTGCAAACCCGGCCTTTGCGGACGAAAAAACGGGACGGCCCCGAATTGTTGCCGTCCCGTGAAATCTTTTGGATTGGTCATGCTTTATATAAAGGCATGATCAGATCGCCTTTGCGATCAGGTCCTTAAGATCCGCATCCGGGCGTGCACCCATATGCGAAATCACTTCGGCCGCACAGATCGCACCGAGCTGACCACAAACCTCAAGGGTGTGACCCTGGGTGTAACCATACAGGAAGCCTGACGCGAACAGATCGCCGGCACCGGTGGTATCGACGACTTTCGAAACAGGCTCGGCACTGATTTCATAAAGTTCGTCCTGGCTGACGATGACCGCCCCCTTTTCGCTGCGGGTCAGGGCCGCGACACGGCAATGCTTGCGGACTTCGGCCAGTGCTTCTTCAAAGGTCTCGACCTCATAAAGCGACTTGATCTCGTCTTCGTTGGCAAACAGTACGTCGATATGATCGTCGACCAGTTCGCGGAAGGATTCACGGTGACGATCAACGCAGAAGGAATCGGACAGGCTGATCGAAACCTGACGACCGGCGTCATGGGCGACCTTGGCGGCCTTAACAAACGCGTCCTTGGCTTCCGGGCGATCCCACAGATAGCCTTCCATGTAGGTGATTTTGGCGGATTTGATCAGGTCTTCGTCAATGTCTTCCGGGCCAAGTTCGGCACAGGCACCAAGGAAGGTGTTCATGGTTCGATGACCATCCGGGGTGACAAAGATCAGGCAACGCGCGGTCGGCGAGCCTTCGGTCGCAGCCGCAGAATCAAAGGCGACACCAATCGCGCGGATATCGTGACGGAAAACCTGACCCAGCTGATCATCACGGACCTTGCCGATATAAGCGCCCTTGCCGCCAAGGGCTGCGATGCCAGCCATGGTGTTACCCGCCGAGCCGCCCGACATTTCAAGACCCGGGCCCATCTGCGCGTAAAGTGCGTCTGCGCGATCGGCATCAATCAGGGTCATGGCGTTTTTAACAAGGTCGAGGCGCTCAAGGTCTTCTTCCTTGCAGTGGGCAAGAACATCAACAATCGCATTGCCGATCCCGACGACGTCAAATTTGGTGTCGTTCATATGTAGTCTCTTCCTGCTTTTGGTTTGAACGGCACCGTGACGGACCCGGGTTGCCGCAAGGCGTGCGACATGGCGCAAAGCCATGTTCAGATACCTTTGGTTTGGACTGTTGCGGAGTATAGGGGATGCATTGTGCGGTGCAAGCCTTGCAACTGTTTCGTCCCCGGTCGTTTAACCCAGTCTTAACCTTCAGAAAAACTACAAAAGATGTTTTTTCGGAGGGTGATCGGCAAAATTCGATCTGATGTCGGTTCAAAATCAAAACCACGGGTGGATAAAATCGTTTTTGAACTCGCCCGCTTCATCGGGGCCATCCGGAAACCCCCGGAAATCAACGGTTCGGGCTTTATTCAGCCTTTTCGCACATAGCACAGTGTTCCGGGCCCGAAAATGCGGCAAAAATGCCGAAACAAGCAAATTTACATGATTTTGACAGGCCAATTAGCTGGTTCTGCTTAGACTTGACATTCAAGACAAACCGGTTTGTCTTGAAATAGGAAATTCATAATCATGCTATTTGTTCCTGAATAGAGCATAACGATAAATGCTAATTGCTAAAAATAGCCATTTCGACGTGCCGGACTCCCATTGGTCCGGCATGACACGCATACCGCCAAAACGGGGCTGTTTGGGGCCAGATGGGGGGAGAAGCCGGGAAATCCGGGGATTACTTATCGGGGAAAAGCGGGATTGGATCGTTGTTTTCCGGTGATCGCGGGTTGTCCCCAGCGGCGGGGGCTGCAGTGCCTTCACTGGTTTTGCCGTTGGTGTCCTTGGGGACAGCATCCTGGCTGAGCCGGTCGCGCAATTCCTCAATCACGGCTTCGATCCGGGCGCGATGCAGCGGGTCTTCGCAGCGTTTGACGAACTGCTCGAACGCGCCAAGCGCCATATGGTCCTGATCAAGGCGGGCATAAAGCGCACCAAGCTGATGCCAAAGACCTTCATGCTCCGGCGCAATCAGCAAACTGTGCTCGACAACCCGGGTTGCGAGCTCCAATTCTCCGGCGCGAAGGGCACGAACCTTTATATTGTTTTGAAGTCGCAACAAAATATCGATGTCAGATGACGGCTTGTAGTGTTGCGGCGCCAACTCGGCATCCAGGCCACTGAAAGACTTCAGCAATTCACGCAGTTCGGCGGGGCCCAGACTGATCGCGCCATGGAACGGATCGATCATTTTGCGTTTGCCGTTGGCCTGAACCCGCAAAAGGAAGTGGCCGGGGAAATCAATTCCGGTCACCGCAATGCCACAACGTCGTGCGGCATGGATATAAAGCATCCCGAGTGCGACGGGCAGGCCACGCTTGCGCTCGATCACCTGCATCAGGTCGGCATTGGCCAGATCGTCGTAGTTTTCTGCATCGCCCTGAAAGCCGTTGCGCTCGGCAATGACGGTTTGCAAGGCGCGGACAACCTGATCAATGGTCGGTTCGGCTTCCTTGTCATCAACCGGCAGGGCCTGCTGATCCTTGCCATCGGTGGCAAGATCGGGCTGCAAGGTCAGACCGGCCAGTTCAGCACGGACCTGATCGGCAAGATCATCAAGGATGGCAAGGAACGGCGCGATGTCGCGCTTATAGAGGCCATTTGACTGGTTCAGGCGGGCAAAATGCAGCGCAGCCTCGACCACACTGGCATCTGGCTTCTTGCCCTTGCCGTAATCGACAAGCCATTGGCGATCGGCATCGGTCGGTGCTGTTATGTGACTTACGCTGCTGATGGCTCAGGTTCCTTGTCGGATGGCATCGTTTTTCAGTCGAATGTGACTGACAACCCGTTTGACATAGCTGGTGTCGCGGGCGTGCGAAATGACACGATTGCGTTCAAGCTCATCTTGGGCAATGCCCATCAGGTGGACAGTACCGTTTACGGTCTCAACGCTGTAATTGATCGCGAAAACATCGCCATCAAACATCAGTGCGGTTTTGATCTTTGTCGTGATCACCAGATCGCTCGCACTGTCGACGAGTGTCATACTGTCGCCGATTTCGATCTCGTTATGGACAGTTTTGACCCCGTCAACCTGCCAGCTTAAGCGCACGGCTTCAAGCTGATCGCTGACGGTCGGGACCTGACCGGCCAAAAGCACTTCGCCTTCAACCACTTCGATCTCGATATCGAGAAACAGTTTTTCGTCCTGTGCCAGAAACTTCTGCCAGATCTGGGCGGTAATGGCGGTATCACTGGCTGCACCATCAAACCCGCGTTCCTGAAAGGCCGCAACACCGGCAGTCGCGCCAGCCCCAATCACCACGGATGCAGGCGTGCATCCCGCAAGCGGTATCAGGCAAGTCGCGGTCAGCAAAAGTGCGTTGGCAAAGCCGTGTGGTCGATTGACCATTCTTTTTGGTGACATTTACGGATGTCTCGTCCAGTTCCCCCAGTCTCTGAACCCAATAATCGCGCGCGGGAGTTAAAGAGTTTTAAAATCTGCACCGCTTTATCAGCAAAAATGCATTTTTCTGTGCATTCGTGGCTGGGATGGCGGTCAGGCGGCCCTGATCAATGGGGTTTGCTGGCAAACAATTCCGCCCAACGCCCCGGCGACACGCCATAAGTCTGGCGGAAATGGCGGTTGAAATGGCTTTGATCGGCAAAGCCGGTTTCCGCCGCGATCCCGGCAAGCGGTTGACCAAGCGTCATCAACGCGCGTGCCTTTTGCAGGCGGCGCATCATCAAATAGCGATAGGGTGTTGTACCGAACCGGGCGCGGAAATGGCGGATCAGGCGAAAACGATCCATATCGGCAACTTTTTCAAGCTCGTCAGATTGCACCGATCGGTCATAGTTATCTTCCAGAAAGGCACGGACCTGATCCATGCTGTGGCTGGCGGTAAAGCGCGGGCGTTTTAATGGCGCCTTGGCATGCAATGACAGGCGCTGGGCAATATCGGCGACAAATTGATCATGCAAAAGCGGGTCCATATCGCGCTCAAGCTCGCCCAGGGCAGTGGCCATGATTGACCATAATACCGGGTCCTGAATAACCGGTTCACCGACAAAGGGCAGGGGATCGGCATCGTGATCGAGCCCTGATCGCAACAAGGCCGGTTCAAGATAGAGCATGCGATATTGCAAGCCGTCATCGGTCCCCGCCCCGCCGTCATGGAGCTCGTCGGGATGCAGGATGATGATATTGCCCGGATTGCTGGCGCGAAATTCCCCGCGGTAATTAAAGGTCTGAACACCTTGCAGGGTGATGCCAAGCGCATAGGTATCGTGGCGGTGCGGGGTAAACATGTTGCCATAAAACAGGGCTTCGATCCGCTCGATCCCCGGTGCGGTCGGGGCGGCGACGAACCATTCGCGCTTTTTGCACAAACGTTCAATACCGCGATCATCAGGCTGGTCTATTGCTTCTTTCATTACCGGATCATCTGACCGATTGGAGGAAGGAAATGTTTGATACCAAAGTTGCCCTGATTTTGCGCAATGATCTTGAAACTTGGCAATCCCTGAATGTTACGGCGTTTTTGATGAGCGGCATTGTCGCCCAGACGCCGGACATTATCGGGGAGCCGTATGTTGACGCCAACCAGAACATCTATAATCCGCTTTCCCGGCAACCGGCCATCGTTTTGGCAGCAGACGAGGACACGATTGCGAAAATCCACCAGCGTGCCTTAAATCGCGGGGTGCGGGTCTCGGCCTATATCGAGGACATGTTTGCCACCGGCCATGACGCCGCCAATCGCGATGTGTTCGCCAAGGCTGATCCGGAAAACACGAAGTTTGTCGGTATTGGCATTCACACCGACAAACGCAATGTCGATAAAATCACCAAGGGTGCAAAGATTCATCCCTGAGCTTGGGGCAGGTTTCGCAGATTATGAAACCTGCCACGCATTTTTGAGATGCTCGATCCGTCCCCAACGCCCGGCAATCATCAGATCAAGCCGCAGGTCGCCCGAATGGCCGATATTGCCCGCATAGGCTTCAAGCGCACGGGCGATACGGTTTTGTTGTCTTGGGGTGATGGCGTGAAGGGCATCTGTACGATCCGTGCGGTTTTTGACCTCGACCGCGATCAGGATATTTCCGCGGCTGGCGATGATGTCGATTTCACCGACCGGGCTTTTATGGCGGGTGGCCAGAATGCGATAGCCTTTTAGACGCAACCAAAGGGCACAAAGTGTTTCCGCCCGGCGTCCGGCCCGTTCCGCCCGCTTGCGGCTTGATGTGTTATCAGGCAAGGGGCGGGGCCGGACCATGGTCAATCCGGGTCCGATTTGGCGAGTTCAAGCGCACGGTTATAAAGATCGCGCTTCTTAAGGCCGGTTTCGCGGGCTAGGATATCGGCCGCTTCCTTGGTGCGGTGGGTTTTGATCAACGCGCTCAGGCGCGCGTCAATATCCTCGGCACTTGGTTCGGCCTCGCTGGCGTCAGCCGGGCCGACAATCACGACGATCTCACCCTTTGGCGCGCCGGCCTCATCATAATGGGCGGCAAGATCGGCAAGGGTGCCATTGCGAACTTCTTCAAACATCTTGGTCAGTTCGCGCGTCACGGCGGCTTCGCGGGTGCCGCCCAGCATTTCGGCCATATCGGCCAGGCTTGCGGCCAGGCGTTTGGGGCTTTCAAGAAAGATCAGGCTGCCCGGGATCGGGGCAAAGCGCGCCAGTTCCTTTTTGCGTGCCATCGTTTTGGGCGGCAGGAAACCGGCATAAAAGAAGTGATCACTTGGCAGGCCCGACAGGATCAGGGCCACAATCGGCGATGCCGCGCCCGGGGCGGCGGTGACGTTAAAGCCTTCTTCCTTGCAATCGCGCACCAGCTTGTAGCCCGGATCATTGATCAAGGGTGTTCCGGCATCGGAAATCAGTGCCAGTCCCTGACCCTTTGCAAGGCGGTCCATGATTTCCGGGCGCATGCGCGCGGCATTATGTTCGTGATAGGCGATTCGCTTGGTCTTCACGCCATAGCGCGACAACAATTTACCCGACGTTCTTGTGTCTTCGCACAGGATGACATCGGCGCGTTTGAGGATTTCGAGCGCTCTGAACGTAATATCGCCCAAATTTCCGATTGGAGTAGCAACAAGATAAAGACCAGCTGAAAGCGGCAAATGGCTTTCATCATGTTTACTTGCATCCTCGCCCGCATTACCCTGCGGTCGAAACGACTTATCTGGAGGTGAGAGTGGGTTGTCCGAAACGTCATCCGTCAAAGAACCGGATGCAGAAACAGGCGCTGCCTTGTGACGCGTTGTCAGATCAGGATCGGTATTCGGATCTATTTCCGGCTTGGGGCCGGATCGCGCGCCGGACGGCATCTGTGGTTGTCCTCTCTCTCGGGCTAAGCGCATGTAATGCGACCACGAGTATCACGGACCTGTTCGGATCGCAACGTGATGGGGCGCCGGTTGAAAGCGCCAATCAGCCGGCTTCGAATACCGTGGATCCCACCAGTGCCCCGGATCAGGGCCTGATTCCCGATGCCAACCCATGGCCCAGCGAAGCCGCCCTGCCAGAAGGCGAAGGGGCAGAACTTCCGATGCTTTATAACGATGAGGCCGCCGTCTTTGAAAAGCGGGTTGCCTTGTTGTTACCGCTCTCGGGTCAGCATGGCGAACTGGGTCGGGCGATGCGCCATGCAGCCGAACTCGCGATGTTTGACATTGCCGGTGATGATTTTGTCCTGATGCCGGTTGATACCGCCGGGACCTATCATGGTGGGCAGAATGCCGCACGCGAAGCGGTCGAAGCGGGTGCCAAGATGATCCTGGGGCCGCTGTTTGCCGAGTCGGTCAGTGGCGCCAGTGAAGTTGCCAAAGCCGCCAATGTGCCGGTGGTGGCGTTTTCCAATAACCGCCGGGTGGCGGAAAGTGGTGTCTGGGTCAATGGCCTGATCCCTGAAGATCAGATCGCTCGTGCGGCCGGTTATGCCACAACACAGAGGCGCTATCGTTTCGCAGCCCTTCTGCCGCAAAACGATTATGGCCGCCAGATCGAAAGTGGGCTGAACAGAGTTGTCTCGCGCGTTGGCGGGAACCTGGGCCGTGTGGCGTTTTATCAGCCGGGCTCGGAAGAACTGCAGCAGACCATTCGCGACTTCGCCAATTACGATGCACGGCGCGCGAACCTGCGCGCCCACAAGGCACAGCTTGAAGCCGATGGCAGTGCCGGATCGAAACGCGCGCTGCAGCGCTTGGAAGGCGTCGACACCTTTGGCGAGCTTGATTTTGATGCCCTGATCCTGCCCGCGACGGGTGGAGAGCTGCGTCAGGTGTCCTCGCTTCTGGCCTATTTCGATATTGATCCGTCCGTCGTGCAGTTTATCGGTACATTCGGCTGGAACGATCCTGGCCTGTTTGCCGAGCCGGCGCTTAAGGGCGGGATTTATGCCGCCCCCAATCCGGAAAACTGGGAACTGTTTGCCGCGCGCTTTGAGCGCACCTTTGGCAGTCAGCCGCCGCGCATCTCAAGCCTTGCCTATGACAGCACGGCTCTGGCGGCCCTGATGGCGCGCGATGAAAACAATATGAGCCAGCAGACCCTGACCAATCCGGGCGGGTTTGTCGGTGTGGATGGTATTTTCCGCCTGACCCCGGATGGCCAGTCCGAACGCGGCTATGCCATCATGCAAATCCAGCCAGATGGTGCCGAGGTGATCGCCCCGGCGCCGGCAAGCTTTGATCTGGTTTTCTGATCAGCAAACGCAGTAAGGGCTTAAGAAAATTCGGAACGCCTGCCAGGTCATGCCTCGGCAGGCGTTTTGTCTTTGTAATTGCACAGATCATTGACGATGCAGTCGCCACAGCGCGGCTTGCGCGCCTTGCAGATATACCGCCCATGCAAGATCAGCCAGTGATGGGCATGGGTCATGAAGCGCGGTGGGACCTTTTTCAAAAGCGCCTTTTCAACCGCCAGAACCGTTTTACCATTGGCCATGCCGGTCCGGTTGCCCAGCCGGAAAATATGGGTATCAACCGCCATGGTGTGTTCGCCCCAGGCGATGTTGCGCACCACATTGGCGGTCTTGCGCCCGACACCGGGCAGCTCTTCAAGCGCTTCCTGATCGTTGGGCACGACCCCGCCATGCTTTTCGACAAGGATTTTGGCCGCGGCCATGACGTTCTTGGCCTTGCCGCGATAAAGCCCGATGGTCTTGATGTGCTCGATCAGGGCTTCTTCACCCAGATCAAGCATGTCCTGCGGGGTTTCGACAATCTGAAACAGCTTTTTGGTCGCCTTGTTCACCCCGACATCAGTCGCCTGTGCCGATAGTGCAACCGCGACCAGAAGGGTATAGGGATTGGTGTAATCCAGCTCCCCCTTCGGTTCCGGATCGGCATCGGACAGACGCTGGAAAAACTCTTCGATGGCGGCTTTGTTCATCGGGCGGGCCATGGACTGCAATCTCTTTTTATATATCGATATTTGGGGCGGGGGTTTTTGTTGGTGGCGATCCGCTGATCCGATCTCTTTAAAGCAAACTATATAAACTGTGAGGTTTGAAAAATCGAATTTTGATTGCAGCTGCCCCGTGCCCGGGCGCACAATTGAGCATCCAGCAACAGGTAATTCACATGCCAAACGTGCCGCGCTCAGCAAAACCGATCTTTCGGGTGGATCTGTTTCCGCCGCGATCGCTGTCGCGTCGGGCTGCGCGGAATATTGTGCTGTTTCTGGCTGCCCTCACCACCACCATCGGCTTTATCTTCTGGTCGGTGGGTGCGTGGCCGGTGATCGGGTTTTTGGGGCTGGATGTAATTTTGCTGTCGCTGGCATTTTATTTCAGCTTCCGTTCAGCCCGTCAGGAAGAACGCATTGAACTGGCGCCGGGCAACCTTCGGGTAACGCGGATTTCGGTGCGCGGCGAACGCCAGGAATTTGATTTTCAGCCCTATTGGCTGCGTGTTGTTCTGGAACGGGACGAGGATGAACAAGCGACCCTTTTCTTGCGCACGCATGGCAAAAGTCTCGAAATTGCGCGTTTTCTGGGGGCAGATGAAAAAGAGGATCTGGCAATCAAGCTTGAGGCTGTTTTACGTCAAACTCGCTGTAATCCCGCCGATATTCCGATCTAGCTCCCTTGATCTGACTGTTTTGCAACCCGGTTATGAGACAATTCGAAAGCTGGGTTTTAGACCCAAAAAACCGGCTTACCTTGCCCTTTGCGCGGGTTTGCCGGGCCTGATATGCGCCTAATCGGATAAAATTTGCGGTTGGAAGGCAAAAAACAGCCAAGTTTCCCCACTTTGACCGCTTGCGACTTTGTGGCGACTTTCATATATAGGTTCGCGGGGTAACGAAGAGCCCCCAGAAAAATTACGTGTATTACAACCATTGGTCCCAGGAGGTCCTGCGCGGCGCTTCATTTCGGAGGCTGCGGGACGGACCGGCCGCTAAAAGAGGAACTTACTATGGGTAAGATTATTGGTATCGACCTTGGCACCACCAACTCGTGCGTCGCAGTCATGGACGGCAAAGAAGGCCGCGTGATTGAGAACAGCGAAGGTGCTCGTACCACCCCGTCAATGGTCGCTTTCACCGATGATGGTGAGCGCCTTGTCGGTCAGCCGGCGAAACGCCAGGCTGTCACCAACCCGGAAAACACCCTGTTTGCCATCAAGCGTCTGATCGGTCGTCGTTACGGCGATCCGGAAGTCGAAAAAGACAAGGACCTTGTCCCGTACAAAATCATCTCGGGCGAGAACGGCGACGCATGGGTTGAAGTCAATGGCGACAAAATGGCGCCGAGCCAGATCGCAGCCATGGTCCTTCAGAAAATGAAGGAAACCGCCGAAGGCCATCTTGGCGAAGAAGTCACCGAAGCCGTTATTACCGTTCCCGCATACTTCAACGATTCCCAGCGCCAGGCGACCAAAGACGCCGGCAAGATTGCTGGTCTTGAAGTCAAGCGTATCATCAACGAGCCGACCGCAGCTGCCCTTGCCTATGGCCTAGACAAGAAAGACGGCGGCACCGTGGTCGTTTATGACCTTGGTGGCGGTACCTTTGACGTGTCGGTTCTGGAAATCGGCGATGGCGTTTTCGAAGTTAAATCGACCAACGGTGATACCTTCCTTGGTGGTGAAGACTTCGACAAACAGATCATTGATTACCTTGCGGACGAGTTCAAAAAGGAACAGCAGATCGACCTGCGCAAGGACCGTCTGGCCCTGCAGCGTCTGAAAGAAGCTGCCGAGAAAGCCAAGATCGAGCTGTCCTCGTCGATGCAGACCGATGTCAACCTGCCGTTCATCACCGCAGACCAGTCGGGTCCGAAACACCTCAACATCAAGCTGTCGCGTGCGAAGCTTGAAGGTCTGGTGTCCGATCTGATCGAACGCACCATGACCCCGTGTAAAGCGGCCCTGAAAGACGCCGGTATCACCGCAGGTGAAATCGACGATGTCATTCTGGTCGGTGGTATGACCCGTATGCCGAAGGTTCAGGAACGCGTTAAAGAGTTCTTTGGCCGTGATCCGCACAAAGGCGTTAACCCGGATGAGGTTGTTGCCCTTGGTGCCGCGATTCAGGGTGGTGTCCTGCAGGGTGACGTCAAAGACGTTCTGCTGCTCGATGTGACCCCGCTGTCGCTTGGTATCGAAACGCTCGGTGGTGTCTTCACCCGCCTGATCGACCGTAACACCACGATCCCGACCCGCAAGTCGCAGACCTTTTCGACCGCTGAAGACAATCAGACGGCCGTGACCATCCGCGTCTTCCAGGGTGAACGTGAAATGGCAGCCGACAACAAGATGCTTGGCCAGTTCGATCTGGTGGGTATCCCGCCGGCACCGCGCGGTGTTCCGCAGATTGAAGTGACCTTTGACATTGATGCCAACGGTATCGTCAACGTGTCTGCCAAGGACAAGGCGACCAACAAGGAACAGCAGATCCGCATTCAGGCATCTGGTGGTCTTTCCGATGACGAGATCGAAAACATGGTCAAGGACGCGGAAAGCAATGCCGAAGCTGATAAACAGCGCAAGGCCCTTGTGGAAGCCCGCAACCAGGCAGAAGCCATCATCCACGCCACCGAAAAGAACCTTTCGGAGCATGGTGACAAGGTTGACGACGCGACCAAGTCGGAAATCGAAAACGCCCTGTCGGCTTTGAAAGAAGCCAAGGACGGTGAAGATGCCGAAGCCATCACCACCAAGCTGAACGAACTGCAGCAGGCCTCGATGAAACTTGGCGAAGCCATGTATCAGGCCCAGCAGGAAGAAGCTGGTGACGGCGAAGCACCGGAAGCCGATGCCTCTGCTCAGGCCGATGATGGTGTTGTTGACGCCGACTTCGAAGAAGTCGATGACAACAAAAAAGACAAGTAAGGCGACCGCAGAGGTCGTCTTGAACGACGCCCTGTAAAGAAGAATCGGGCCGTTCCGGACGCAAGAATTTGCTGGAACGGCCCGACCGTATTTCGGAGTTACAGATGGCGAAAGAAGATTATTACGAGCTGTTGGGTGTCAGCAAAGATGCCAGCGCAGCCGAGCTGAAAAGCGCCTATCGCAAGCAAGCGATGAAATGTCACCCGGATAAAAACCCGGGCGATACCGAAGCTGAAGTCAAATTCAAACAGGTCAACGAAGCCTACGAAATCCTGAAGGATCAGGAAAAACGTGCGGCCTATGACCGCTTTGGCCACGCTGCCTTTGAACAGGGCGGCCCCGGTGGCGGAGGCGGCTTTGGTGGCGGCTTCGGCGGCGGCGGCTTTGCCGATGTCTTTGATGAAATCTTTGGCGCCATGGGCGGCGGACGCCGCGGTGGTGGCGGATCGTCCCGCGGGGCGGACTTGCGCTATAATATGGCGATCTCGCTTGAAGAAGCATTTGAAGGCAAAAAGGCCGAGATTACTATCCCCGGGTCCGTATCGTGCGACGCCTGTGACGGAACCGGTGCCGAAGCCGGCTCACAACCGGTCAATTGCCCGACCTGTAACGGTCACGGCAAGGTCCGCGCACAGCAGGGCTTCTTCACCATTGAACGCACCTGCCCGAGCTGCCACGGCAAAGGCAAGATCGTCAAAAATCCGTGCAAATCCTGCCACGGTGTCGGTCGCGTCGAAAAGGAAAAGACCCTTCAGGTCACCATTCCGGCCGGTGTCGAAGACGGCACACGTATTCGCCTTGCCAGCGAGGGTGAGGCGGGCACCAATGGGGCTCCTCCGGGGGATCTGTATATCTTCCTGGATATTGCCCATCACCGCTTCTTCCAGCGTGAAGGCGCCAACCTGTATTGCCGGATCCCGATCCCGATGGGCAAGGCCGCCCTTGGTGGCACCATCGAGGTCCCGACGATCGAAGGTACGCGCACGCGGATCAACATCCCGGCAGGCACCCAGTCCGGTCAGCAGCTTCGCCTGCGTGGCAAGGGCATGACCATCCTGCGCAGCCAGGCACGTGGTGACATGTTTGTCGAAGTCAGCGTCGAAACCCCGGTCAATCTGACAGACCGTCAGAAGGAACTGCTTGAGGAATTTGACGAGATTTCGCGCGAAGAGGGCTCCAGCCCGGAAAGTGAAGGGTTCTTCTCCAAGATGAAAGAAATCTGGAAAGACCTGACCGACTGATCGGCCTGCCCTTTAAAGATCGATATCACAAACCCCCGGCAGCTTTGCCGGGGGTTTTGTTTTGCGCCGCCCGGGCCTTGTGTTAAAGCAAATACGAATTTGAAATTACTTACCCAAAGGATACCGGAAATGAAGATCGGGATTGTTGGATGTGCTGGCCGTATGGGGCGGATGCTGGTGAATGAAACCGCCAAGACCAAGGGTTGTGAGGTTGGTGGCGGTACCGACCTGCCCGGAAGCCCGTTCATCGGCAAGGACGTCACCCTGATCGCCGGTCTGGAAGAAAGCGGTGTTGTCGTTGGCGACGATCCCAAGGCACTGTTTGAAGCGGTTGATGCGGTGATTGATTTCACCGCTCCGGCAGCGACCATGAAACACGCGAAACTGGCCGCAGAAACGGGCACCATCCTTGTGATCGGCACCACCGGCCTTTCCAATGATCAGAAAGACGAGTTGGAGGTCGCAGGCGAAAAGGCCCCGATCATTTTTGCCCCGAATATGAGTGTCGGTGTGAACCTGGCCTTCGCGCTGGTCGAGAAGGTGGCAAGCATCCTTGATAAGGATGTGGCCGACATCGAAATCGTTGAAATGCACCACAAACACAAGGTTGATGCACCGTCGGGCACGGCGCTGGGACTGGGTGAAGCGGCGGCCAAGGGCCGTGGTGTTGATCTTGATGAAGTATCGGTGCGGTCGCGCGAAGGCCATACAGGTGCGCGTGAAGATGGCACCATCGGTTTTGCGACCCTGCGCGGTGGCGATGTGGTTGGCGATCATACGGTTGTCTTTGCCTGCGAGGGCGAGCGGATCGAGATTACCCACAAGGCATCGTCACGCGAAGTCTTTGCAAAGGGCGCGGTCCGTGCTGCGAAATGGGCCGAAGACAAGGCGCCGGGGCTTTATTCCATGCGTGAAGTACTGGGACTCTAATCGCTTAGCACAACAATACGCACCTAATATAAGAAGACCCCGCTGCAAGGATCTGCAGTGGGGTCTTTTTTGCGTTCAGAAGCCTAAGATCAGTGCGCATCCGCCCAGCTGTCGCCAATGCCGGCGTCGGCAATGAGCGGCACGGACAGGTGGGCGGCGTTTTCCATGACGTCGCGGATGGTTTTGATCGCCTTTTCGGTTTCGTCTTCCGGGGCTTCAAAGATCAATTCATCGTGGACCTGAAGCAGCATGCGGGTTTTGAGCCCGGCATCCAGCAAGGCATCGGGTACGGCGATCATCGCACGTTTGATGATATCGGCCGCACCGCCCTGAATGGGCGCGTTGATTGCGGCACGCTCGCCAAAGCTTCGACGCATGCCGTTCTTGTCATTGATGCCGCTGATATGGATATGACGGCCAAACAGGGTGCGAACAAAGCCATGCTTTTTGGCGAATTCCTTGGCCTCATCCATGTAGTCACGGATGCCTGGATAAATTTCGAAATAGGCTTCGATGAATTCCTTGGCTTCCTTCTGGGCAATGCCAAGCTGATTGGCGAGACCGAAGGCCGAAATGCCGTAAATGATGCCGAAATTGATCGCCTTGGCCTTGCGACGCACCATCGGGTCCATGCCCTCGATCGGGACGCCAAAGACCTTTGAGGCGGTCGCGGCGTGGATATCTTCGCCGTTTTTAAAGGCGTCGCGCAGCGCTTCGATCTCGGCCACGTGGGCGAGAAGACGCAGCTCAATCTGCGAATAGTCGGCAGAAATCAGCTTGTGACCCGGTTCGGCGACAAAGGCGGTACGGATTTTGCGGCCTTCCTCGCTTCGGATCGGAATGTTTTGCAGGTTCGGGTCGTTTGATGACAAACGCCCGGTATTGACGTTGGTCTGACCGTAGCTGGTGTGCACTCGCCCGGTATTGGGGTTGATGTGATGGGCCAGCGCATCGGTGTAGGTGCTTTTAAGCTTGGAAAGCTGACGCCATTTCAGAAGCTTGGCTGGTAAGTCATGACCTTGAGCGGCGAGGGCTTCAAGGACATCCGCCCCGGTCTGCCAGGCGCCGGTTTTGGTCTTTTTACCGCCCGGCAGGCTCATTTTATCAAACAGGATTTCGCCCAGCTGCTTGGGACTGCCGAGATTGAACGGTTCGCCCGCCATTTCGTGAATGGTTTCTTCAAGGGCGGCCATGCGTTTGGCGAAATCATCCGACAGGTTTTTAAGGATTTCGGCATCGACCTTGACGCCAAGGCCTTCCATTTCGGCCAGAACCGGGACCAGCGGACGATCCAGCGTTTCATGGACGCTGGCCATATGTTCCTGGGCGATCCGGGGTTTGAGCAACCGATACAGACGCAGCGTGATATCGGCATCCTCGGCCGCGTAGTCCAGTGCCTTGTCGAGCGGGACCTGATCAAAGGTGATCTGGGTCTTGCCGCTGCCACAGACCTCCTTGAAGGAAATCGGTTTGTAATCAAGGTGCAGCTCGGCCAGTTCATCCATGCCGTGCCCGTGGCTGGTGCCATCGAGCACATAGGACAGCACCATCGTGTCATCCATGGGCGCGACCTTGATGCCATGACGGGCCAGAACGATCATATCGTATTTCAGGTTCTGACCGACCTTGAGCACGCCCGGATCTTCAAGCAGCGGTTTGAGAAGCTCAATCGCGCGTTCGAGCTTGATTTGCTTGGGGGCGTCCTTGTTTTCATCGGGGTTGTCGCCGAAATCAAAACCACCCTGGGCCTCGCCGCTGACATGGCCGAGCGGGATGTAGCAGCCATTGCCGGGCTCGGTCGAAAGCGAAACGCCGACCAGCTTGGCGGTGTGGGCATCAAGCGATGTGGTTTCGGTATCCACCGCGACGGTGCCAAGGTATTCAGCCTCGGAAATCCAGTGCTTTAGACGCTCTTCATCCTGCACCAGTTCATATTCGGCCTTTTCGACCTTGATATCATTAACGCCAACACCGGCGGCCGTCGGGCTTTCAAATTCGACATCACCGCCGAATTTCGACTTTACTTTAGAAAGCAATGATTTAAAGCCGTGACTTGCCACAAAGCTTAAAAGAACTTCGGGATCAGGTTCGCGCAATTCGAAGTCACCGAGCGGTTCGACCACCGGGACATCTGTCTTGAGCGTCACCAGATCGCGCGACACGCGGGCAAGTTCGGCGTTTTCGACCAGTTTCTCGCGGCGCTTGGGTTGTTTGATTTCGCCGGCGCGCTCCAGTAGAGAGTCAAGATCACCATATTCATCAATAAGTTGGGCGGCGGTTTTAACGCCTATGCCCGGAACACCGGGCACGTTATCAACGGAGTCACCGGCAAGCGCCTGAATATCAATGACCTTGTCCGGATTGACGCCGAATTTTTCAAGCACTTCGGCCGCGCCAATGGTGCGATTCTTCATCGCATCAAACATTTGCACCCGATCGGTAACAAGCTGCATGAGGTCCTTGTCCGAAGACACGATAATTACGTCAGAACCCTCGGCCTCGGCCTGCCGGGCATAGGTCGCGATCAGATCGTCGGCCTCATAGCCTTCAAGTTCGATTGAGGGCAGGTTAAAGGCCCGTGTCGCATCGCGGATCAGGCCAAACTGCGGGACCAGTTCTTCGGGGGGCGGCGGACGGTGTGCCTTGTATTCCGGGTAAAAATCATTTCGGAACGATTTGCCCTTGGTGTCAAAAATCACCGCCATATGGTCGGGTTTGGTATCTTCGCGCAGCTTCATCAACATGGTGCAAAAGCCGTAAACCGCATTGACCGGTGTGCCATCGGGGCTCGTCATCGGCGGCAGGGCGTGGAAAGCGCGGAAAATAAAGCCGGAACCGTCAACCAGAACGACGCGACGCGGGGCTTTGTCGGCGGACGAACCGGTATTGGACGGGGCGGAATCTGTCATGCGTTTCGTGCTCTTTTATGCGTTGAAATGATTGGCCCGAAGAATGCCCGATCCGGGCCCTTAAGTCGAGTACCGCCTGCCGATTTGGGGCAAAAACCACCAAGCCTCCTGACAGAAATGCGCATGTATTTGGTGGGCAAATCAAAACAGGGATCGTTCATCGTTTCGATTTCGAAACATGAAGGGTAAGGCCCTCATTTGCCGGGTTTTTTAGCATCATTCTTCTTTGTGCTTATCAGCTTGCCCCGGGATTGCTATGGTAGCGGGTAAATTCATCCCAAGGGACGTGGGAGATCGGGTGCGTGGCCCGGAAAACAAGCAAGCCGGAATTTTTGCCAAAAGGCATCGGCGTGGAAACGGCAGGTCCGGCGCGTGAGCTTTCAGATGACATGAAGCTCGCCTCCCGGAAACGCAAACAGCAGCAAGACCGTCGCAAGGCGAACGGTTCAGGATGGCGCAGCTTTTTTCGCGTCAGCGTCTGGCTGCGCTTTATTCTGACCTTTGGCCTGTTTGGCCTGATCGTCCATGGTTTGTTTGTTGTCTTCGGGATTTACGAGCGCAATCAACGCCTTGCCAATTTTGACCACTTCATTTTGCTGATCAAACTCGTGGTGTTTGTCGCGCTGATGTATCTTTTCTATGCGATGCTGATGCATTACGGCCCGATCCGCCACAAGGTGCGCGGCATCTTCTTTCTGGCATTGGCCCCCGTGGCGGCCCTTTGCATTTTCATGATCTATGGCGGTGGGCAGATTTTTGGCAGTTTCCTACCGGTTTTGCAGTTCCTGACACTGACCGTGGGCGTGGGTGGATTTCTGCTTTATGTGCTGGGATATACCTGGCTTACCGGGCGCAAGGTTAAACGCGAGGCCGCCAAAAATGGTGATCCTGGCCTGACCAGAAACGATGCGGCAAACAAAGGCAGTAACGGCCTGCCGCCGCCGGTTCAGGGTAATCGTCGCCGCGTGCACAAGGCAGGCAATCTGCGCCTGCGCAGCACGGATGGCGGTGATGGGCCGTCAAATGGCACGCCACGTCGCAAGATCGAATTGCCTGACGTCTGAGAACACTGTTGAAACATGATTTCAACAGCTTGCAGAAAATCCGTAACGTCAAATATTAGAATTATTGGATAATCACTTGCGAAGGCGGCGGGAGTTATGACCAGTCTTTATCGCAGGTGATTATCCGGATTTTGAAAGCGAATATATACCAGTGTCTTATGATAATTTCTTCATTCAGCTTTTCACCAATGCATCGAGCAGTCGAACAACTTCACGCGAGGCGGCTTCGACCTTGCCATAAAGTTCCAGTGCGCCTTCGACATCCCCGTCGTTATAGCGTTTGACGGCCTCGATCCCGCATTCATGCACGATCTTGTGCGGACCTTCGATTTCCTTATAGGCCGCAGAGTCAGCAAGCGCCTTGCCCTCGGGGCTGTAGTACCATTTGCCCAACCGGCAGCTCATATGGCTTGCCAATTCATCGGCAAAAAGGGCCTGACGACCGGCAAGCATGTCTGCCAGACGTTTCTTCCATATAACGTGGTCAGACTTGGCAATGCGAATGGCCTTCTTGGGAATGTCAAATTCGGCCAATGCGCCAATTTGCTGACCAACCTTGGTGACGACAGAGTCCGTCGCACTAATGCTGGTTTCGATACGTTTGACGTTATCGGCGGTATCGGCAGCGATATTTGCCACACGGTCTGAAACTTCTGCTGCGACCTGTTCCTGTTGTTCGAGAATGGCGGCGATATCGCCCATGCGGTCGGTAACGTCAGAAACCATGTCGCCAATGTCGTTCATCGAGCCGACGGCATCATTCATTGAGGCATCGCCAGCCTCGACAGCCTCGGCTCCAGTGCGCATTGCTTCGACAATGCCGCCAATTTCTTCGCGCAGCATGACGATATTGTCGCGGATATCGACCGTGGCCTTGGCCGTCTGGCTTGAAAGGTTTTTCACTTCACCGGCAACCACGGCAAAGCCTTTGCCCGCTTCACCGGCGCGCGCTGCCTCAATCGTGGCATTAAGCGCAAGCAGGTTGGTTTGCGATGCAATGTTTTCGATGGTTTCAACCATCGCACCGATCTTTTCGGAAGTTTCGGCAAGCGATTCGACGCGTTTGGTCGCGTCATTAACCGCATGTGCCACCCGGCGCATGTTTTCCGCCGTGTTGGAGATGGTTTCTGCACCATCTTGCGCTGTGTTGCGCGCGCTTTGTGATTTTTCGGCGATTTCGCGGGAATTCTCGCTGATGGTTGTAATGCCGGTCGCCATTTCTTCAACAGCGGCTGCGATGGACTGGGCCTGACCATCAATGTCAGCCATTTCCTTCATCAGGGTCGAGTTAATTACAGCCACTTCGTTGATCGACATGGATAGTTCAACGTTCTGATCAAGCATCTCGTCGGCGAACTTGTTACCGGCGCTGTTTTGAATTTCGGCAAAGCGCTGCTGACACAGGGCATGTGTGAGGATTTCCTGTGACTGCAGAAATGCCGTTTGTGATGTGTTGATCGTGGCTGCTGCCTGGCCAGGTTTCCAGCGGGATCCGGCAAGAAGGATCGCCGTGACTTTTTCAAGTGCTGCGGCATAGACATTGGCGATATCACTGCCGTCGATCTCGGACTTGAAGAAAGTTTCAGCAAGGCGATCGACCGTCAGGCTTTGATTAAACTCGCTGTCATAGCCAAGAACGGACATCCAATAGGGAAGCAGTTCGTGACTGTCTTCGTTGATACCAAACCGTCCGGAAAAGTCGCTGACAATTAAAGCAAGCGCCTTTTTAACGTTGGATTTGAAGGTCAGAGGCAAAGACGCAGAAATAACTGCGACCGAGCCGGACGGCACATCGGTGCGCCCGCTTGATTTGGCAAGAGTAGACATTCTTGGCGTTCCCTGTGCATCGGTTTGAATTTGTACCGACTGATATATTGTTTTAGTTGAGTGATTACACTCCCCGAATGGAGAAGTTTTTAAGGTTAAAAGATAGTATCAATCAAAACTGTAGGATAATTCAGGAATGATTGTCCAGAACCAGACCGGCCAGATAAAGCGAGCCGAGAATAAGCACGCGTTTGGGGCGCGCGCAGGCGTCAAGAAGCGGGGTTATGGCCGCTTCAAAGCCTGCAGACGAAAAGGAGGGGGTAATCCCGCAGGCAATTGCCGCATCACGGAGCGTCTCAGGCAGGTGCGCCTGATGTTCACCAGGGATGGGCACACCGGCAAAGGCCGTGATGTGGGTTGCGAGTGGTTTCAGGAAGGCTTCGGCATCGCGGTTATCAAGCATGCCCATGATAACGACCGTGTCGCCAGCCGGTTGGCGTGACAGCCAGTCGGCAATGGCTTCGGACGCGGCGATGTTGTGACCGCCATCCAGAATGAGCTCACAGCCATCCGGCAGGGCCTCGCACAGCGGCCCGGTGGTGAGCTTTTGCAAGCGTGCAGGCCAGCTTGCTGTTTCAAGACCGCAGGCAAGGATATCCGTATCCATGCCGTCACAGCCGGGAATGCGGGCCTTGCGCACCGTGGCAATCGCGGTGGTGGCATTGGTGTATTGATGGCGTCCGGGCAGGGCCGGATGGGGCAGATCGATGTGATCGGTGCCAATGCGGATGGCAAAGCCGTCTTCGCGTTCCTTGGTGACCTCGAAATCATTGAAGATCGGTGCGGAAATGCGATTGGCGTAGCAGGCCAGTTTGTTAAATGCCTCAAGGCATTGCGGGGCGATAATGCACGGCACGCCGGTTTTCATGATCCCGGCTTTCTCGAACGCGATCTTGGCGATTGTGTCGCCCAGGAACCCCTGATGATCGAGCGAAATCGGCGTGATCACGGTTGCCGCCGGGGCATCAATGACGTTGGACGCATCGACACGTCCGCCAAGGCCGGTTTCAAGCAACAGCACATCGGCGGGAACCCGCGAAAAGGCAAGGAACGCGGCAGCTTGCGTGATTTCGAAAAAGGTAATGGATACGCCGCCATTGACCGCCTCGACTTCTTCAAGAAGGTCACACAGCGCGTCTTCGGAGATCATGTTCCCGGCAAGGGTGATGCGTTCGTGGAAGCGCACCAGATGTGGGGATGTGGAGCAATGCACCCGAAGGCCAGCCGCCTCATAGATCGCACGCAGATAGGAAAGGGTCGATCCCTTGCCATTGGTGCCGGCAATATGAATGACAGGCGGAAGGGCAAGGTGCGGATTGCCCAGCTTTTCCAGCAGCCGGGTAATCCGCTCAAGCGAAAGGTCGATGACTTTCGGGTGCAGCTTGCCGAGGCGAGCAAGGATTGCGTCGCTGCCCGCCAAGTTATTTATCCGCACTCAGATCTTTGGATTTGGATGCCTTTGCCTTGGCGTCCTTGATCGGCACCACAGCCGCACCCGGTTTGGTGCGACGGATCATGTCGATCAGGCGGCCAAAGGTCGCGTTCAGTTCAGAACGCGGCACGACCATATCCACCATGCCATGTTCCAGAAGGTATTCTGCCGTCTGGAAGTCATCTGGCAGTTTTTCGCGGATGGTGCTTTCGATCACGCGACGCCCGGCAAAGCCGATTTGTGCGCCCGGCTCGGCGATTTGAATATCACCCAGCATGGCAAAGGATGCCGAAACACCGCCGGTGGTCGGATCGGTCAGCAGTACGAAATAGGGCAGACCCTGTTCCTTGACCTTTTCAATTGCGGCCGTGGTGCGGGCCATCTGCATCAGGCTGAGAATGCCTTCCTGCATGCGTGCGCCACCTGAAGCCGGAACGATGATCAGGGCCGCATCCTGCACGCAGGCCAGTTCAGCCGCAGCAACGATGCCTTCGCCAACTGCAATGCCCATCGATCCACCCATGAAGGAGAAATCGAACACGGCGACAACAGTGGCATGACCGCCGACTTCACCATGGGCGACTGCCAGCGCATCCTTGAAGGTTGCTTTGGCCTGGGCGGCCTTGAGCCGGTCGGTATATTTTTTCTGATCACGGAATTTCAGCGGATCGACCGAAACATTCGGCAGTTCGATGGTCTGGTACTTGCCACCATCAAACAGGGTTTCGAGACGGTCCTTGGCGGAAATCCGCATGTGATGACCGCAATGCTGGCAAACATGATTGTTCTTTGCCAGATCGCGATGGAAGATCATCTGTTCGCAGGATTTGCATTTGTGCCAGAGATTTTCGGGCACATCGGTGCGGCGAACAAGTTTCTGAATCTTTGGACGGACGAATTCAGTCAGCCACGACATATCGGATACTGATCCTTGGTTCTGTCTATATCGGTTCTTTCAAACGCAGCGCCAGCTATTTGCGCGCGTTTCGGACCCCGTTTGCAAGTTCACTTACAAGGCCGGTAACCATAGAGGCGGTCTTATCGGTGGCCTTGCCGTTTTCGTCAAGACTTTCGGCAATTTTTGATACGATTGCCGACCCGACCACTGCGGCGTCTGCCTGCTTTGCCACGTCGGCTGCCTGCTCGGCCGTCTTGATGCCAAACCCGACCGCAATCGGAAGATCGGTATGGCGACGCAAGCGCCCCATGGCCTCGACAATCTGGTCGTTGCTGGCCGATCCGGCACCGGTCACACCAGCAACCGAGACATAGTAGACAAAGCCCGAAGTATTCTGAACAAGTTTCGGCAGGCGCTTGTCATCCGAGGTCGGCGTGGTCAGGCGAATGAAGGACAGGCCCTTTTCCACGGTCGGAATGCACAGCTCTGCATCTTCTTCGGGCGGCAGATCAACAACAATCAGGCCGTCCACCCCGGCATTGCGGGCATCTTCAAGGAATTCGGCAACGCCATAGATATAGATCGGGTTGTAATAGCCCATCAGAATGATCGGCGTTTCATGGTCCTGATCGCGGAAGCCGCGTACGATCGACAGCGTCTTGCGCATATGCATCCCGGCATCAAGGGCGCGGATCGATGCTTCCTGAATGGCGGGGCCATCGGCCATCGGATCGGTAAACGGCATGCCCAGTTCGATGATATCGGCACCGGCATCAGGCAGTTGTTTGAGGATTTCAAACGAGGTTTCCGGATCCGGGTCGCCCGCGGTGATAAAGGTCACCAGACCAGCACGGCCTTCTTCCTTGAGCTTGGCAAAGCGTTTGGCGATGCGGTCCTGGCCGCCGATGATAGCGTCGCTCACAATTCTACTCCCAGTGCTTCGGCCACGGTAAAGATGTCCTTGTCACCCCGGCCACTCAGACACATGAGGATGATCTGGTCCTTGCCCATTTTCGGGGCCTCTTTCATGATCTGCGCGATTGCGTGGCTGCATTCCAGTGCGGGAATGATGCCTTCGAGTTCCGAGCACAGCTTGAAGGCATCCAGGGCCTCCTTGTCGGTGATCGGCTCGTAGCGCGCGCGACCGATATCCTTAAGCCAGCTATGCTCCGGCCCGATGCCCGGATAATCTAGACCTGCCGAAATCGAATCGGCTTCTTTGATCTGGCCGTCATCATCCATCAGCAAATAGGTGCGGTTGCCATGCAGAACGCCCGGGCGACCGGCCGACAGGCTGGCGGCATGGTTGCCGGTATGCACACCGTGACCGGCGGCTTCGACACCCACGACATCGACACCCTTGTCATCAAGGAACGGATGGAACAGGCCAATCGCGTTCGATCCGCCGCCAACCGATGCAATCACCTGATCGGGCAGGCGGCCTTCGGCTTCCATGATCTGTTCGCGGGCTTCACTGCCAATCACGGACTGGAAATCACGAACCATTTCCGGATAGGGGTGCGGGCCAGCAGCCGTACCAATGATGTAGAAGGTATCTTCAACGTTGGTGACCCAGTCACGCAGGGCTTCGTTCATCGCATCTTTCAGCGAGTTTGAGCCCGATACCACCGGTTTCACCTCGGCACCCAGCAGCTTCATGCGGAACACGTTGGGCGACTGACGTTCGATATCCTTCGAGCCCATATAAACCGTGCAGGGCAGGCCAAAGCGTGCACAGACAGTCGCGGTCGCAACGCCATGCTGACCGGCGCCGGTTTCGGCGATGATACGGGTTTTGCCCATGCGCTTGGCCAGCAGGATCTGGCCGATGCAGTTATTGATCTTGTGCGCGCCGGTGTGGTTGAGATCCTCGCGCTTGAAATAGATCTTTGCACCGCCAAGGTGATCAGACAGGCGTTCGGCAAAATAAAGCGGGTTTTCACGGCCAACATAGTGACGGAGATAGTAATCCATCTCCTTTTTGAAGGCGGGGTCTGCCTTGGCGTCCTTGTAGGCCTGCTCAAGATCAAGGATCAGCGGCATCAGGGTTTCGGCGACAAAGCGTCCACCAAAATTGCCAAAATGTCCGTCCGGATCGGGCAGGGCGCGAAAGCTGTTAGGTGCAGAAGACGTCATGGAAGTTCCCCGTGGATTGGCCGTGATGGCGCTCACGACAGCAAGGTCAGGTGACAATATATGGTCCGTCAGACAGCCTGCGCGCAAGGACCGGCAGGGTCTAACCCCATACTGTACCCGAGAAGGAGCGTTTTGGATTAGTGGGCTGCGTGCTCGGCCAAGGATTTGTCGAAGATGTATTTTTTCGAGCAATACGGGCAGACCACCTCACCCTTGTCCTCAAGATTGAGGTAAACGGTCGGGTGCCCAAGGTGACCTTTTCCGCCGTCACAGGCAACATTTAGCGTGCCGACTTTGATTTCTTCGGTGATCTTCATATATCCAGTTCCAAGTTTGCCATTTTCAGGCTTGTATGACCATCGGGATTGGCCACGCACTGTGGACAGCATTGACCCCGGTTTCTCGGGAATGATACCGATTGGGCATATTCAATCAATACTTCCGCGTGCTCATGGCGCCCCATGGTCTTAGCGCAAACAAGCGACGCGGAAAAGAGTGGAGATCACTGACATATGACTGCAATGCCCGACTATGCCATCGAAGTCGAGGGGCTGACCAAGGTCTATAAGGGTTCGAACGGCGAAAAACGTGCGCTTGATAACGTTTCGCTCAAGATCCCGCGCGGCTCGTTTTTTGCCCTGCTGGGCCCGAATGGTGCCGGAAAATCTACGTTTATCAACATCCTGGCCGGACTGGTGACCAAGACCAGCGGTACGGCAAAAATCTGGGGCCATGATATCGAAGCCCAGATGAGGGCTGCGCGCTGCTCCATCGGGATCGTGCCCCAGGAACTCAATCTTGATGCATTTTTCACCCCGCGTCAGGTGATGGAATTGCAGGCGGGCCTCTATGGCGTGCCGAAATCCGAACGCCGCACGGACGAGATTCTGGCTGCCATCGGTCTGTCTGACAAGGCAGACTCGTATGCGCGTTCGCTTTCAGGCGGCATGCGTCGCCGTCTTCTGGTCGGCAAGGCAATGGTGCATACCCCGCCGGTGCTGGTTCTTGATGAACCGACCGCGGGTGTCGATATCGAACTGCGTCAGCAGCTTTGGGCCTACGTCAAGGAGCTGAATGCGGCCGGTGTCACCATCGTTCTGACGACGCACTATCTGGAAGAAGCCGAAGAACTGTGTGACGAGATCGCGATCATCAATCAGGGCAATGTTATTGCCCATGAAGACAAGCGCAGCCTGCTGCGCCGGATTGATCACAAGACGCTGGTTCTGACCGTAAATAACGAACTGAACGCCGTCCCCGATGCGCTGTCGCCCTGGGGGGCAGAGCTTAAATCGGGTAACCAGATCGCGCTTTCGTATCGCCCCAGCAACACGCAGATGGCGGAAATCCTTGAGGCGATCCATGGCTGTGGCCTTGCGATCAAGGACCTGTCGACCGAGGAAGGCGATCTTGAGGACATCTTCCTGAAGCTGACGCGCGACAACAACAAGGAACGCGCAGGCAAGGCCGCCTGATCAATTGCGTTACTGATGAACTACAAAACCCCGCAAATCCTTGCGGGGTTTTGCTTTATCGGCTTAAGTAATTGTTCTTCCTGCCCCCGTGTTTTCCGGTGACTTGTGTCCTCATTTTTCCGTCTCACCAGATTTGTTCAAACCCTGATTGGCCTTGTGCTGATCGGGCTGGTTGCAGCCTGTGCGCCAACTGTGCGCCCGGCCGGGCCACCGATTGCCCAGACCATGATCGGGCCTGATGTCTTTGTTGCCGCCGATGGTATTGAACTGCCGTTGCAAAGCTGGGGCGATCTGGAAAACCCGGATGCGGTCATTCTTGGTCTGCACGGGATGGGCGATTACGCCAATGCCTTCATGGAACTGGGCGAACAGATCGGCCCGGCCGGCATTGCTATTTATGCCTTTGATCAGCGCGGTTTTGGCCGATGCCCGTCGCGCCCGTTCTGGGCCGGGGCGGCCAGCCTGGTCAATGATACCAGTGATGTCCTGACATTGTTACGCGCACGTTATCCCGACAAACCGGTTTATCTTCTGGGCAATTCGATGGGCGGGGCCGTCGCGATCCTGACAGCGGCTACGCGTGGGCATCTGATGGATGGTCTGGTGCTGGTGGCACCCGCTGTTTGGAACCGCGATATGATGCCGTGGTATCAAACCACCCCGCTTTCGGTGATGTCGCACAGCCTGCCTTGGCTGCCCCTGACCGGGCGGGGGCTTGATATCTGGCCATCGGATAATATCGAGATGCTGCGCCGGCTTGCGCGTGATCCTTATATGATGTCCTCGGTGCGGGTGGACCTGATCGCAGGGGTTGCCGATATCATGGATCTGGCGCGCATTCGCGCCCACGACATTACTGTGCCGACCTTTTTGCTGTCGGGTGAACAGGATCAGGTCATCCCGCCCAAAGCGGTTGCAGCCCTTGATGATGTGTTATCGGCTGGCGATCTGCCGATCTATGACCGCTGTCTTTATCCGGCGGGCTATCACATGCTTTTGCGCGATCTGAACGGGCCGGTGGTGATCGAGGATATCCGCAGTTGGGTCATGGGTGGCCAAACCGATCAAAATTATTCCTGCACAATCAAATGATTGTATTTTGACCGCCAATCCACGATCAGGTAGCCTTTTTTAAAGAGTTGCAATGCATTATGCGGGTTGTCGAACCGCTGTTTCGTTCCGATATGCCAAGCAGCGATTGACGGTGTAACATCACTTAACCGGAGGATCAGGACCGGCATGCTAAGGACCATTCGGGCAAAGTTCCTGGGTGTCGCGGCCTTTTTCGTCGTGTGGCTCGTTGTGGCCACCGGGTTCTCCGTGATCCAGTCCCTTGGCATCAATGGTGATCTTGAGGCGGTGTCGCGCTATGTCACACCGGTCAAGGATTCGCTTTCCGACGTACGTGCGCGTCAGCTTGAACAGATTTCCCTGATTGATCGCTATATGCGCGTGGTCGAAAGCGACGGGCCGCAAACCTCGCTCTTGAATGGTATCGAGATCGAGATCGAGGCCAAGCAAACCCAGATCGAACAGGCCTTCCGCAAATCCTTTACCTTTGCTGCCCTTGGTCGGGCGCAGGCATCCGCGCATTTTGATGAGGGTGTGCTGCTTGATCTTGATGTGCGCATGCGGGAATTTGCCGATGTGTCCGCCCAGTTTTCGCTTGGTGTTGAACGGCTGCTTGATCAGGTGCGGGCGGGCAACCTGCCCGATGCCGGCGCGCAGGAAAAAACCGTGCGCGGCCTGCACCGGATTATTGTCCTTAACCTGCGCAATGAAATCCGCCTTCTGGAAGATTACGCCGCCGAGACCGTGGAAAACGTCTCCAAGCGGGAAGATTTCCTGATTCAGGCCGAATTCATCATGATGCTGGCGGCCGTGATTATCGGTATTTCGCTGGCCTATTACATGGCGCATGCGGTGGTGGTGGCCGTGCGCAAAACCACCAGTGCGCTGAATTCCATTCAGTCGGGCAAGCTTGATACCAAGCTTGAATTCAGCTCCAAGGGTGACTTTGGCCGTTTGGGTGATGCCTTTAACCGCATGACCCGTGAACTCCGCGTACGGTTTCGGATGCGCGAACGGTTTGGCAAATATGTCGATCCGAAAGTCATCAACAATCTTATCAATCAGGAAACCGCGCTTGAGAACTCCGAAAAGCGCGTGATGACGGTCAGTGTCGTGAACCTGACCGGGTTTGACTGGCTGGCCGAACATACCCCGCCCGAAAAGCTTGTCGATTTCCTCAATGACTATCTGACCGCGATGACCGAACCGATCGCCAATCAAAGCGGGATTATCGATAATTTCGTTGGTGACCGGGTGATCGGCTTCTGGGGCCCGCCATTCTGCGGTGAAGGGGCGCACGCCAAACATGCCTGTCAGGCCGCCCTTGAACAGGTTGCACGCTTCCATGCGCTCAAGACGAAATATGCTGATCTGATTGGTGATCACGGTCTTGAAATCCGCGTGGGGATCGCGACCGGCGAGGTTGTTGTCGGCTCCATCGGCACGGACAAATCACGCGCCTATACCGTGGTTGGCGATTGCGTGAACTATGCCAACCGCCTTGAAAAGGCCAACCGGGTCTATGGCACGCAAATCCTTGCTTCGCACGAAACCGCCAGCATGGCGTCGGGCGAAGTTGAAATGCGCGATCTCGATCATGTCGTGCTGCTGGGTACGGAAAAGGTCGTGTTCCTCTACGAAGTTCTGGCCCCCGGTGGACAGCTTTCCGAGGAACGGCGCGAATGGCGCAGCAAATACGAAACCGCCATGGCGCATTACCGCGACGGCAATTTCGATGCCGCCCGGCCGCTTTATGAAGAAGTCATCGAATTTGATGATGCCGATTTTTCCGCCCAGCTGATGATGAACCGGATGGAACGCCTTGAGAGGCGCGAACAGGACCGCGAATGGGACGGCACATGGGTGGTGCGCGATCCCTATGAACGCCGTGATGTCGAAAGCTGATTGCAGGCAAAACGCGCCAAGGTTAACTTAACCGGGATTGGTGATGACGAAGGCCGTGGACGGGTTCGAAAACCCTTGCCCGTTCAGGCCAAAACCTGTATCACCCATCGCACTCGGGCCACATATTCCAGTCACGGCCCCATATATTGCGCACCCGTAGCTCAGCTGGATAGAGCGTCGCCCTCCGAAGGCGAAGGCCACAGGTTCGAATCCTGTCGGGTGCGCCAATTTCTCCGCTATAGAAGAATCTTCGTTCAGTGTCCGATTTTTCGGTACAGATCAGATATACGAAGGTCAACGCTGCTCAGAATCCCCATCGTTTCAGGAACGGATCGGTGTTCAAGGCTGTGTGGCCCTTTTTAATTGAGTTATAAATTCCAGATGAATTTACGTTTTGGCTTACACTCAATATTTGAAGTGCTTTCGGGAAGAAAAGCTTGCTGGGAAGCGTAGTGTTTGCCTCTGAGAGGTATGTTTTGGATCGAACTACCTCCGTTTTATCATTCATTAGTGATTTGTGGTAATTTATGACTTTTATCGCAGAAGGGTTATTGCTTGATTCAACTAGTTTAACGTAGTCCGAAGAAATTTTATTTGATTGTGTTCCTGACTTTATTCGGGGATAGAGCCCTGCAACCGCTCTGCCAAGCCAGAAGTCATTTTTCCAATAAGGAGCTGTTTTTTCTGCATAATTTACGATTGCTTCAGAGGTTTCGATCTTTCCTATTATAAGTAATGATGAGTACTTCCCAATGTCTCCTTTATCTTCCATTATCTTTACTGATTTTTGAAGGTTAGAGACATTCTTTCCGGTTTTAGGAATTTGTGCGTGAAGGCAAAAATTCGCAAAATCAAAGTATGTAATGTCGTCAACAAAAGTTCCTTTCTTCAGTATTTTGAGAATAAGTTTCAGTGCTTCCGTCGGATCGTCTGAAAACATTAATTCACGAAATGCAGTTCTTCTCAAAACGGGAGAATTTTCGATAAGCCAAATTAGGTCCATAAGAGGAGGTCTAATTCCACACATCTTCATAATGGAGATTATGCGTTTTTGAATTTTTGACCCATTTCCATTGTGAAAAGGTGAGTCAGATTTAGGTTCTCCATTCTTCTTGGTTCCTTGCCATTCTTCATATAAGAAATTTACTTCTTTCAAAGTTTTTTTGCTTATTTTTCCTTTTTTTGTCTGATTTTGAATTTTGTTTAAAATACTATCGAGACGATTGTTTTGATCGACGCAAAAATGAATGAAAGCGTCTTTTTTGTGTAAAATTTTTGTTTTTGCAGAGTTTAGTCTTAGTTGTCGGGATTGAAGTATCAAGTCTATATCGCGAAGTGTGGATTTGGACTCTGGAATACTGTTTGCCCCAAAGTCAATATCATCCATGAATCTAGCGTAGTTCATTTTTGATTTGTTCTCGATGACTTTATCGAGTTCGAAAAGCATTGCATTTGCAAGTACTCTAGGTGCATCGCTCTCAAGTTGTGGCATGCCCATTTGTTGTCTTGGCATGTAATCAGGAACCCATGCCAATCCGTTTAAGACAAAAATCAAAAGGTCAAGTAAAGGTTCATCAACATTACACAATGAAGAAACAATATTTCTTAAATGGTTGAAATTTATAAAATCGTAAAAATTTGCTATGTCTGTCACTACGACGAATTCATTCTCATTTTGAAAATTTAAGATTGCTTTCTGAAACCTTTTCCAAGAGGCAAGAGCGCCGTAATCTGAATCATCTATGGTCATTTTTCCCTTTGACCATTTCATATCTCCGGGTTGGTAAAAGGCGGATTGTGAAGGTGAATTGTTATCAATTTGGCTTTGCAGAGCTGAGGACAGACACTGCAAAACTAACAAATCTTCTGGATGGGCCAGTGTCATTTGTCTGCAGAGACCTCGAGATTTCTCCACTAAGTAGTTTTTGGGGCAGTTGACTTGATAGTTAGCTGAAGAAATATCGTTGGATATTCTTTCTGCTGTTTCTTTTATACTTTGATCAAGGTCTCGAAATTCAATTAAATCCCAGATTGCTTGTTTGCGAAGTTGATGTTTAGTTTTTTTCTTCCAAGCATCGCGTATCTTATTTGGGTTCACATGTGTATTCAGGTTGGATGACGAGAATGAGAATTTTGGAGATTGCATGTGATTGCCCTTGATATTTAGTTGGGTTATTTTGGCGTGCATTCAGGTTATGCTGAAAAACTCTATTACTTTTCCCACTGAACTCAAATCATCAACTCACCTCGCAAATCATCAACCCAAGGTTATTTTTTCAGATGCGCGGCTACCTTCACAATCTTGCAGGCCATAATGTGCTGTTTTGTATGGCAGCACCGGCGGAGTATGGGGATTACCTCAAGGAACGCTTTACGCCCCTGATGATCGGGGTTGGGCCGGTGGAGGCTGCGATCAATTTGACGGCGGCTCTGACCGAGTTGCAGTTGTCGGATGACTTGCCTGATCTTGTGGTGACATTGGGATCGGCCGGGTCGCGCACGTTGGAGCAAGCCGAGGTGTATCAGGCAGTTTCTGTGTCTTATCGCGATATGGATGCGTCGGTTCTGGGCTTTGAGAAGGGCTGCACGCCGTTTGTCGAGTTGCCAGCCGAGATCGAGATGCCGCACCGTATTCCAGGTATCCCCGAAGCGCGTTTATCGACCGGGGCCAATGTGGTGTCGGGGGCGGCCTATGACGTCATTGATGCCGATATGGTCGATATGGAAAGCTTTGCCATCCTGCGGGCCTGTCACAAGTTTGATGTGCCGCTGATCGGTTTGCGCGGCATTTCCGATGGCAAGGAAGAGCTTTCCAAGCTATCGGACTGGACGGCCTATTTGCATGTGGTTGATGAAAAACTGGCCGTTGCCGTCGATGCGCTCAAGGCCGGACTTGAAAGTGGCGAGATCAGCATTCCGAGACGCTGATCTCATTTATTACATTTTCGAAACAATCAGGAATTCTCAGGTGCTTGCGCGGATCTGATCAAGGGTTTTGATCGGGGTGAGGGCCTGTGGGTCGACCTGGATTTCGAGGATGGCGGGCTTGTTTGAGGCGACAGCGCGCTCAAAGGCGGGGCCGAAATCCTCTGTCTTGGTGACGGTTTCGCCGTATCCGCCGAAGGCCTTGGCGTAGGCCGCGAAATCCGGGTTGTGCAGTTCGGTGCCCGAAACGCGACCGGGATAGTTACGTTCCTGATGCATCCGGATGGTGCCAAACATGCCGTTATTGACCACCAGCGTGATGATATTGGCACCATATTGTACGGCGGTGGCAAATTCCTGCCCATGCATCAAAAAGCATCCATCTCCTGCAAGGCAAACCACGGGCCGATCCGGGTGGGCGAGCTTGGCCGAGACGGAGGCCGGCAGGCCATAGCCCATCGATCCCGATGTCGGGGCCAGTTCGGTGCGATATTCCCGGTAGCGGAAGAAGCGATGCAAAAAGGCGGCATAGTTGCCTGCCCCGTTGGTGACAATCGCATTATCGGAGAGTTTTTCGCGCAGTTCCGCGACCACATGGGCCATTTTGACATCGCCCGGGGTTTCGACCGGGGTGGAAAAGGTGATGTAATTGGCGTGTGCGGTTTCGATCATCTCGTGGCGGGCCGAACCATCCACCGGCTCCATCATCGCAATGGCGCGCAGGAAGGATCGCTGGGATGCATTGATCGCGACATCCGGGCGATAAACCCGGCCCAATTCATCTGACCCACTGTAAACATGCACCAGTTTCTGTTTCGGGCAGGGGATATCAAGCAGGCTATAGCCGCTGCTGGTCATTTCCCCCATGCGCGATCCGACCAAAATCACCAGATCGCTGTCCTTGATGAACTCGGCCAGCTTGGGATTGATGCCGATGCCGACATCGCCGACGAAGTGGCTATGGGTATTGGGGATATAGTCCTGACAGCGGAAACTTGTGGCAATCGCAACATTGTTACGAACTGCAAACGATTTAAGGTTTTCGGTTGCTTCGCGGGTCCAACCGCCACCCCCGACGATCATCACCGGTTTTTCGGATTTCGAAAGCGCTTCGCGGAAACGGGCGACGTCTTCGGGCGCTGTTTTGGCTTCAACCGGGACATAGGGTTTGGCATCCGGTACGTCCGCACTTGAAGACAGCATGTCTTCGGGAAGCGCCAGAACCACCGGGCCGGGGCGACCGGATGTCGCGATGTGATAGGCGTGGCTGATATATTCGGGGATGCGGTTGATGTCATCGATCTGCCCGACCCATTTGGCAAGCGGTTCGAACATCTTGCGGTAATCGACTTCCTGAAACGCTTCGCGATCGACCATGTCCCGCCCGATCTGGCCAACCAGCAGGATCATCGGTGTGCTGTCCTGATGGGCGACATGAACGCCGGCCGATGCGTTGGTCGCACCCGGGCCGCGCGTCACCATGCAGATGCCCGGCTTGTTGGTCAGTTTGCCATAGGCCTCTGCCATGATGGCAGCGCCACCTTCCTGACGGCAAATGATCGGTTCCATGTCGGGATGATCGACCAGGCCATCAAGCACGGCGAGATAGCTTTCGCCCGGGACAAGAAAGACGCGTTCCGCCCCGTGCAGGGCCAGTTGATCGACCAGAATGCGTCCGCCATGGCGCGTTTCTGTTTTCCCGGGCATGTTTTAAGAACTCCGTTGCGTGGGGCAAAATGGACTTTTTGGTTTATCTGTTTGCCATCCGGGTTCTGACCCTGTTGATGGCGTGGTCGCGATTTCATCATGGAAAACGTGCAAAGGTAAAGAGGTCTGATCGGCAAAACAGCGGAAAATCCGACGATATATGGAGCGGTTCTAAAACCCCTGCGTTTTTGCCAAAAAACGGCAGAGCATTATGCTGCAGTGCGGCCCATCCCCAGTGGATTCCCGTCAACTTAGAAGTACCTTTCGGCCACACGCACGATGTCGCCCGGCATGACGATGGTGGCAAGGGTTGCCGGGATGACGACGCGCGATGCGTCATGCCCGCGCAGGATTTCGATGTCATCCTCATCCCCGCGATAGGTCAGGCCCCCGCCGACCGCGATGGCATTGAGCACATTCATGCCCGGTACATAGTCATAGGATCCGGGTTGATTGACCTCCCCCATGATGAAAAACGGGCGAAAGGCGATGATTTCAACCGCGATATCGGGATGACGCAAATAGCCATCAAGATAGGCATCATGTATCTTCTGGCGCGCCTGATCTGTCGTGAGATTGCGCACATCAACCGGCCCGATTAGTGCAAGGTTAAGCCTGCCCATGGCATCGACCTTGAACTCGCCCGACAGGTCCGGTTCGCCAAATACCGTAACCCGCACCGTATCGCCGCTATTCATGACATAGACGGTCTGGGCCTGTGTGCCGGGCGCGCTTAACAGGGTCAGGATAAAGACCACCAGGGCAAAAAGGTGCCAGGGTGTTAAGCCGGATATCAGGTGTTTCGGGATCATTTACATCTCCAGCTTGAGGCGGATGTGGCTTTGCAGGCGATCATAATCCTCGCCCGGGCTGTTTGAGTTGCGCTGGTCATAAGCAAGGCCGCCTTCGATTTTAGTCAAGCGATTAAGCCCATAGCGCAGGCCAAAGCCAAGGTGATGGGTGCGATCACGCCGTGTGGTTTGTTGATAGGTCTCAGAGCTGTAGGCAGCGTTAAGCGACAGGGTCAGCCCGCGACGCAGTTCATGCGAAATGCCGGTTCCGGCCTCAAAGGCCAGAATGCCACTGGCACCGGTCTGGGTTGTTTCGCGCACGGTGCGGGCGGCATTGAGCGTGATGTTGGTCAGGCGCGTAACCGACCAGTCAAAATCACCGCGCAGCGTGTAGTCGGCAATATCGCCAAAGGACGGGTCGGCATAGGACTGGCTCATCCAGCCGGCTGCCAGATCGGCCGTGATCAGATCGGTCAAGTCCAGGCGGATACCGCCAAGCAGCTGATAGCCCGAAGAATCTCGAATGCGCCCGTCATCATCGGGGGTGCGGTCATATTGGCGTTGGTTAAAGCTGATCTCGCCATAGGCTTCGCGGTCAAGATCAAGCGGCATCAGAACACGCAGGGTTTCGCGCAATTCAACGCGATCGCGGTCATCATTGCGGATGCGTGATCCATTGCGTGCGGTGCTGTCATCAAAGGCGAGGCGTCGCAGGGAAAACAGTGATTCATAATCAAGGCCATTGGTGACATGGCGTCCGCCGATTTGCGCACTTACATCACGGTAAATTACCGGCGTGCTGGCACTGATTGAGACATCGTTGCTGCCCCTTGGATCATGGGCGCGCTTGATCTCAAACCCGCCATCAAGCGAGGTTGCACCAAGCTCCAGACTGCCCGCCGCGCGTAGTTCAATGTCCTGATAATCATCGGCCGAGGAATCGGCAAAAAAGCCGAGCTCGCCACCGGCAGAAAGATGCAGGTGAAAAACCCGCCAGTCGCCTTGTACGGTCAGGCGCGGGGTCAGGGTTGTGATGACATCATCGGTCGGGTTGGCATCGCTTTGAAAAATGTTGCTGTCATAGCGCGTGCCGACATCAAGCGACGGTTTGGCCAATAACCGCCCGACCCGAACGCCATTGACTTCATCCGGTTCATCCATCGCCAGGGCTGAGCTTGGCGTGATGGCACAAATAAGTGCGATGGCCAGAAGGTATCCGCGCATCAAACCTGCCGCCGGTTGCAATGAAGGCAGGGTTTCAGTCCCCGGCAGGGCCTGTGCCACGGGTTGGAAGGCGCCAGTGTTTTGAAGGGCAAGGCAAGTGTGCGGAGCAGAATGATCCCATCAAAGACAAGGCTTTGACGCCGGACATATTCAAGGTCGCAGGCCGTGCGTGCACGCAAATGATCGTCATTGCATACCGGGCCGCGCCAGCCGTGAATTTGCGCCCAGCCGGTGATGCCGGGTTTGATAGCCAGGCGGGGGCTGTAACCGGAAATGCGGGTAGAAAAGCTGCGATGGTCGGCAAGGCTGTGCGGGCGTGGACCAACCAGCGACATCTCGCCTTTCAGCACATTGAAAAGTTGCGGCAATTCATCAAGGCCGGTGCGGCGTAAGGTCGCTGTGAAACGGTTTGATCGGCGCAGCCTTGATCGGGAAACGGGGCGGCAAGTTCGATCGCGCAGGGTTCGAAACTTGAAAATGACAAAGGTCTGGCCGTTTTGGCCGACGCGCTTTTGAACGAAAAACGGTTTGGTAAACCCCAAGCCAAACAGCCAGGCGGCAGTGCCGATCATGACCGGGAAAAGGATGACAAGGCCAATGCCAGCAAGGACAAGATCACAGCTGCGTTTGACACATCCATTATGCCCGGAAGCCCGCCAATCCTTGGCCCGCATTGGTTCTGATGTGTCGGTATTCCCCATCAAGCCGGATGCCCACCCCAACATTCATGACCCTGATATTTCATAACTCAGGGTAGATGTATTGGGCGCGTTTTCAAGTTTTTATGACCTGGGCCTTTGGTCGGATTGTGCGATTTAAGCCCAAAGTTACAGGCTGTTACCGTAAGGACGGGATGCTTGAAAGCACGGTCTTCATCAGCTGTGGTTGGCGGTTCACACCGGTCTTTGAAAAAATCGTCTTAAGGTATGTCCGTGCCGAAGAATGCGAAATCCCGACAAGTTCGGCTGCCTGATCAAGCGCCAGTCCCTCGGCCAGTTTCTGGGTCAGTTTTGCCTCGGATCGGGTCAGCCCGAACAGGTCCATCAGATCGTCAATCGCAGGTGGGCGCTGTTGGGCCGGATCAACCAGAATGATCATGAAGCTTTGCGTGCCATCGGCCTTTTTGGGGACACGCCGGATCAGAAGCGAAAGTTTTTCACCGTCGCGTTCAAGCGAGAAGCTTTGATGGCTGCGCGGCACGTTCTTGCCAGGTGGTGAGAGGAACCCGGCCAGCCCGTCCGGACTGGGATCAATGATCAGGCGTCCCTGGGATCCGGAGCGCACCAGTGACGAGCGGCGTAATACGTCGGCCCCCTGTGCATTCAAATGCAGGATGTTGAGGTCTTCATCGACCGCAATCACGCCCAGTTCAAACAGATCAAGAAATTCGGTCGGCAGGGTGTCTTCGCTTTGGCCAAGGCGGCTTTTGATTTCGGCCTCGATGTCATCAAGCATCGTCTCAAGCATGGTCGGCTTGGGATAAAAGCGAAACACACCGAGTTCATTTACCGCAAGCAACGCCGATTGCAGATCGGCATAGCCGGTCAGCATCAAAATCAACAGGTCCTTGCGCACGGTGCGCAATTCGGCAGCCAGTTCGAGGCCAGTCATGCCGGGCATGTGGATATCAAGAATAACGGCCGAAATATCCGCGTCTGCCGTGATCGCATCGCGCGCGGCAATCGGGTCATTGAGAAAGACGCCCTCCCAGTCCGGACGCAGGCGGGAAAAATTGCGGCGATGGGACGACAGAAGGTTTTCGTCATCATCAACAAATGCAATTCGCACCGTCTTTTTGGCCGTCATCAAAAGCGCCCTCCACAAATGGGGATGTCCGAGAAAGGTAGTCTGACACTAATCTCCGAAGCTTCAAAGTCCTGCTGTTCGTATAGCACGCATTTAAGGGCTTCTGTTCGAAAAGATAATCGCCCAAACCGTGCAAACCGCGCGAATGGAGATCTCCATTTATGGATCAGGTTGAAAAACAACGCCCCGTCATCTTGATGGTCGATGATGATGAAAAGCTGCTGGCGGCTGTGCGCCGGACCCTGTCGGGTTGCTTTGAATTCGTCACCCACACAGACGCGCAGGACGCACTGGACTGGCTCGCGCAGAACCGCGAGCGGACCGACCTGATCATTGCCGATCTGGTCATGCCTGAACTTGATGGTATTTCCTTCCTGAAGCAGTCGGCGCGCATGGCGCCAAATATCCACCGGATGCTGCTATCTGGTAACGTTTCAAGCCTGTCGCTGCGCGAAGCGATCAATCAGGCCATGGTAACGCGCGTCTTGGCGAAGCCGGTTTCGGTCGCGGTGCTCAAAGAGGCAATTGACCGCATCCTCAATACCGAAGCTGCTGTCAAAAAGGACACGACCGGTCCTTCGTCCCTGATGGTGAACAACGCGATTGATCGCGCGGACTTCCATACCGTCCTGCAACCGCGCTTCCGGGCAAGCGATCTGGGTTTGTGCGGGGCAGAGGTGCTGTGTCGCATGCCGACACTGGAGAAGGAATTTGGCATCGACGAAATCATCGAATCCTGTCAGGACAACCCGGTGATCAACCGCCTGGGCAGCCAGATGATGGCGATCATGGTCGATCAGGCACCGCGCTATAGCGCGCTTCTGGGTGATCAGGCCAATCTGGCGGTCAATCTTTCGGCTTTCTCGCTCAAGACGCCGCAATTCTTCGAGCTGATCATTCGCTTCTATGAAAAGATGCGCATGCGCGGGATCAAGGTGAGTTTTGAAATTCCCGAACGCCAACTGGTGCCCAACGATCTTGAGATGCTGGCCAATGCGACCCGCCTGCGTGAACGCGGTATCGGGCTTTTGATTGATGATTTCGGGTCGGGGAACAATTCACTCGATCTTTTGCGTCAGGAAGTCTTTGCCGGGATCAAGCTTGATCGCGATCTGGTGCGCGGGACCATGATCGATTTCCTCGATGATGCCTTTGTTGAGTGGATCGCGCAGGTCTGTTCGAAAATGGGTCTGTCGATTTCTGCCAAGGGCATTGAAAGCGCCAAGGTCGCCGAAAAGCTGCAAGTCTACGGGATTACCGAACTGCAGGGCTTCCACCTAGGCACACCGGTTTCCCTTGATAATTGGGAAGCAAGTGCGTCAACCTCGCGTGTGGCGACGGGCTAGACACTGTCTTGGCAAATCTCCGGTTTCAGGCATTGAAAAACACGTGCCGGTGACCACTATCTATAGGCATGTGATGGAGCATGAAAACGATGATGCATAGTGCACTTAAACGGATCGCGATGGCGATCGCACTGCTTGGTTTCCTGGTCAACCCGGCTTTGGCGGGCGGTACACTTTCCATGACCAAGGCCGATGGTGAAACGGTCCGTTTGTCCATGCAGGAACTGATGGATCTGCAGGCGACTGAAATCAACACCTCGACCCAGTGGACCGATGGTGTCCAGACGTTCCGTGGCGTGGCCTTTGATCTTCTGTTTGATACCTATGGTCTCGAAGCAGAGACCGTGCGCGTGTCTGCCCTTAATGATTATAACGTCATGGTGCCGGTTGATATCCTGCGCGAAGACGGTGCCATTCTGGCCTACCATCTGAACGATGCCGAGATGTCGGTGCGTGAAAAGGGGCCGTTCTGGGTAATTTTCCCCTATGACGCAGACGAACGGTTTGAGACTGATACCTATTGGGCTTATTCCGTCTGGCAGGTAAAGTCGGTTGATGCAGCGAATTAAGTCATTCTTTTTAAAGACGACGGGCAGGGCCATGTTTATTGCATTGGTCCTGTTCGTTGCGTTGTATGGCATCCTGTCCACGGCCATTGTCCGCCAACTTGACGATGAGCGATTCACCTATCGCGAAAACTTCGTCTGGGCGGTCTTTCAGGTACAGCGCCAGTTTCTGGTTCTTCAGCGCGATATCGAAGCGGCATTTGGCCGGGTTGGCCTTCGCGATGAAGTGGTCGATGACATTCTGCTGGAATACGAAATTCTGGTCAGTCGTGTCATCCTGTTGCGCGAAGGCGAAGGGTTCAGGGTTCTGTTCACCGTGCCCGAAGTTGCCGAGACGGTCGATCAGCTCGAAGTGCAGATCGATGAGATCGATGCCGCCATGGCAAGCATCACCGATTCCGCAGAAAAACTGACTGAGCTTTATCGCCTGCTCGAGCCGATGAACGAGGCCCTGCAGCAGGCTGTGGTGCGGACCACCAATTTTGTTTCGGTCTATAACGCCAATAATATCTCGGTCGTGAAAACCGATATTCAGGTGATGTCCTATCTGTTCTTTGTTGGTGTGATCGTGATGGCGGTTCTGGGCGGGTTCATGTTGCGCCAGCGTCAGAAGATTTTTGCCGCCGATATCGCCACCCAAAAGGCGCGTCAGGAACAGGAAGTGATCGAAGAAGCCGCCGATTATGCCAAGATGCATGCGCTTGGCACCTTGGCCGGCGGAGTTGCCCATGAAATCAACACGCCGGCGCAATATATCCAGAACAATCTGGAATTCCTGTCTGACAGCTTTGCCGATATTGTCGGTGCGATCGAGCGCAAGGACCCCAAGGAACCGGCGAAGCTTAATCTTGATAACGACAAGATCGACTTCATCAGCGAAGAAGTGCCGATGGCAATCGATGAAAGCATTCAGGGCCTGAACCGGATTGCAGAAATCGTGCGCGGCATTCGCAAGTTTGCCCATCCGACGACCGATGCGGTGGAACTGATTTCGATTAACGAGGAAATTGATACCGCCGTGACGCTTACCCGGAACCAGGTCAAGCATATCGCCGATCTGGACGTTTCGATGCAAGCAGACGTGACCGAAGTCAGCGGGCGCAGAAACCATTTGTCGCAGGCGCTGATCAACCTGATCGTCAACGCGTCCCAAGCCATTCGCGAAAGTGGTCAGCGACGGGGCAATATCGACCTGCTGGTGAGTTCAGATGACGACAATGTCTATATCCGCCTGCGCGATGATGGCGGCGGGGTGCCCGAAGAGATCCGCGAACGGATCTTCGATTACTTCTTTACCACCAAGGAACGCGGTGTCGGAACCGGCCAGGGCCTGCCGATTTGTCGCAAGCTTATTCAGGATGATTTCAACGGCGATCTGACCTTGTCAGCCGATTATACAGACGGGGCAGAATTCGTGATCCGCTTGCCAAAACCCGATCACGCCGCGATGGCCGATACCAATGCCGACCTTCTTGAAGGGCCAAGCGATCTGAACAGTCTTCTGAGGTAATCTGCTGAATTAAAGCCACCCTTCCAGCAAGCAGTTTTAAACAAGCTGCTTGCTGCTTGCTGCTTTTGGCTTAGTGGGCGGTCTGGCTGATTGGCCTGTGCGCGGCGCGTTCCAGCGGTACGTGTTTTTCCAGACAGGTTCGTTCCCAAACAGGCCACTCGGCCGCGGCCCCACATTTGGTGATATAGCCGCTGGCGAGGTCGTATTTCTGTGCGCGGGTTGCACCATCAACCCCGGCCTTGCGGGCAAAATGCTGTGCGGCATAGACAATCAACAGGCTTTCGGAATTGGCCGTCGGGGCCGATTCCGGTCGATGGTGAAATGCGATGTTTTCAATGATCTGATGGGGAAAGCCCCAGCAGGCACAGATACAGGCCGACACCGCCGGGTGGGCAAAGCCCATCTCGCTGATTTCAGCAGAAATGATATCGCAGTTATCGGCATCCGCACGGTGGCGGCTGGCGGCAAGTTGTTCGGGCAGGACATTGGTGATGATGAGTTCGCCGATGTGACACAGAAGGGCGGCGGCCCGGATCTGATCAACCGTATCGGGGGCAAGATTGCGCAGGCGCGCGATATTGGCGGCCATCTGACCCAGGACAAGCGGGCGATGCAGCGCGATATTGATCCGGCTGCCGTCAAAATCGCTTGGCTGGCCGAGTTCGCACCACAAGATACACAAGGCCTTGATGGTCTCGATCCCAAGAACTTTCAAAAGTCCGACAAAGTCGGGCTGTGCATCCGCCGGGATAAGTTCTTCACGCTGGGCCAGCTCAGCCGCAAGTGCGGTCAGGGCGGGATGGCCATGGGCGAAGTCATTAAGCTCGGTATGGCTGCTGGGGCCGCTGAATTGCAAGATGGTGTGCAGGCGCCGGAAGGTCGAAGGCCACATCAGATCCGTCGGGACGCGAGACAGCAGATCAACCAGCAACGGATCGCGCAAATACCCGTTCAGGATCAAACCGCGTTCGGCGGCATGAATGATGTCATTGTCGCTGCATGGCTTTGTCAGGAAGTGATGTGTGGCGGCAGCGCCATTCTGAATGGCGATTTCATCGGCATAGCCAGATAACAGAATGCGTGATGTTTGCGGCGATCGCTTTGCCACGATGCGCAGGAATTCTGCGCCGTCCATCGACGGCATGCGCATATCGGAAATGACCACGTCGGCAGGGTATTCTTCGAGTCCGATCAGGGCCTGTTCGGCACTTTCGAAAAACCGCAATTTCCAATTCGGTCGCTTAGAAACCATACGGCGACGCAACCCGCGCAGGACATTGGGGTCATCATCGACAAATATGATCGAAGCATTTTGCTGCATTTCTTTGTGCGATACCTACGAGATTGCGGCAGAAAGGCTGGCGGCATCACATGGTTTGCTGAGCACAATTGATGCGCCAGCGGATTTGGCTTCGGCGTTGACCTTGGCATCATAGAAGCCGGTCAGCATGATCTTGCGTGTGCCTTCGGCATTCTTGATGTCGCGGCTCTCGATTTCATAAAGCATTTCGATCCCTGACATGCCTGGCATCATATAGTCCATGATGACCACATCATAGGGGTTCTCTTCGCGACCGGCCTGAGCAAGCATTTGCAAGGCAGTTTCGCCGTTTTCCGCAACGTCGATCTGGGTGGCACCGGCACTGCGCAAGACACGCCGCACAGAGAATCGGACCTCGATACTATCATCGACGAGCAGGAAACGCTTTTCATTGTTCTGCTTGCCATAGGCGTTGTCGCCTTTGCACCGGCGCAGACCGTCGGCGATTTCGATATCATTCTGACTGCTATTGGGCGCTGCGATATTCATGAAGGGGTACCGGATTTCTCTGTGAGTGTGTATCGTTTGTTCGCGTTCCATTTTCGCTGTTTTCGACCCGTTTCAATATCCCCATATGGGGACACAGATGAAAAAAAACGGGCTGCAAAACATGCAGCCCGTTGAAAACCAAGCGTGAAATGGCGAGATGATCAGAATTCGCGGCCGATTTTGTGATCAATCGAAAATTTCCCGCCGCCCTGAATAAGGGTCGCCAGGGCAAGAAGGCCCCACATCAGCGGTGTTTCAAAACCGCCATCAATCCAGAAATAGCCCGCCGGGATGTGGGTCAAAATAGCGACGGTCATGAAAACAAGAACCGCCGCAGCCACCGGACGGGTCAAAAGGCCCACGGTCAGCAGCAAACCGCCAAAGAATTCAAGCAGGCCGATGGCCAGCGCAAACAGCAGGCCCGGCGCAAAGCCAATGCTTTCAAGCCAGCCAGCGGTGCCTTCAAGCCCATAGCCGCCAAAGGCGCCAAAAAGCTTCTGTGCCCCATGCGGGACCATAAGAAGGCCGGTCGCCACACGGATGATGACAGGCGACAGCGGTTTAAGTGCCGACCAAAGATTGCCAAGGGCGGGGATGATCGGGCGGGTTTGTGGGGTGTCAAGGGTAGTCATGACAGTTCTCCTGTTCATGGGGCACGCGTGTTTCGCGTTTTATGCCGCCATATCAAATAAAAGGGCTTCGGCATCGTTGGCATTGGCAAAGACGATCTCGTCTTCGTCCTTGATTGCCACACCGTCACCGGCATTAAGGGGCTCGCCGTTCAGCGTTAACGTGCCGCGTGCAACCTGCACCCAGGCAACCCGGCCTTTTGCGATTTTGTGTGTTGCTGTTTCGCCGTCATTAAGATGGGCGACATAAAGATCGACATTTTGATGAATGGTGACCGAGTCTTCGCGACCATCGCGGCTGCCAATCAGGGTCAGGCCGGAACCGGTATCGCGGCGTGCGATTTCCTTTTCCTCATAGCCCGGCTCAAGACCGGCGGCCTCGGGAATGATCCAGATTTGTAGGAAATGCACCGGCTCGGTTTTCGAATGGTTGTATTCCGAATGGCGAATGCCGGTGCCCGCCGTCATGCGTTGCAGGCGGCCCGGACGGATAACCGACCCGTTGCCAATGCTGTCCTTGTGTTCAAGGGCACCATCCAGAACATAGGAAATGATTTCCATGTCCTTGTGGCCATGGGTATCGAACCCGGCACCGGGAATGACCCGGTCTTCGTTAATCACACGCAGCGGGCCCCAGCCCATGCGGTTCGGATCGTAATAATGGCCGAACGAAAAGGTATGGTTGGAATCAAGCCAGCCAAACTGGGCGCGACCGCGGGTATCTGCATCTATTTTGATAAGCATTGTCTACCTCCACGAGGGTATCTGTTCCGTTGTTGAAAACAGAATACCTTTTTCCTGTGAGGATGCAATTCACCCAATTATCGCCATTGTGTTGCGAAAATCGCAACAATAGGGCTGGGCCAGATGCGGATCGGTGCCCTCGGTCCACTCGGCAAACTCAAGGTATTTTGAGCCCTGCTGCGATCCAGATGCTCGCGTGGCGCGTATGATAACCTACGCTCTAACGTATGCAACGATGGTGACTGGCATGACTGATTTTGAAATGCCGACACTTATGATGGTGTCCCATGGCAACAGCGGTAATGGCGGCGATCCGGCAGGGGATCTTGCCCACTCGATCGCGCCTGACTGGAATGGTTTGCTTAGCCATGGCTACATGCGAAGCAAACCTGCACTCAGTGATAAGCTTGAGAAGCTAAAAGCATCTGGTGATGCCGATCGCCTGATTGTCTTCCCGCTGTTCTTTAGCGAAGGCTATCTGGTGTTTGAAGAACTGCCCGCCAAACTGCATCAGGCGGGACTGAGTGACACTGTCATCCTGCCGCCTGCGATCAATCTGCCTGGGTTCGGTGAAATGATCGCCGCACGCATTAATGCATCCGCGCGCAAGCGGGATTGGGATATTGCCCAGACGTCTGTGTTTCTTGTGCCACACGGCTTGAAGACATTGACGCAACCCTTGTCGGAAACCGTGCGACTGGCGGATCGCCTGAGCCGGATTTGCGTTGGCGCAGAAATCTGTATTGGCAATATCGAAGGATCGCCGTCGCTTGCTGACTGGCGGGATATCGGATCACACAAACAGGCGATCATCGTGCCGATGCTGGCCGGGGGTGGTACACATGCGCGCGAAGATCTGCCGGAAATGATTGATGCCAAATCAGGTGAGAGGATCGAGGTCCTGCCGCCGATCGGCCAATGGTCGGAATTGCCGGGACTGGTTCTGGATGAAGCTGTACGACATGTTGCCCGTTTTGGCGGTATGGCCGTGCCCCTTGGCCCAACCGGTCAGGACCTTTGGGCCGAGCGGGTTCAGCGATCAGCATAAAGAACCGGTGTCAGCCCAGCACCGGTTTGAAGCGGGTCTCGGCCGATTTGCGCAACAGATAATCCCGAAATATGCGTGCCGCACTGGTCAGATTGGCATCCCCTTCATGGGCGATCAGCAATTGGCGCTTGGCCCAGTCATCAGCAATCGGGGTGCCGGCAATATTCATGTGGCCAAGATATCCCGCGACCGAGCTTTTGCGCAAAAAGCCGATGCCAAGACCAGCCGCAATCATTTGCCGTAAGGACCCGAAACGCACGACGCGGATATGTGGGTGCATGTCGAGTTTCATTTTGGCCGCGGCTTCGGAAATCAGGTCATCAATCACCCCGCCTTCAAACAGCGAGATGATGTCGTATTTCGCGGCCTCGGAAAACTTCACCGGTTTGGGATTGTCGGCATTGGGGATCAATGGGTGGCCTTTGGGGGTCACGACCCAGATCGCATCATCACAAAACACATCATGGGCCAGACTGCCGAGCGGACTGTTATCAGCCAGAATGGCAAGATCAGCACGGCCTTCGCGAATGGCTTCCGCACTTTCACGCGATGTCAGTTCGCGGACATCGACCGATATATGGGGGAAATCGCGTTCAAAATCGGCCAGAAAACTGGGCAGGCCGGTCAGGATCGCCGAGGTAACAGCCGCAAGATAGATCTTGCCCTTCTCACCGGCGTTGAAATCACGCAATTCATTGGAAAGATGGTTCAGATCGCCCAGAAGCTTTTCGCCGTAGCGGGCAAAGATCGCGCCTTCTTCGGTCGGTTCGACCCCGCGGGGCAGGCGGCGCAGGAGTTTGACACCCAGCATGGCTTCAAGTTCGCCGATGCGGCGCGAAACGGCCGATGTCGCGATATGTTCGCGCCGGGCGGCTTCATTGATGCTTCCGGCGCGTACGATGGCGACAAACAGCCGGATGGTGACGATGTCAAACTTTTGCATGGAACCGTTGTCGGTGGTTCAACCCGAAGCGTCAAGGGCTTTGCAACTGCAAGCGCGTATAGATCGCGGCAACCGGCAAAGCGTTAAGGAAATTAACCCTGAACCTGACGCATCGCCTTGTTCCAGTCAGCCGTCAGTTCTGCGTGGTTTTTCGCCTGGGACGCTTTCATGATGACAGCAACCTGCAGGGCCTGAACAAAGGCCGTGAACCAGCCAATGCGGACTTCGCGTTCGATGCTGGTGGCGTCTTTATAAGCAATCGTGGTCATGGCTTTGATCCTTGTAGATCGTCTGTGTCTAAGGTGATTTCAGATATACCCAGACCCTGCCACGACAACTATTCTCGTTTCACCGCCATCCCGTTCTTGTTTGGAGAACGGTATAGTCAATACATTGATTTTGAATGGTTATTCCATGTTGCGCTGCGCAACATAGGCGCGGTATCGAGGCGTTTGACGCTGGTTTGACGCTGGTTTGACGCTGGTTTGACGCTGGTTTGACGGGTGTCTGGGCTGGGTGCTTCTGGCGACTCAACGCGGTTTTCGCGCGGGGCGCCTTTCTGTTATAGCTTGATGAATACGTGATCACAGGGGTGCCCGAAAATGACCGGTTCGAACGATAATCTTGCCTATGAACAGGCCCATGGCAGTGGCCTTCAGGATCATATGGGCTACCGGTTGGTGGAATGGGCCGAAGACCATGCGGTGGTTGAACTCGATGTTCAAAACCATCACTGCAACCGGGCCGGTATCCTGCATGGCGGGGTTTTGACCACCCTGATGGATACGGCGTCGGGCTATGCGGTGTGTTTCTGCCCCGTGCCGGGCAATGTGCGCAGATCCCTGACCCTGTCGCTGACCACCAATTTCCTCGGCATGGCAAAAGAGGGCGTTGTGCGCGTTGTTGCCCGCAAGCAAGGCGGGGGCCGCAAGGTGGTCTTTACCGAGGCAACCGCCTATGACGCGGCGGGTGCTGTGATTGGCACATCAACAGGCACGTTCAAATATCACCGTGGCAGTGATGATCCCAATGGCGTGCCGCGCGATGCCTGAATTTTAAGCCAGATCGTCAATGAAAAAGGGACGCAACCGGTTGGCTGCGTCCCTTTGTTTTTCGAATATGCGGTGGTTAGCCCGGCATCTGCCATTTGCCATTGACCAGACGCGGGATGTTAAGCGGATTGGCATCCTTGATCGGCGCTGGCAGCAACGCATCCGGGAAGGCCTGATAGGAGACCGGACGGACAAAGCGTTTGATGGCAAGCGACCCGACCGAGGTCGAGCGCGAGTCCGTGCTTGCCGGATAAGGACCGCCATGAACCATGGAATGGCAAACCTCGACACCGGTCGGCCAGCCATTGATCAGGATACGACCTGCACATTTTTCAAGCGCGGGACGCAGGGCATTGGCCAGATCGGCATCGCCATCGACCATGTGGATGGTCGCGGTCAGCTGACCGATCAGGGTAGTCGACAGGGCAATCATGTCTTCAACGCTGTCGCATTCGACAATGATGCCGGCCGGGCCAAACATTTCCTCGGCCAGTTCCGGGTTGGCTTTCCAGTCGGCCGCCGTGGTGCGGAAGATCGCCGGGCTGCCTTCGAATTTGCCATCAGAGTCGCGACGTTTCAGCGCGCAATTGACCTTGCCATGTTTGGTCATGGCATCCGTGACGTCGTGATAGGCGCTTGAGACGCGATCGGTCAGCATGGCGGTGCCGCCAATCTGGCCAAGCTCGCTCGCGGCCGTATCGACAAAGGTATCCAGATCGGCACCCTTGAGCGCGATCAGAAGACCCGGATTGGTGCAGAACTGGCCAACACCCATGGTCAGTGACGCAACCCAGCCCTTGGCAATGTCAGCGGCCTTTTCACCCATTGCCTTGGGCAACAGGAAGACCGGGTTGTTTGAACCGAGCTCACCATAGAACGGGATCGGCTCCGGGCGGGAAACGGCAATATCAAACAGGGCACGACCGCCACCGGTCGAGCCGGTAAAGCCAACTGCCTTGATCAGCGGATGCGCCACCAGGGCCTGACCAACCTTGCGCGTACCGCCATGGATCAGGCTGAACACGCCTTTGGGCATGCCGGTTTTTTCAACCGCGGCCTCAATCGCCTTGGCGACAATTTCCGAGGTGCCGGGATGGGCGGCATGGCCCTTGAAAACAACCGGGCAACCGGCCGCAAGCGCGGATGTGGTATCACCGCCGGCGGTCGAAAAGGCCAGCGGGAAGTTTGATGCACCAAACACACCGACCGGACCAAGCGCCTTGTTCATTACGCGCAGGTCGGGTTTCGGCAGTGGTGCGCGATCAGGCTGCGCGGTTTCAATGCGGGCTTCAAACCATGAGCCTTCTTCGATCCAGTCGGCAAAGAAGCGCAACTGGCCAACGGTCCGGCCGCGCTCGCCGGTCAGGCGTGCCGCAGGCAGGGCAGATTCAAGCGTGCCGATTTCAGTGATTTCGTCGCCGCGCGCGTCAATCTCGTCGGCAATGGCGCGCAGGAATTCTGCACGCTTGGCTGGCAGCATGGATGCGAAATCTTCGGCACAGGCCTGGGCTGCGACAACCGCCTGATCAACGATTTCCTCGGTACCATGCTGGAATTTGGTCGGGAGCTTGTCGCCTGTTGCCGGATTGTCGGCCTGAAAGACATCCGGGCCATCCATCCATTCGCCTGCGACATAGTGCTTTCCACTGAACATGTGGGAGTCTCCTGTGGGGTTAAGTCCTGTACCTGACGGGACTGCGCGCATCGATCCGGCCTAACACCACACACCCGAAATGCGGGCGGGATCGGGCCGGATGGCGCAATCTGATAAACTGAGCGCAGCTTAGATTTTCGCACCGCCGATGTAAACATCATACAATATGATAATAACGTGACCGGGACTGAAAACCTGTTGGCGCGGACCATAACAAAGGATCGTCGGCCAAGTCGAATATTTTATACAAACCGGTCGATCAGATTGAAATCGGCGGGTTTTCGAGAGGAAAAGTCGGTGCTGGTGGCGGTGAAGACCGACAAGGTATCTGTTGGTTCGCGGGAAGGAATGGCCTGAGGCGGCATCACTTCTGGTGTCGTTTCGGCGTGCAGACATGCCAGATCCCGCGAGGCAGAGCGCCTTTACTGGCCGGTGTACGTAAATGTGAGGAATACTCACAAAGCCTGCAAAAGGATGGTTGGGTTGCTTTGGGGTGGTTGTCTTCGTCGCGGGCTCAGCTGGCTTCGGAGGTCGGGACGCGGCCAAAGATGCTGGCGAAGTCGGTTTTGGCCGGTTTGGGGCGCTGCAGTTGCAGGCGGTCGCGGATGGCATCGAGGTGGCGTGACATTTCGGCGGCCGCGACATCGGGATCGCCGCTGAGCAGGGCATTGAGCAGCTGGTCATGTTCACTGTGCGAGCAATCAACCGGCTGGGGGCTTTCATACATGGCAATGATCAGGGAGGTGCGCAGGATCAGGCGTTCGAGGAATTCCTCGATCACGAGATTGCCGCTCAGGCGGGCCAACAACAGATGGAATTCGCCGGACAGGATGATGGCCGCACGATGGTCGCCGCGATGATGGGCGTCATGTTCGCGATCCAGATGTGCCTTGATCTGGGCGGCGCGTTCGTCGGTCATGCTGGTGGCGACCTTGCGGGCCACGCCATCTTCGATCATGCGGCGCGCGGAAAAGACTTCGATGGCTTCGTCGATGGTCGGCTCAGAGACAAAGGCGCCGCGGTTGGGCACCAGATTGATCAGTTTGTCATGGGCGAGCTGAAGGAAAGTGGCGCGAATGCGCGCCCGGCTGACACCAAAGGTCTTGGCAAGATCTTCCTCGACGAGCTTCATGCCCGGCTCCAGACGGCGATCAAGGATCGCGTCGAGCATTTCGTGATAGATCATTTCCTCCGGGCGCAGCTTTTCGCTGCCTTTATAGCTGCCGGTTGGCTCGGCCTTGGCCATCGTGACGATACTTTCCATCGTTCATGGTTATTGGGTCGTCATACATTTCTACATAATTGTTGACGATTTGCACAACAGAAAACTGGCCCTGCATTATCCCGAGTCACGCGAAGATGATTATAATTTTCGCACATGAATAATTTTGACTAATAAAAGGGCATAAAGTGAGCATAAAACGGGCAGAAGGGTGCTCTGCACAAACGCTCTGGTTTTGGCGATTTGGTGAGACTCGCTGAAAAACTGCCAATAAAAACAAGTGGCACGCATCTTGCCTTGGATCGCTGACATGATTGTTAACAATTTTGCATGCAGCGACGGGTGAGCGGATGACGGGTAACGGGGCCATTGAATTGATTGCTGTCAGTAAATTCTATGGCAGCACACAGGCAGTGAAATCGATTGATCTGCAAATTCCGGCAGGGGCGTATTGCTGCTTGATCGGCCCGTCCGGGTGCGGCAAGTCAACCACGCTGCGCATGATCGCCGGTCACGAAGTGATCAGCGAAGGCGATCTTTTGATCGGGGATCGTAATGTGACCGAACTGCCGCCGGTCAAGCGCGGCACGGCGATGATGTTTCAGAATTACGCGCTTTTCCCGCACATGACCTGTGCGGAGAACGTCGCCTTTGGCCTCAAGATGCAAGGTGTCTCCCCATCGGATCGTAAAGATCGGGCCAAAGAGATGCTGGCCCGGGTCCATATGGAGCAATTTGCGGATCGCAAGCCCGACCAGCTCTCTGGCGGGCAGCAGCAACGTATCGCGCTTGCGCGTTCCCTGATTACCGAGCCGTCTGTTCTGTTGCTTGATGAGCCGCTTTCGGCCCTTGATCCGTTCCTGCGCGCACGGATGCGCGATGAATTGCGTCGCCTGCAGCAGGAACTGGGCATCACGTTTGTCCATGTCACCCACGCCCAGGACGAGGCATTGGCGCTTTCGGACATGGTTGTCGTGATGGAAGACGGGATCATTCGCCAGAAAGGCACCCCGCACGAAATCTTTAACCAACCCAAATCGCGCTTCATCGCCAATTTCATGGGCGGTCAGAACATTTTCAAGGGCACGGTTTCGGAATCGGGTCCTGCGGGCACGTTGCTCGCACGCGGTCCGGACAGCTTCCTTCTGCCCGATTTTGCCGATGGCAAGGCGGGCGAAGAACTTGAATTCACCATTCGTACCGACCTGATCGGTCTGGACGAAACGCCACCCGAAGACTGCAAGAACGGGCAAATCCCTGTCGAGATCACAACGGTCGAATATCTCGGCCTGTGGGTGCGCATTGTCGCCACCACGGCTGATGGCAAGGAATTAACCCTAATGAAGACCGAAAGCGAATTTCGGCAGGCACCGGTCAGGCGACTGGACAAATTCATCGCCTATTGGAAGCCGGAACATGCACATGTTCTGGCCTGAATGAAATAAACCAACAAGCTATCAGGAGTGCTTCACATGACGATCGAAAAGAAAATTTCAAAGACATCTATCGAGACGGAAAGCGGCGTTTCGCGCCGTGGCTTCGTCAAGGGTGCCGCTGCTGTTACCGGTGCTGCTATCGGTTCGGGCGCGATCACCGGTTTCCCGACCATCTGGGCCCAGAACATCAAAAACGTCACCCTGCGCCAGTTCGGTACCGGTGTTTCCAACATCAACGCCGTTGCGGACAAGGTCAAAGAAGATCTTGGCTTTACGCTGCAGATGACCGCCCTTGATTCTGATGCGGTCGCCCAGCGCGCCGTCACCCAGCCGAACTCGTTTGATATTGCCGATATCGAATACTGGATCTGTAAGAAGGTCTTCCCGGCCGGCACCATGCAGCCGATGGATACCACCAAGCTCAAAAACTATGAGTACATCTCCAAGCTGTTCATTGATGGCAAGCTGACCCCGGATTCCGAGATTGCCCAGGGTACCGCGCCGCATACCGTTGGCTTCGTTGAAGGTGCCGACAGCGTCGAATTCGCATCCGCGCCGACCCAGTGGATGACCCTGATCCCGACCATCTATAATGCCGATACCCTTGGCATTCGCCCGGACCTGATTGATCGTGAAATCACCAGCTGGGCCGATCTGCTTGACCCGGCATTCAAGGGCAAGGCATCGATCCTCAACATTCCGTCGATCGGCATCATGGATGCGGCGATGGTCTGCGAAGCCATGGGCGAAGTTACCTATGGTGACAAAGGCAACATGACCCAGGAAGAAATCGACAAGACCATCGCGGTCATGATCGATGCCAAGAAAGCCGGTCAGTTCCGTGCCTTCTGGAAGAGCTTCGATGAGTCGGTCAACCTGATGGCATCTGGCGAAGTTGTCATTCAGTCCATGTGGTCGCCGGCCGTTGCAGCGGTTCGCTCCAAAGGCATCGCATGCAAGTACCAGCCGCTTAAGGAAGGCTATCGTGCATGGGGTGGCGGCATTGGTCTTGCCAAGCACCTGTCGGGTCTCGAACTTGAAGCAGCTTACGAATATATCGACTGGTACCTGTCGGGCTGGGTTGGTGCGTATCTTAACCGTCAGGGTTACTACAGCGCAGCACCGGCAACCGCGAAGAAGTTCATGTCCGAAGACGAATGGGGCTTCTGGATGGAAGGCAAAGCCGCCGAAGGCGACATCCTTTCCCCGGAAGGCAAGGTCATGGAAAAAGCTGGCGCTGTTCGCGATGGCGGTTCCTACGAAGAGCGTATGGGCTCGGTCGCGTGCTGGAACTCCGTCATGGACGAGAACAAGCACATGGTCCGCAAGTGGAACGAATTCATCGCAGCATAATCTGCGACAGATTTTGGATGGGCGCGGTTTTGGTCGCGCCCGTCACCCCGGCTTGATTTTATGTTTTTAATTTTCCGGTGCCGAGCCGGGTTTGTTTATTTGTTTTTGCCTTTTGTTTTTCGGTTTTACTTCTTGGTTTTCTGGCAGGGTTTCAAGGACAGAGCATGGCTTCTGATACGTCAAAAAGATCGTCCTATTTCCTGATCACGCCGATGGCGCTGATCTTTGCGGTGTTTCTTGTCATCCCGCTTCTGACCATTGTTGTGGTCAGTTTCTGGGACTATGACGAATACCGCATCCTGCCGGACTTCATTTTCGAGAATTACAATTATCTGCTGGGCTCCTCGGTCACCTGGAGCATTTATCTCAACACCTTGAAATACGCCGCCCTGACCTGGTTCTTTACCTTGATCATCGGCTTTACGGTGGCCTATTTCCTGGCGTTCCATGTGCGCAGTCTGACCTGGCAGATCGTGTTCTTTATGCTGTGCACCATTCCGTTCTGGACCTCGAACATCATTCGCATGATTTCGTGGATCCCGTTCCTTGGGCGCAACGGGCTTTTGAACTCTGCCCTGATCAATCTGGGGATTGTCGATCAGCCGCTTGAATTCTTGCTGTTTTCCGATTTCGCAGTCGTTCTGGCAGATGTGCATCTTTATGCGTTGTTCATGGTGGTGCCGATCTTCAATTCCATGATGCGCATCGACCGTTCCCTGGTGGAGGCCGCGCGCGATGCCGGGGCCAGCGGGTTTGAAACTCTTAAATCCGTCATCGTGCCGTTGTCCAAGCCGGGCATTGCCATCGGATCGATCTTTGTCATCACGGTGGTGATGGGTGATTTCATCACGGTGCGTTTGATGAGTGGCGGGCAGAGTGCCTCGGTCGGGTTGCAGATTTCCAACGAAATCGGCCTTTTGCAATATCCGGCTGCGGCGGCCAGTGCGGTGGTGCTGTTGATCACGGTGTTGCTGATCGTGACCGCACTTCTTCGTCTTGTTGATATCCGCAAGGAGCTGTGATCATGGCATTGCTGACCAAAACCCGTGAACGCCGCCCGACCAGCTTCTATTTCCTTGCGGCCTTCTTTGCGTTGTTCGTGCTGTTTCTGTACGGCCCGATGCTGACGATTTTCATTCTGTCTTTCCAGGGGGTGAATGGCGGTCTGACCTTCCCGATGAACGGTTTTTCGTTCCACTGGTTTGGCAATCTGTTTGAACAGCAGGCGGTGGGTGACTTTGGCGGATCGTTTAGCCGATCCCTTAAGCTCGGCCTGATTGTCATGGTGGTCACAGTTGTTGTGTCCTTCATGGCCGGTCTGGCTTTCCGCAAACGGTTTCGCGGCGACAGTGTGATTTTCTATCTGGCGATTGCCAGCTTGATCGTGCCGTCGATCCTCATTTCGCTGGGCATTGGATTGCTGTTCAATATCGTCGAATGGCAGCCGCAATGGTTTACCTCCGCCCTTGGTGCGCATTTGACATGGACCTTCCCGTTCGGGCTTCTGATCATGTTTGCGGTGTTTAACCGGTTTGATCCGTCCTACGAGGAAGCCGCGCGTGATTTGGGCGCCAGCAACTGGCAGACCATTCAATATGTCGTTTTGCCAATGGTCGGCCCAAGCCTGATCGGGGTTGCGATGTTCTCGTTCACCCTGTCTTACGATGAATTTGCCCGCACCCTGATGACGGCCGGCGCGCTTAACACCCTGCCGCTTGAGATCTATGGCATGACGACCAATGTCACCACACCGGTGCTGTATGCGCTGGGTACAGTGACCACCGGGTTCTCCTTTTTGGTGATTGCCCTGGCATTGGGTATGGTTGCGATCATGCGCCGCCGCAAGGGGCAAAAAGCATGAGCCGCATCGCCGTTATAAATCCCAACCTGTCTAGCGGCTTTACCAAAAAGGTCGGTGCACAGGCGCAAAAGATCGTGGCGCCGACAACCAAGGTTCTGGCGCTTAACCCGAGTTTTGGTCCCGATAGCATCGAGGGGTATTACGACGAGGCCTTTGCCAGTGTGGGATTGCTGTCGGTCATTCGCAAACTTGAAGCCGCCCCGGAACAGGAAGCCGATCCCATCGGTGGTTATGTGGTGGCGTGCTTTGATGACACCGGGGTCGATGCCGCGCGCTGTCTGACCGGTGCGCCGGTTCTCGGGCTTTGCGAGGCCGCGATGCGAATGGCGGCTGCCGTGTCATCGCGCTTCGCGATTGTCACCCCGATGCCGGTGTCGGTCCGCCCACTTGAACATCTGGTGTCGAAATACGGCGCGTCTTCGCAATGTGTTGTCCGGGCGGCTGGTGTAAGGACACTGGACTTCGAAGGCAGTAACGCCAAGGCGGCCTATGCAGCGCTTAAAAAGCAGGCCGAGATTTGCCTTGCTGATGATTATGCCGAGGCGATTGTGCTGGGCTGTGCCGGCATGACTGATATTGCCGATCGCTTGCAGGAAGAACTGTGCGTGCCGGTGATTGACGGGGTCAGTGCGGCAGTCAAGATGATCGAGGCGATGGCGTTTCTCGGGCTTCGCACCAGCAAGGCCGGGGCTTATGCCAATCCGCCGCTTAAGGCCTATCACGGGATGTTTGCGGAATTTGCACCGCAAGGGTGATCGGGGCTGTTGCTGTCTACCCGCACAGGTGAGCTTTTCCAGATCAGGTTTGTTTTAGCGCGTGTTCCACCTCGGACAGGTGGCGGCGCATGGCATTTTCGGCGCGTTTGGGATCGCGCTGCTCTATCGCGTTGATGATATCGCGATGCTGATTGCTTAATTCTTCGATCAAGGTATCTGAATGGCTGCTTTCGCGCAGGCGGGCCCAGGCGGCCTCGCGGCGAACGGCATTGACGGCCTCGAACACCGCCAGAAACAGTGTGTTTTTAACGGATTCGGCCAAGCGTTGATGAAAGGCCGCATCCCATTTTTCGTACTCGGCCTGCGTGGTCGCGCTGGCGGCCTTTTCGATCATGCCGCGCATGGCATCGATATCGCCCTGTGAGGCGCGAAGGGCTGCGAACCGGGCCATGGACGGTTCGATTTCCTGACGGACTTCCATGATTTCAAACGGGCTGGTTTTGGTGGCCAACCCTTCGAGCTTGCGCAGACGCGGGGTTGGCGGGGTGCCAACAAAGGTGCCTTGACCCTGACGGCGCCAGATCAGACCTTCGGATTCAAGCTGATCAAGGGCCTTGCGGAGCGCGCGGCGGCCGACATCAAGCTGCTCGGCAAGGGTGCGTTCGGCAATGACCCGCCCGTCCTTGACAAAGTCCCCTTGTGCGAAACCGATCTTGAGCTTTTCCGCCAGCGTCTGAGTGGCAAATTCAGTCATGGTTGTTGTTCATTTTTAATGACGTTTCTGTTGACGTTTCCGACGTTCCCTCGCGCGAACCAATGCGCACCTATTATTGTAAGCCATTGGTTTATCAAAGAACAAGCCCGCACTATTTCTGTTTGCAATCAGGTGCGTGGGCGGTGTTCAGCTTAGCAGGTTATAGAACATGCGCGCTGACGTGATTGCCAGAAACAGGCCAAAGCACATGCGCAGTGCACGGCGCGGAATGGTGTGCGCAATCCGTGCGCCGATCGGGGCGCAGAGCACGGTCATCGGGATCAGAAGGGCCGCGGCCAAAACGTTTACATATCCCAGCGAAAAGGGCGGACGGCCATCTACGCCGACACCGGACAGGCCATAGCCGATGGTGCCGGGAAGGGCGATGATCAAGCCGATTGCCGCCGAGGTGCCCACCGCACGACGGATGTCGTAACCGAGGAAACTCAAAACCGGCACACAGATCGTGCCGCCGCCAATCCCCATCATCGCCGACAGGCTGCCGGCAATCACGCCAAGCAACGCCCAAATGGATTTTGGCGGGTTCTTGGTCGCGTCGGTTTCGCGGTCTTTCACCAGGATCATGTTGCCGGCAACAAGAAGGGCGACAACCGCAAAGACAATGGTCAGAACCCGACCATCGGCCAGGCCGCCAATGGTGGTGCCAAGGATCACGCCAACAATGATGGCCGGACCCCAATGTTTGAGAAGGGAGGTGTCAACCGATCCCTTTTTATAATGGCTGCGGGTCGATGAAATCGCCGTGGCAATGATTGTGGTCAGCGAGGTGGCAACAGCGACCTGCATGCGCAAGCTTTCATCCACGCCCATGGTGGTCAGAAAATGATACAGCACCGGGACAATCACAATCCCGCCGCCAACACCAAGAAGCCCGGCCATGATCCCGCCAAGGACGCCCGCAAACAGCATGGCGGCACCCCACACGAGATAGAGGCTCATGGCGCTATCCATTTCAAACATTCGAACCAATCCGTACCAATTATGATATCAATTTATAAGTGGTACTATCCATCTTTAGCGGAAATGTGCAACATAATCCTTATTTATAGGCATATATTATTTTGCGCTTGCGAAATTGGTTTGTTGCTGCCAACAATGCGTCGACAAAGAGATTGAACCAAAGTATTAATGGTTCATTTATTGCAGGCGACATATCAGGAGGCAAGACACATGTTCCGCAAGATTGCAGTTGCTGCCGGTTTGCTGGCCGCGGCCATCGCAGGTCCGGCACAGGCGCAGGACTATCCAGAAAAACCGATCGAATTCATCGTGCCATGGGGCCCGGGTGGTGGCAGTGACACGCTGATGCGTATCGTTGCCCAGGGGTTGGCTGATGAAACCGGCAAAGCCGTCCCGGTCATCAACATGCCCGGCGTTGGTGGTAATTTGGGTCTGGCTGAATTCGCCAAGCGTTCGGCCGATGGCTATACCGTTTCGCAGATTCACGAAGGTCTTCTGATTTCCAACGGGACGGGTATTACCGACCTGAACTGGGACAGCTTCATGCCGATCGCGCTGGTGACCTCGTCACCTCAGTATCTTACGCTTTCGAAAAACGATAATTTCTCGAACTTTGAGGAAATGGTTGCCTATGCCAAGGAGAACCCGGGTGCCGTGCGTGCCGGTGTGACCCTTGCAGGCGTGCCGCATCTTCATATGGCGATGATTGAAGACGCCTTTGATATTGAGTTCTCCTATGTTGGGTATGAAGGTACCGGTCAGCGTATCCGTGCGCTGGTTGGCGGCAATATCGACGTTGCCATCGGTGACGTTTCCTCGGCTGGTCAGTTTGTTGAGAATGGTGATTTGGTCTTTGCCGCGGTTGGTATGCCCGAGCGCACCGACGAAGCCCCGGACGTTCCGACCTTTGGCGAGCTGGGTCACGATCTTGATCTGGCGGTAACCCGTGGTGTTGTTCTGCCGAAGGGAACGCCGCAGAAAATTGCAGATGTCCTTGAAGCGCATCTCGAAAAGGTCATGCAGCGAGAAGACGTACGTAGCAAGGTCACCAATGTCGGTTCTGCGCCGATGTTCCTTGGCCAGGAAGAATACAAGACCTATCTCGGCAAGTTGTCCGACACGGTCAACCGTCTGGTTGGTAAGCTCGAAGGATGACGGCCCCGAACGGGAAATCAGCAGCAGCGGATGCATTGGCATCCGCTGCTTTGCGTGCAAAAACCGAAGTCGCGCGGCTGATTTCATATATCGTTTTCGGACTTGGATCAGTTTATCTGTCGATCCGGGCGGGTGAATTGCCGACGTCACGGTGGGAGCCGCTGGGCGCAGGATCGTTCCCGAAGCTGGTGTTTGCGGTTCTGGCTGTCTTGTGCCTGATTGCATCTGTGCGTGCGGTTCTTGATATCCGGAAGGCTGGTCATCTTGATGGCCTTCCAAATGCATTCGGTCAGTGGGTCAAAGCACGACGCATTTCATTTGCGATGTTTGGCTTGCTGGTTGTCTATCTGCTTGTGCTGCCGGTTGCCGGGTTCTCGTTGGCAACTTTTGTCTTCCTGTTGGTTACCCAGCTTCTGATTGCCGGTATTTCGAAAAAGACCCTCGTACAGTCGATCATCGCCGCCCTGATTTTCTCGGTTGGTTTGAACATCCTGTTTGCCGAGGTCTTTAACGTGTTTCTTCCGCGCGGTGTACTGTTCGCGGCTTAAGTAAAGTTTACGATCATGTTGGACGCATTTATTTCCGGTGCCCATCAGGTGTTCGTCTTTGACACCTTGATCTACATGCTGATCGGTTCAATTGCCGGGATCGTGGCAGCTGCCATTCCGGGCTTTACCGTAACAATGGCGATTATCCTGACATTGCCGCTGACCTTTGCGATGGATCCATTGCAAGGTGTTTCGGTGATGTTGTCGGTTTATGTCGGCGGTTATACCGGCGGGCTGATCAGTGCAGCCCTTCTGGGGATTCCCGGTACACCAAGTTCAGTCGCAACCACGTTTGATGCCTATCCGATGGCGCGCGGTGGAGAACCAGGACGTGCGCTTTCGCTTGGTGTGTGGTCATCGTTCTTCGGGACGGTCATTTCCACCATTGTTCTGATTGTCGCTGCTCCACCGCTGGCGCTTTTGGCGGTTAAACTGGGGCCCTGGGAATATTTCTCTTTGATCGTGTTTGCGCTGACCATTGTCGCAAGCCTTGTGGGCAATTCGCTGATGCGCGGTTTGATTGCCGGGGTGATTGGTTTGGGCCTTGCTACCATCGGCCCGGATCCGATGATGGGACGCCCGCGTCTGACCTTTGACAGTGATCTTTTGATGCCGGGTTTGCCGTTTCTTGTTGTCCTGATCGGTATTTTTGCCATTAGCCAGTTGATGAGCGAGGTTGAGGACCACGGCAAAGGCAAGGGCAGTGATGCGCTTATTCCCGATGTCATCGAATTCAAGACATGGGCTGTCATGCGCGAAGTCCTGATGCGTCCGGTCAATCTTGTGCGTTCTTCGCTGATTGGTGTGTTTATCGGTGCCCTTCCGGGTGCGGGGGGATCAATCGCCAACCTTCTGGCGTATGATCAAGCCAAGCGCAGCTCCAAAAAGCCCGAGGAATTCGGGAAAGGCAACCCGGATGGCGTGATCGCGTCGGAGGCCGGGAACTCTGCCACGGCGGGGGGCGGTCTTATTCCGATGATTGCACTGGGTATTCCGGGATCGGCGGTCGATGCCATCCTGATGGCGGCCCTGATGGTGCATGGCATTTCGGTGGGTCCGCGCCTGATCATGGACAATGCCGATCTGGCTTATGGCATGTTTGTCGCGATGGTTGTCGCGTCGCTCATGATGCTGGTCGTTTGTGTATTGTCGATGCGCCTGTTCCTGCGCGTGACCGACATTCCCAAACAGTTCATTGTGCCGACCGTGATGATCTGTTGCGTGATCGGGGCGTTTGCGCTCAATAACCGGGTAACCGATCTTTATCTGCTCGGCGCGATTGGCCTTGTCGGGTATGGATTGAAGTCGCTTGATTATCCGCTGGCGCCGTTGGTGCTGGGTGTCATTCTGGGCCCGATTGCCGAGACCAACCTGCGCCGCGCGCTGATGAGTGATGGCGACTGGACGGTCTTCTTTACCCGGCCGATTTCCGCCGTTCTGCTGGCGGCTGCCCTTCTTTCGGTCGTCTTCAGCGTCCGCTCGGTCCTGAAGATGCGCAAAAAAGACCGTCCTGCCACCGATGAACAAGACGGCGATTAGGATTAGGAGACTTCCATGAAACTTCGTCACGACGCGCTTTATGCCTCACGCCGGTCGCCGGTTCTGGCGCGCAATATGGTTTCAACATCCCAGCCGCTTGCCGCCCAGGTCGGTTTGCGCATGTTGCTGGCGGGTGGTAATGCCGCCGATGCGGCGCTTGCATCTGCCATTGCGCTGACCGTGGTTGAGCCGACCGGTAATGGGCTTGGCTCAGACGCCTATGCCATCATCTGGGATGGCAAGGAACTGCATGGTCTGAATGCATCTGGCCGTGCGCCGGCCGACTGGACCCCGGAACGCTTTGCCGGGGCGGACACCATGCCACAGCGTGGCTGGGAAGCCGTTACCACACCGGGTGCAGTTTCCGCATGGCGTGAAATTTCCGACAAATTTGGCAAATTGCCGTTTGAAAAACTGTTCGAGCCGGCGATTGAATATGCCACCCGTGGCTTCGCGGTATCGCCGATCATTGCCACCCTTTGGGAAAAGGGCGGTGATTTGCTGGGCAAACAGCCGGGCTTTGCCGAGGCGTTCCTGCCCGGTGGCAAGGCCCCGAAGGCGGGCGAGTTGTTTATCAACAAGGCCGCAGCCGAAAGCCTGATCGACATTGCCGAAACCAAGGGCGAGAGTTTTTATCGCGGCAAACTGGCCAGCAAGATTGCCGCCTTTGCCAAGGAACATGGTGCAGCACTTTCCGAAGAGGATCTTGGCAATCACAAGGCCGATTGGGTGGGTACGATTTCGCAAAGCTTTGGTGATGTAAAACTGCATGAAATTCCGCCAAACGGGCAGGGTATTTCCGCCCTGATCGCACTTGGGATTCTGCGTCATACCAACATTACCGATTATGAGCCGGATTCGGTCGAGGCACTTCATCTTGAGATTGAAGCGATGAAACTGGCCTTTGCCGATATGCGCGAATATGTCGCCGATCTGGATTACATGACCGACGTCACGGTCGAGCACCTGCTGTCCGATGATTATCTGAAATCACGTGCGGCCCTGATTGATGCCAACAAGGCACAGGATTTCAAGGCCGGTGCCCCCAAACATGGTGGCACTGTCTATGTCAGTGCGGCTGATGAAAACGGCATGATGGTGTCGTTCATTCAGTCGAATTATATGGGCTTTGGCTCCGGCGTTGTGGTGCCGGGCACCTCGATCAGCCTGCAGAACCGGGGTCACGGCTTTAGCCTGAAAGACGGACATCCCAACCTGGTCAAGGGCGGCAAACGTCCGTTCCAGACGATCATTCCGGCTTTCCTGATGGGCCTTGATGGCAATCCGGTCATGAGCTTTGGCGTCATGGGCGGGCCGATGCAGGCGCAGGGCCATTTGCAAATGACACTGCGCACCCAGCTTTGGTGGCAGGATCCGCAAACTGCGGCCGATGCACCGCGCTGGCAGGCGCTTTCGGGGCTGAATGTTGCGGTGGAAACCTCGGTCGGGGCGGATGTGATTGAGGCGCTCAAGGCCAAGGGCCATGTCATCAAGGTTGAAACGCCTGACAGCACCAATTTCGGATTTGGCGGCGCGCAGCTGATTGCCAAGACCAATGCCGGCTATGTTGCCGGTTCGGACCCACGCAAGGATGGCTGTGCGGTCGGATATTGATGGGTTTGCTTTCAGATCGGCATTCGCAGTCATCTGAAACAAAATATGGCCGGTCCACTTTTGTGGACCGGCCATTTTCTTACCGGGTAACAGGGAGCCAGAGAGGAACCCGGATAGAACAACCTTGGAGCCAGGTTATTGTGCGCCGATGGTGAGGCCTTCGGGCGCCATTTTTTCGTCGGCCAGTTTGGCGTCTTCGATCGTCTCGATGATGTCCCAGTTGTGGTCCGCACCGCGGATGAAGCCCGGGATATCAGCAACCCAGCGTTTCTGGATTTCCTTGTTCAGGTTCAGATAAAGCTTGTCGTCAACGATGCGCCATGCCTGCGGATCGGCACCGAATTTACGACCCATGGCCGCACCAAAGGCACAGAATCCGCCATATTGCGGCGCATATTTTTCCGGGTTGGCGTTAAACAGGTCGCGGTTTTCAGCGCTGGCAAAGCGATAGGTCGCGCCACCATGTTCGGCCTTGAATTCGGAGTTGCCCGGGGTCGGGGCACCAACGGTGAAGTAGGCAACCGGGTCAAAACCCTGCAGGGCGTAGCCATCGACAATGTTGACTTCCTGTGCGGCATTTGCCGGTGCGGTGGTGGCGACAATGCTGCCGACTGCGGAAATACCCAGCACAGCAGCCAGGGCAGCGGAACGCAAGAAGCTAGAACGTTTGGTCATCTTTTCATCTCCTTCACGGGGTGATCACTTGGTGTTTACTGGCAGGCGATCACGGAACTGGTTCATCAAGAGGGCGTCTTGAAATCTGAAAACAGCCTATCGTCGGAGAAGTGACTTGTTGTCTGAGGAAGCACGCAATTCGTCTGAGAAGGATGTTCTGTCTGATCTGTTCGCCGGAAACCACCCGCGCGGCGATGTGATCTTTGCCGGAACCCATTGCGGCAGCAGCCATCATCAGGCGCGATCTGATCTGCCATCGCAACAGCAGGGCATGCTGCATGTCTTGCAGCACGGCAGTATGCGCGTTCTGTTTGACGGGCGTGAACAGGTTCTTCTGGATCGACCCGGTGTTGTTTTGTTCGGCAGTCCTGTACCGCACGACATCGACACACCAGAACGTGGTTCGGAGGTTGTCTGTGCCAATCTCGATTTCCCCGATACGGGGTTGAGCCCGGCAAAGCTTGGCCTGCCGGAATATCTGGTTTTGCCGTTTGACGAGATCCCGGGCCTTGAAGCCATCACTGGTCAGCTCTTTTCCGAATCACAAGGCGCCCAGCCCGGACAACGTACCGCGATCAATCTTCTGGTCGATCTGATGTTGCTGATGGTGTTGCGCCATTGTCAGGCCAAGAACCTTGTGCGGCCGGGTATTCTTGCCGCGCTGCGTGATCCGCGAATTGCGCGTGTGGTGGGTGAGCTTCATCAGAAGCCCGGCGAAAACTGGTCTGTCGAACGACAGGCCGAAACTGCAGGCATGTCACGGGCGAGCTTTGCCGCCCGGTTTCGTGATTTGCTGGGCACATCCCCTGGTGATTTCCTGCAAACCATTCGACTTGATCTGGCGTTTGGGTTGCTGCGCGATGGCAAGAGATTGCAGGCGGTGGCAAGTCAGGTCGGTTATCGCAGCACAACCGCACTGGCGCGCGCCATTCAGCAGCGCCACAATATGACCCCGCGTGAACTGCATGCCGATTCCAGCGCGGAAAGCGGCGCGTTTCAATCAGCAGTTTGACAACCGGTTTGGCGTTTCCGTCAAGCGGTTCCTTGCGGCGTTTTTGGGCTGCTGCCCATGCAAAAATGACGCTTTGCCAATGACATGTCCGGGATTAAAGCAATCCTTTCGGGCAGCATGGCACATGCGCGTTTTGCGGATTCTTACCCTGATCACGACACATTCCTGCCCTGTTTCCTGTGCACAAAAGCAACCAATAAATTCGAAAAATCCAACGGTTGGTAGCATATACGAGCATGACGCAACATTTTCAGCAGCATATGAAGCTGCCCCTCAGGCGTGTTCTTTTGGGTGCTGTGGCATCCTCGCTGATCATGATTGGCGGGGCGGTGCGCCCCCATGCACAGGAAAATGATCCCACCCCGGCAACTGAGAGTGCCGAGACGGCTGCGCCAGACTCTGTGCCTGCAACTGTGACACCGGCTGAGGAAACGACGCCAAGCGGACAGGCAGAAGATAACCACGCTCCGTCAGAAGGTGTGGCCGTGGATGCGGCACCCGCTGATCAGACCGATACGCCCAAACAGCCTGTCGTTTCCAAGCCCGTGATGTTTGATCCGGCGATGGTGACCGACCTTGCGCGCAATCTGGCGACCCAGCCATTTGAAAATCCACATCGTGAACTGCCCGAAGCGCTTTCGGGGCTGAGCGCGGAAGAATACGCACAGATCCGCTTCAAGTCGCAGCGCGCCTTCTTTAATCCGGCTAAGACCGATTTCAGTCTGGAACTGTTTCACCCGGGCACCATGTATGACGTGCCGGTGACCATCAATCTGGTACGTGACGGCGAAGTGCAGATCATTCCGTTTTCTGCCGGGCTGTTTGATTTCGGCAAGACCGGCTTGTCGGGCAATGATTTCTCCACCCAGAACTATGCCGGGTTCCGTTTGCGGTATCCGCTGTCAGACGTGACCAACCATGATGAACTGACCCGGTTCCTTGGCGCGTCCTATTTCCGCCTGCAGGGGCAGGGCCAGTCGATTGGCCAGATGGCGCGCGGCCTTGCCGTTGATCTTGCCGGGCCGACGGGTGAGGAAATCCCGGTTTTCCGTGAGTTCTGGATTGTTGAACCAACGGACGGGGCCGAGACCATCACGGTTTATGCCCTGCTTGATAGTACGCGGGTTACTGGTGCTTATCAGTTTGACATTACGCCAGGCAGGCGCAGTAAGGCCGATATCAAGGCGCATCTGTTCTTCCGAGATCGCGTGGAAAAGATTGGTATCGCACCGCTCAATGGCATGTTCCTGTTTGGTGAACAGCGCCGCCGGTTCTTTGATGATTATCGCGGTGAAGTCCATTCCAGCGACGGGCTTTTGATCAATAACGGGCGCGGCGAATGGCTGTGGCGTCCGCTCGATAATCCTGAAAACCTGCAGATGAGCTCGTTCTTGGATGAAAACCCTATCGGGTTCGGTCTTTTGCAGCGTGATCGAAATTTTGATCATTACCAGGATCTGGAAAAACGCTTTGATCAGCAGCCGGGCTATTGGGTGACGCCGAAGGGCAAATGGGGCAAGGGCCATATCGAACTGGTCGAAATCCCGAGCCCGTCGGAAACCAATGACAATATCGTGGCTTATTGGGTGCCAGAAACCAAACCGGCCGCCGGTGGGGAAATGCAGGTCGCCTATAGTGTGACCGCAACCCGCGATGGCACCGGATTGCACGGTATGGCACAGGCCGCCGATACCCGTATTCAGCGACTGGCCCCCCAGGGCGATGAAGATCAGGCCGGGACCCGGTTTGTTCTTAACTTTGCCGGTGGTGATCTGGATTATTTCACCAAGGATGCCAAGAACCTGCGGGCGGATATCAGCGCGTCTGAGGGCGAGGTCCGCAACATTCGCATTCTGCCGGATCCGGAAAATGGTGGCGTTCGTGTGATCTTTGATCTGGTCAATACCAGTGACGCCACCTCAAGCAATCTTCGCGCCTTCATCCTCTATCAGGACAAGGTCCTGAGCGAGACCTGGACCATGCCGTGGGCGTTCTGATCCCTTGGGATCAAGTGCCAGCGATTGCCAGAAACAGATAACCCCGGACAAGCCAGATGACAGAAGCCACCAACACCGAAGCCAATGGGACCGCCCCCGCAGACGGGTTTGATGACACCTTGTGTGATCCGACGGTCAAGTTGCGCGGACCCGGCGTCGGGTCACGTCGGTTTTTCCTGTTCGGGGCGTCGATTGCGGCAACCGCTTATGCGGCGTGGCTGATGACGGACGTTTTGGGTGCGGATCAGCTGACCATCATGGAAATGGTGGTGGTGGCGTTCTTTACGATTAATTTCGCCTGGATTTCGCTGTCCTTCTTTACGGGCATTGTCGGGCTGGTTTTGCGTGGCTTGAAGCTTGATGCGATCACGCTCAAACGCCTGAAACCGATTGCGCGCAAGGGGCGCCTGCGGTCCAAAAACGTTGTGGTGATCCCGGTCTATAACGAAGATCCCAACCGGGTCTTTGCCGGTTTGCGGGCAAGCTATGAAAGTCTGGCGGCGACCGGTGAGCTTGATGCGTTTCATTTCTTTGTGTTGTCTGATACCCGCGATCCCGACATCTGGATTGCCGAGGAAATGGCATGGGCCAAGGCGTGCGCGGATCTGAATGCGCGCGGCAAGATATTCTTCCGCCGCCGGGCAGAAAACACCGAACGCAAGTCGGGCAACCTCAAGGAATTCTGCGAGACCTATGCGGCAAATTACGATCACATGATCGTCTTTGATGCCGATAGCGTCATGTCGGGCGAGGCCATGGTCAATATGGCCTATCTGATGGAAAACAACCCGGATGCCGGCATCATTCAAAGCCCGCCACAGCCCACCGGCCGTCAGACCCTGTTTGCCCGCATCCTGCAGTTCATTTCGCGCGTGCATGGCCCAACCATGTCAGCGGGTCTGTCATTCTGGTGTATGGGCAGCTCGAACTATTGGGGCCATAACGCGATCATTCGCACCAAGGCGTTTATCGAATGCTGTGGCCTGCCGGTTCTGTCGGGCAAGCCGCCGATGGGTGGTCATATCCTGAGCCACGATTTCGTCGAGGCCGCCTTTATGCGCAAGGCCGGTTGGCGGTGCTGGCTGATCCCGCAGCTTGAAGGCAGCTGGGAAGAATTGCCACCCAACCTGATTGATTTTGCCATCCGGGATCGTCGCTGGTGTCAGGGCAATATGCAGCACGCGCGTCTGATGGTCGCGCCAGGTTTCAAACCGCTGAGCCGTCTGCATTTCTTTATGGGGGTGATGAGCTTTGTGTCATCGCCGCTGTGGCTTTTGCTTTTGCTGAGCTCGACGATTGCGACCCTTCAAAACACCCAACTGACCTATAGCTTCTTCCCCGGTCAGTTCACCATGTTCCCGCAATGGCCGGTCGACCGGTCGTTTGAAATGCTGGTGTTGCTGGTCTTTACCATCGGCATGCTGGTTCTGCCCAAGATCATCTCGATCCTGATGGTCTGTCTGGGCCGCGATCGCAAGCAGTATGGCGGGGTGATAGTATTGGCCAGTGGCCTGCTTGAAACCCTGTATTCTGCGCTGCAGGCCCCGATCATGATGATGCTGCATTCGCAATTCGTATTGTCGGTTCTGACCGGTAATCAGGTTGGCTGGGATGCGCAGGAACGCGATGATGCCGGCGTGCCGTTCAAGGCCGCACTTAAAACTCATCGCGCCATTATCGTGCTGGGTCTGGTCTGGGGGGCGATTGCCGTGTTTGTCGATACGGCGTTCTTCTGGTGGCTGTCGCCCATTCTGGCGGGGCTTATTCTGTCGCCGTGGCTCACCCATTATTCCAGTAGCCTCGCCATCGGAAAGGCCGCACGCCGGATGAAGCTTTTTGTCACGCCCGAAGAATATGACAGCCCCGGTGAGCTTCGTGCACTTTCGCGGATTACGGCCGAAAGTGGGGGTGAGGATGTCAAAGACGGCTTGTTGCGCCTGATCGAAGATCCGTATGCCAATGCGCTTCATTCTGCCTTGTTGCCGGTGCGCAAACCTGATGCCCGGACCGCGATCGAGATCGGGATCATTTATGAAAAGCTTGCCCGGTTGGGTGTCGAAAGCCTGACGCGCGATGAAAAACTTCTGATCCTGTCATGGCCGGTCAAACCGCTTGATCAGATCATGGCGGGCCGTGATCATGTGGCGGTTGATAGCCCGAAACCGGCCAGCTAGTGGTTTGTTTTACAAAGATTTTGCGCGCCACAAAAACGCCCTGATTCGAGCAAATTATGCCGCGTTTTTTCAGCGATCCTCATCCTTAACAACACGTTAAATATTGCTGATTGTTCACCGCCCGGAGGGCCAAACGAATGACTGACATGAGCGTTGCAAAACAGGGTTTCACCTATGCTGCATTTGAATCGGCCGCGATGACGCGCCTGATCGAAGATGCGGCCCATGCATGGCTGCGTTCGTTTGGTGTCAGTGCCCCGCAGGCCAGTCAGCGCATGATTAACGCACTTCGTGATGCGCTCGCCGAAGACAGCATTGCCGCCAATGACCGGGCCAGCATGCAGGACATTCTTGATCAGGCCGCCCATGATGCGATTGCTGGATGGCTCGCACAGGTAACCGGTGAGCATGATTGTCATGGTTCTGGGCGTTTTTCGATGCTGCGCTGTGCGTTTCTCTCAGCCAACCGTGATGGCATCTGGTCGGAACATTTCCTTGATACCAAACGCGATCATCGCGATCTTGGCATGGCGCTTTCGGTGCAGATGATGTTGCCGACACCAAGCCTTGTCGCCTGTGAAATGCCGCGTCAGACTCTGGAACGCCGCGCTTCCTGACTCCCGTTAAATACCTATTCCTTCGCTTCACGCTTTTTCATCATATCCCTCAACGTTTCCCTCGACGTTTGGCGTTTTATAGCGAAGGCGGCACCGCCATTCTCCCCTGTGGCGGTGCCTTTATGTGTGCGGCATCCATGATGTCTGGGCAAAAAAAGAACCCGCCACAAAGGGCGGGTTGAGTTCAGCGGGCGAGTGAGCCCGATTTCCAGTGCAGATCATCCACAGCCGTAAAATCAGGCCCCTACCAGACGCCGAGGCACACACTTCCCCGGCGCCATGACGGTCAGGCTGCTTTGTGAAAGCGGCCCAGTTTCGTAAGCAGTTTTGCCACTTCGGGATCGTTCTTGCCGTTGCGATCAAGCTCAAGGAAGAAGTCCGGATAGGGCGGTTTGCCCGGTGTCAGGTTGTAGTGTTCGAAGTCGGTGACGCCGATGGCCTCCAACACGCTTTCATCGGTAAAGAAGCCACCTGTAACCTCGCGCGCGGGTGCGGTCAGGATCGCATGCGTGGCATCGGCAATGATTTGCGGTGTGCGTGCCCGACCTTGTTCAAGACCGGGGATCATATTCAGTGCTGCTGTTTCAATCACGGTGACTGGCCAAAGCGAATTGACAGCAACCCCTTCGTCGGCAAATTCGGCCGCCAGACCCAGGGTGATCAGGCTCATGCCGTATTTTGAAATCGTATAGGCCGTATGATTGGCAAACCATTGTGGCGACAGGTTTGGCGGTGGCGACATGGTCAGGATGTGCGGATTATCCGATTTCAAAAGGTGCGGCAGGCAGGCCTGGGCACAGGCAAAGCTTGCACGTGTATTGACCTGATGCATCAGATCAAACCGCTTCATCGGGGTGTCCAGCGTCGGGGTCAGGTTGATCGCGCTGGCATTGTTGATCAGGATATCGATCCCGCCGAACGTCTCGACAGTCTTGGCGACAGCTTCGGCAATCTGATCTTCATCGCGGATATCCGTTTTAAGGGCGAGTGCCTTGCCACCGACCTCCCCGATTTCGGCCGCGGCACTATGGATGGTGCCGGGCAGTTTCGGATGGGGTTCATCGGTTTTGGCAATGATCGCGACATTGGCGCCATCGCGGGCGGCACGCAGCGCGATTTCCTTGCCGATGCCACGCGATGCGCCAGTGATGAACAGTGTTTTGCCTTTAAGACTCGTCATCAAATTCTTCCCTGAATTCTTTTTATGATTTGCCAAAACGCGCAGTGCGCTTTTCTACAAAGGCGGTTACACCTTCGCGGAAATCGGCACTTGTCGCGCAGTCGCTAAATGATTTGGCCTCGGCCTTCAACTGGGTTTGCAGATCGGCATTGGGGGCGGCATTGAGCAACGCCTTGGTACGTGCAATCGCATCGCGCGGGCCGGTCGCCAGACGGGTGGCGTATTTCGCGGTGACGGATGGCAACAGATCGGCCGGGACAACCTTGTTGATCAGGCCGCAATCATGGGCTTCATCGGCGCCAAATCGGTCGCCCAGCAGGGCAATTTCCTTGGCCTTTTTCATGCCGACCAACCGGGTCAGCGAATGGGTCGCCCCGCCATCGGGCGAGGTGCCGATATGGATGTAGGCCAGGGTGAAAACGGTTTCCTCAGCGGCAATGGCAAGGTCGCAGGCATTCATCAGGCTGACACCAAATCCGGCAACCGCCCCTTCGAGCTTGGCAATCACCGGACGGGGCAGGGCGTTGATGCGCAAAACGATGTCATGAACCCGATCAATCAAGGCCTCGATCAAGGAGCGCGCGTCTTCGACCGGGCCTTTTGACACCTGATGGAAGAACTTCACATCGCCACCGGCCATGAATGTGCCGCCCGATCCTTCGATGATGACGGCTCCGATATCGGAAATGCCGGCTTCGATCTTGTCCATGGCAGCGGACAGACCGCTGACCATCGCCTGATCAAGGGCGTTCATGCGGTCCGCGCGGTTCAGCGTAATGGTCGCGACCCCGTCGGTGATGTTGAGCAATACGGCGTCATTAGATGCCATGGTGTTTCCTCCTGCGCGGATTTTCCGCATGTGTCCCGGTTTGCCGGTTGTTGGTGTGTGTTAAATCGCCAGCCGTGCTTCAATCGCGGTTTCCATATCAGGCCATCCTGAAAGCCAGTCGGGCATGGAGGGCGAGGTTTCATCCGCACCGACCATCCGACAGACATCTTCGGGGGCCACAATGCCATCCGGGCCGACAAAGACGGCCTTGACCACGCCAAGGGCCAGTGTCTTGCCGTTCGAGACAAAGCGTTGTTCAAGATAGAACCCCTTGTCGTCCCAATAGAGCGCCTGGGTTTCGAGCGCGAATTTCTGAAACGGTTTGATGGCGCGCTTGAACCGCATGGTCGATCCCGACACCACCGGCTGCCATTTGCGTTTGAACATTTGCTTGGCGATACCGTTGCGCACGATCAGTTCCGTCCGACCCAGGTCCATCAGCGCGAAATAGCGCGAATTGGTCATATGCACATTGATATCAAGATCCAGCGGCCATGCCCGGAAATGCAGAGTCGATGGATCAAGCGGGTGCAGGCGGGGCCGCAACAAGGACAGGATCACCACACGGATCAGTCGGAAAATCAGGTTCACGACAACGCTCCGTTCACGGGTGTCCGGTCTTGATAGATGCGGCCCACAGCCATGATCAGAACAGCTCCTCGTCAAGCGCCATCATGGTCGAAGAGCCCGACATGATCTGACTGAACAGGGCACCTGATTGCGGCAGAACCCGTTCCATATAGAACTTGGCTGTTACCAGCTTGCCCTTGTAGAAACCGTCTTCGTCATCACCCTGTTTGGCAAGCGCGATTTCCGCCATCCGGGCCCACATGAAACCAACGGCCACCAGACCAAACAGACGCAGGAATTCGGTTGCGGCTGCCCCGGCTTCATCGGGGTTTTTCATGCCGCGCTGGGCCAGTTCGCCGGTCGCCTGTTGCAGGCGCATGAAGGCCTTCGCCAGTGGCTGGACATATTCGCCAAGCTCGCCGTTTGAAACATTGGCTTCGATATATTCCTGCACAGGATGGAAGAAACGGCGCAAATAACGCCCGGCCTTGGTCGGCATTTTACGGCCGACAAGGTCAAGTGCCTGAATGCCGTTGGTGCCTTCATAAATCTGGGCGATACGGGCATCACGGACATACTGTTCCATGCCCCATTCGCGGATATAGCCATGTCCGCCAAAGACCTGCACACCCAGGTTGGTGTTATCAAAGCCCCAGTCGGTGAACAGTGCCTTGACGATCGGGGTCATCAGCTGAACGAGCTCGTCGGCTTCTTCGCGTTTGACCGGGTCTGCGTGATGCTTGGCGGTATCAAGTGCGCGCGCGACCCACATGCCCATCGCTCGGCAACCTTCGTTGGTTGCCTTGGCGGTCAGCAGCATGCGCCGTACATCGGGATGGACGATAATGGAGTCGGCTGGCTGATTGGGGGAATTCGCACCGGTCAGGGCGCGGCCTTGTAGGCGGTCCTTGGCATAGGCACGCGCACCCTGATAGGCCGCTTCACCAAGGCCAAGACCCTGAATCCCGACCGACAGACGTTCCTGGTTCATCATGGTGAACATGGCGGGCATGCCCTGATGGGGTTCGCCGACCAGATAGCCGACCGCACCGTCAAAGTTCATCACACAGGTCGATGATGCCTTGATGCCCATCTTGTGTTCGATGGATCCGCATTTCACCGCATTGCGATCGCCAAGTGATCCGTCATCGCCGACCATGAATTTCGGCACAAGGAAAAGCGAAATGCCCTTGGTGCCGCTTGGAGCGTCAGGCAATTTGGCCAGCACCAGATGGATGATGTTTTCCGTCAGGTCGTGCTCCCCGGCGGAGATGAAGATTTTGGTGCCCGAAAGCGCATAGGACCCGTCACCAAGTGGTTCTGCCTTGGTCTTGATGATGCCAAGATCGGTACCGCAATGCGGTTCGGTCAGGCACATGGTGCCCGACCAGGTGCCTTCGACCATCTTGGGCAGGAACTTGTCCTTAAGCTCGTCCGATGCATGGGCATGCATGGCGGCATAGGCGCCAAAAGACAGGCCCGGATACATGCCAAAGGACAGGTTGGTCGAACAAATCATTTCCTCGACCAGGGCATTGAGTGATTTCGGCGCGCCTTGCCCCCCATATTTCGGATCGCAGGCAATGCCCGTCCAGCCGCCTTCGGCAAAGGTCTGATAGGCTTCCTTGAAACCCTTGGGGGTTGTGACAACCCCGTCATCCCAAGTGCAGCCTTCCTCATCACCCGACCGGTTGATCGGATACAGGACTTCTTCGCAGACCTTGGCGGCTTCTTCGAGGACCGCATCGACCACATCGGGGGTGAAATCCTCGCAACCGGGCATCTGATTGATATCGTTGTAATCAAACAGCTCGGTCAGGACGAAGCGCATATCGCGCAGGGGTGCTTTATATTCAGCCATTTTATGTTTCCTCCCGGACCGGTCAGTTGCGCAATGGCTTGCCGGTCAGCAGCATATGCTCGACCCGGGCCATGGTGCCTTCGTTGCGGACCAGACGCATGAAGCCTTCGCGTTCCAGTTCAAGAATATCGTCTTCGGAAAGTTCCTCGGTCACGTCGGTGTCACCACCGGCCAGAACCTTGGCCAGTTCACCGGCGACCACGCGGTCATAATCGGTGGCCTTGCCCAAACGGTGGAAGCCATCGACCGCCATTTCAAACGCAACCCGGGCCGCTTCGCCCGGCAGACGATAGGTGAATCCTTCGGGCGCTTCGTAACCATCGACCATGGATAACGCGCGTTCCTTGGCATCGGCCAGCAAACGGTTGCGGTTCATGGTGATGCCGTCACCTTCGCGGAAGAACAGGTTTTCCTTGGCCTCCATCGCCGATTTGGCAACGGTCGCGACCGAGATGATCTCGAATGCCTTGGCACTTGGGGCCATCGGACCTTTGACGAACTTCGGATTTTCCGCCCAGCGACGGATCATTTCCTTACACCCGCCCCAGGCCGGGATCAGGCCCACACCGGGCTCAACCAGCCCGATATAGGTTTCGCCGTGCGCCTGAACAGCATCACAATGAAGCAGAACTTCACACCCGCCACCCAGGGCCAGGCCGCTCGGCGCACCGACGACCGGGAAGGGCGAATATTTCAGCGCCTTGTAAGTCTCCTGACCGGTCTCAACGAGGTTTTCGATCTCTGGCCAGGCGGCGATATTGGCGGCAAACAGAGCCAGACCAAGGTTGGCGCCTGCCGAGAAATTGCTGCCTTCGTTATAGATGACCATAGCCTTGAACTGCTTTTTCACAGTCCGGATCGATGTCTTGATCGCGCCAAGCACATCGGAATCAAGGGCGTTCATCTTGGTATGGAATTCAAGGCAGGCAACGCCATCGCCAATATCCCAAAGCGATGCGGCGCGGTTGCCGGCGACGCGTTCGGATTTGCGTTTGATGTCTTCAAGCAGGATGACGCCATCCGGGCGGGTGACCTTGGCGTAGGTGCCATCAAAGCCGAGATAGTAAAGTTCACCATCCTCGACCTTGTAGAACGACTTGCCTGCCGCCTTTTTCAGCAAGGCCGGGACTTCAACACCGTCTTCTTCGAGCATCGAAATCAGGGCATCAACGCCAATGGCATCCATCAGCTCAAAAGGCCCGGTTTTCCATGCATAGCCCAGCTTCATCGCATCATCGACATCGACGATGGAATTGGCCGCGGCCTCGGCAATGAAGGCGGCATAGGCAAGGGTTTTGCCCATGACAGCGCGGCCATACTGACCACCCTTGTCAGATGCTTCCATCATTTTGCGCGGGTCTTTGCCAGCGGCCCGGACACTGCCAAGGCGCGCTTTTTCGGATTTGGCAAATTCACCGGTTTGCAGATCAATCGACTCTTTGACCTTCTGACCACCATCACGGTTCAGGCGGTAAAAGCCACCCTTGCCCTTGCGCCCGGTATAGCCATCAGCAATCAGTTTGCTGACCAACTCGCTTTCGCGGTAAATCGCGTGGAACGGATCGGATTTATCAAGAAGGCCCGCCATGCTTGATTGCACATGCGGCATCAGATCAAGACCCACCAGATCCATCAGGCCGAATACCCCGGTTTTGGGGATGCCGAATGGCCGGCCAATGACACTGTCGGCTTCTTCGACGGTCAGGTTGCAGTCCATGGCCTCGACCATGGCGGCCTGAATCCAGTAGACACCCAGACGGTTGGCGATAAAGCCCGGTTCGTCATGGCAGGTCACACAGGTCTTGCCCAGTTTGCGATCGGCAAAATCGGCAACGGTATCAATCACACCATCGCGGGTAACACCTGATCCAACCAGCTCCAGCAGGCGCATATAGCGCGGCGGGTTAAAGAAGTGGGTAATGATGAAGTCCTGTGCGAAGCTTTCCTCCATCCCGTCAATCAGGGTGGCAAGCGGAATGGTCGATGTGTTCGATGAGACCACCGATCCCTTGGCACGCACCGCATCAATCTTGCGATAGAGATCCTGCTTGATATCAAGGCGTTCAATGACAGCCTCGATCACCCAGTCACATTTGGCGATCTTATCAAGGTCATCCTCGATATTGCCGCACGTGATCAGTTTGGCGACCCGTTTGGACATGAACGGTGCCGGGTCGGTTTTCAGCATCTTGGCGACCGCGCCCTCGGCAACCGCATTACGGTTTTTGGCGCCTTCGGGCACGATATCAAGCAGCAGGACAGGCGTCCCGGAGTTGGCGATATGGGCAGCGATCCCCGCCCCCATAACACCGGCGCCAATAACGGCGACCTGTTTGATGTCTTTGGCTACCTTGGGCATTACATCGCCTCCAGAATGGTCGCGATCCCCTGACCCCCGCCAATGCACTGGGACGCCAGCGCATACTTGCCACCATCACGTTTGAGTATTGCAGCAGCCTTACCAACGATGCGCGCCCCGGTCGCACCTAGCGGGTGGCCAATTGCCAGCGCACCGCCATCGATATTGACCTTGGCCGCGTCCAGTCCCAGATCGGAAATGCTTGCCATGGCCTGCGACGAAAACGCTTCGTTAAGTTCGGTCACATCAATATCGCCCGCACTCAGGCCTGCACGTGACAGCGCCTTTTTCGAGGCGCCAATCGGGCCGATGCCCATGATTTCCGGCAGGCAGCCATCAACCGCAACCGATTTGACGCGTGCAATCGGGGTCAGGCCGTTTTTGGCGGCATATTCTTCGGAACACACCAGAACCGCCGAGGCCCCATCGGTCAGCGGTGATGAGGTGCCTGCAGTAACAACGCCATCTGCCTTGAAGGCGGGTTTGAGATCGGCCAGGCCTTCGGCGGTGGTTTCGCCGCGAATGCAGCCATCCTCGGACACGACGCCGTCCTTGGTCTGAATCGGGATGATTTCATCGACGAACTTGCCAGCGGCCTGTGCCGCTGCGGCACGTTTGTGGCTTTCGACCGCAAAGGCTTCCTGATCGGCACGGGTCAGGCTGTATTTGGCGGCAACATTTTCGGCTGTATCGCCCATGCCCATATAGGCTTCGGGCATGGCTTTATAAAGTTCCGGGTTGGGCAGCGGGTTAAAGCCCATCATCGGAACCCGGGTCATGCTTTCAACACCGGCACAGATAAAGACATCACCAGCCCCGATTGCAATCGCGCCAGCCGCCTGATGGATCGACTGCATGGATGAACCGCAGAACCGGTTGACCGTTACACCCGCGACAGAACGCGGCAGATCGGCAAGGAACGTGATCAGACGGGCGACATTGAAGCCCTGCTCACCCTCCGGGAAGGCGCAGCCAAGGATCAAATCCTCGATCGCGTTGGGATCAATGCCGGTCTTTTCGACCAGACCTTTGACGACCTGTGCCGCAAGGTCGTCAGGACGGACCTTGGCAAGGGCCCCTTTGCGGGCCGGGGTAAAGGGGGACCGGACATATCCGGCAATTACGGCGTTGGTCATGGCTTTGTCTTCCTTCCTGAGCTTTCCTCGGATCCGGTGTTTTTATTACGGGGCCGGATCGATTCCTTTTTCTTCAAGCGCATCAACCGATTGCTGTTCGATTTCGCGCAGTTCATCCAGTGTGACGTCCAGTGCCTGACGCTGTTCTTCCAGGTCAGAAATCCGTTCCCGAACGCGTTCCAGAAGCATCTTGATCTGCTCTGCCTGGGTGGGGTCCGCGCCATAAAGATCGAGATAATCCGCGATCTCTTTCAGGCTGAAACCCAGTCGCTTGCCCCGCAAAATGAGGAGCAGTTTGGCGCGATCCTGTCGGGTATAGACCCGGGTGGTGCCGGCACGCTGCGGGTTCAGGAGCCCCTTTTGCTCATAAAACCGGATGGTGCGCGGCGTGATGCCAAGATCGTCGGCCAGTTCGGGAACGGTATAAAACCGTTCGTCAATTTTGGTCATTATTCGCCCTTTATGGTATCTATTTTTCACTATACGTCAATTAGTTTACGTTAACGTCACTTAGATTTTTTCAGTGTGTGTATCGTGACGCCAACGCGTTGCAACTAAACCGTATTTTCCTCTCTCTTTTGGCGTTCTTCCTCGATCAGTTCCTTTTTCGACAGTTTGCCGACCATGGTTTTGGGAAGTTCTTCACGTATTTCGATTTCACGCGGCATCTCGATTCTCGAGATCTTGTCATCAAGAAATGCCCGCAGGTCTTCGGCCGTGACATTGGTCACGCCATCTTTCAGGCGGACAAATGCCTTGGGTGCCTGGCCGCGATATTGATCAGGCACGCCGATGCAGGTGACTTCGGCGATCTGATCATGGAGATAAAGTGCCTCCTCAATCGCGCGCGGATAGACGTTGTAACCGCTGCACAGGATCACGTCCTTGAGGCGATCGACCAGAAATGTATAGCCATCCTCGTCCTGATAGCCGACATCGCCGGTGCGCAGCCAACCATCGACAAAGGTCTCCTGGGTGGCGGCTTCATTTTGCCAGTAACCCGGCATGACTTGCGGGCCGCGAATGCAAACCTCGCCCTTCTCGCCAAGCGGCATTGGGTTTTCGGGACGATCCAGGGATCGAACTTCGATCTCGGTACCCGGCAAGGGACGGCCGATGGAGCCTTCCTTGTTCTCACCCTTAAGCGGGTTGCATGTGCAAACCGGGCTTGCTTCCGACAGACCATATCCTTCGACGACCTTGGAGCCGGTGATTTCCTCAAACCGGTGTTTGACCTCGACCGGCAGCGGTGCGCCCCCGGAAATGCAGCACCGGATGTGTGACAGATCGTATTTGAGCGTTTCCGGCGAATTGTTGATCGCCGTATAGATCGTCGGAACACCCGGGAAAATGGTGGCCTTTTTCTTGTCTAGCGCCTTGATCAAGGAACTGAGCTCAAAACGTGGTTGTAACACCATTTCCGCACCCAGATTGACCGATGTGTTCAGTGCTACCGTCATGGCAAAGACATGGAAGAACGGCAAAACACACAAGGTGACTTCCTGCCCCGGCTTGGCGTCCGGCATCCAGCGGGTCAACTGATCGACATTGGCACTCAGATTGGCATGCGTCAGCATTGCCCCCTTGGGGCGTCCGGTCGTGCCGCCGGTATATTGCAGCACCGCCAGATCATGGACATCGATATCGACGACGCGATCAATCGGCTTGCATCCGATCACCCGCGAATAGGGGATGTGGCGCAGATCAATTGGCACCTCGGCCAGTTCGCTACGCTTGAACAGCGAAAACAGAACGCTTTTGACCGGCGGCAGGATGCCGCTCATTTCGCAAACAACAATCCGCTTCAGGCAGGTTTCATCGAGGCAGGCCGCGACCTTGGGATAAATCTGTTTCAGGTTCAGCGTCACCATCAGCCGACAACCTGAATCCTCGATCTGATAGGCAATCTCGCGCTTGGCATAGAGCGGATTGAAATTCACCACCACACCGCCGCATTTCAGGATCGCGTAATAGCAGACGACATAGTAGGGCGTATTGGGCAGGCACAGCCCGACCTTGTCACCCTTGCGCACGCCAAGCTGTTTGAAGCCTTCTGCGGCACGGTCAATCTGTTCAGCGATGGTCTTGTAGTCATAAATCCGACCGAGGAAATCCAGACACGGGCGCAGCGGGAACCGGGCGGCCGCATTATCAAAGATTTCATGCACGGGGCGCGTTTTAACCGGTGAGCTGATGTCAACACCATCGCGCAGGATCGGGGCTTCTTGAACGTTTACTTGGTTCACTTGCGTTAACTCCATTACGTTAACGTCACTTTTCGGGTAAAAAAAGGGAGCCCGATGCGGCGCGCCAAAGCACCCCGCACCGCACAGTATAGCAGATCAGAACTTGAATTTCGCCTGCAGCGCGATGATGTCGACCTTGGCTTCGTAATAGGCAGAGTAATTGCCAACGAGCGAAGAGGCGTGATCGACCCGTGCTTCATCTGCAAAAATGTGGGTGTAGCCCAATGTTACATCCGCCCAGTCAGCTGCTTTGTATGTCGCACCAAGCGATACCCAATAGCGATCAGAATCCGGCAGACGCACATTGCGGTTACGGGTTTTGATCGGGGTTTCGTCGTAGGCAACACCACCGGTGAAGAACCAGTTATCGTCGTGTTGGTAACGTGCACCAAGGGCGCCAAACCACGAGGTTCCCCACTGATAATTCTCGGTTGTGCTGCCAGTAGTCGCTGATGCGCTGTTGATCAGCCCACTATAATTAAAGACAAGATCGCTAACCGAGTTCCAGTTGGTCCATTGCATGTCACCCATGACGGTCCATTGATCCGAAAGATCGTGCGAAAGACCAAACGCAATGGATTCGGGCGTGGTGATCTTGGCCGTTGTCTTGCGATCCGTCCATGGGGTGGCCAAACTCTTCGCGGCACTATCGAAGGTGATGTCGCCTTTGAGTTTGTGTTCAACCTCGGAATTGTAGGAAAGACCAACACGGGTGGTGTTCGTGATCTCCCAATTCATCCCGGCGGTCCAGCCATAGCCGATATCGTCGCCTTCGACCGTTGAGTTACCCTCTGCCACTGCGCCGCCGAGTGACGGAACTGCTTTGCTCAGGGCGGCTTCAAACCGCTGAACTTGCGGACCAGCGCCGATGCTGAGGCCATTGTCAAAGCGATAAGCGACCACGGGCTTGATATTTACGGTTTTGATTTTGGATGTTGTGCCAAAGAAACGCCCTGCGAAATCGGAATCGTTATCGGTAACAAGGCCCCAAGGTGCTGTAATCGAAACACCAAGATTGATCTGGTCGTTCAATTTCCAGACGGCATGTGCGTTAGGCACTGCAGCATCCTGAGCCATGTCCTTGTAGCCGCCACCGGTCTGAGCAATCACCGTTCGTGAGCCGTTGGTTGCAACTGTATTGGTTGCGTTCGCAACCGGTCGAATGACAGTGATACCCGCACTATAGCTGGTTTCCTTGTATTGACCAACGGTACCCGGATTGTAGGACATGGTGGATGCATCGGTGGACAGGGTGGTCATGCCGGCAAAGCTTGAGCCCTGCAGGGTGCCGCTGGTTTCGCGGACCTGAAAGCCCGATGCGTGTGCGGTGCCAACGCTGGCAAGTGCGCACAGAAGTGCAGTACCTGAAGCTGCCCCCCAGAGGCAGCCCTTTTTGAAGTAGGACATCTGTTTCTCCCTTAATCTTATAACGTTTCAAATCTATGATTTAAAACGCCCGCTTTTATTGTTGAAGGTCTATCGCATCGACCCTGATAAAATCGATGTCGTAGCCTTTTCTTTTAAAGCTCGTTTTGAGCAATTTTCCGTCGGTGCCGTACCAGAGATCACGGTCGACATCGCCAGACATTTCGTAATGGACTGCCGGTGTTTCCCGGCTTTCGACCATCACGGTTTCTTCACCGACCCTGTGTGTGTCGACGTTATAGGGTTCGGCATTGATGACGCTTAAAAGGTTGGCTTTGCCGGTAACGTCCTCGTGCCACAAACTCAGTGGCCAGGCCCCGTCACAGGCATCACGTTTCCCGACACCTTTGCCAGAAAGCGCATAACAATCTGCGTCATAGCTTGCCTGCCAGGTGTAGTATGTGCCGTCATCATTGGTGGTGGTTTCGACCGAGATCAGCTCGCCGTTCTGCCATTGTTCGGTGCGCTGATGGTCGTAGTGGAACTTTAAAAACAGCACCCGAACATCCGTCAGGGTCTCCACCTTGACGGTCTGGCCAGTGGTGGTCGGTATGATTTCGACCTTTTCATAGCCGATGGGTTCCCCGTCCTTAAGAACGCGAAAGTTCAGTATCTCCGATCCAAACGCCAAGGACGGTGCGGCAAACTGGATCGTAAATCCGGCAATCAGGGCCGATATGCTGCCAATTGTGATACGACTGCGCATGTTTCCCCCATAAAACGGATCTTCCCGACAGAGTTAGTCGAGCATGGATGACAGCTTGGCTGCCACACCCATCGAACCCTTGATCTTCAGTTTGCCCATGGTGAAGGCAAGCATCGGATCAAGCTTTCCGGCGATCAGTTTTTCGAGGTTGGCTTTCTTGATCTTGAGAATGCAATCGGCATCGGACAGGTCATCATCGCTGATTTCCGGTTCATCGCCGGTGGCATCAACAACGATTTGTCCGTCATCGCCGCAATCAAAGGCGACGACAGCATTCAAGCCGCGGAGTTGCGGCAGTTTTTCTTTTACGGTTTCGAGGATGTCATCCACGAACGCCTCCCTCAGTCAGCTGGTATTCTTGTTTTGATTATGTCAGGACTATAATACAAAGTGACGTTAACGTAAAACAAATAACGAATGCGAAAATCATACGACCAATAAGGCATTGAATTTTAAAAGGTTCAATGTCTTGAACAGTGCCAAATAAGCACAAAAAATGCCCGGGTGAGCCGGGCATTTGACGTGTTATGGTCTGTCTGAAATACCGAAGACAGAACAATCTCAAGTGGTGGCATCAGGTTGGTACGTGCTTTGGCGATCACGTCGAAACCTCGGGAAATCCGCCATTTGAGGGTGTTCAGGGTCATTGAGCTCTGATCAAAACCACCTTGAACGTGGAAGCGCGTTCAAAATCAGTGCCGAATCCGGGTTTATTTCCGGGCTTCCTCGTTTTCATGCATGATGTAACCAGCTCCCGTACCAACCGCACCACCGATGACAGCACCGCAGGTTACACAGCCACCGGTGATCACGGTGCCAACCGCGCCAACACCGGCACCAATGGCGCCGCCGCTCAGCATTTTCTGGTCTCGGTCATTCAATCCACTGCAGGCGGACAGTCCCAACGCACCGGCAACGGCAAGAATTGTGGCTGTCTTTCGCATCTCTTGGATCCCTTCGTGGTTGCTCTCATTGCTTGGTCATTCAAGGACCTCTTTGAGGCAAACGAGCATGGACAAGAAAACGGGAAGCAGTTTGACCATAATAGGGGCTGTTTGGGGCAGTTATGTCGATAAAAAGGCAACTCGCACGGCTATCCAGCGCGAAAAGCCGTGTTTTCGAGTGGTATTTGGGTGTTTCAAGCCGGTTTAGTCTTCAAAAGTGCCGCGAAGGAGACGTTCCTTGGCAATCATGGCCGGTTTTCCGCGGGCAATAACGCTATCGGGGGCCAAAGCATCATCCAGAACAAGGATATCGGCGTCATATCCGACCTTGATCTGCCCTTTGTGTGCCGAAAGGCCCAGCATCCGGGCCGGGTTCGTCGTGATCGGGGCCAGTGCCGTTGGAATATCAAGCTTTTCGACGGCAATCATATTGGCAAATTCGCGTGGCACCGTTTCAAAACAGGCCACCGAAAGCCCAATCATATTGCCATCGCCATCAAAGTCCGGAAGTGACCCATTGCCATCCGATGTCATGGAAATGCGATCAAGCGGGACGCCATCCGCCAGGCATTCGGCAATGCTGGTTGATGTTTTGACGGCCCCCTTGGGATCGGGTTCGGCGTCAATTCCGGTGGTGAAATCGATATTGCCACCACGATTGGCCCAGAGTTTTGCCGCATCAAGCAAGGCGCGCTTGCGGTTTACATGGGTCGGGATGAACTGGCTTATCGGGATCTCGGTCTGGTCAATCACCGCAAGCAACGGATCAAAATGCCCGTCACCGTCCCCCAGATGCACGACGACAGACCCGGCCTTGCCCGATGTCATGCCGCCAATGCGCGATTGGGATGCGATGCGGGCCAGTTCATCGACCGTGCTTTGACTGCTGCGATGATCGGAAATTGCGGTTTTCAGGCCAATACAGGCATCCAGAAACGTCACGTCATCGCCGATATTGCCCGTCAGGGTCGGGGACGGCACGCGATAGCCGCCGGTGAAAAACCAGGCCGAAATGCCTTCGGTTCGAAGGGCTTTGGTCTTGGCATAAAGTGATGCGATGTGGCGGGTGGCGGCATCGGTGCCGAGCAAGCCGCAAACGGATGTAATGCCAGCCTCAATCAGTTTGCCAACCGCGACTTCGGGTGTGCGGGTGGCAAAGCCGCCTTCGCCCCCACCGCCAATCAGATGCACATGCCCGTCGATAAAGCCCGGTACGGTGATATTGCCGCCAAGGTCGATGGTTTTGATATCAGCGGGAACCGAAACAACCAGATCCGGGGCAAGGGCGACGATCTTTTCGCCGCAGATCAGGATGTCATTGATGCCAAGCGGGGTCGGGGCGAAGACGTTGGCATTCTTGAGAAGCAGAAACATGTTTTAAAACCGCATTTTACGAAAAGCAGCCTTCAGGTGGGGGGATGGTGCGGATGCGCATCATAGCGACAGTTCATTTCCGTTGAAACGGTCCAGACAAGGATATAGCTTTCCTTCACAACAAGCGGGAAATAAACCTGCGTCACCCAAAGGAAACGTCATGAGCTTCGCCGCCTGGTTGTCGGTTGCAACCATCTGTGTTCTTGGCGCAATGACACCGGGCCCCAGTCTGGCTGTTGTGTTGCGCTACTCCGTCGGTCATTCGCGTCAGGCAGGCTTTGCCTGTGCCTGGGCGCATGCACTTGGGATCGGCTTTTATGCCGTCATCACCATGACCGGGCTTGGCATCCTGTTTCAAACCGTGCCGGTCTTTCACAATGCGGTCAGTATTCTTGGTGCGCTTTATCTGATCTGGCTTGCGATCAAGGCTTGGCGCGGTGCCAAGGCAGGTGCGAAATTTGATGTTGATGGGACCGGAAAGGTATCGGGATCAATCCTGCAGGCCGCACGCGACGGGTTCATGATCTCGTTTCTCAATCCCAAGATTGCCCTGTTTTTCCTCGCCCTGTTCAGCCAGTTTGTGTCGCCCGAATTCGAATGGGCTAGTAAGTTCCTGTTGGCCTTTACCGCAGCGGCGATTGACGGGGCATGGTATTGCCTTGTGGCTGTCGGGCTCTCGCACGGGGCCATTTTGCCGTGGTTGCGTGATCATGCAGCCTGGATTGAACGCATTATTGCGGTTCTGTTTGTGGTGATTGCGCTTCGCGTCTTGTGGGGTGTTGTTGTTACGCTTTAGCCCGCGCGATTTTTGAATTTAAGCAGCCCCGAAATTCTGATCGCGCCACCACCATCGCGACATAACACGGATCACTCGCATGACTGACAAGACCGCCCCGAAAACGACCACCTCCGAGGAAGCATCAGCGGAAAAAAGTACGGCGACGGATGCCGGGCGTGGCTTCCATCATCTGGGGGCGCATATCGGCTTTCTCCTCGCGATCCTGCTTCTGGCTGCCAATATGCGCGGCAGCATTGTCGGGCTGGGACCGCTGGCGGAAATCATTGGCTCGGACTTGGCACTTTCGGGCACGCAGCTTGGCCTGCTGACGACGCTCCCGGTGCTGAGCTTTGGTGTCCTGTCGATGTTTGCCCCGCGTCTGGGGCAGAAATTCGGCCTTGAAGCCACACTTTTGACCATGCTGTTGTTCATTGCTATCGGTCAGGGGCTTCGCGCCAGCGGCGCCTATGACATCATGGTGGTCGGAACCATCATTCTGGGTGCGGCGATTGCGGTTTTGAACGTGCTGACCCCGTCGCTGGTGCGGCGCAGTTTCCCGACCCATGTGGCGCTGGTGACCGCCCTTTATACCTTTACCATGTCGAGCGGTGCGACAATTGCCGCATTTATTTCGATTCCGATCCGAAATGCCGCGAACGGGGATTGGCGCTGGTCGTTGGGTGTTTGGGCGATGTTTGCCGCCATCGCCTTTGTCTGTTGGCTGCCGATGCTGCGCTATCGCCATGTCGGGGCGGCGCCCACCCCGGTTGCGCGTAATTCGCTTTGGAAAAATGTTGAAGCCTGGTGGCTGGCACTGTTCTTTGGTTGCCAGTCACTGATGTTCTATACCGGCACCGCCTGGGTCGCCAAAGTCTTCATCGACCACGGCATTTCCGAGGCCGAAGCCGCCACGCTTCTGACCCTGTTTAACGTGTTTGGCATTCCGGCTGCCTTTGGCGCGCCGCTGATCTATTCAAAAATCGCCAACAAGAAATTGGCGATGTTGGTGCTGCATATCCCGCTGATTATCGCCATTCCCGGCTTTGTCTTTGCCACCACGGAGCTTCCCTATGTCTGGGCAGTGTGCATGGGGCTTGGACAAGGCAGCATGATCAGCATTGCCCTGACCCTGGTCGGCATGCGCGGGGCCGATCCGCAAACCTCCGCCCGGTTGTCGGGCATGGCGCAATCGGTAGGTTATCTGTTTGCCGCCATCGGCCCGGTTTTGTTCGGGGCGTTACATGACCTTCTGGGCGACTGGCAGGTTGCACTTTACTTCCTGTTTGTCGTGGTCGCGGTGCAGCTTTGTGCGGCAATGCGCGCCGGATCCTCCAAAAAGATTGGCGCAGATTAGGAAAAATCGTCGAGAATTCAATATCTTGAAACACTTCTAAAGGCACCCCGATAACCACAGGGTGCCTTTTTCGTTGGGTGAACTTGATCACCATAACCTGCGCAAGTTCCGAAATGAACTTGACTTGCATTCGCAACAACCCTATAGAGCCGCAAATCATTATTAATAACATTTCATTCAGCAAGGAGTTTGCGATGCCCGACATCGCAGAAGACAAGGGGCATGCAGGAAAGTCCGAAACAGTGAAGCAGATGCAAGTGCAAGATCTGATGGGTGATGATCGCGAAATCATCATTGTCCATCAGGGAGAAGAATACAGATTGCGCCTGACATCGAATAACAAACTGATCCTGACCAAATAGGCGTTTAAACGCCTGTCCAATCAAACAATCCGTTTGCCAGCCAGCGCGCCAGTGCCCTGCACAAGCCAGCCAGCCAGCCGAAATCGGTACAAAGCTAAAGCTGCCTTACAGGGGAATCATCATGGCTCGAACCACTTCTGTGCGCCTTCTTCTGGCGACAGTTTCCACACTCGCACTTAACGTTGCCGCCCATGCCGAGGAACCGGCATCCACGCCTGCAATCGAAACCCAGACTGCCGAAAGCCAGAATGCACCGGCTGCTGAAACCGCAGTCGTTCTTGATACCATTACCGTCACGGCAAACAAGCATGAGACGAAGGTGATTGATGCACCTGCTTCTATCTCGGTTGTTGATGAAGAAGAACTTGAACGCCGACAAGCATCAGATTTGAGCGACATTCTTCGTGGCATGCCTGGTGTCGAGATTTATGGTGGCCCTCGAAGCACCGTTCAGGAGCCAATCATTCGTGGTTTGACTGGAGACAGGGTTGTCCTGCGTGTCGACGGTGCACGCGCAAACATGAGCGTCGGTCACAAGGGGCGGTTTTTCTTCGATCCCGAAGTCCTGAAGTCGGTAGAAGTTTATCGTGGTGCTGCCTCGACGATGCAGGGTACCGGCGCGTTGGGTGGTGTGATTGCACTGACAACCAAGGATGCCAATGACTTGCTTGAGCCGGGTGCAAATCTTGGTGCGCGTGTCAAAGTCGGATACGCATCGGTCGATCATGGTTTGACGACGAATGGTATGGTTTACGGCCGTCCGACCGAAAATATGGACTTCCTTGTAAGTCTGACGCGTGAAAGCACTGGCAACTTTGAAGCCGGTGACGGCGATAAGCAACCTTACACCGATGATGACTACATCAATGGTCTCGTCAAAGGCGGTATCGATATCAATGATGCAAGCCGTTTGACGCTGACGGTTCAGCGCTACAGCGATGATCATCAATTGCCCGCAGCCCCCGATAGCGGCGCGGCTGTGAATTCCACCAGCAACTATCTTGTAAATCGCGAGAGTGAAGAAACCTCGATGGTGCTTGGCTACAGCTATCGCGACATCGGCAATGATCTGATTGATGCCAACCTGAATGCATATGGCATGCGCACCGATCTTGACGAAAAACGCGTCAGCGACGGTCGCCATGATGAACGTACTCTCGATACCATTGGTCTTGATGGTAGTAATACCTCGCGCTTTGACCTTTCCGGTCGCGAACTGGCGGTCACGGTTGGGGGCGAGATCTATCAGGACTCGCAAGAAGGTCGCCGTGACGGGGTTGCTGTTTCCAACCTGTTCCCGGATGCAGATATGACCATTTATGGCGTTTATGTTGACAACGCCTTTGCCGTAACCGATGCGCTTGATGTGATGGCCGGTGTACGGTTCGACTCCTATGACCTGTCGGCATCGGGGCAGCGTTCACGCGAAGACAGTGCGGTTTCACCACGCTTTTCGGCAAGTTACCGTGTGACCGAATGGATGCAGCCCTATGTCAGTTATGCCGAAGCTTTTCGTGCACCTGCAATGACTGAAATGTACGCAAGCGGCTATCATTTCCCCGGTAACAACTTTGTCGCCAACCCGGATCTGGAAGCGGAAAAAGCGAAAACCTGGGAGCTCGGCACCAACTTCAAGTCCGATAATCTGTTTACGAGCGGTGATGCGCTTCGCGCCAAGGTCGCGTATTTCCAGAACGATATCGAAGACTATATCGAGCAGCAGGGTGCGACTTTTGGCAGTTCTGAAACCAAAAGCGTCAACGTGCCGGAAGCGGAAATCAAAGGCTTCGAAGCCGAGATTTCATATGACACCGGGCTGATGTTTGCCGGGCTGGCCGCGTCGCGTATTCGCGGTGAGAACACCCGGACCGGTGAGAACCTTTCCAATATTCCGGCTGACAAGGTTGCCCTTTCCGGCGGCTATCGGTTTGTGGACCAGTCAGTCGAAGTAGGCGGCAGGGCAAATATCGTCGATCGTCTGACCCATATTTCCTCCGGGGACGAAGTGCCGGGTTACGCAACCTTCGACCTGTTTGTTCGTTGGGATGCAGATGAAACTCTGCCAGGTCTGAGCCTCAACGCCGGTATCGATAACCTTCTGGATCGCAATTACCAGACTGCCGACAACGGGCTGTATGAGCCCGGTCGCAACTTCAAAATTTCCGCAAGCATGAAATTCTAAGCCAACGGATCAGACGAAGCAGAAGCTGCTTCGTCTGATCTTGCAGGAGGTATAAACGCCATGAGTGAAAATAATTTCAAGAATGCTGCCGAAGCCTGGGCGGCCTTTGCCGCAGGTGAGGCCAAGGGATATGCCGTCGATATCGCAGCCGAGCTTGGCTTAAGCGAGGGTGAGCTGGTTGCAGCAGGCATTGGCAGTAATGTCGTGCGCCTTGATGCCGATTGGGGTGATTTCATTCCCCGCCTCGAAGAGCTGGGGCAGGTCAAGATCCTGACTCGTAATCCAAGTGTCGTGCATGAAAAGATCGGAACATTCGGCAAGGTCAGCATCAATGGTGAGATGGGGCTTGTGCTTAATCACGATGTTGATTTGCGCTTGTTCCTTGGTCATTGGGGGCATGCGTTTGCGGTTGAAACCAACAATCCGCGTGCTGGACGCCGCCGCAGTTTCCAGATCTTCGATCATGACGGGCGCGCCGTTCACAAGATTTTCCTGACCGAGCAGTCCGATGAAGCTGCCTATGACCAGTTGATCACTGATTTCAAGGCCGACAACCAGTTACCCGGCATCGAGGTCCTGCCGCCCCTGCCAAAGGCTGTGACGCTTCCGGATCAGGATGTCGATGTCGAAAACCTGCGGGCGCATTGGCGTCGTATGACGGACGTCCATCAGTATCACGGGATGCTCAAGGACTTTAATGTCGGCCGACAGCAGGGCATGCGTCTGGCCGGGCCGGAATTTGCCGAACGGTTAAGTCGCGATGCGCTGAAAACCCTGCTTGAAAAGGCATCAGAAAGCGGCATTTCGATCATGGTCTTTGTTGGCAACAGCGGTGCCATTCAGATCCATACCGGCCCGATCAAGACCATTCGCGAGATGGGTGACTGGATCAACATCATGGATCCGACATTCACCCTGCATTTGCGCATGGATCAGATTTTCGAAGCATGGATTGTGCGAAAACCGATCCGCGAAGGCGTTGTTACCACGGTCGAGCTTTATGATGCGGATCTGAACAATTTCGCGATCTTCTGTGGGGAGCGCAAACGTAAGGACCCGGAAAATCCCGACTGGCAGAAACTGGCCGAAAGCCTGCCGCGTCTGGAAAACAATGTGGCAGCCGTTGCGGAGTAACCAATCGATGCGTCATTTCACTGGATTTATCCTGGCGATCATCGGCTTTGTCGGGCTGTGCCTGCCCGCCCTTGCCGATGGGTCGCCCCAACGTGTGATCACTGTCGGGGCGCCCGCGACCGAGATCGTCTTTGCCCTTGGCGCTGGCGATCGCGTGATTGCGACCGATACCACAAGTACGCGCCCCGAGCCGGTGCCAAGCCTACCAAAGGTTGGCTATATGCGCCATCTGGCAGCCGAGGGCATCATTGGCCTGAAACCGGACCTGATTGTCGCGGTCGAGAAATCCGGGCCGGATGTCGTGCTTGGCGAATTGACTGATCTTGGCATTCCGATTGTCATCCTGCCGTCCTTGGCAAAGATGGAAAACCTTCCTGGTGCCATTGCGCAGGTGGGCGATGCTTTGGGGCGCACGGATGCAGCGCAGGAGCTTTCTGATCGGGTAGAAGCCGATCTTGCCGAACTAAAGGGCGATGATGGCACGGGTCGGCCAAGCATCGTGTTCCTGATGGCGGTTGGTCATGGAAAGCCGATGTCGGCTGGGCAAGAAACCACGGCAGATGAAATCATCACCATGATCGGCGGTGCCAACAGTATGGCGGGCTTTGATGGGTTCAAACCCGTCTCGCCCGAGGTGATTGCATCGGATGAGTCCGATTATGTGCTGGTGACCCAGTCGACCCTTGATCAGTTGGACGGGCTTGAGGGGCTTCAGGCCCATCCGATCCTTGGCCTGAACAAGGCAGTGGCGAATGGCCGGATTCTTGCTATTTCGGCATCAACCATTCTTGGTTTTGGTCCGGCATCAGCCACAGAAATTCGCGATCTTGCGGCCCATCTTCACAGCATCGAACAGGGGTCGTGATCGCTGTGAAACAAAGGGTCGCAGCATTGCAGATGCAGCTGCCGGTCAATCGATCGGCGCTGTTTCTGGTGCTTTTAATGATCGGTCTATGTGTCGCCACCGTGATGTCACTTGGCATGGGTGGGGTGGAGATTTCGGTGGGTGATGTGTTTGTCCATCTGGCACAGCGCACCGGCATTTCTGATGTCGGCATTGATGCATTTGATGCCCGCATTCTCGATAGCCTGCGCCTGCCAAGGATCCTTCGCGCAATCATCATCGGCGGCGGTCTGGGTCTTGCCGGGGCGGTGATGCAAAGCCTGTTTCGAAATCCGATTGCCGATCCGGGAATCATCGGCGTTTCGGCCAGTGCCGCCTTTGGCGCGGTGAGCATGATTGTCGCAGGGCATCTGATCCTGGGCAGCTATTATGCGATCATTGGGCCTTACGGCGTACCGATTGCGGCCTTTGGCGGGGCCGTTCTGGCAACGGTGGTGATCAGTATTCTGTCGCGTCAGGATGGGCGGACCGATGCGGCGATCATGTTGCTGATCGGTGTCGCGATCAATGCGATCGCCTTTGCCGGGGTGGGTGTCTTTACCTATATGGCCGATGATGCCCAGTTGCGCAGCCTGACCTTCTGGCAGATGGGCGCACTTTCGGGCAATGGCCCGACGGATATGCCGGCCCTGATCGTGATGGGTTTGGGCGTTGCCTATCTGATCCGGCTGGGTACGCCGCTTAATCTATTTTTGCTGGGCGAGGCCGAAGCACGCCATCTGGGGGTTGAGGTCGAACATCTTAAACGTCGCGCCACGGTGATCACCGCACTCGTCGTTGGCGCAGCCGTCGCGGTTTCGGGCATTATCGGGTTTGTCGGACTGGTGGCCCCGCATCTGGTGCGGCTGGCGACGGGTCCTGATAACCGGTACGTCCTGCCGGCATCGGCCATGGGCGGGGCGATCATACTGACTGCGGCAGACGCGGTCGCACGTATCATTGTGCTTCCGGCCGAACTGCCCATCGGGCTTGTCACCGGCATTGTTGGCGGGCCGTTTTTCCTGGGGTTGTTGATCGTTGAAAAGAAAAGGCGTCGTCTATGACCCTGATGGCGCACAAGGCTGATTTCAAGGCGCGCGGGCGCTACCTGCTGCGTGATGTGTCAATCACCGTTGAGCCGGGCGAGGTTCTGGCCATCCTTGGTCCGAACGGGGCAGGGAAGTCCACCTTGCTGAAGGTTCTGGCAGGGGAGCTTGCGCCAAGTGGCGGCAAGGTTTTCCAGAATGGCCGTCCCCTTTCGAGCATTTCGGCGCTTGATTTGGCGCAGGAACGCGCGGTGATGCCGCAGGCCGCTTCGATGACATTTCCATTCACCGTGTTTGATGTTGTCGCACTGGGTCGTGCGCCCTATCGCAAGGTTTCCACCCGCCAGTTTGATCAAAAACAGGTGCGCCGTGCGATAGAGCTTGCCGATATCACCCATCTGGCAGATCGGACCTATCCGGCCCTGTCAGGTGGCGAGAAACAACGTGTGCATCTGGCGCGTGCGCTGGTGCAGCTTTGGGGCATGACGGATGCCACTCAGAACAGCACGATAAGCAGCGAGGGCTCCGAATCTGGGGCGCGCTTCCTTCTGCTTGATGAACCGACAGCCGGCCTGGATGTGTCCCATCAACATGCGGTTTTGGAGCTTGCCCGGCGGGAGGCAGAGGAATGCGGTGTCGGGGTTTTGATGATCCTGCATGATTTCAATCAGGTCCTGACCTATGCCGATCAGGTTGCCGTTCTGAGTTCGGGCGAAGTAGTTGCCCAGGGATCGGTATCAGATGTCATGACACCGGACTTGTTGTCATCGGTGTTCAAAAGCCCGATCCGGGTGATCAATGACCCGGCGGGCGGCGTGGTGTTGGTCAGTCAGTCAGCCTGATATCCCCCCGATATCAGGCGGCTGTGCCGGACGGGATGGTGCGACCATCCTGTTCGGTCCGGCACGTCGCAATCAGCCAGTCGCGAAAGGCGCGGACCGCAAAGTTGTTTTCCTTTTCCTTGGGATACACAACGTAATAGGCGTGCTGATTGGGGATCGCCACATCAAACGGTGCGACCAGACGCCCGCTTTCAAGTTCTTCCCGCACCAGAAATTCCGGCAAAAGCGCCAGCCCAAGCCCCGCTACTGCCGCCTGAATGACCATGTGAAAATGCTCAAACCGCGGGCCGGCCAGCTCATCGACAACACCAACGCCCGTCGCCGCCAGCCAGTCCTGCCAGGCGCGCGGGCGGGTGGAATGCTGCAACAGTGTACAGTTGCGCACCCGTTCGCGGGCAATCGGCAGGTCGTCATTTTCCTTAAGCAGCTTGGGCGCGCAAACCGCAATCAGGGTTTCCCCCATCAAACGATGGGTCACACAGCCGGGCAGGTTGTCTTCGCCAAAATGAATGGCGATATCAATTCCCTCGCGATCGAAATTGAATTCCCGCGTCTGGGTAATGAGATTGAGCTGAATGTCAGGCCAGGTTGCCTTGAAATCACCAAGGCGCGGGACCAGCCAGCGCGCGCCAAAGGTCGGCAGCGTTCCGACATTGAGCATCCCGCCCGCATCGGAATAGGCCATGACCTGCAAGGTGGCGGCTTCTGCCCGATCGAGAAGATCACGCACCTGGGCGGCATAAGCTTCACCGGCGGCGGTCAGTTTCAGGCGCTTTTTGACTCGGCGAAAAAGATCACGTCCGAGATACTCCTCAAGCGCACGGATCTGCCGGCTGATCGCGCTTTGCGTGACATTGAGTTCTTCGGCCGCCCGGGTAAAGGACAGATGCCGGGCCGAGCTTTCAAAGAATTGCAGGGCGGTAAGGGATGGCAGGACGCGGCGCATGGCGAAACCAGTTCATAACAAAACGGAATGATATGGTGCGAATATATCGTTTGTTTGCTTTTCATCCAAGACATAGGATTTTAACTGGTTCTACGCCCCCTCGCGCCACCCCGTGAAGCGTTTGGGCCGAAAGCCAGTCGCGCTGGAATACTGTTACTTTGGAATGTTTTGGAAGGATAGCTTCCCTTTCATTCAGGAACGGTATCTGGCGCAATCGTGCAAAACACCGGACCATCAAGGGCCGGACGACAACAAATTGCATCGGGTAGAAGGCAAGAATGGGTTCTGTTGACGAAAATTATGATGTGATCATCGTCGGTGGTGCGGTTGTTGGTAGTTCCATCGCATGGCATCTGACCGGGCGTGATGATTTCAAGGGCCGGGTTCTGGTGATTGAAAAGGACTCGACCTATGAGTTCTGTTCGACCGCCCTTTCAGCCGCGTCGATCCGCCAGCAATTTTCGACCCCGATCAATATCGAAATGTCGGCCTATGGCATTCAGTTCCTGCACAACCTGAAACGTGATCTTGATCCGGACGTCGACATTGCCCTGCATGAAAAGGGCTATCTCATTCTCGCAACCGATCAGGGCCGCGATATCCTGCGTCAGAACCATGCAACGCAGACCGAGTTTGGCGGTGACATCGTCTGGATGGAGCCCGATGATTTGGCCGCGAAATACCCGTGGATGAACACATCCGATCTGTCGGCCGGTTGCTGGGGTCGCAGTGGGGAGGGCTGGTTTGACGCCTATTCCCTGATGCAGTCATTTCGCAAACAGGCGCGTCGTCGCGGTGCCGATTACATTGACGGCGAAGTCATCGAAGTCCTGCGTGATGGTGATCAGGTCACGGGCGTGGTTCTGAAAGACGGTCGTCGTTTCGGCTGTGGCCAGCTTGTGAATGCCGCGGGCACCGGTGGATCAAAGGTCGCCCGGATGGCGGGCCTTGAAATCCCGGTTGAGCCGCGCAAACGCTGCATCTTTGTCTTTAATTGTCGGGACGCCGAAGACATCAACGCGTCCTGCCCGATGCTGATTGACCCAAGTGGTCTTTATGTCCGCCCGGAAGGTGAGTTTTTCATCACCGGCATTGCCCCGCCCAAGGATCGCGATCCGGAATGCTGGGATTTCGATGTCGATCATAGCCTGTTTGACGAAATCATCTGGCCCGGCCTCTATGAACGTTGTGAGCGGTTCGAAGCCATCAAGGTCGTTAATGCTTGGGCGGGTCATTATTCCTATAACCTGCTTGATCAGAACGCGATTCTGGGCCGTCACACGGATGTTAAAAACTTCATCTTCGCCAACGGGTTCTCGGGCCATGGCCTGCAACAAAGTCCGGCTGTCGGTCGTGGCATTGCCGAGCTGATCACGACAGGCGGCTATGAAACATTGGACCTGTCGGTGTTTGGCTATGAACGCATTCGCGACAATGCTCCGGTTCTTGAGCTGAATGTTATCTAATTCGTTTGTATCATCAAAAAGGTCGGAGCAGCCCCACATGCCCCGTGACGACAACACTAAATCTGCTGATGACAGCACCTTGATCCGGGATCGTGCCACGGGCTCGATATCTGCTGGTGTTCGCAATGTGCATCCGGTTTATCTCGATCGCGCGCTCAATGCCGAAGCATGGGATGTTGAGGGCACACGCTATATCGATTTCATTGGCGGGATCGGTGTTTTGAATGTCGGGCATCGTAACCCGGTGGTGATGGATCGCGTTGCCGCCCAATGCGAACGCTTTACCCACAGCTGCTATAATGCTTTGCCCCACGAACCCTATGTCGCGGTGACCGAATGGCTGGCGGCAAACTGCCCGATTGAAGGTCCGGCAAAATCCATGCTGACCAATTCCGGGGCAGAGGCGATGGAAAACGCGCTGAAGCTTGCGCGTGCCTTTACCGGTCGTACCGGGGTGATTGCCTTTGAGGGCGGCTTTCATGGTCGAACCCTTGCCACCTTGGCACTGACCGGCAAAACCAAACCCTATAAGACCGGGCTCGGGCCGTTGCCGGGACCGGTTTGGCATCTGCCATATCCTTGCCCGGAAACCGGTGTATCGGTTGATGATGCGATGGCCGCCATCGCCAAGCTGTTTGCCGTTTCCGCAGATCCGGCATCGGTGGGCGCGGTGGTGATTGAACCGGTCCAGGGTGAAGGTGGTTTTCGGGCCGCCGATGGTGAATTCCTGGTAGCCCTGCGCCGTCTGTGTGATGAGAACGGCATGGTTCTGATTGCCGATGAAATCCAGTCGGGCTTTGCACGGACCGGAAAACTGTTCGCCATTGAGCATGCCGGTGTCTCGCCCGATATCCTTGTCATGGGCAAGGGGATTGGCGGGGGCTTCCCGCTGGCGGCCATTACCGGTGCCGAGGACGTGATGAATGCGCTGGCCCCGGGCGGGCTTGGCGGCACTTATTCGGGCAACCCGGTGGCCTGTGCTGCCGCAACCGGCGTGTTTGAGGTTCTCGAGGCCGACAAGCTTCCGGCACGTGCCAAACAGCTTGGTGAAAAATACGCCACCCACATTGCATGGTTGCGCGATCTGCCCGGTGGGCATGTGATTGGCAATATGCGCGGGATCGGCGCGATGCGTGCTTTTGAGTTGATTGCAGATGACGGCAAACCGTCACCCAAACGTCTGCAAACCTTGTTGCAACTGGCCCGGGACAACGGGCTATTGTTAATGCCAAGTGGTGAGCACGCCAATGTGGTGCGCCTGCTGGCACCTTTGACCATTCCGTTTGATCAGGTTGATGAGGCCTTTGCCATCATCGCCAAGCTGCTGCCCACGGTGGCAGGTATCAAGGATTGAACAGAGATCGAATTTGCCGGTGATCCGCGCCGGAAAGTTTAAAACGAAGGGAGTTTTACTGTGAGCTACAAATCCATTCTGACCGAGCTTGGTCTGTCCGAAGCCGAGATTGCCAATGGCACGCTTAGTGTTCAGACCCCGGTCGACGGTTCGGAATTCGCAAGCGTAACCGAAACCACCCCGGCCGAGATGACCGATGTGATCGGCAATGCCAAAAAGGCGTTCGGCGCATGGCGTCAGATGCCGGGCCCGCGTCGCGGTGAGCTGGTGCGTCTTCTGGGTGATGAACTGCGTGCAGCCAAGGAACCGCTTGGCCGTCTCGTGTCGCTTGAATGCGGCAAGATCTATCAGGAAGGTCTTGGCGAAGTTCAGGAAATGATCGACATTTGCGACTTCGCCCTTGGCCTGTCGCGTCAGCTTTATGGCCTGACCATCGCGTCCGAACGTCCGGGCCACAAAATGATGGAAAACTGGCATCCGCTGGGTGTTGTTGGCCTGATCACCGCGTTCAACTTCCCGGTTGCACCGTGGGCCTGGAACACCGCCCTTGCACTGGCATGTGGCAATGCGGTGATCTGGAAGCCGTCGGAAAAGACCCCGGTCACCGCCATGGCGTGCCAGAAGATCCTCGAAAAGGCGATTGCCAAGTTCGGTGATGCGCCGGCCAACCTGCATCAGGTCGTTGTCGGTGATCGCGAAATCGGTGAAATCATGACCGACAGCCGCGACGTCGCGCTGATTTCGGCAACCGGTTCGACCCGCATGGGCCGCGAAGTTGCCCCGCGCGTTGCCGAACGCTTTGGCCGTACCATTCTTGAACTTGGCGGCAACAATGCCATGATCGTGACCCCGTCGGCCGATCTCGACATGACCGTGCGTGCGGTTGTGTTCTCTGCTGTTGGGACCTGTGGTCAGCGTTGCACGTCGCTTCGTCGTCTGATTGTCCACAAGGACGTCAAGGATCAGCTGCTGCCGAAAATCATTGCCGCGTACAAGTCGGTTTCGATTGGCGATCCGCTGGCTGATGGTACCCTTGTTGGTCCGCTGATCGACGAAGAAGCCTATACCAACATGCAGATCGCGCTTGGCAATGCCAAGAAGGACGGTGGCACCGTACATGGCGGCGAACGTACCCTGGAATCGGAATATCCGAACGCGTTCTATGTGACCCCGTCGGTGGTTGAAATGCCGGGTCAGACTGACACCGTGAAGCACGAGACCTTCGCACCGATCCTCTATGTCATGACCTACGAGACCCTTGAAGAAGCCATCGCGCTTCAGAATGATGTCCCGCAGGGTCTGTCGTCGTGCATCTTCTCGACCGATCTGCGCGAAACCGAACTGTTCCTGTCGTCGGTTGGTTCCGATTGCGGTATCGCCAACGTCAATATCGGCCCGTCCGGTGCTGAAATCGGTGGTGCCTTCGGTGGTGAAAAAGAAACCGGTGGCGGTCGTGAGTCCGGTTCGGACGCATGGAAAGGTTACATGCGCCGCGCAACCAACACCATCAACTACTCCCGCGAGCTGCCGCTGGCTCAGGGCATCAAGTTCGATATCTGATCGACCATCAATCTGGTTTGATCCAAACCCCGCCGGTTCGCTGGCGGGGTTTTTCTTTGCGCTATTTTGCAGTAGAATACGTTGTATTACATCGCAAACATTTTCCTGTCGGAAGGAACGATCATGAGCAAGGATACCTTGGCAGTCCGGGTTGATCCTGCGTTGCGCGAACGTCTCGACAAGTTGGCCGATGCCTTTGGTCAAACACGGTCCAGTATCATCAATGATGCGCTACGACAGTTTGCCGATCATCAGGAATGGCAAGTGGAACTGATTGCCGAACGTGCCCAAAGTATCGCTTCTGGTGATGCGACGCTTGTTAGTCATGAGGATGTGCTCGCCGAATTTGACGAACGGTTTGCCGGCAAGAAGGCAGGATGAGAATTGTCTGGGACAGCAGGGCTGTCGAAGACCTAAAAGCCATTCTTGATTATATCGCTGACCGCAATCCGACTGCAGCACTCAAGACCTATCAGTTGATCTCGGGATCGGTTTCACAGCTGGCAACCCACCCTTTTATTGGTCGGGTTGGCCGGGTTGCCGAGACACGCGAAATGATTGTGAATGGGACACCTTATCTGGTTGCTTATGCCATTGGTGACGGGGCGATCACGGTCATCGCGGTGTTGCACGCTTCGCGCCGCTGGCCTGAAGAGTTTTGAACGTAAAAAAAGCGGCCCCCGAAGGGACCGCTTTCTTTAATCTCGTCACAAAGCCTGGGCGGATTAGCCAGCTTTGGAGAAGCGCTCTGCGACATATTCCCAGTTTACCAGGCTGTCGAGAAAGGCTTTGACATAGTCCGGGCGCGCGTTGCGGTAGTCGATGTAGTAGGAGTGTTCCCAAACATCGCAACCCAGTAGCGGGGTCTGACCGTGAACGAGCGGGTTTTCCGCGTTCGGGGTCTTCGTGACGACCAGCTTGCCGGATTTGTCCATTGCCAGCCAGCACCAGCCGGAACCGAACTGGGTAACGCCAGCCTGAATGAAGGCTTCCTTGAAGGCATCGACAGAGCCGAAATCTTCAACGATTTTCTTTTCGAGTTCACCCGGGATGGCGCCGCCGCCATTGCCCTTCATCATCTGCCAGAACTCGATGTGGTTCCAGTGCTGGGCAGCGTTGTTGAACAGGCCTGCTTTGGAAGCGTCGCCGTAAGAAGCAACAACGATTTCCTCAAGCGACTTGCCTTCAAGGCCCGAACCTTCGAGCAGCTTGTTGCCGTTCACAACATAGGCGTTGTGGTGTTTGTCATGGTGAAACTCGAGAGTTTCAGACGACATGACCGGTGCAAGCGCGTCATATGCATACGGAAGTGCTGGGAGTTCAAATGCCATGATACAGTTCCTCGACTTTCATTATTAATCTGTGCGGTAACGCAACATATCCCTTTTTGCGCCTTCGATAAAAGTGAAAATCCCGTGCAACATGTTGGAAACCTTTGTTGCAGCCGTGATCGGTGCATCAGGCGCGTTACCTGTGATCTTTTATCTAGCGCGCATTGGCGTATATGCAATGCAGGGCGGCGTTACCGTTCGATAGATCGATATATGATGAACATTCCTGTGCCAAAAACGTTCCCGGAAATCCTGGAAATTTTTGATGGCGTCGGACATGGAAACAGGCAGTCTGCCTATTCCTTATAGAGTCCAACCATTTTCTGGCTTTCATCACCATTTGTCAGGGTGACGTCATATTCCCCGCGCTTGAGCGAGGAGATATCGATCTTGCACGGGAAACGGACGCAATCGCGTTTGATCGCAACAGTGCCGTCTTCCTGATGGCTGAGTGTGACTTCACCCTTGGCCATTTCGGAATGAATGGTGACGCTGTCCGTCGTTGGTTTCGGTGCAGATTTGATTGCAGCCAGCGCGGCTGTCGTGATCGTCATAAGACCAATCAAGGCAATGGCAACCGGCTTGCTGCGCAGAGATCTAAGCATGTCTTCCTCGCGCGGTTGTGCTTGGTTCATGCCTGGTAATCTGAGCTGCGAAGCCGAAAAATTAACGGCGCAAATAGGGCATTTCCGTGCCGATCGCATCACTTGGGTCGTGGCAGCCATGCGTCTGGCGCGCGCAAGTTTCCGTCCGCTAGGCCAGATGACCCCGCGCTGATCTAAGCTTTTCTGCGATGTCTGCGGTGGCCTTTTGCGGATCAGCCTGCCCACAGATGGCGGACACGACTGCCAGCCCATCCGCACCGCTTTCAAGGACGGACAAGACATGCTCCCCCTTAAGTCCGCCAATCGCGACGGAGGGCAGGCCAACCATCCGTGCCAGCCTTTCCAGACCGTCAAACCCGATGGCCGGTTTGTGATCCGGCTTGGTTGGTGTGGCAAATACCGGGCCGATGCCGACATAATCGACAATGGTGCGGTCAACCTTTTGCGCGACCTCTTCGCTTTCGATCGACAGGCCGATGATCTTGTCCGGGCCAAGGCGTTCGCGCGCAATTTGCGATGGCGTGTCATCCTGCCCGACATGCAAACCATGCGCGCCAATCGCGATGGCGGCGTCGATATCGTCATTGACGATCAGCGGCACGTTTGTGCCTTCCATGGCCTGCATCAATTCCCGGCCAACGCGAATGAGGCTTTCAGTTCCGGCCTCCTTATCACGCAGCTGAATGATGGTGGCTCCGCCTGCAATCGCGGCCATGGTGGTTTCGACCATCGAATGGTCACGACACAGATCGGGATCAAGCACAAGATAAAGCGACAGATCAAAGGACGTCATTGCGGATCAATCCGAAGGTTCTTGGCGTAGGTTTCACCATCAAGATTGTGCAGACCATCAATGAAGGCAGTCATGAAGGATGCCGGGCCGTTTGCCGTCTTCGCCGCGATCCCGCCCGCAACGGCAAAGTTGCCAAGGGCCGCAATGGTGGTCTCAAACGCCTGATCGGGGGCAATGGCGATATAGGCACCAACAAGGGCGGTCAGCGAGCACCCGGTGGCGGTGATTTTCGGCATCAGGTCCGAACCACCGGCAATGCGCACCGAATGTGTGCCATCGGTGACGAAATCGACCTCACCGGTAACCGCAACAACGCAACCTTGGCTGCTTGCAAGGCTTCGTGCGGCTTCTTCGGCCTGTTCGACCGGATCGCCACTATCAACGCCTTGACCAGCACTTTGACCACCGCCAAGGGCAATGATTTCCGATGCATTGCCACGAATAACGGTGGGTTTGAGTTTCAAAAGTTCTGCCACAGTGCCGCGGCGGTAACCGGTGGCAAAATGGGCCACCGGATCAAGCACCCATGGTTTGCCAACCTGATTGGCCGACTTGGCAGCGGCAATCATGCCCTCAACCCAGTTGGGCGACAGGGTGCCGATATTGACCGTCAATGCACCTGCGATGGCGGCGAATTCGCCGGATTCTTCAGGTGTGTGGACCATGGCGGGCGAGGCGCCGGCTGCCAACAGGACATTGGCGGCATAATTCATCGCGACATAGTTGGTGATGCACTGAACCAGGGGATTGGTCGCGCGCATGCGCTCAAAAAGGTCATTCGCGGTCTGGGAAATTTCGGTCGTCATGTCGAGGCTCCAATGCAGAACTTTTGCGGTTGGAGACCCAGTTCGAAGTCGGAAAGATGGAGAACGTCGTGATCCGCGTTCGCACCGTCCCTACGCCAGTATGAACTGGATCAGGTTCAAAGGGTCACTGCGCGGCAGTTTCTCAGCCCCCTGTCGGGGCTCCCCTTGGTGAGTGCTCAACATGGGTTTTATTGCGCATTCTGTCAATTCATCCGATGGGCTGGATCGCGCCAATCAAAAACGGCGGAATGGCATCTGCCCATCCCGCCGTTTTCATCATTTCAATTTTGGGGCCGGGCTTATTTGCGACGTTCCATAGCGGCCTTGAGTGCCGCTGCCATCGCACCGCCATCACTGCCGGAATTGCCACCGGCATTACCGCGGCCCTGACCACCACCTTGGGGGCGGTTGCCGGATGAATGCTGCGGCCGGTTGCCGCCGCGGGGGGGCGCACCGCGATTATCCGCGCGCTTTTCCCGCGTGCCTTCGTAATCGGGGGCCGATTTCATCGAAAGCCCGATGCGTTTACGGGGCGCATCGACTTCCATGACCGTGACCGAGACAATCTGACCGGCCTTGACCACCTGGCGGGGGTCTTCGACGAACTTGTCGGCCAGCTGCGAGATGTGGACAAGCCCATCCTGATGCACGCCGATATCAACGAACGCGCCAAAATTGGTGACGTTGGTGACCGTGCCTTCCAGCTTCATGCCGGTGCGCAGATCCTTGATCTCGTTCACACCTTCAGTGAACTTGGCGGTCTTGAATTCCGGGCGCGGGTCACGGCCGGGCTTATCAAGTTCGGCGATGATGTCGCGGATGGTTGGAACGCCAAATGTTTCATCAGCGAAATCTTCGGCCCGAAGCGTTTTGATGAAGCCCGAATCCCCGATCAGATCGGCCAGTGGCTTGGCGGCCTTGGCACTGATCTTTTCAACCAGCGGATAGGCTTCCGGGTGGACGGCCGATGCATCAAGCGGGTTGGTCGCCCCGCGAATACGCAAGAAGCCCGCACACTGCTCAAATGCCTTTGGCCCAAGTCGCTCGACCTTTTTAAGGTCAGTACGCGACTGAAACGCGCCATTGGAGTCGCGATAGCCGACAATATTGCGCGCCAGCGTCTCTGTCAGGCCGGCCACACGGGTCAGAAGCGGGATGGAGGCGGTGTTAAGGTCAACACCGACACCGTTCACGCAATCCTCAACCACCGCATCAAGTGATCGGGCCAGTTTGGTTTCCGAAACATCATGCTGATACTGCCCGACACCGATTGATTTCGGTTCGATCTTCACCAATTCCGCCAACGGATCCTGCAAACGACGGGCGATGGATGCCGCGCCACGTAGTGACACATCAAGATCGGGGAATTCCTCGGCCGCGAACTGGGATGCGGAATAAACCGATGCCCCGGCCTCATTGACGATGACCTTGGTGGCCTTAAGGGCCGGGAAGCGTTTCAGCAGCTGACCGGCAAGCTCGTCGGTTTCACGTGAAAAGGTGCCGTTGCCAATCGCGATCAGTTCGATCTGATGGCGTGATGCCAGGGCGGCAAGGGTATTAAGTGCCCCTTCAACATCATTGCGTGGCTGGAAGGGATAAACCGTCGCGGTATCGACCAGCTTGCCGGTGGCATCCACCACTGCGACCTTGACGCCGGTACGCACACCCGGATCAAGCCCCATGGTGGCCTTTTGCCCGGCGGGTGCGGCCAGCAACAGGTCCTTGAGGTTATCGGCAAATACCTTGATCGCGCCTTCTTCGGCTGAATCACGCAACGTGCCAAACAGATCTAGCTCGATCGACAGCGACAGTTTGACGCGCCATGTCCAGCGGACCGTGTCCATCAGCCACTTGTCAGCCGCACGTCCCTTGTCCGTGATGCCAACATGGGCGGCAATCATAACCTCTGCCCGGCCCGGCTGGCTGCGCGGACGGTCTTCGTCTTCTTTGCCAAGCGTCAGTTTCAGCTGCAGGATGTCTTCGTTGCGCCCACGGAAAAGGGCCAGCGCACGGTGTGACGGGCAGGTTTTGATTTTTTCGGAATGCTCAAAATAGTCCGAGAACTTGGCGCCTTCGGCCTGTTTGCCTTCGATGACAGACGCGGTGATTTCACCCTCATTCCACAAATGATCGCGCAGCTTGGCGACAAGGTCGGCATCCTCGGCAAAGCGTTCCATAAGGATCTGACGCGCGCCATCAAGGGCGGCCTTGGTGTCATCAATCCCTTTTTCGGCATCGACAAACTTGGCAGCCTCGGTTTCCGGATCAAGGGACGGGTCGTTAAACAGGCTATCTGCAAGTGGCTCCAGCCCGGCTTCACGGGCGATCTGGGCCTTGGTGCGGCGCTTTTTCTTGTAGGGCAGATACAAATCTTCCAGGCGCGTCTTGGTATCGGCCTCGTTGATCTGGGCTCCCAGTTCCGGGGTGAGCTTTTCCTGTTCGCGGATACTTTCGAGTACCGATGCGCGACGTTCTTCCAGCTCGGTCAGATAGCGCAGGCGGTCTTCCAGCGTACGAAGTTGGGTGTCATCAAGCCCGCCGGTTCTCTCTTTGCGGTAACGGGCGATGAACGGAACGGTGGAGCCTTCATTGAGCATCTCGATGGTGGCAATGACCTGTTCCGGACGAACCGAAAGTTCTTCGGCGATACGCTGGGGAATTGGACGCATGGTTTCTCCTTGTTTTGCTCGTACGCTTGGAATAGCGGCTTTGCGCCTGCTCGAAAAGAGTCTGTTTTGCTCAAAATTTCGCGTGTGCCTGCATCAGGATTCCCTGTTTGATTCCAAAGGCCTGAAATCACATGGGTTTGTGCGTGCTTTTGCCCATGGCCCGACGGACTTGCCGATCAGGGTCGTGCAGGTTATTTCTTTGGCAAATGTGATTTATCGGGCGAAGCCCAAAGCAGGAGAAGACGAATGGCCGGAAAGTTCCGCGAAACCGTCATTCACGAAGTCCCCAAGGAAAAGGCAGAACCGCAGGCCGATACCAGTCCGGCATCTGACGAGATCGCCGGGGCAGAGGAAGCACCCAAGCTATCTCAGGGTGCGATCAATGCGTTAAATGAGGCCAAGGCTGCCAAGGAAGCCGCCGCCAAGGCCCGCGAAATCGGCGGACCCAAAGGTCCGGAGCCGACCCGTTTTGGGGATTGGGAAAACAAGGGCCGCTGCATCGATTTTTAATGTAAAAAGCCCCGAGGTAGCTGCGAGATTACTGCGCTGCGGGCTTCGTGTGTAGTGCTAATTTGGCTGATAGTGCGTGCGCATTGTACGCGCATCGCGTCTGGTGATTGTAAGTAGATCGGTTGATTGCACCAAGGCATTAAGTTCGCGCAAGACAATCGCATGCGCCATCCCGAATAACCTTGCAAATGTGCGGCTGTCGCGCGCAATTTCTTGTTGTGCGGCCACTAAAATGGCCCCTTGAACGGGGGTTAGCTGTGAATGTTTGGTTATCGTGCGCTCAACCAGATGCAGAAAAAACTCTGCATCTGGTTCTTTGTCAGCGTTCTTTTGATTTCGGGTGTTATTGGTCACACCCGATTTACCGAACTAAAGGACACCATCACTGATTTCGATGTTGGTGTATCGCTTTGATCACCTGCACTGCCAAGTGGCACCAAGACGTTTAGTTCAGGATAGTATCCAGCTACACTGCCACGCGGAATGTCATAAGAGACAAAGCGGAAATCATCGGCAATTCGTTCGACCCCGTCATCATATTCGCTGACGACGTTGACCCGATCGCCTGACTTGGCTCCAAGGGCTGCCAAGTCTTCCGGATGAATGAAAATGACTTTGCGTTCGCCGTAAACTCCACGATAGCGATCATCCAGTCCATAAACGGTGGTGTTGTACTGATCGTGCGACCGGAAAGTTTGCAGGGCAAAATGGGATTTTTTGCTGCTTGCTTTCTGGTTTTGGCGGGCTTGTTGATGCACCGTTTGCTTTGGCAGCGCGATATTCGAAAAAGTCGCTTTGCCAGCAGGTGTCTTCCATTCCCGATGTGCGGCGTCATTACGAAGATGGAAGCCGCGCGGTTTGCGAAGGCGGGTATTGTAATCGGCAAAGCCCGGAACAGTGGCCTCGATATGGCTGCGAATACGCTCATAATCATCGGCAAGCTGGGCCCAAGACACAATTTCGCTACCAACAGTGTCTTCGGCAACGCCGGCGATGATTGCGACTTCGGAAAGAAGGTGCGGCGATGCCGGGCGGTTGATGCCAGCCGATCCGTGCACCATGCTCATTGAGTCTTCCACGCTCACGACCTGAGACTGACCATGGGAATTCAGGTCGATCTCGGTTCGGCCCAAGCAAGGCAGCAGAAACGCTGTTTCACCGGGCATCAGATGAGAATGATTGGGCTTGGTTGCGATATGCACCGTAAGTCGCAGGCTCTTCATCGCCTTGGCGACAAGTGCACTATCGGGTGTTGCCCGTGCGAAGTTGCCACCCAATCCAATAAAGGTTTTTGCACTGCCATCTAGCATCGCTCCGATTGCAGCAAGAACGTTATGCCCGTGCTTGCGTGGTGCCGTGAAACCGAATTCCTTTTCCAGCGCATCAAGGAAAGCCGCCGGTGGCTTTTCATTAATGCCAACCGTGCGATCACCCTGAACGTTGGAATGGCCGCGTACCGGGCACAAACCTGCACCGGGTCGGCCGATATTGCCACGCAGGAACATGAAATTGGCGATTTCACGAATGGTTGGTACGGAATGAAGATGTTGGGTAATACCCATGGCCCAAGTGCAGATCACATTTTCAGCAGACAAATACACATTTGCCGCCTGTTCGATTTCCTGTCGGGTCAGGCCCGACTGGCCTTCGATTTCAGACCAACTTGTCGCATCAACCACAGCCCGGTATTCGGCCAAACCGTGACAATGTTCGTTGAGGAAATCGTGATCAAGAACAGATGGCTCCCCATTGGCCAGTGCCGCGTCATCAGCAGCAAATACCGCTTTGCTCATGCCGCGGACGGCCGCCATGTCGCCACCCAGGCAGGGCTGGAAATAATGGCTGGCTATTTCTGTTGATTTGCCCTGCAGCATTTCGAGTTTTTCCTGGGGGTCGGAAAAACGTTCAAGCCCGCGTTCCTTGATCGGGTTGAAGACAACGATTTTTGAACCACGAATTGCAGCGCGGCGCAAATCACCCAGCATCCGGGGGTGGTTGGTGCCCGGGTTTTGCCCCAGCACGAAAATGGCATCTGCCTTTTCGAAATCTTCCAGCAGAACCGTACCTTTGCCAACCCCGATAGCCTGGCGCAGGCCTACGCCACTGGCTTCGTGGCACATGTTCGAGCAATCCGGGAAATTGTTCGTGCCAAAAATACGGACAAACAATTGATAAAGATAGGCGGCTTCGTTGCTGGCGCGGCCGGATGTATAAAACTCGGCCTCATCGGGGGTGCTCAATCCCTTAAGGATGTCACCGATTTCGGCAAAAGCATCTTCCCAGGCAACCGGTTGATAGGTGTCGCTTTGCCGGTCATAGCGCATCGGATGGGTGATGCGGCCGTTTAATTCCAGCTCGTAATCGCTAAGCTTGGCAAGTTCGGTCACGGTATGGTTGGCGAAAAAGGCGGGGGTTGCACGCCTGTCTGTCGCTTCCCAGGAAACGGCTTTGACGCCGTTTTCACAGAATTCGAATGACGATCCGTGCTCGGGGTCACCCCATGCACAACCCGGGCAATCAAAGCCGTCAGGCTGGTTTGCCTTAAGCATCGTACGTGCGCCGCTCAGGGGGCTGCCGCTTTGCAGCAACTGTTTGCCGCAACTTTTCAGTGCGGCCCAGCCACCGGCTGCCGACGATTTTTTTCCGATGAAATGTTTGTTCATGCAGGCATCTATTTGCCAGAACAGAAATTAGGTCAAGTATGCATACCTAATCGGGCGATAGAAAAAATTTATCAAACAGTTCCAGCAATGATTTGAATGTGTTCAAAACACAATCAGGGTCAGAACCGTTTGATGGTTCCGACCCTGATAAATTTTTGACACTGCTGTCAAAGCAGATTATGCACCGCGGATTGCCTTGATGTTGTTGGCATATTCGCCCGGACCGCCTTTGAAGGTGGCGGAACCTGCGACCAGAACATTGGCACCGGCTGCGATGACCTGCGGGGCGATTTCCGGATTTACGCCGCCATCGACTTCAAGGTCGATATCGCGGCCGGTCGCATCGATCATCTTGCGGATGCGCTTGATCTTTTCAAGCTGGCTCGGAATGAATTTCTGACCACCAAAGCCCGGGTTCACGGTCATGACCAGAACCAGATCAACCATGTCCATAACATATTCAATCACACTTTCCGGTGTCGACGGGTTCAGGGACACACCGGCTTTTTTGCCCAGCGACTTGATCAGCTGCAGCGAGCGATGCAAGTGCGGGCCGGCTTCGGCGTGGATGGTGATGATATCGGAACCGGCATTGGCAAATGCCTCGATATACGGATCGACGGGCGCAATCATCAGATGCACGTCAAACACTTTGTCGCTGTGCGGGCGCAGTGCCTTGACCACATCCGGGCCAATGGTGATGTTCGGTACATAGTGACCATCCATCACATCAATGTGGATATAGTCGGCACCGGCTTCATCAACAGCGCGGACATCAACGCCAAGCTGGGCGAAATCGGCCGAAAGGATCGAAGGTGCGATTTTAATGTTTGACGTGGTCATGCGTCACAGGTCCTGAAGCGATATGGGATACGGGAAATTCGCGGCCTTCATACCCCAGATTGCCCCCCATGTCACCCGAATGGGACTCATGGCTGCCTTGTGTGCGTCAAACTCTGATCTTCTGGCGAAAAATCAGGACTTTTTGACAAGTCGGGCGCAGAAAAAGCCGTCCATGCCGCCAAAATCGGCCATGTGGATCGGCAGAATGCGCAATTCACCGGCATCATTGATTGCCTCATCCCAACCGCCAAGTTCATCAGCGGTGACGGGTTTGCGTTCATAGTTCGGATGATCGGCAAGGAAGGATTTGACCTGATGCTCGCCCTCTTCGGGTTGCAGCGAACAGGTGCAATAGATGAGCTCACCCCCAACATTCAAAAGCTTGTCGGCCTGACGCAGAAGTTTGCTTTGGATCGGCAGAAGCGATTGCATCAGCTTGTCATTCTGACGCAGCAGGATGTCGGGATGTCGGCGAATGGTGCCGGTGGCCGAACATGGCGCATCCAGCAGGACGGCATCCGCACGCGGCGTATCAGGCGCCAGATCGGTGGCATCGCCGGTAACGATGGCGGCACCCAGCGAGACACGCTCAAGGTTCTCAAAAACGCGTTTCAGACGACCTTCGGATTTATCGACCGCAATTGCACTGGCACCAAGGGAAACCAACTGCATGGTCTTGCCACCCGGCGCGGCGCAAAGGTCATAGATGGTTTTGTCTTTGTACGCCGAAAACAGGGTTGCTGGGATGGCTGCGGCTGCATCCTGTACCCACCAATCGCCATCCTTGTATCCGGGCAGATCGCGAATGCGTCGACCCGGCTCAAGCCTTACCGATCCGGTTGGCAGGACAAGACCATCCATCTTTTCGGCCCACGCGGCCGATTGTGTGCGATCCTTGATCGACAGATCGAGCATCGCATGACCAAGGCAGGATTCGGCGATGCCCTGGGCGGTTTCCGCACCATAGGCCTTCTTCCAGGATCCGCGCAGCCAAGCCGGAATGTTGAGCTGCCAGTCTTCGACACCTTCGGGCCATTCAAAGCCATCGCGCTGCAATCCGCGCAGAACGGCATTGATCAGTTTGGTGTATTTATGCAAACCCGCATCACGCGCGAGATTGACCGTACTATCGACTGCGCCGTAATCGGACGTATCCATAAAGAACAGCTGCGCGACACCCAGACGCAGGATGTTGGTCAGGCGTGCTGCAACCCGGTCCTGTGGCGGTTGATAGCGCGGGGCAAGCACCGCATCAATTTCACCCAGATGGCGCAGAGTTGTGCCAAGCAACTGACGCAGGAAATTGCGATCAAGCGACGGCAGGCCATAGCCGTGCTTTGACAGAAGTTCATCCAGCGTCACTTCACCGCCGCGCAATTCCTGCAGGGTCTTGAGCGCAAGCATGCGCGGATCCGGGGCCTCGACCGTTTGTTTGCGGGGGGCATTGCGCTGGGATGGACGGGAACGACGTTCTGCCAAAGGATATCTCCGGTTTCGGTTTATGTGCTGTAGTTAAGCCCAGCATGGCAAACTGTAAAGCATCAAGCTTGGTTTTGCGCGACATGGCTGCGTTGTGAGCTTGGGTCGAAGGCATTCATCGGGTGAAAAGCCTTGCGATGGGCAATCGGTCCGGCTAATCCAGACGGATCAATCTGACGGGGACAGGGACAAGGGCAACCCAACGATGACTTTTGCAGGACTTGCGACCTTTGCAAGTATCTTTCTGATCAGCTCGATGTTGCTGACATGGGGGGTGCTGAACTATCTGCGGCGCAAGGCCATCCTTGATATGCCCAACCACCGTTCCAGTCACGCTGTGCCCACCCCGCGCGGCGGCGGGCTTGCCGTAACGCCGCTTCTGATTGTGCTGGTTGCCGGTGTTTTTGCCATGACCGGTGTGACGGGATTGGGTGAATGGCTGATGCTGGCTGCCTGTGCCGGGCTTGGACTGCTCAGCTGGCTTGATGATCGCCATGATCTATCTGCCGCCAAGCGTTTTGCCCTGCAATTTCTTGCCGTCATCATTGGCATGTTGGCGCTTGATAAACCGGTTCTGGGCGGGCTGGTGCCGATCTGGCTTGATCATGTGTTGGTGGTGTTGGCTTGGGTCTGGTTCATCAATCTGTTCAATTTCATGGACGGGATTGATGGCATTACCGGGGTCGAGGCCGGATCAATCGGTCTTGGGATTTTTATCCTCGCCCTTTTTGTGCCGCTGCCGCAATTCATCGGGCTTGGCTATATCGGGTTGGGGATCCTTGCGATCATGATCGGTTTCCTGATCTGGAACTGGCGCCCGGCGAAGCTGTTTCTTGGTGACGTTGGATCAATCCCGCTTGGGTTTGTTCTGGGCTGGCTGTTGTTAAAGGTGGCGTCCGAGGGGGCCTGGGCCATCGCGCTAATCCTGCCATCCTATTACCTGTTTGATGCGACATTTACCCTGATCAAGCGGGCCTTGCGGCGCGAGAAAATCTGGCAGGCCCATCGCGAGCATTTTTATCAGAAAGCCACCCAGCGCGGCTTTTCGCATGCCCGGGTGTCGGTCATGATCCTGATCAGCAACCTCGTTCTGATTGGTGTTTGTTTTGCCCAGAGCGACACACCCGACTGGATGCGGGTGATTGCCGCACTGATTGTTGTGCTTGGTTTGGTCGGTATGATGGTGCGTATGCCGGTGCGCGGGAACGCAGGGTAATATACAATCTTCCGATGCGGGCACTGCTTGACTTGATCGGGGCAGGGCGCGAAAAGAAAGCCTTATCCGCCAGTCGCAAAGCGGGTATATCCTTATAAAAACAGAAACCTTGCGAATAAGGGACCGCATGCTGCGATCGTTTCAGCGAAGCCACATCGCCTTTGCCCATGACATCTTCATGGCGGCCATCTCCTTCCCGTTGGCATTGTACCTGCGGGTGGGTGACGGCGTGGTTTACTACGCGCCGCATAACATCCTGTTTTCGGCAGGTATCTTTACGCTGATTGCGGCGGTGTCCTTTTGGTATTTCGGGCTTTATCGCGGCATCTGGCGATATGCGTCGCTGAATGACGTGATCCGGATTGCCAGGGCGGTTTCGGTTGCCGTGGCTGTTCTTTTCCTGGTGCTGTTTCTGACCACACGTCTCGATTGGATGCCGCGTTCGGCACCGATCATTCAGTGGTTCCTACTGATGGCGCTTCTGGGTGGGTCACGCCTGACCTACCGGATTGCCAAGGACAAATCGACAGCACGTGCGCTGGTGCGCCAGGGCACGTCACGTTTGCCGGTTCTATTGATCGGGGCAGGGGATGAGGCCGAAGCTTTCATCCGTGAAACCGAACGGTCTGCGGACACGCCCTTTAAGGTCGTTGGTATCGTTTCCCTGACGCAAGGCCGCGTCGGGCGCAACATGCACGGGGTTGATGTTCTGGCGACTGTCGATCAGCTCGAAGACGTCATCGCGAAATTGCAAAAGGGCCGGCATGGCCTGCCACGCCGATTGGTTTTGAGCGGCGATGCGCTTCGCCATGAAGACAACGCCAAATGGGTCGAGATTGCTGATCGTTATGGCATGACTTTGGCACGCCTGCCGAAGCTCGGTGATTTGCGCGAAGGACTTGCTGATCCGCTGCAAATTCGCCCGGTCGCAATTGAAGATTTGCTTGGCCGCCCGCAAGCGCGACTGGATCGGGATCGTGTGCGTGAAATGATTGCGGGTAAACGGGTTCTGGTGACTGGTGCCGGGGGATCAATCGGCTCGGAACTGGTGCGTCAGATCGCAACCTATGACCCAAGCAGCCTGACCTTGCTCGATGCCGGCGAGTTCCAGCTTTACGCCATCGATATGGAAATGGCGGAAAAATATCCTGATCTGCCACGTGACAGCATTCTTGGCGATGTTCGCGATCAAACCCGGATCGGGCAGGTATTTGAACGCTACAAACCGGAAATTGTGTTCCATGCGGCGGCCTACAAACATGTGCCGCTGGTCGAACACAACCCCAATGAAGGCATTCTGACCAACACGCTTGGCACGCGCAATGTGGCCGAGGCCTGCCGTGCTGCTAATGTCGCCACGATGGTTCTGATTTCAACCGACAAGGCAGTGAACCCCGCCAATGTCATGGGGGCGTCAAAACGACTGGCGGAATGCTATTGTCAGGCGCTGGAGACCCTGCCGCTTGATCAGCGTGGATCGACCCGCTTTGTTACTGTGCGCTTTGGCAATGTTCTGGGCTCGACCGGATCTGTCGTACCGCTTTTCAAGCGCCAGCTTGAGGCTGGTGGACCACTGACGGTTACCCACGAAGGCATCACGCGTTACTTCATGACCATCGCCGAGGCGGTGGAACTTGTTCTGCAATCAGCCGAACTCGGGCGTCATGGGGTAACCGAAGGTGGCAAAATTTTCGTCCTTGATATGGGCCGTCCGGTCAAGATCGTTGATCTGGCCCGTCAGATGATCCTGCTATCGGGCCTGCAGCCCGACAAGGATGTGGAAATCAAGGTCACCGGTTTGCGCCCCGGCGAAAAGCTTTATGAAGAGCTTTTCCACGATTCCGAACCCCCGGTGCCGACCGAAACCGACGGGGTGCTTTTGGCAGCGCCGCGTGTGGTGGATTATGAGCTGATCAAGCAGGTGTTTGATGCGCTCGAACACAGTGCAACCAACCGCAACACAACAAAAACGCTGGAATTGATCAGTCAGCTTGTGCCGGAATTCCAGCCGCCCGAGATCGGTGTGAAGTCGATCTTTGCCGATAACAAGGGCAGCGAAACCGAGACGGCGTCCTAAGACTGTTTCCACGCGGTCAGCTCTCAAGTGTGTCTGAACTCATTTCCGACTTTTGTTTCTATGATCTGCATGTTCATTCTTTCAAGGAATGAATTCGTGCCAAATTGTCGTTTGTCATGCCCGAAAGTGGGCAATATCTTGCCATCCTGATGATGAATGGGAATGATCTTGCCCGACAAGGTCATTCCACTGGTTCAATATGATCTCGTCTTTTGGAGGCCCCATGTCGACAGACGCCTTTGTCCATCCTGATGAAATCCGTTCGATGTTTTCCAGTGCGATGTCTGACATGTATCGCAGTGAAGTGCCGCAATATGGCACCTTGATGGAGCTGGTCTCCGAGATCAATCAGACCAAGCTCGACGCCGATCCCGAGCTTGCCGAAAGCCTTGAACATAATGGCGAGCTTGAGCGGATTGATCTGGAGCGCCACGGCGCGATCCGGCTTGGCAAACCCGAAGAGCTTTTCAATATGCGCCGCCTGTTTGCCGTCATGGGCATGCATCCGGTGGGATACTATGATCTGTCTGTTGCCGGTGTACCGGTGCATTCAACCGCATTTCGTCCGATTGACGAGGAAGCGCTTAAACGCAATCCGTTTCGTGTCTTTACTTCGCTCCTGCGTCTTGAATTGATCGAAGACGAAGAGCTGCGCAAGCAGGCTGAGAGCATCCTTGCCAAGCGCGAGATCTTTACTCCGGATGCCATCAAACTGATTTATCTGGCAGAGAAAAATGGTGGTTTGACCCGTAATCAGGCCGAGCAGTTCGTTGCCGAGGCATTGGAAACCTTCCGCTGGCATAGTGACGCGACCGTAACGCTGGAAACCTATCAGAAGCTTCATGACGCCCATCGTCTGATCGCCGATGTTGTCTGTTTCAAGGGGCCGCATATCAACCACTTGACCCCGCGCACCCTTGATATCGATGCTGTGCAGTTGGATATGCCAAAACGCGGCATCACGCCCAAGGCAATCGTCGAAGGCCCGCCTGCGCGGTCCTGCCCGATCCTGCTGCGCCAGACCAGCTTCAAGGCACTCGAAGAACGGGTCAATTTCATTGGCGATGACCGTGATGAAACTGTGGGCACCCACACCGCACGCTTTGGCGAGATTGAGCAGCGCGGCATTGCCCTGACGGCCGAGGGTCGCAAACTTTATGACACGCTTTTGGCCACGACCCGCCAGGCCGTGCAGATCAATGCCGGTGGGTCGAATGCACGGGATTACGAAACCGAACTGGCCGAGCGTTTTCTGGCCTTCCCCGATGATTACGAGACGCTTCGTGTCGAGAAACTGGCCTTCTTCCGCTATGGCCCGACCAAGGCGGGTTTGAATGCGGCCAAAAAGGGTGATCTTGATCCGGCAACCCCGGTCAATGAATTGGTGAATCAGGGCTATCTGCGCGCCGATCCGATCATTTATGAGGATTTCCTGCCAGTTAGTGCTGCCGGGATTTTCCAGTCCAACCTCGGCAGTGACGAACAGAAAAACTATGTCGAACAGTCCAATCAGGATGTGTTCGAGGAATGCCTTGGGGCAACGGTTGGTGATGAACTCGCCCTGTATGCGGGGTTGGAGCAAGGCTCGCTAAACGCAGCACTTGAAGCACTTGGTATGCGCAAAAACGTAGCCTGATCTGTAACTGGGTCAAATATCAGCGGGGTGGCGTGATGCCGCCCCGTTTTGCTTTGTATGTGAAGTTGCTTCAACGCGCCGAGAAAGCCGCCATGCAAGAATTCGGGGTCCACATTTTGCGCCGCACATGCTAAAGCTCCGCGCGAAACATGGTTCGGACTCATTGATCATGTGTCGGCCCGGATTGGAGACGTTGTTTTTCGATCCCGTTTGAAGGCCGGTTTGCCCGCAACACTGTCATTTCGCATGCACGAGCAGCCATGCGCATTCGTGATTTTGTCGGCCGATATATCATCAATGGGTCCGCAACCTTCATCACATTGATGCATGAAAGCGAACCCAATGACTGCTCGTATTGCGCGCGCGCTTATTTCTGTTTCCGACAAGACCGGTCTGGTCGAATTTGCCAAATCCCTCCACGCTCAGGGTGTTGAAATCCTGTCGACGGGCGGCTCTGCCAAGGCGATTGAAGCTGCTGGCGTGCCGGTAAAGGAAGTTGCCGATCATACCGGTTTTCCTGAAATCATGGACGGTCGTGTCAAGACTCTTCATCCGAAGATTCACGGCGGCCTTCTGGGCCGCCGTTCTCTTTCCAGCCATATGCAGGCGATGGAAGATAACGACATTTCCCCGATCGATCTGGTTTGTGTGAACCTCTATCCGTTCGAAGAAACCGTTGCCAAGGGTGCCGATTTCGACACCTGCATCGAAAACATCGATATCGGCGGGCCGAGCATGATCCGCTCTGCGGCCAAGAACCATGAATCGGTTACCGTGATTGTCGATCCGTCCGATTACGACCGCGTCGTTGCCGAGATGAATGACAATGCGGGTGCCACAACTGCTGAGACCCGCCGGGTTCTTGCCGCCAAGGCGTTCGCCCGTACCGGCGCCTATGACTCTGCGATTTCAAGCTGGTTTGCCGGTGAGCTTGGTGAAACATTCCCGCAGCGCCTGAACGTTTCTGCTGAACTGAAACAGACACTGCGTTACGGCGAAAATCCGCATCAGCAGGCTGCGTTCTACACCAATGGCAAAAACCGCCCGGGTGTTTCCACCGCGACTCAGCTGCAGGGCAAGGAACTGTCATTCAATAACCTCAATGACACCGACGCTGCGTTTGAACTGGTTTCTGAATTCGATGAAAAGCCGGCTGTTGCGATCATCAAGCACGCCAACCCGTGCGGCGTTGCCGAGGGCGAAAGCCTGATTGATGCCTATCACAAGGCGCTGTCTTGTGACCCGGTATCGGCCTTTGGCGGCATCATCGCGGTCAACCGCACCCTTGATAAGCAAACCGCCGAAGAAATCGCCAAGCTGTTTGCCGAAGTCGTGATCTGCCCGGATGCAGATGACGCCGCCAAGGAAGTCTTGGCAGCGAAGAAAAACCTGCGTCTTCTGGTCACCGGCGGCATGGCCGATCCGGAAGGTGAAGACATGACCTTGCGCTCGCTTGCGGGTGGTTACCTGCTTCAGAACCGTGATGCGGGTCGTGTCAAACGTGAAGAGCTGAAGATTGTTACCAAGCGCAAGCCGTCCGAGGCCGAACTTGATGACCTTCTGTTTGCCTTCCGCGTTGGCAAGCACGTCAAATCGAATGCCATTGTCTATGTCAAAGACGGCAAAACCGTTGGCATCGGCGCCGGTCAGATGAGCCGTGTGGATAGCTCGCGCATTGCCGCATGGAAAGCCGAGGAAGCTGGCAAAAATGCCGGTGAAGGCGAACTGCGCACCCAGGGTTCGGTGGTATCGTCTGACGCGTTCTTCCCGTTTGCCGATGGCCTTCTGGCCGCGGTCAAGGCGGGTGCAACGGCTGTGATCCAGCCGGGCGGTTCCATGCGTGACGAGGAAGTCATCGCAGCGGCTGATGAAAATGACATCGCCATGGTCTTTACCGGCATGCGTCATTTCCGCCACTAAGCGGTTCGGACCTTAAAAGAAAAACCCCGCAAGGATGCCTTGCGGGGTTTTTTTATTGGTCGGATCAGAACGGAAAATCAGGCCTGAACGGTTGCTTTGCCGTCTTTGCTGTCACCCGTTGGTGACGAGTCTTTGGGATCATCCCCATCACTTTCCTGATCAATCACGGTGCCGGTTTGTGCAATCGCAGACGGCTTTGTGGTTTCCGGTTTTGCCTCACTCTTGGCGCCATCTTCCTGATGAACACGAAGCGGTGTACGCCATTCAACACTGCCAAAGGAATGGCAGGACGGGCAGGAAACAACCCAGCGGTCGGTTTCAGCCCCGCAAGCGCCGCAACGCCAATCCGGATCCGGGTTGGCATGGCTTGCCTTGATCAGCAATTCACGGGCCTTCGCACCGTCCTGGTTCTCACGCAATTCAAGATCGGCCAGCAGACGGTAATGACGTGCTTCGGCCTTGGTTGCCATGGCCTTTTCAATGTTGCTGCGCGCAATACCCCACAAATCGGCTTCAAGGGCGGCTTCGGCCAAAACGATCTGGCTTTCGACATGGGTGGGGTTGTTGGCAACCAGCTTTTCAACCGATTTGACCTTTGCCAACGGATCACCGGTCAGCGTTTCGCGGAAAATCGCCCCCAACGCGGCAGAAGGTGCTGTTCGCCAGCTTTGGATCACCACGTCACGTGCCTTGCCATCCTGGTTCAGATCACGATACAGGCCAGCCAGAAGCACGGCGGCACCGGTGAAGTCACCAGCAGAGTTAAGCGCCTTGCGCAGAAGTTTGATGGCCTCGGCATTTTCGCCAGCCGCAATGGCGTCTTCTGCCTTTGCCGTAATCAAAAGGGCGCGACGATGGGTCAGTTCATCTTCGCTAAAGACCGATGCCTTTTGCGCATCGACCAACAGACCAAGCGCCCGATCCCAGCGTTTGGATGTGAGCAGCAAGTCAAACAGTGTCACGATCACAGCCGGGTTACGCGGGCGCAGACGATGTGCCCGTTCGGCGTAATCAAGGGCAGCTTCCCGGTCGTCGGCTTTCAGGGAAAGCTGTAACAAACCACGCAGGCCGAAAAAGGCAGAGTCGGGTTTTTCCAGCATGGCTTCAAACTGACGTTTGGCGGCGTCATTGTTGCCGTCAAGCTCTGCCGCCTGCGCGGTCAGAAGTCGCGTCAGGGTGTCATCTTCAAGATAACGGTCGACAGCCCTTGTATGACGGAGTGCCTGACGCACATCACCCGATGCCAGTTCCAGCAAGCCCATGGTAAGGGCCTGCTGGCCTTTCTTGCGGCGACGACTGCCCAGAAGGCGGCCAAGCCAGCCCGGCGAATTGGCAATGATCGTCCAGCCGCGCCACAGCAGAACCAGAACAGCGGTCAGCGCCAGCAATCCAAGCGCAACCATGCCAATCGATCCGTCAAAGCGATATCCCAGCCAGACAATCGTCATGCGACCCGGATTGTCGGCAAACCAGACGGTGCAGAAAACCAGTGCGGCGGAGATCAGGATAAAGGTCAGAAGGCGGATCATTGGCTGCCCTCCGGACCCGTACTGGTCAGAATGCCAATCGCATGCGCGCTCAGCGTCGCAATCGATTCATTCAGGGTTTGGCGATTTTCCGCAGCACGCAGCCAGTCACTGACGGCAGCGGCCGCATGATCGCCTTCAACCCCCTGAAGGGCGGTGACCGCAGCATCAAGATCATCCTGTGCAAGGGCGTTTTCGGCCAGAACCAGGCGACCTTCAAGCGATTCCTCGCCGGCGGCATCAACACGTCGGATCGGAACCAGTTTCTTGATATTTGCCCAGGTCGCATCAAGCACACTGCCCGAATGATCATCGGTGGCTGCCGCAACAGCTTCCTGTGCCATGATCGGGAAGGACTGACGCAATTTTTCAAGCGTCGGTGCGCCCTGTTCAGCCAGTGGTTTCAGGATCTTGATCAGTTCTGCGATTACTTCGTCGTCGCCAGCACTGCGTTCGAGCTGGTTCAGCGCAATGACAAACGGCCCACCACGTTGAAGGGCATCACGCAGAATCGTCACAGCCATCGCAATTGCCTGACCACGGCTTTCGACGCGCAGGCCACTGGTCGCACGGATTTCTTCTTCCATGGTTGACAGGCGGGCAGACAATTCACGCATTTCATTGGCGACCCCGGCCAGTTCGCTCTCAACCCGTGCCAGTTCCTCGATCGGGGCGGTGCGGGTTTCGATCTCGGCCATGCGGCGTGCAACCGTGTTCTTCAGCGTATCGCCACGTTCGCTGTTCAGGCGTTCGCGAAGGGCGTCAATCGTGCCTTCCAGGCGTGACAGGCGTTCGGTCAGGTCGGGATCAATCACAACCGACCCGTCCGGGATCGGCTCGGCATTTGCGGTGGATGCACTGTCTTCACCAGCATTCGGCAGCATTTCTTCGGTTGCGAGTGCGCTGTCATCCGCCTCGGCCATGCCGGCATCTTCGCTGGGTCTGGGAAGGGTTGCGCTACCCGAAGAACCGCTATCGGTCGGCGTATTGGTGGCAGTGATTTCGCTGCCGGATGCCGTATCCGTTCCAAAGCCCTCTGGCGTGATTTCTGCAAGGATTTCGCTTGGTACATATTGCGCCAGGACCGGCTGGGCGTCGCGCCACCAGATTGCGCGTGTCAGCCAACCTGCTGCAAGGGCGCCAACAATAATGATTACAAACAGGAACAGGGCTTTGCCACCACCGCTGCTTTTGCGTTTTGGTGAAGCTGCCGGCTTGGCTGCATCGGTCTTTGCACTGTCAGCGGATTTGGAATCCTTGGTGTCCGGTTTTGCCGCGCTGCTGGTTGCCGCACTGGCCGGACCTGTTTTGTTGGCAGCGCTGCTGCCCTTTGACGTGTCGCTGTCTCCAGACTTGGTCGTTCCGGCGTTTGGCACACTGGACTTCGACGCAGTGCTGGTCTCGGCCTTTTTCGTGGTCGAGTCCGCATTGCCTTTGCTATCGACGGAAATGGTATCGGACGATTTTTTGGTATCGGCCGATTTTGCGGAAGCATTGGTTTTTGGCGTTTCTGGTGTTTTCACGATCAGACCATTGCAGTTTGCGGTTATTCCCAAAACGGCGTCAGGCGCAGGAAGCCATCACGACAGGGACCCTAGCTCGTAAAGAAGGTATTCTTGTGTCGGTTGTGATGCAACGCGCGTTCTATGCCATGTAAGATCGGATATCTTCGATTGCACCGCCGGACTCAGGCAAATCGCGCTCATTCCCGACAAATCTCTCTCAAGCTTATAGCTGTGCACAAGCTTAACAAAGGTTTCCGCAGTGCGGGGAGAGAAAAATAAAACAGCTTCAACATGATGCCCGCGAAGGGCCTCAATAACCTCTTCTGGAAGCGTCCTGCTTTCCCCAGCTTGATAGACGGTTTGCCGATCAACGCCATATCCATCAGCCAACAGTATCTGACCCAGATCACCGGCCGTTTTGCGGGCCGCCGGATGGAAAAGCGGTCCGCGCGTGGGATCAACCTTTTTGCGAATCAGCGCGGCCAGATCATGGATATCGCCATTGGCCGAATGGACATCGTCAAAGCCATATGCACGGCTTTCGCGTGCTGTGGCATCGCCAACACAATAGGCCGGAAGCGATCGGTCATCGGTCAGTTTGGCAAAGGCCCGTACGCCGTTGGCCGATGTGAAAATCACAGCCTGATAGACTGTGATATCAAGCGGGGCGACCGGTGTCGGGAAAGTAATATTGAGCATCGGCGCAGACAGGTGGCGGAAGCCGCGCCTGTCAAGCGCGGCCAAAAGGTCGGCAGAGTCGGTATCGGGCCGGGTATTTAGTACCAAGGGTCCCATCTGCGTCCCTGTCTGTTGCCAAGGTCCTGCTTTTACTCAGGCGGAAATGAAATCCGGTCCGCCGCGTTGCTTAAGCTCTTCACCTGCGTCCGTGCCCGCCGCACTTGCCGTTTCCATGTCTGGCTTGGCAATCATGCATTCGGTATCAAGGCGTTCGCTGCCATCCGGGCGGACAATCGATACGCGCAGGCGCAGGCTGCCATCATCCTGAAATTCGGCAAGGGCCGCAATCGGCGTGCGACATGATCCGTCAAGCGCCTTAAGGGCTGCACGCTCTGCCGCCACCCGAACGGCAGATGTTTCGCAATGAAGGACGGAAATCCAATCTTTGCTTTGCGTATCGCTTTCGCGGATGGTGATGCCGATGGCACCCTGTGCAACGGCGGGCAGCATTTCGTCTTCGGAAATCGGGGCGGTGGCGATGTCGGGCTGTCCCAATCGGTTCAGACCAGCCATGGCCAGAAGCGTTGCATCAACCTGTTCTTCGCCCAGTTTGCGCAGGCGGGTCTGAACGTTGCCGCGGAAGGTGACTACTTTGAGGTCGGGGAACTTGTTCAAGATCATCGCCTGACGACGCAGGGATGCCGATCCGATCACGGAGCCCGCCGGCATTTCGGCAAAGCTTTTATATTTCAGCGAAATAAACGCATCGCGGACATCTTCGCGCGGCAAAATGGTCGGCAGGATCATGCCATCGGGCAGAACCGTTGGCACATCCTTCATGCTGTGAACAGCAAGATCAATCTCGCCACCTAAAAGCGCGTCATCGATTTCCTTGGTAAACAGGCCCTTGCCGCCAATTTCCGACAGGGCACGATCAAGGATCTTGTCGCCGGTAGTGGTGATCACGGTGATGGCAATCGCGCCTTCTTCGGCAAGTTCCGGATGGGCATTTGCCAGTTTGTCACGGACCTCATGTGCCTGCGCCAGAGCGAGGGGCGAACCACGGGTGCCAATGCGAAGTTTTGCTGTATCTGTCATGGGTGAAGTCTTAGTCTTAAAAATGTTTAAAAACAAGGTCTGCGGGACGTCGGGTGACCCCGACAAATGATGTGAATTTTGGCTGATTTTAATTGCTCGAATTTCGGCTGCATTGATTTAGGTCGCGGGTCAAAAACTTTGCAACGCTTGCGAAACGCGATAACTGCATATGGCCGTTGCACAGCACGGGGGTGGAAAGCGCAGAAACTTTCCGCTACATCATCGGCACGCCTGTAATAGGATTCCGATTGCCGCGCATGTCGGCAGAGTTGGTAAACGGATCAGGATCATGATCGTTCTGGGTATCGAAACAAGCTGTGATGAAACGGCCGCTGCTGTTGTGAACGACAAGCGCGAAATTCTGGCAAACCGTGTTTTGTCCCAGCTTGATGATCATCGCCCCTATGGCGGGGTTGTGCCCGAAATCGCGGCGCGCGCCCATCTTGAACATCTTGATCGTCTTGTGGCCGAGGCCATGGATGATGCCGGTGTCGATTTTGATGACCTTGATGCTGTGGCCTGCACCGGTGGCCCAGGCCTGATCGGGGGTGTCATGGTCGGCACCATGACGGCCAAGGCGATTGCCTTTGCGGCGCAAAAGCCATTCCTTGCGGTTAATCACCTTGAAGGCCACGCATTGACCGTCCGTCTGACCGATGATGTGGCCTTTCCCTATTTGCTATTACTGGTATCTGGTGGCCATTGTCAGGTCCTGATTGTCGAAGGTGTTGGCAAATACAAGCGTATTGGTACCACCATTGATGACGCGGTTGGCGAGGCGTTTGATAAAACCGCCAAGATGATGGGGCTTGGTTATCCCGGTGGTCCGGCACTTGAAAAGATTGCCGCCAAGGGTGATCCGAACCGCTTCGGGCTGCCGCGCCCGCTGCATGGGCGACCGGGCTGTGATTTTTCCTTTTCGGGCCTTAAGACTGCTGTTCGGACCTATCTCGACAGTTTCCCGGTCGAACAACAGACCGGGGAAGTTAAAGCCGATCTTGCCGCATCTTTCCAGCGGGCAGTGGGCGATACCCTGATTGATCGGGCGCGTAATGCCGTGTTTGAATTCATGCGCGATTATCCTAGTGGCAAGACGCTGGTGCTTGCGGGCGGTGTTGCAGCAAACAAATATCTGCGCGGACGTCTGGTGGAACTGACCGATCAGGCGGGTATGGAGCTGGTCGCGCCGCCGCTTAATCTGTGTACCGATAATGCCGCAATGATTGCCTGGGCCGGGCTTGAACGTTTCCGTCTGGGGGAATGCGATGATCTTGATTTCAAGCCGCGTCCGCGCTGGCCACTTGATCCCGAAGCGCCCAAACGTCCGGGGGCCGGGGTTAAGGCGTAAAGCTTCCATCCGAATTACTGCACGACTTCATCTTTTGCCGGAATTTTGATCATGAAAAAGCGCATCACAGTTGTGGGTGGCGGTGCCTGGGGAACGGCCCTGGCCGTGCAGGCTGTACGGGCCGGCGAAGATGTCGAACTGATCCTGCGCAATGAAGAACTTGCAGACCGGATCAATAGCACGGTTGAAAACGATCTATACCTGCCCGGTATCGAATTGCCGGGCGCACTTCGTGCCACCACCCATGTTGAGGGCTTACGCGACTCCGAGGCGGTCTTGCTTGTTACCCCCGCACAGCATTTGCGCGAAACCCTGACCAAATTGTCGACCCATTGGCCAGATCAGCTCCCGGCGGTGATTTGCTGCAAGGGCATTGAAAAGGAAACCGGTGCGCTAATGGCACAGGTGGTTTCCGAAACGCTTGGCGATGTGCCGGTTGCGGTTTTGTCCGGCCCGACCTTTGCGCAGGAAGTTGCGGTTGGCCTGCCGGCGGCGATTACGCTCGCCTGCGAAGATCGCACGCTTGGCAAACGCTTGGTCGAGTTGATCGGAACCCCGGAATTCCGGCCCTATTTCAGTACCGATGTGGCTGGTGTTGAAGTGGCAGGCGCCATCAAGAACGTTCTGGCGATTGCCAGTGGCGTAGTGGCCGGCTTGAAGCTGGGTGATAATGCGCGCGCGGCCCTGATTACCCGCGGGATTGCCGAAATGTCAAGGCTCGCAGCGGCCATGGGTGGTCGGGTTGAAACCATGCTGGGCTTGGCCGGCCTTGGTGATTTGACCCTGACCTGTACCGGGACGCTTTCACGTAACTACACCTTTGGCGTTGCCTTGGGCGAAGGCCGCAAGGCGCAAGACATTCTGGCTGAGCGTCGATCCGTGACGGAAGGTGTTCATACCGCAGCATCCATCACTGCGGTTGCCAGCAAATATGGTGTGGAAATGCCAATCTGTGCAGCGGTTGATCAGGTGGTCAATCATGATGCGGATCTGCGCAATACGATCAATGCCCTGTTACAGCGCCCCTTCCGTGACGAGCTTGAAAACGCCGACTAAATCCCGTCATCACGGTTTTGTGCGACGCGGTTCGGCTTGAGAATACATTGGGCTTCTGGCACTTTACCGACATTGATCCCATAAAGAAGCAGGAAACAGTCCATGCATTTCTATATTCGTTGCGTTGACAAGCCGGGCCACCTTGACGTGCGCAAGGCCAATCGCGAAGACCATCTGGCCTATATCAAAGGCGGTTTTGCCGATCGTATCGTTGCTGCGGGTCCGACTCTTGATCCCGATATGGAAGGCATGAATGGCTCGGTGTTTATCATCGAGTTTGATGCTATTGAGGATGCCCGCGAATTTGCCGCCAACGACCCCTATGCCAAGGCAGGACTGTTCGAATCTGTTGTCATTCGTCCGTTCAAAAAGGTCTTCTGATCCATGGCATACTGGCTGGTCAAAACCGAACCGGGAAGCTGGTCGTGGGACGACCAGGTCAAGAAGGGTGTCGAAGGCTGGGATGGTGTGCGTAACCATCAGGCCGCTAAGAACCTGCGGGCGATGAAGATTGGCGACAAGGCGTTCTTTTATCATTCGGTGAATGAAAAACGCATTGTCGGGATTGTCGAAGTGGTGCGCGAATATTACCCGGACCCGACCGATGAAAAGGGCAAGTTTGTCCAAGTGGATTTCGAAACGGTCAAGCCGTTGAAAAACCCCGTGACCCTTGCCGATATCAAGGCCGACCCACGCTTTGCCGATCTTGCCTTGCTCAAACAATCGCGCTTGTCGGTGATGCCGATTGATGACGCATCATGGGCTGCCATCTGTGAAATGGGCGGGGTCGATCCATGAGTGATTTGCCGTCGGCCGGCACAGTACTTTGCGCACTTAGCGATCTTGATGCGACGGGTGCCAAGGGCCTTAATCTTGGTGACACCGGCATTTTTGTTGTGCGCAGTGGCGATGATGTCTTTGGCTATATCAACAGCTGCCCGCATATCGGCGTGCCACTGGATATGGAACCGGACGAATTCATCAGCGATTTTGGCGATGAAATCATCTGTTCGACCCATGGCGCACGTTTTCGTATCGAAGATGGCGAATGCGTATCCGGCCCATGCACAGGCGATATGCTTGAACCGGTTGCAGTGAAAATAAAAGACGATCAGGTCGTTCTGGCCTGATCGTCAGTCATATCCATGCAGAATACAAAGACGGTGCGTTACCCCGCCGTCTTCGCGATCACTTCATCAATATGGTTGGTGATCACGTCCAACTGATCGGGCTCTGACAGGCGATGATCGCCGGTCTTGATCAGGTCCACCCGAACATCATCGGTAACCAGTGCCTCTGTCAGGCGGATCGCCGTTTGCCAGGGCACGTCCGGGTCCTGCATACCCTGAACCAGTCGGACCGGGCATTTCAGATCAATCGGTTGGCGCAGCAAAAGCTGGGTGCGGCCGTCCTCGATCAAATCACGGGTGATGGTATAGGGGTCATCGCCATATTCTGTCGGCTCGATCAACGCACCTTCATCCATGATGGTCTTTTTCTGGTCTTCGCTGAACTGGGCCCACATCAGGTCTTCGGTAAAGTCGGGGGCGGCCGCGATGCCGACCAGACCGGAGACACGTTCCTTGCGGGCAAGAGCTGCCAGAAGCATGATCCAGCCGCCCATCGAGGAACCGACAAGAATCTGCGGACCAGTGGTTATTTCATCAAGCACAGCAATGGCATCACGGGCCCATCGCCCGATGGTGCCATCGGCAAATTTACCCGACGATTGTCCGTGACCGGAATAGTCAAAGCGGGTATAAGCCACCCCCTGCCGAATGCAGTGCGCCTCAAGGTGGGTGGCCTTGGTGCCGGTCATGTCTGACATGAAACCGCCAAGAAACATCACACCGGGCGTATTGGGCACCTGTACGTCAGATGGCTTGCCCGGTACGTGATGGTATGCGATTTTTAAACCATCTGGCCGGTTGAGATATTCGGGCTTTGCAGGCTGTTGCGTCGGCAAGTCATGTGTCATCCGGGGGCTTGGTCCTTGGTCCTTGGTCCTTGGGTGTTGGTGGTTGGAGTTGCATGAGCGCGTCAGAAGTAATGACAGAGACAGTCTATCGATCAGAGCCCCAAGCGCAAGGCGGGGACTATCGACCTGCCGTTATTTTACAGATCCTGCCGGAACTCGATGCTGGTGGTGTCGAACGCGGCACTGTTGATATCGCGCGTGCCATCGTTGATGGCGGCGGCAAGGCGCTTGTTGCATCCCAGGGTGGTCGGCTGGAACGCGAACTTGATCGCTTTGGCGCCAAGCACATCACCCTGCCGCTCAAATCAAAAAATATCCTGACCATGCGCAAGAATATCGATGCGCTCGTCAAGCTGATCCGTGAAGAGGGTGTCGATATCATTCATGCCCGCTCGCGCGCGCCGGCCTGGAGTGCCTATTTTGCTGCGCGCAAGACCGGCATTCCGTTTGTGACGACCTTCCACGGCACCTATTCCGGCTATAACAACCCATTCAAGCGTCGCTATAACGCGATCATGACCATGGGTGATCAGGTAATCGCGATCTCCAAGCACATCGCCAATCACATCAACAAATATTACAAGGTTGAACCGGAGCGCTTGAACATCGTGCCACGCGGCACGAATGTTGATCTGTTCAACCCGGAAAATGTCAGTCAGGAACGCCTGATCGCGCTTTCAAGCCAGTGGCGGTTGGATGGCGAGGAATATGTCATCATGCTGCCGGGCCGAATCACACGTTGGAAGGGGCACGGCTTCCTGATCCGCGCGCTTCCGGCAGTTCTTGAAGAGCTCGGCCATCGCAAAGTGCGTTGTCTTATCGTCGGGTCAGATCAGGGCCGCACCGGATATCGCGAGGAAGTCTTGCAGATGACGCGCAAGCTGGGGCTGGAAGATATCGTCCATATCGTTGATCACTGCAACGATATGCCGGCCGCCTACATGCTGGCAGATGTTGTCGCCTGTCCGTCTGTGGAGCCAGAGGCTTTTGGCCGTATTCCGTCCGAGGCACAGGCTATGGGGCGTCCCGTTGTATCGACGGCACATGGCGGGGCTATGGAAACGGTCTTGCCTGGCGAAACCGGTTGGCTGGTAAGCCCGGGTGAAGTTGATCAGCTGTCGCGTGCGCTTGTACAAGTCTTGAACTTGACGCCTGAGAAACGTGCCAAGCTGGCGACCAAGGGCCGCACCCATGTAATTGCCGAGTATTCCTTGGAGCAAATGGCCGAACGGACCTTGAATGTCTATGCCAAGGCGCTGCGCCGTGTCGTTAGGAACGCTGCATGATTGATCAGAAAAGCGAAAACGCGGCAGCGGAATCCCATGGGGATGCTGCGCGAGAGCGCATCCTTGTGATCAAACTCTCGGCTCTGGGTGATGTTGTTCTGGCCATGGGGCCGTTTGCGGCCATTCGGGCAGCCCATCCTGATGCGCACATTACAGTTCTGACCACACGGCCTTATGTCGACCTGATGAAGGCGACCGGGTTTTTTGACTCTATCGCCATCGACCGCCGCCCGAAACTGAGCAACCTGCGCGAAGTTTTGGCACTGCGCAGGTTTCTGCGGAATGGCAACTTTGATCGTGTCTATGACCTTATGGCATCGGATCGGACCGGCTTTTATTTCAAGCTGTTTTGGCCGGGGCCCAAGCCGGAATGGTCTGGTATTGCCAAAGGATGTTCACATCCGCATGCCAACTCGGCCAGGGCAAATATGCACACGATTGATCGTTTGGCCGAACAGCTCGCTGATGCTGGTATCAAAGATGTCCCAGCCCCCTTTATTGCAGGGCCGGATATTGATCTGGATCGTTTTGGCATCCGAAGCCCGTTTGTTCTGATTTGTCCCGGGGGGGCGGCACATCGCCCGGTAAAGCGGTGGCCAGCCGAAAGGTTTGGATTGCTGGCGAAGAAGCTCGCGGACTACCGGTTGACTCCGGTTCTGATCGGGACGGATAGCGAAGCCGATGTTCTGAACAAGATTGATCAGATGTGTCCCAAGGCCCGCAACCTGATGGGGCGCACGAGCTTCCTTGAGATTGCATCGCTTGCTGCGCGCTCGGTTTTGGCGATTGGTAATGATACCGGGCCAATGCACATTGCTGCGGCGGCCGGCGCACCATCGGTCGTTCTGTTCTCACGTGATTCTGATCCGAAACGTTGCGCTCCGCGTGGCCATGGCCCGAATGCGGTCAGTATTGTGCGCGAAAGCGATCTGCGTGAACTGACTGTCAATCGGGTGATGGATGTCATTCGCCAGCGCCTTGATCTGGTCGACTAGGATTTGCCGCATTTACCAGATCTGAAGCTGTAAAACAAAAGCGCGGAAAATGGCGCTTTGAGGCCGCTATAGGTGCCTAAAATCATTGCTTTCTGAACGCACGTGGATATGCTAGGTGAGGTCTTGCAGAAAACACATGTGAACGTGTCCATGTGTTTTCCTGTTTCTGTTTCTGACCGATTTGTTTGATGACCATAGGAGATTATCCATAGCACGACCACGCAAACCGATGCAGCCGACCAAGGAAGGTCCGCGCGTCAATGAGGATATCAAAGCCCGTTCCATCTGTGTTGTTGACGCTGAAGGCAATATGTCCGACCCGATAACGGTGCGTGAAGGCATTGAAATGGCAGCGGAAGTTGGACTCGACCTTGTCGAAGTCGCTCCGAATGCCGAGCCGCCAGTGTGCAAGCTGATTGATTACGGCAAGTTCAAATACGAACAAAGCAAGAAGCAGAACGAGGCCAAAAAGAAACAGAAGGTTATCGAGGTCAAGGAGATCAAACTCCGTCCGAACATCGATATCCACGACTACAACGTCAAACTGCGTGCCGCGCAGAAGTTTCTTGGCGGTGGTGACAAGGTGAAAGTCACGTTGCGGTTCCGTGGACGTGAGATGGCTCACCAGGACCTTGGTCTTGGCATGCTCCAGCGCTTTTCGGGGGATCTTGAAGAACTCGCAAAGCCGGAAATGATGCCAAAGATGGAAGGCCGTGTTATGATTATGGTGCTGGCGCCGCGTTAAGACGCGGCGTTTTGCCTTTCTACCCCAAGGTTCAAGCCAAAGAGGGAATGCCATGCCAGCTGGAAATGATCTGCTGATCGTTGGTGTCGACGACGACCCCAAGAGCCTGGTTCTTCTGAAACGAATCGTCGAAAGCGGCGGGTTCACGTTTCAGGGCGTTTCCTCTGGCAACGAACTTCTCAAACTTCTCAAGACCAAGCGCCCGCGCATCATCCTGATGGATATCATGATGCCCGACATGAACGGGTTTGAAACCGCGATCAATGTCCGGACGCATTTCCCCGATCTGGCCTGTGCCATCATTTATGTCACCGCGCGGCAAGGTGAAGAAGACTTGCGCGGCGGTGTGGCTGCCGGCGGGAATGATTTTGTCCTCAAGCCGATCAACCGCGAAAAGTTGATGAGCCGAATCGAAAAGTGGATCGGCCGCGCACACACCATCAAGACCGCCATCTGATCTGCGGTCTTTAGCGCCCGCCAACTCAATTATCATTGATGCGTGAATACGTTCGCCCGAGATTTAGGGTGCAAGCCAACCCACAATCGTATCGATATAGACTGAGAATGCGGAAAAGCTGATTACGCCAAGGGCTGTTGTCACCAGTACGATCGAGGAACTGCGTACGATATAGCGGTCATAGGTCGTCGCGATCACAAAGACGTTCCCCGCAGTCGGCAAGGCTGCGAGCAACAGAATGGCTTTGGCCTCAAGCCCGCTTGCCGAACCGAAAAGCCAGAAGCCGATAAACACAGCAATCGGGTGCGCAATCAGCTTGGCAATAGACATGGTGGAAAGTTCAGCGCGCTTTTCGGCGATTGGACGGCCGACAAGGGCCACACCGATTGCAAACAGCGCTGCAGGTCCCGCACTTTGGCCCAAAAGATCAAGCAGATAATCAACGCCATCGGGCCAATTGAGATCAAGCAGGCTTGCAGCCACACCAACGATAATGGCCAATACCACCGGGTTTGTAACGGTCCCGCGGATGATCTTGCCTGCTGGATTGCTGCCCTTGGCATGCTTTGCGCTTTCTAGGGTCAGGACCTATTAATTTGATTTGAATGGCAGACGTTATATTTACGAAATCCAAGGAAAAGCCCGCCGGTCGGGTCGGCATCCCGGACAAGGGGTTTGACGCTGGAGTTTGCAAATATAACGTCTGTCCTCCGGATTAAACGGATTTGCACGGGCTACTTTGTCGTAAAACTTTGAAAGATAAATATCTTCCTGCAGTTTTACTCCGCGTATCCGCACAAATCTGTTTAACCATTCAAACCAAATTAATAGGTCCTGACCCTAGGAGCAACAGTGAGAGTGGCAACATCACAATCAGATCGATAGCCAACGCAACAATCATGGGCACGGTGGCCTCAGGGCCAAGCAACCCGATGATCAGTGGCAGCCCCATGAAGCCGACATTGCCCATGCTTCCGGCAAACGAGAACAAGGTTTGACTGGTCGGATCGAGATTAAAGAATTTTGCGGCGATCAGGTGTGTGGTGCCATAAACCACAAGGGTCGCAGCCCCATAAGCCAGCATGATGTCAGGTTGCCAGATTTCAGAAGGGCTGCGGGTCGCCAGTGCCTTGAACAAAAGGGCGGGCAAGGCAAAATAGAACACGAACCCATTGATACCGCGCATGCCATCGACCGACACGATTTTGAATTTGCCGCCGATCCAGCCAAGGCCGATCAGGGCAAAGAACGGCAAAATGATTGATGTGATTTGCGACATGTAATCAGTCAGATGGCGAAATGTGCGATGGCGGATGGGCGTGCAAAATGCAGTGCATTGGCACAATGGCGGCGCAATGCCGCAAAAAGCAAGGGGAAAGGGCTGAATTGGCCCTTGAAAAAGGTAAAGTCGGAGTCTATAACCACCCGTCCCCAAAACAGGTGGTGAGGCTGGAAGGACTGTATTGGTTCTTCAGGGCATGCCCAGCCGCCGTAGGGGATTTCGTTTTCATTGCTTTTGCAAGGATAGAAAAATGCCCAAGATGAAGACCAAAGCGAGCGCGAAAAAACGCTTTCGCCTGACCGCCAGCGGAAAAGTCCGTCACAACGTGGCTAACAAACGCCACCTTCTGACTGCGAAACCGACCAAGATGAAGCGCCAGGCTCGTGGCACGGAGATCCTCTGTGACGCAGATGCCCGCATCGTCAAAAAATTCCTGCCGTACGGTTAAGGTTGAAGGAGAGTTAAATGGCTCGTGTAAAAGGGGGCGTGTCTTCACACGCTCGTCACCGCAAGGTTATTAAGGCTGCCAAGGGTTACCGCGGTCGCCGCAACAACACTTTCCGCACCGCCGTTCAGGCTGTGGAAAAAGGTCTGCAGTATGCATACCGCGATCGTCGCGTTAAGAAACGCCAGTTCCGCTCGCTCTGGATCCAGCGTATCAACGCTGGCGCACGTGAGAACGGTCTGAGCTACTCCCAGTTCATGAACGGCCTCAAAAAGGCTGGTGTTGAGCTGGACCGTAAAGTTCTTGCCGACATCGCAGTGCGTGAGCCGGAAGCTTTCAAAGCTCTGGTCACCCAGGCGCAGGCTGCACTGGACTGATAAACCTTTGTAAAAAGGTTTCATCGGCACTTGCCTGATTTGATCAGGGGCGGCCATATTGGCCGTCCCTTTTCTTTTTGTGATTTTTAAACCCAAGCCAAAGCGTCGGAAGTTATGGAAAACATCGAAGCATTGCGCGAAGAGGTTCTGGCGGAAGTCGAAAAGGCTGCGGATCTGACCGCGCTTGAAGACGTCCGCATCAGCGCCCTTGGCAAGAAAGGCCGCATTACCGGCCTGATGAAGAACCTTGGCAAGATGGACCCGGACCAGCGTCGTGAATTTGGTCAGACACTCAATGCCGTCAAGGACCAGGTCGCTGGCGCAATCGAAACCCGCAAAACAGCCCTTGAAGATGCCGCTCTTGAGGCACGTCTGTCGGGCGAGCGGATCGACGTAACCCTGTCTTCGCGTCCGGATGAAACCGCGGGTCGCGTTCACCCGATCAGCCAGACGATTGACGAAATCGTCTCGATCTTTGGCGAGATGGGCTTTGCGCTCGCCGAAGGTCCGGATGTTGAAGACGACTTCCATAACTTCACCGCACTGAACATTCCGCCGGAACATCCCGCGCGTGAAATGCAGGACACCTTCTATCTGCCCGAACAGGAAGACGGTTCGCGCCTCGTGCTGCGCACCCACACCTCGCCGGTGCAGATCCGGACCATGCAGTCCAAAACCCCGCCGATCCGCATCATTGCGCCGGGTCGCACCTATCGCTCCGACAGCGATATGACCCATACGCCGATGTTCCATCAGGTCGAAGGTCTGGTCATCGACAAGAAAACCCACATGGGTCATCTCAAGGGTTGCCTGCTTGAGTTCGTCAAAACCTATTTCGAACTTGATGATGTGCCTGTCCGCTATCGTCCGAGCTTCTTCCCCTTCACCGAACCGAGTGCCGAAATGGATATCGGTTGCTCGCGCAAGGGTGGGGAGCTCAAGATTGGCGAAGGCGACGATTGGCTGGAAATTCTTGGCTGCGGCATGGTTCATCCGCGTGTTCTGTCTGCCTGTGGTCTTGATCCGGAAGAATATCAGGGCTTTGCCTTTGGCATGGGGATCGAACGTATCGCGATGCTGAAATACGGTATTCCCGATCTTCGCACCTTCTTCGATACCGATCTGCGCTGGCTGAAACATTATGGTTTCGTGCCGCTGGATGTACCGAACATGGTAAGGGGCTGAGGATATGAAATTCACACTGAATTGGCTGAAACAGCACCTTGATACCGATGCATCGATTGAGGTGGTCGCCGAAAAACTGACCGATATCGGTCTTGAAATCGAAGATGTCACCGACCGTGCGGCAGCCCTGGCCGATATCCGCGTCGCCCACATCGAAGAAGCCGGTCAGCATCCCGATGCCGACCGTCTGAAATTGTGCCGCGTTAATACCGGCGATAAGGTTATTCAGGTCGTTTGTGGGGCCCCGAACGCCCGCACCGGCATCAAAGTCGCACTGGCACAGCCGGGCGCGATCATTCCGATTGATGGCTCCAAGCTGAAACCGGGCAAAATCCGCGGCGTCGAAAGCCAGGGCATGATGTGCTCCACCCGTGAGCTGTGCCTTGGTGAAGACCATGACGGTATCATCGAACTGCCCGAAGATGCCGAAATCGGCGCACCGGTCGCAGGTGTCCTTGGTGCTGATGATCCGATCATTGAAATTGGCCTGACCCCGAACCGCCCGGATTGCACCGGTGTGCGCGGGATTGCCCGCGATCTGGCGGCAGCTGGTATCGGCACGCTCAAGGCCGATCCGCGCGAGCAAGCAGTTGCTGGGTCGTTTGACAGCCCGATTGGCGTCACCATCAGCAGCGATATCGCCAGCAATAATGTGGTTCCGACCTTCTATGGCCGTTATATCCGTGGTGTGAAAAACGCCGAAAGCCCGGATTGGCTGAAAGCCCGTCTGGAAGCCATCGGTCTGCGCCCGATTTCGGCACTGGTGGATATCACCAACCTTGTGACCCACGATCTGGGCCGTCCGCTACATGTGTTTGACGCCGACAAACTGTCGGGCGACATCAATGTGCGCTATGCGACCAATGGCGAAAAGATCGCAGCCCTTGATAACAAGGAATACGAACTTTCCGATTCCATGGTGGTCATCGCCGATCAGGCCAAGGCGCTTGGCATTGGTGGGATCATTGGCGGCGAAGAAACCGGCTGTCTTGAAGAAACCACCAATGTGTTTGTCGAATGCGCGCTGTTTGATCCGATCAGCATCGCCAAGACCGGCCGCAAGCTTCAGGTCAATTCCGATGCCCGTTACCGGTTCGAGCGCGGCGTTGATCCGCAATCGATTGCATGGGGCATGGAAGTTGCCACCCACCTGATCACGGAAATCTGTGGCGGCGAAGTTTCGCACGTCGTTAAGGCGGGCGAAGTCCCCAACCCGCGCAATTCCTTTGATCTGCGCATCGACCGTATTCTTGAACTCGGCGGGGTTGCCGTCGAGGCGGACCGTGCCATCGACATTCTTAAATCGCTTGGGTTTGAGGTCAGTGGTTCGGCACCGGTCATTACCGCCATCGCACCGACCTGGCGTCCCGACATCATCGGTGAAGCCGATCTGGTTGAGGAAGTCCTGCGCATTGTCGGCTATGACAAAATCCCGACCGTGCCGCTCGAACGTGAAAGCAGCCTGCCGGTTCCGGCCTTGTCCCCGATGCAAAAGCGCGTGGGTCTGACCCGCCGTGTTCTGGCGTCGCGTGGACTATACGAAACCGTGACCTGGTCCTTTACCGATTCGCGCTGGGCTAAACTGTTTGGTGAGTTGAAAGACGGTCTGTATCTGGCCAATCCGATCAGTTCCGATCTTGATATCATGCGCCCCAATGCCCTGATCAACATGATCGCGGCTGCCGGTCGTAACCAGGCACGTGGTTTCTCCGACTTGGCTCTGTTTGAAGTCGGTCCGGAATTCTTTGGCGATCAGCCAGGCGATCAGCGTCTGGTGGCTGCCGGCCTGCGTGCCGGGGCAACCACCGAGCGCAGCTGGACCGGTTCGCGCCGTGATGTTGATGTCTTTGACGTCAAGGCCGATGCCGAAGCCCTGATCGATGCGCTTGGCACCAATGCTGCCAATGTTCAGGTCAATACCGACGGCGCGCCGGAATGGTATCACCCGGGCCGTTCGGCTGCGTTGCAGTTGGGGCCGAAAAACGTTCTCGGTTATTTCGGTGAACTGCATCCCAAGGTGCTTAAGGCGCTTGGTGTCAAAGGGCGCGTTGTGGCGTTTGAGCTGTTTGTCGAAAACGTGCCGATGCCCAAGAAAAAGGGCACGGCCCGTCCGGCGCTCAATGCATCCAGCTTCCAGTCGGTCGAGCGTGACTTTGCCTTCCTGCTAGATGATGGCGTGAAGGCAGACGCAATCATCAAGGCTGCCAAAGGGGCAGATCGCAATCTGATCACGGATGTGACGATCTTTGACCTTTATGCCGGCAAGGGCATTGAGGATGGCAAGAAATCACTCGCCTTCTCGATCACCCTGCAGCCGACCAAGGCAACCCTGACCGAAGAAGAAATCGAAGCGGTCAGCAAAAAGGTTGTTGAGGCTGTCGAAAAGGCCACGGGCGGTTCATTGCGCGCCTAAGGCTGCGTCGAAATATGAATGAAAAAACGGGCGGCTCCATATGGGCCGCCCGTTTTGCTTTCCCGATGTCGGTTAAAATTACCGACCGGGGCGTTTACGCAGGATGGCATATTCGTCCTCGTCCAGATCAAGCGCGATCAGGTCCGGGCCATTGGTAAAGATGTGCCATTCCATATCGGTGTCATCGCATTCGATGGTCAGCTGATCGACCGTGCTGTTCCATTCACAGCGTTCGCGATCATCATCGGCTTCAAGCCGACCCGTACCATTGTCATAGAGATGCATGACGAGAAACTCTTCGTCCTCATCAATCGAGTAGATGCCATACGTTTCGTTTGCAAAACGGTAATTGATTTCTGCGCCATCCAGACGCCGCCAGCCACGCGGCAGGGGCTCACCCGGTTCATGTTCGGCAAAATAATAGGCCAGTGTCTGCATGTGGCTGTCATTCATGGTGCGCATGTCCGAGCCACAAGCGCTCAGGGCCAAAAGGCCAATCATCCCCAGAACGGGTTTAAGGGCCGGGCGAGACAGAAGGATGGTCTTGAACATTGAACGCTCCATAACAGGCACAGGGCAGCTTTTACCTGTCTGCCCGCTTCATGCCAAAGACGAAGCAAGATACTTGCCATTCAGTCCCGGCAAGATCGGGAAAGGTGGTCTTATCTTTTTGGTAATTGGCTGGCGTGATGTACCCGCAAGGTAAAGATAATCGTCGTCCCCGGGTCACTGACCGGGCGACTGGTATCAAGCCAAATGCGCCCGCCATGCTGTTCAACGATCTTGCGACAAAGCGACAGGCCAAGCCCCGTACCGGAAAACTCGTCCTTATGCAGGCGCTGGAACAGGCGGAAAATCCGCTGTGCATGTTCAGGGTGAATACCAATGCCGTTATCACGCACCGAAAAACGCCAATAGTCGCGCATCACCGGGTCCGGTTCGACCGTGATCGAGATATGCGGTGGCACACCCGGGCGGCGATATTTTATCGCATTGGACAACAGGTTCTGGAACAATCGCGAAAGCGCAATCCGGTCACCCTTGATGGTCGGAAGATCATCATGGGTGATGGTGGCGTGTTCGCGGCCAATAATATCCTTAAGGTCTGCCTGGGCCTCGTTTAAGACCTGATTACAGTCAATCGGACTGAAATCCTCGCCCGCGCCGGTCTTGGCATATTCAAGCAGATGGCTGATCAGTTTGTGCATGCGTTTGGCACCATCAACCGCAAAGTCGATATATTCGTCGGCTTCCTGATCAAGGGTGCCGCCATAACGCTGTTTGAGAAGCTGGGTATAACTTGCCACCATGCGCAATGGTTGCTGCAAATCGTGGGACGCAACATAGGCAAACTGTTCAAGGTCTTCGTTACTGCGTTTGAGCTGATCGAGCGTGTCGCGCAGCTTGTTGGCGTTTTCGACGAACTCGGTCACGTCGCGCGCGCTGCAAAAGATCATATCGTCAAACGGTCCGACGCAATGCCACGCCAGCCAGCGGGTATTGCCCTTGCGATCGAGAACGCGCAGGATCGATTTACCATCCCCAAGCATCGTCGTGCCGCTTTTCTGGCGCATGGCCGTCATGGCGGTTTGCTGATCTTCGGGCACAAACAGCTTGAAGAACGGTTTGTTGACGATGTCATGCACCGGCAACCCCATCAGGTCTTCAAGTGTCGGGCTAAATCCGCGTAGAACACCCTCAAGGTCAACCGCAATGGCCGGCTCCGGAGTATGGCGCAGATAGGTCTCGAACGGATGGCACAATTCCTGTTGCGTGGCGGTTTCCAACAGCAAGACAGAGATGAATTCCCGGTCATCCTCGGTATATCGATGCGCCATCAGGTAAAAGCGCTGCATATGGTTTTTGGCCGTGCGGATATCGACCATGGTGCCAACCCGCGCATCCGGCCAGACATTGTCAATCAACGGCCCGCGCAGCTTTGTCCGTGATGCCGGTGACAACCGGTCCAGCAGATCGGTCATGCTTGTGCCGATATTATCGGCCGTCGGGCCAAGGATTTCCGGCCAGTTCAGCTGGGTGGTCAATTTGCCATCCGGCGTATCGACCGGCCAGCTGACCACGGCACAGCCGCATTCCGACAGGGTGTTTTCAGTGTCGCTGAAATGTTCGGCAAGGTGGGCGGCGCGCATGTGCTGGCGTTTCAGACGGTGCCACAACCAGACGGCCAGACCGCACAGAATGGTCATGGCCATGACGAACATCAGCGCGTGCAGAATGAACGCGTCGCGCCAGTTCGTCAAAAGCGTACTGCGCGGTGTATAGGTCACCACAATGCGGTTGATTTCGGGCAGCTTGCTATAGGCCAGCACTATGACCTCGCTGCTATGAACACATAGCAGCGAATCACGTTCTGTCTGCTGGGTGCTGATATAGTCGCCAAGGTCACCAATCAGATGCGGCGGGATGAAGCCCTTTACCTGATTAAGCTGATTATCAAGCAGGCCAACCGTGATGTCGGAATTGTCAGCGACGATCTTTTGCAGATCGACATCACTATGGAGCAACAGCATGGACCCCAGTCGAAAAGCTGTCGCTTCGAGCTGGGCACTGGCGTTTTCGACCGCGCTGTCATACAGCGTCTTTTGAATGAAGAAGAACGAAAACAGCAGGACGAACACACCGGTCAGCGTCAAGGCCGCAAGCCGTTTACGCAGCTTCACAAGGCTGCGCCGGGACAGGGATGGCTCGATTGACGTTATGAACATGTTTTTGGCGGAGTCCTGCCAGACAAGATTATCGTTTCTTCAACTAGAAATCTAAGTCCTTTTCACACGGTTGAAAAGGATACAAACAAATGAATTCATGCGTTTGACGGCATCGTTTTCGATGATTGGGCCTGCTTTTGGGGTGCGGAAAGGCAATCGGTCGGAACATCTTTGATGCTGCTATGGTGTCTGCGCCGGGCCACAGTCAATTTGTGCATGGCTTGAACATAACACAACGCTTCTAATTCCGTGCAAAAACCCCTATAAACCCGCTGGTGATTGATCCGGGAAATGACCAAACCAAATTCCCGAAGGATGCAATGACCGCGCAATGCAGGTTTTCTGATTGTCCCTGTTCGCATAAGTGATGCGAGTTGCCCTGATGTCGCCGCCGTAGATGGCTGGCGGACGCAGAAGGCGGAAAGTCAAAACTTGCGGCGTGCGCGGTATTGATCTTGCGGGGAATGGATGATCACAGCGTTTAAACAAATGTGCCACGCGGCGAAATGCCAGCCAATTTTAGTGCCAGAAGCAGCCAAAAATGACTGACCTTAAGAATATTCGTAACTTTTCGATCATCGCCCATATCGACCACGGCAAATCGACCCTGGCCGACCGCCTGATCCAGTTGACCGGCGGCCTGACCGAACGTGAAATGGCTGAGCAGGTTCTCGATTCGATGGATATCGAACGCGAACGTGGCATCACCATCAAATCACAGGCTGTTCGGTTGAAATACACCGCCAAGGATGGGCAGGAATATACCCTGAACCTGATGGACACGCCGGGCCACGTCGACTTCGCATATGAAGTCTCGCGCTCGCTTGCCGCCTGCGAAGGATCCCTTCTGGTGGTTGATGCGGCGCAGGGCGTCGAAGCTCAGACCCTTGCCAACGTCTATCAGGCGATTGAAAACGATCATGAAATCGTCCCGGTCCTGAACAAGGTTGATCTGCCTGCGGCGGAACCCGACCGGGTCAAGGAACAGATCGAGGAAGTCATTGGCATTGATGCCTCTGACGCGGTGATGATTTCGGCCAAGACCGGTATGGGGGTGCCCGATGTTCTCGATGCGCTGGTTGAGCGTCTGCCGGCGCCGACCGGGGATGCGGATGCGCCGCTTGAAGTTCTTCTGGTCGATAGCTGGTATGACACCTATCTGGGTGTGATGATTCTGGTGCGCGTGAAGGAAGGCACCTTGAAAAAGGGTCAGAAAGTCCGCTTCATGAACGCCAAGGTCACCCATCAGATCGAACGGGTCGGTGTCTTTACGCCAAAACCGCTTGCGCTTGATGAACTTGGCCCGGGCGAAGTCGGCTTTATCAACTGCGGTATGAAAACCGTTGCCGAATGCGAAGTCGGTGACACGATTACCGAAGAAAAACGGCCCTGTGCCAAACCGCTTTCGGGCTTCAAGCCGTCCATTCCGGTGGTGTTCTGTGGCATTTTCCCGGTCGATACCAGCGAATATGAAGTGCTGCGTGATGCGCTTGAAAAGCTGCATCTCAATGACGCGTCCTTCCAGTTCGAGCCGGAAAACTCGACCGCCCTTGGCCTTGGCTTCCGATGTGGCTTCCTCGGCCTGCTTCATCTTGAAATCATTCAGGAACGTCTGGAACGCGAGTTCGAGCTTGAGCTGATCACGACCGCCCCGTCGGTGTCTTACAAGATCACCATGAGCAAGGGCGAAGAAATCATGCTGCACAACCCGGCTGATTTCCCCGATGTCACCAAGATCCAGGCGATTGAAGAACCGTGGATCAAGGCATCGATCATGGTGCCGGATGAATATCTTGGCGGGATCCTGACCCTTTGCACCGAACGCCGTGGCATTCAGCAGGACCTGACCTATGTCGGCAACCGCGCAATGGCGGTTTACAAACTGCCGCTCAACGAAGTGGTCTTTGATTTTTATGACCGTTTGAAATCGATTTCGCGTGGTTATGCCAGCTTCGATTACGAGATTGCCGGTTATGATGAAAGCGATCTGGTCAAGGTATCCATCCTGGTTAACGAAGAGCCGGTCGATGCGCTGGCGCTGATGGTGCACCGCTCGGCCGCTGAATATCGTGGTCGTGAGATTTGTAAACGTCTTAAGGACCTGATCCCGCGCCAGATGTTCCGCATCGCCATTCAGGCCGCCATCGGTGGCAAGGTGATTGCCCGTGAAACCGTCTCAGCGCTCCGTAAGGACGTGACGGCAAAATGTTATGGCGGTGACGTTTCGCGTAAACGTAAGCTTCTTGAAAAACAGAAGGCCGGTAAGAAAAAGATGCGTCAGTTCGGCAAGGTCGAAATTCCGCAATCGGCCTTTATCAACGCGCTCAAGATGGGCGACGACAAGTAAGCCGAAATTACGATATCGAAACAAAGTCTGTAGTCCCTTGCGGATGCAGCCTTTTTTCTTTGGGGTTTCGCGTAACCCTGCGCTGCGGTATGGATGGCCAGACCAACCCGTTATTTGCCCAAGGAGCCCGCAATGGATTTGGACCAGCTTGCCAAACAGGAAGAAATTCTGGTGTTTGATCGCTTTGACGAAGACACCGCCTGGTCAATCGGCTCCAAACTGGTGGGCGTGGCGCAGGCACAAAATGCCCCGGTTGCGATTAATATCCGTACCCCGGACCGCACGCTGTTTCATGCATCCCTTGCCGGGGCCAAACCGGCCAACGATGCGTGGGCACGCCGCAAAAGCAATCTGGTGCTGCGTGAACATCAAAGCTCGATGCGTTTTGGCGCGGAGCTGAAAGCCAAGGGCAAGACACTGGCCGATCATGGAATTGATTTCGCCGACTATGCCGATCACGGCGGCAGCTTCCCGATCCGCGTTGCCGGTGTGGGTATAATTGGCGCGATTACGGTTTCGGGTCTGGCATCGCACGAAGATCACGGCATGATTGTTGATGTTCTGTCTGAACACCTTGGTGTGGTACACTAACCGTTCGGAGTAATTATGCATGCCTGATCGTCCGACCTACCGTTTAGCGGAACCTAAAGACAACGAAATGGTTCGCACAATTAGTGCAGCTGCTTACACACCGGCATATCAAACGATTATCGGTGCAGTGCCAAAGCCCGCATTCGAAGATTATGCTGATCGGATTGAAGCTGATTTAGTATGGCTCGCTGAGACTAGCCAGCGGTCGATTGGTCTAATTGTGATGGCATTCCCGGAACATCACGCCGAGATTTACAGTGTTGCGGTGCTACCAGAATTTCAAGGTAGGGGAGTGGCCGCTGGTTTGATTGAGCTGGCATGTGAGCAATCCAAATCGCGCGGCTATGCTAGTATATCGCTCTACACCAACACAAAGATGCAAGCCAATCGCAGGCTTTATGCTCGCTGCGGCTTTGACGAAACGGGAACCCGGCCACATCCCGGCCGCGAGGGCGAATTTCTTGTCGATATGGCACGTTTCCTCTCGGCTTGATCAATCGAAATGCGCGATGTCGGGATCCATGCCGGCAAATCTTGCCAGGGCGGTGCGCATCCAAAGATGCTTTTGGGCTTTGAACGGGCTCGGGTTACCAAAGCTGCCAAGCCGCAGATCGATGAAGCTGTCATCATCATCCTTGCGCCAGGTGATGCTTGACCCGCATTTCGGGCAATAGCCGCGATACTTGCGTGGCGAGCTTTCATAATCGGTTGGCTTGCCATTCCACGAAACGGCACCGGCCGGGAAGCTGACAAAGGTCGAGACCCCCGAACCACTGTCCTTGCGACACATGCCACAATGGCAATGATTGCCGCCAATCGGCTCCCCGGAAGCAACAAAGCGCACCGCGCCACAAAGACAACTCCCATGATATTCGAGATGTGTTGTGGTCATGGTGCGCAAATGTCGGTTTATTCGTTCGGAACGCCCGTTGTCGTCGAATATTCGAAGTGGAATTCCTTGTCTGGGAACATGTAGGCGCGGGCCGCATGGATCGCACTTGCACCCTCGGCAAAGCCTGACAGGATCAGCTTAAGCTTGTGCTCATAGGTCGCAATATCGCCGATGGCAAAGATGCCCGGGACCGATGTTTCCATGGTCGCCTGTTTGACGCCGATATGGTTTTTCTCAAGATTTAGGCCCCAGTCGGCAATCGGGCCGAGCTCCATCGCAAGACCAAAGAACGGCAGGAGATGATCGGCTTCAAGCTCGCGCTCTTCGCCTTTGAGCGTCGCGACAACCACATGTGACAGGATGCCGTTTTCACCCTTAAGGCCTTTCAGCTGATAGGGGATGACCATCTCGATCTTGCCGGCTTCGGCAAGGGCTTGCAGTTTCGCACTGCTGTCCGGGGCGGCACGGAATTTCGGGCGGCGATGGACAACCATGACCTTGGCTGCAATGTCATGTAGCGACAGCGCCCAGTCGACAGCCGAGTCACCACCACCGGCAATCACGACTTTCTTGCCAGCGAAATCAGCCCGGCGTTTGACGTAATATTGAACGCCACCCGATCCTTCGTAATCTTCAAGGCCATCCATCGGCGGCTTGTTCGGGCCAAAGGCACCACAACCCGCCGCAATCACGACCGCACCGGCATCAATCACAGTGCCCTTGGTGGTTTCCAGCGTGAAACGGCCATCATCGCGTTTCTCAAGCTTGGTGACCTGCTGACCAAGGTGATAGGTCGGCTCGAACGGATCGGCCTGTTTGGCCAGTTCGTGAATAAGATCCTGACCGGCAATCTGCGGATGGGCCGGAATATCGAAAATCGGTTTTTCCGGATAAAGCGCGCTGCACTGGCCGCCGACCATATCAAGCGCGTCGATCACATGGGATTTAAGCCCCAGCATACCGGCTTCGAAAACCGCAAAAAGCCCGACCGGGCCTGCGCCAATAATGGCAATATCTGTGCTGTGCGATGCGTCTGACATACTTCTTCCATCCAAATAAAATCGAATTTGGGTAGGGTGCTGACCCCAAGCCCGGCGGTGTGCGGGATTTCTTATGCAGCCAGATAGCATCTGGGGCACGATATCGCAATGTAAACCGGCCTTTTTCCGGCTTTGTCGCGTGAACTGCAGCGCGCGGGTCAAAACTCATTGCGAAAGGCCGCATCAACCCCCTAAAACAGAATGCAAGAGCCATTCAAAAGACGGACATCATGACCAGGACAGTTACTGTCAGCGATCAGAACGGGACCGAAGCCCTTGCCGCCAAGCTTGCCGCTGTTGCCAGGGCAGGGGATGTAATTTTGATGCACGGCACGCTTGGCATGGGTAAAAGCGCCTTTTGCCGCGCTTTTATCCGGGCGGTGGCCGAAAACCCGCACGAAGAAGTCCCCAGTCCGACCTTCACGCTGGTTCAGATCTATGAGCTGGATCGCGTGCCGGTCTGGCATTTTGACCTGTATCGATTGTCTGATCCCGAAGAAGTTCATGAATTGGATATCGAGGATGCCTTTTCCGATGCCGTCAGCCTGATCGAATGGCCTGACCGGCTGGAATACCTCACCCCGGAAAACCGTCTTGATATTCATATCGAACCCGGATCGAACCCGGATGGCCGCGTGTTCAAGCTTGAGCCGCATGGGCAAGACTGGGTGAGCCGCATCAATGATCTGGTGGTAAGCCCGTCATGACCCGCGCAAACCCCGATCAGGAACGCCGCAACGCCGAACGCCAGGATTTTCTGGTCACCTGTGGCTGGCAGACCGCGCAGGTCATGCCGCTGGTTGATGATGCCTCGGCCCGGAAATATTTCCGCCTTGAACGGCGTCATGACACGGCCCTTCTGATGGATTTCCCGCCCTCGGCCATTCACGTTGATCCGCATGGCATTTTTGATGACCCCGAACGTAAAGCCTCGGTCAGGCCGGTTTTGCATACAACCAAACTGTTCCAACAGGCCGGCTGGCGGGTGCCGGAAATCTACGCGGCGGATGAAAAGCGCGGTCTGGTCCTGATCGAGGATTTCGGTGACATCACCTTTACCGAGGCCCTTCAAAGCGGCGCGATGCTTGATGGCACGACGCAGGATGCGCTTTATCTGCGTGCCGTCGAACAGCTCATCACGTTGCACCGTTTCTGCGATGGCGGCGGCATGAAGGACTGCGATCTGGTGCGCTATGGTCCGAAAAACCTGCTTCGCATGCTCGCGAGCTTCAAGACCGATTATCTGCCACTGGTCATCCCGGATGTCGCCAAGCGCGACGCGGCCAGCACCGCCTTTGACCAGTTGCTTGAAACCGTTCTGCCGCTTTGCTGGCAGGTGGGGGACGTCATCATTCACCGCGATTATCATGTCGATAACCTAATGCTGGTCGAAAATGGCGAGGGCGGTGATGATTGCGGTATCATTGATTTTCAGGACGCCGCCATTGCACCAAGGCCCTATGATCTGGCATCGCTGTTGCGCGATGTGCGCCATGATATCGGCCCGGATCTTGAAGCGCGGATGAAGGAATTCTATCTCGCGGCGTTCCAGGACATTGATCGTTCTGATTTCGAAACGGCTTATATCGCGACCTCGATGGTGCGCAATTTCCGTATTCTTGGCCGGTTTGGCTGGCTTGCGATCAAGGCCGGAAAAACACGCTATTTCGACTTTATCCCGCGCTGCTGGGACATGATCCTGCACGGAGCTTCTGATCACTTGCCAGCTCTTCAGGATTGGGTGGATGCCCATATCCCGACGGATGCCCGCACCGCCCCGGCACTGGCACAACCCCAAACCCCATCCGGCAAAGAGGCAAAACCATGAGCGCACCAGAAACAAAGGCACAGGCCATGGTTCTGGCAGCGGGCCTTGGCAAGCGCATGCGTCCGATCACCGATACCATGCCAAAGCCGCTGATATCGGTCGCGGGCAAGCCGATGCTTGATCATGTGCTCGATAAGCTTGCCCAAGCCGGTGTCAATCAGGCGGTGGTCAATTCGCACTATCTTGGTCAGCAGATCATTGATCATGTCGCCAAACGGAATACACCCGGCATTGTCACCTCGCCCGAGATTGATCTGCTTGAAACCGGCGGTGGGGTGAAAAATGCGCTCTCGAAACTTAATGATGATGCGGTGCTGATCGCCAATGCCGATGTCTTCTGGACCGAGGGGACGGAGCCACTGTTTGATCGCTTGATCAATGCCTTTGAACCGGACCATATGGACGCGCTTCTGGCCCTTTATCCGGTGGCAGATGGCTATGGCTATGACGGGGCGGGCGATTTCTTCTGGCAGGTGGATGGGCGGCTAAAACGGCGTGGTGATGCGCCGTCAGCCCCTTATTTCTTTACTGGTGTGCAGGTTCTGTCACCGCATCTGTTTGAAGGCACGCCCGATGGCGCCTGGTCGCTCAATGTTGTTTATGACAAGGCGCTTGCGGCGGGTCGGTGTTATGGTCTGGTCCATGATGGTGGATATTTCCATATCGGCACGCCAGAGGCGCTTGAGGATTCCGAGCCTGTCATTGCCAAGGCGCTTGAGGTTGAGCGCGCCAAGAAAGCCGCATTCGGGGGAGTTTGATGGCCGACCGGTTTGATTACATGGACGCGCCCGACTATGACGAAGCCTCCTTCGCCGGGGAAGTTTCGCCACCTTCAAACCTGTTTTTCATCCCGCCCGGTGTTGCCTTTGCCGATCTGATCGCCAAGCAATTGATGGCTGAAACCGCTGATCAGCCAGATGCGCTGCCTGACTATGTGCTGATGGTGCCCAACCGGCGTTCCGCCAAGGTGATGCGCGATGCCTTCCTGCGGCAATCGCAGGGTGCCGTCACCCTGCTTCCGACCATTCGTCCGCTGGGTGAGGCGGATGAGGATGAATTGGCGATTTATGGCGCGGGCGGGGAACAGGCCGCCCTTGATCTGCCGCCAGCCATTCCCGATCTGCAGCGCAAATTGTTGCTCACCCAACTGATCATGGGGCGGCCTGATCATCGCGGTGAAAAACCAACTGCGGATCAGGCCGCCCGTCTTGCCGGGGAACTGGCGCGCTTTCTTGATCAGGTGCAAACCGAAAACTGCGCCTTTGACGATCTTAAGGGACTGGTGCCCGAAGAATTTGCCGAGCACTGGCAGCTCACCCTCGAGTTCCTGCAGATTCTCACCATCCACTGGCCGGGTATTCTCGACGCCCAGGATGTCAGTGACCGGGCCATGCGGCGCAATGCCCTGATTGCGGCACAAATCGATCTTTGGGCCGAAAACCCGCCCGAAACCCCCGTTCTGATTGTCGGCTCTACCGGGCCATTTCCGGCTTTGCGTGATTTGATGAAGGCGGTGCTTGGAATGCCACAGGGCCGCGTGGTTTTGCCCGGTCTGATGGCGGGTCTGAGCCACGAAGACTGGGCGGCGATTGCCGATGATGCGGCCCATCCGCAACATCTACTGGGCAAGACGCTTGGGCATATTGGCCGCCACGCCGATAGCTTCCTGCCATGGCCAGCTCTTGACCCCGAAAGCGATGCCACGATCGAACGCCGCCGTCTGGCCCGCGAAGCACTACGTCCTGCCAAAACCACCCATCACTGGCGCCATATCACCGGCTTTGCGCCGGATGTGATGGATGGCGTTTTGCGTGTTGATTGTTCTGGCGCGCGTGAAGAGGCCACCACGATTGCGCTTATGATGCGTGAGGCGCTCGAACATCCTGAAAAGACCTGTGCACTGGTGACACCCGATCGTGGTCTTGCCCGGCGTGTCGCAACCGAGCTTCGCCGGTGGCAGGTTGAAATTGACGATTCGGCTGGTATCCCGCTGCATGACACGGCACCGGCGATCTATTTGCGCTTGGTCGTGCGCGCCGTTCAGGAAGAATTCGCACCGGTTCCGCTTTTGGAGCTGCTGAAGCACCCATTATCGGCCGCAGGGCTGTCACCGGAGACCTTCCGCGTTCTGACCCGATTGCTCGAAAAGGAAGTTCTGCGCGGTGCGCGACCGGGGCCGGGATTGGAGGGGTTGCAGGCCGCCCTTGATGGCTGGTGCGAAGATACGGTTGCTCGCCTGGGTCATTCCGGATCAGACAGCGCCATCGGGCGCATTGAACGCATTCGCGATGATCATGCCCAGCTGAGCGATCTGGTCGCACGCTTTAAAACTTGTCTTGATGCCCTCGATGGTCTGAGTGGCGATAAAACCCATGCGCCGGTTCATCTGCTGCGCTGTCATGTGACGGCGGCGGAGGCATTGGCAGCAAGCGACACCCAAACCGGTGCCGATCGCCTGTGGCGCGGTGAAGCGGGCGAGGCGCTGGCGGATTTCGTCCATGAATTGCTTAATGCGCTTGGCGATTTCGCCTCGATGCCGGGCAATCGCTATGGCGCGTTCTTGGATGCGTTGATGGCGGACCGTGCGGTGCGCCCGCGCTATGGCAAGCATCCGCGTCTGTTTATCTGGGGAACAGTCGAAGCCCAGATGCAGCAAGCCGATCTGACCATTCTGGGCGGGCTCAATGAAGGTGTCTGGCCACCCGAAGCCGGCGCCGATCCGTGGATGAGCCGCCCGATGCGCCGCAATTTTGGCCTGCCCGCGCCCGAACACCGGGTTGGGCAATCGGCCCATGACTTCCAACAACTGTTTTGTTCGCCCGATGTGGTGATGACCCGTGCCTTGCGTATCGAAGGCACACCGACCGTGCCGTCGCGCTGGTTGTTGCGGATCGAAAACATTCTACGCAAATCCGGGGTTTCGATGGAAAAGCCCGAGGCAGTCGAATGGCGTGCGATGGCTGATCTGATTGATGAACCCGCACCTGATATGCGTATCAAGATCGGGCGCCCGGCACCAAAACCACCAGTATCGGCCCGCCCGGATCGCCTGTCGGTCACCCAGATCGAAACATGGATGCGCGACCCCTATGCGATTTATGCCCGTCATATTCTGGGTTTGCGCAAGCTTGACGGGGTTGATGAAGACCCCGGAGCAGCCGATTACGGCAACCTGATTCACGAGGCCCTTGATCAGTTCATCGCCCGCCATCCCGAACATTTGCCGCCCGATGGCGAACAGGAATTGCTGATCATTGGTCGCGAGGTTTTCAAACCGCTTGCCGCACGCCCCGGTCTTTGGGCCTTCTGGTGCCCACGGTTCGAGCGCATCGCAAAATGGTTCATCCAGACCGAAGCAGCACGGCGCGATGCCATCGCCAAATCCTATACCGAACAGGCCGGAACCCTTGATACCAGCAGCGGTTTTCAGGTCTATGCAAGGGCTGACCGCATTGATGCTTTGCGCGATGGCGGTATTGCGATCATTGATTATAAAACTGGCGCCCCGCCCAGTCAGGGGGATGTTGCCAACGGTTTTGCCCCGCAATTGCCACTTGAAGCCGCGATTGCCGAAAAGGGTGGTTTTGGTGATGTGCCCGCAGGCCCACCGGCCAGTATGGCATTCTGGAAACTCTCAGGCGGGGATCCGGCGGGCGAGATTGTTGAAATCAACACGGGCCGGATGAAAACCACACCAGCCGAACTGGCCCACGCGGCGGTGGAGGGGGTTAATGGGCTGGCCGAGGCCTTCGCCGATCCTGATACGCCGTACCTTAGTGTACCGCATCCCGATCACGCGCCGAAATATTCCGACTATATCCATCTTGCGCGCCTGCGCGAATGGATGGGCAGCGAGGATATTGAGGAGCTTGATGACGTTGATAATGGTGGGGAGGGCGATGCGTCATGACTGAAATGCGCGGAACCGATCCCAACGTCCTGCAACGCAATGCGTCTGATCCCAATGCATCGGTCTGGGTGTCGGCCTCGGCAGGCGCTGGCAAGACCAAGGTGCTGTCTGATCGTGTGTTGCGTTTGATGCTGTTGGGCACCGAACCCCATCGTATCCTGTGTCTGACCTTTACCAAGGCGGCTGCTGCCGAAATGGCCAACCGTGTCAATGAACGACTGGGCCGCTGGGCGACGATGGAAGACCGCGATCTTCAGGCCGATCTTGCCAATCTGGCGGGCACGGCGCCCAGTGCCGATGAAACCATCCGCGCCCGCCAGCTGTTTGCCCGGGTGCTCGATGCGCCGGGCGGGATGAAGATCCAGACCATTCACGCCTTTTGTCAGTCGCTGTTGCGTCGCTTCCCGCTCGAAGCCGGTCTGGCGCCGCATTTTGAAATCATGGATGACCGCACAGCGGCTGAAACCATGGCCGATGTTCAGGAAGAGGTACTGGCATTTGCCCGGACCGGTCGTGATGACGATCTGGCACATGCCCTGTCGGTCGTGACCGCACAGGTCCGTGAAGGCGCCTTTGGCGAGGTCATGAGCGAACTGGCCCGTGAACGTGGCCGCCTGAAACGCATGCTGACCAATCTTGGCGGGGCCAACCGTATGCGCGATGCGGTCTATAAGGCGCTTGGCGTGCCCGTTGGGCTTGATGATGAAACCATCTTGCGCAAGGCCCTTTCTGATGATGCTTTTGATCGCGACGGATTGCTGCGCGGGTTGGCAGCACTTGAAGCCGGCACCAAAACCGATAAGGCACGCGTTCCGGCCTTGGCGCAGTTTCTGGAAAAGACGACCGTCGAAGACCGCCTTGCGGTGTTTAATGAATATCGCAGCGTCTTTTTCACCACGGCTGGTGAACCACGCGCAAAGCTGATCACCAAGGGGGCGGCGGAAAACCATCCGATGGGGGCCGACGCGCTCGAGCAGGAATGTGCGCGTCTGGTTGAGGTCGATCGCAAGCGCAAGGCCGCCGCCATGGCCGGGGCGACATCGGCCCTGATTACCATCGGCAATGCGATGCTGGACCGCTATGCCACCAAAAAAGCCCTGCATGCGCGCCTTGATTACGATGACTTGATCCTGACGAGTTTGCAGCTTTTACAACGTCAGGCTGGAATTGCCGGATGGGTTTTGTTCAAGCTGGACGAAGGCCTTGATCACATCCTGATTGATGAGGCGCAGGATACCAACCCCGAACAGTGGGAAGTGGTGCGTATTCTGGCCGAGGAATTCTTTATCGATGCCGGGCGCCATGCCGACACGCCGCGTACCATCTTCGCCGTCGGCGATGCCAAACAGTCGATCTATAGCTTCCAGCGTGCTGATCCGGAAAAGTTTGCCGAAATGCGCCGCTACTTCCGCGAACGGGCACGTGAAATTGCCGCTGACTGGCGCGAAGTGCCCATGAACATCTCGTTTCGCTCCACCGATGCGGTGTTGGGCACGGTGGATCGTGTCTTTGCCGGCCCGGTCGCCAAGCAGGGCGTCGGCGATGATGGCGCGGATGTCTTGCACAGTCCGTTCCGTGTTGGGCAGGCCGGGCGGATTGAATTGTGGCCCGCTGTCGAACCCGAAGAACGCGAAGCAGAAGACCCATGGACCCCGCCAACCCGCATTGTCCGCCTTGAAGATCCGGAAATCCGGCTTGCGCGGGTCATTGCCGGGCGCATCCGCCATGCGATTGATGAAAAGGAAATCCTGACATCACGTGGCCGTCCGGTGCGTGCTGGCGATTTCATGATTCTGGTGCGCCGTCGTACCGCCTTTGTCGATGAGGTCGTCAAGGCACTGAAAGAACGCAACGTGCCGGTTGCCGGTGTTGACCGTATGCAGATCACCGATCAGCTTGCCGTGATGGACCTTGTGGCGTTCGGCCGGTTCCTGCTGATGCCCGAAGATGACCTGACTTTGGCCGAGGTGCTTAAAAGCCCGCTGATCGGGCTTGATGATGATCAGCTGTTTGAAATCGCCCATAACCGTCCCAGAACCCTGTGGCATGCGTTGCGTGAAAAGGCGGCCACGGTCGAAGACGGATCACCGTTTGCACGTGCTTATGCCTTTTTGTTCAAGTGGCTGGGCCGGGTGGATTACGAACGCCCGTTTGAGCTTTATGCCGAACTTCTGGGCGGGCGGGGCGAAGAGGCCCGTGGGGTTCGTGCCCGTCTGGTCGGTCGTCTGGGTATTGAGGCCAATGACCCGATTGACGAATTCCTCAACCTTGCCATGGGCTATGAAGCCGATCATGCGCCGACCTTGCAGGGCTTCTTGCACTGGCTGATGGCAGGGGATGCGGAAATCAAGCGTGACCTTGAACAAAGTGGACGTGATGAAGTCCGTATCATGACCGTGCATGGTGCCAAGGGGCTTCAGGCCCCCATCGTCTTCCTGCCCGACACCATGCAGGTGCCAACCCAGGCCCCCAATCTGTTCTGGCAAGAAGACCGCAACCTGATGTTCTGGTTGCCGCGTGTGGCGCTTGAAACCGACATTGTGGGGCGTCTGCGTGATGACATCGCGCTCAAACGCGATCAGGAATATAACCGCCTGCTTTATGTCGCACTCACACGTGCTGAAGACCGGCTTTACATTTGCGGCTGGCAGGGACGGCGCAAGGCGCCCGAGCATTGCTGGTACAATCTGTGTAGCCAGGCGATGGAAGGCTACGCCAAACCGACCCAGATCGATCTTTCGACCTATTCCGGGTCGGGCTGGGACGGCGAAGGCTGGGTGTGGGAAACCGACCAAAGCCAGGCGCCAAAACCCGATCGCACAGATGACGTTACGGATTCAAAACAATCACCCAAACTTCATTTGATCCGCACGGTTGCCCCCGAAGAATCCTTCCCGCCCAAACCGCTGGCCCCCAGTCGCCCGCTCGAAGACGAACCGGCGGTTCAGTCCCCGCTTGGCGGCGATCAGGGACAAAGCTTCAAGCGTGGCCTTCTGATCCACAAACTGCTTGAACTCTTGCCCGATCTTCCGGAACAGGCCCGGCGCAAGGCAGCCGAACGTTTCCTTGCCCAGCCGGTTCATGCGCTTGATGCCGATCTGCAGGTGGAAATCGCCAATGAAACCCTGGGCATTTTCGATAATCCGGATTTCGCCCAGGTCTTTGCGCCTGGGTCGCGTGCCGAGGTGCCCTTGGTCGGGATCGTTGGCGGGGATGTGGTTTCGGCCCAGATTGACCGGCTTGTGGTGCAGGGGGATGACGTGATGATTGTTGATTACAAAACCAATCGCCCGCCGCCGCGCGATGTCGAAGACACACCGCGCGCCTATCGTCGCCAGATGTCGATCTATCGCGCGGCGCTTGCACAGATGTATCCGGGCAAGAAGGTCAGGTGTTTCATCCTCTGGACCAACGGGCCGTGGATGGTGGAGTTGCCAGACCATATTTTGACATTTGGCTGACGGAACCGACTCCGGGCCCAGCAAGGCTTCGCGCCGTGCAGTTTCGCTGGGTCGGCCCAATGCGCTTGACGTTTGCGTCGGTGCTGCCTACCTTGGCCTCATAAAGCGGATCGAGGTCCGCGGGCTCGCCCGCCTTGCCTCGTAACAACTAGGATCTGAAAGTATGACCACGATTAAAGTTTCCGACGGTTCGTTCGATACCGACGTTCTGGGTTCCAACGACCCGGTTTTGGTCGATTTCTGGGCTGAGTGGTGCGGTCCGTGCAAACAGATTGCCCCGTATCTCGATGAAATCGCTGGTGAACTGGGCGGCAAGCTCAAGATCGCCAAGGTAAATATCGACGAAAACCCGAACACCCCGGCGAAATACGGTGTTCGTGGCATTCCGACCCTGATGATCTTCAAGGGCGGTGAAGTCGCGGCGATGAAAGTTGGCGCGCTTCCGAAAAGCGCTCTTGTTGACTGGATCAACCAGTCGATCTGATCTTCGTCGGATCATTGAATTAAAAAAGGCGGGCTGAATTTCAGCCCGCCTTTTTTCTTTGAGCGCTTTTTTCAGCTCTGACTCAGTATTCGTAGGGCGTACCGTCCATGTTTTCCATCAACACTTCGCGTTTGCCGACATGGTTGGCTGCCGAAACGACGCCGTTCTCTTCCATCTGTTCGATGATGCGCGCAGCACGGTTATAGCCGATAGAAAGTTTGCGCTGGATAAAGCTGGTCGATGCCTTCTTTTCGCGCAGCACAATGCCGACCGCCTGATTGTAAAGATCATCGTCCGATCCCGCACCACCGGACGCACCGGCATTGCCACCCGCCATATAGGCCGCGACCGGATCTTCTTCGGGCTCTTCGGTGACAGTATCGAGATAGGCCGGATCGCCCTGATCTCGCAGATGTTTGACGATGCTTTCGACTTCCTCGTCCGAAACAAACGGGCCATGGACACGCTGCAAACGGCCACCCTGACCCATGTAAAGCATATCCCCCTGCCCGAGAAGTTGCTCCGCCCCCATCTCGCCCAGAATGGTGCGCGAGTCGATCTTGGACGTCACGGAATAGGAAATACGTGTCGGGAAGTTGGCCTTGATCGTACCGGTAATCACGTCGACCGACGGACGCTGGGTCGCCATGATCAGGTGCAGGCCAGCAGCTCGTGCCATCTGTGCCAGACGCTGGATCGAGGCTTCCACATCCTTACCCGCCACCAGCATCAGGTCGGCCATCTCGTCAACGATGATGACGATAAAGGGCAGCGGCTCCATCGGCAGTTCCTGATCTTCAAAGATCGGTTTGCCGGTTTCCGGATCAAAGCCGGTCTGAACACGACGGGTTAGCTGTTCACCCTTGGCAGCAGCTTCCTTGATGCGCTTGTTATAGCCCGCGATATTACGCACACCGACCTGGCTCATGGCGCGATACCGGTCTTCCATCTCGCGCACGGCCCATTTAAGGGCGACAACCGCCTTGTGCGGATCGGTCACAACCGGGGTCAGAAGGTGCGGGATGCCATCATAAATCGACAGCTCCAACATCTTGGGGTCGATCATGATAAAGCGGCATTCTTCGGGCTTCATCCGATAGAGCAGCGACAGGATCATCGCATTCACACCCACCGACTTACCCGAACCGGTGGTCCCGGCAATCAGCAAGTGCGGCATTTTGGCAAGGTCGGCAATCACCGGAGTGCCGCCAATATCCTTGCCTAGGCTCATATTGAGCTTGCCACTGTTCTTTTCAAAATCACTCGATGCCAGAATTTCATGCAGATGCACCGTTTCGCGGCGCACATTCGGAAGCTCGATACCGATCACGTTGCGGCCCGGCACCACGGCAACACGAGCCGCAATCGCACTCATGGAGCGTGCAATATCATCTGCAAGACCAATGACACGCGAAGATTTGACACCTGCGGCCGGTTCAAGTTCGTAAAGCGTGACGACCGGGCCCGGTCGTACCTGCACGATCTCGCCCTTGACGCCGAAGTCCTGAAGAACGGTTTCGAGCAGGCGCGCATTTTGGGCCAGTGCTTCCTGATCAATCGGGTTGGCATCGGCCGGATCCGGCTCGCCCAGCAGATCAAGCGGCGGGAAGCGATATTCCTCAGTTCCAAGATCAAGCGATGCCTGACGCTGGGCTGCGGCCTTCTGGCTGGGTTGCAGTTTGGCCGCCGGGGCGGCAACGATGTGAACCGGCGGTTCGTGATCGCCGCCATCCTCGTCAAACCCGTCTTCGGCATCCGCGCTGGTCGTCGGTTCGGATTTGCGGGTCGAGATGGCAGAGCCCAGCTTGGACTTGCCTTTATCCATCGACGGTTCCTGACGCGAACCCGGTGCGCGTTTGGCGACCGGTTCGTCGTTGCTGCCAGTCGGGATAATGGCGCGAATGCCCGAAATCACCTTGCCCCCGGCAAAGGACAGGGCGGTACCGAGCCGTTCCCATTCTGACAGGGAATAGGCCATGCAAAAGATCGTCAGCGCCAGGCCAAGCACCATGGATGCCAGTGCAATCAATGCACGTGCACCGGGCACGCCAATCATCGCAAAGCCAGCCTGAAGCTTGCCCAGCAGCAAATCACCGGCAAAACCACCCAAGCCAACAGTCAGTGGCCAGTGCATGCCCGGCTGAATGGCAGCGGCTGAGGTTGCCACCAAAAGCAATGCGAGGGGCAAAACAAGGAAACGCGCCCACATCCAGCGGAACGGTTTGACAGCAATCAGGCGCAAGCCCCAACCAACCAGCAAAACCGTAATCAGGGCAGACGCCAGACCAAGCGTGCGCAGCATCAGATCTGCGCCATAGGCCCCGATCATGCCCAGCGGGTTGAAGACTGTCGTGCGGTCGGTGGCGTGGTTAAAGGATGGATCACCCGGATGAAAACCGATCAGCATGATGAACAGCGCCATGGCCAGCAATACCAGCCCAAGGCCGCAAAACCGCGAGCCACTGCGCTTGAGCAGTGTCACGAGACTGCCGGGCATGAAAGCGGTTCCAAGAGTGTTTGACTGGCTGCTCATCTGGGTATCCGTTCTGGTTAAGTCCTGCTGTTCTGCTGGGGCGAAGTGCTGGCGCTAGCTTTCCAGCGCCTTCGCGATGCGGGTCAGTCCTTCCCGCGTGGTTTCAAGATCATGGACAAGGGCAATGCGGATGAACCGTTTGCCCGGATTGTTGCCCTTGGCATCGGTCATCGACAGATAGCTGCCCGGAATGACCTTGACCCCGGTTTCCTTCCAGATTTTCTGGGTCGCGGCTTCGTCATCGCCAACATCAAGCCACAGGAAAAATCCTCCCGGCGGGCGATGGAAGCCAAACCGGTTGCCAAAGACTTCCTCGGCAATGTCGATTTTTGCCCGGTACAGATCGCGATTGGCTTCGGCATGGGCATCATCGTTCCAAAGCAACGTGGACGCGGCCATGATGGGCATCGGAATGGTTGCGGAGCAATAGCTGCGCAGCGCAATAAAGCGTTTGATGATTTTTTCATCACCGGCAACAAAGCCTGATCTCAGGCCCGGCGCGCTGGAACGTTTTGACAGGCTGTGGAAGACAAGGATGTTGTTCATGTTCCCGCCTTGCGCCGCACAGATTTCCAGTGCCCCGGTCGGGGCTGTACGGTCATAGATATCGGCGTAGCATTCATCCATGGCCAGCGCAAAGTCATGTTTGCGCGCCAGTGCGATGATTTGCTCAAGATATTCGCGCGATGCAATCGCCCCTTGCGGATTGGCCGGCGAGCACAGGAAGAACAATGCACAGGCATCCAGATCCTTGGGATCAATCTGATCAAGGTAGGGCATGAAGCCGTTTTCAGGGCCAGCGGCCAGCGGCACCATTTCGGCATCATTGAGAACCGCCGCCCCGCAATAGACCTGATAGAACGGGTTGGGCAGTAACACCTTGGGTTTGGGGCCTGGTTGATCTTGCGGAATGACGGTGGTGGCGATCAGGTAAAGCGCTTCGCGCGTCCCTGCGACCGGCAGAACGTGATCGTCGGGGGAAATCATGTCTTTGGGCAGATCATAGCGCCGATCAAGCCAGTTCTTGATGGCCGTGCGGAGTTCCGGTGTGCCGGCACCGGGCGGATATTTGTGCCAGAGGCTGGCGTGCTTGACCATGGCCTCGGTGATCATGGCAGGCGGTTCATGCTGCGGTTCGCCGATCGACATGACAAGCGGCGGCTGACCGGGTTCAAGACCGTCAAGCAGGGTTGCCAATCGCGGGAACGGATAGGCAGGCAATTGATCCAGGCGCACGTTAAACATGTTCGTCGTCATTCCAGCATGGTCTGCGGCCCGCCATGGGCGGTGCCGGTGTTCAGAAGATGGGTAAAATCCCCTGACTTTACCCCTATGCCAAAAGTGCAAAGAAACATTTAAGAGCGGCGTGATAATCGGCTTCATACGGCGGTGAGCAAGCATGCTGTCCATCAACGAAATTCCCTCGGTCAGCCAAAAGAAAAGCAGCGGTGTTAAGTGTCAAGGACCGCTGCATGATATATGCGCATCCTTGCGTTTGCCCTTACAATGATTTTGCGCATGACGGCGACAAGCGCGACCTTTCCGGGTTTTCCCTTTTGTTTGAGGCGTTGGTAGAAGGCTTTCATCTCCGGATCGAAGCGAATAGCAGGTAGTGCGGCGACATAGAGAACGTCGCGCACCTGTTGTCTGCCGCCGGCAATCGTTCTTTTGCCCCGCATGAGGCCGCTATCACGATTGAGCGGTGCCACACCAACCAGTTTGGCAATCTGGCCTTTGTCCAACCGTCCGAGTTCAGGCAATCCAGCCAGCAGGAAGCAAGCGGTTCTCATCCCGATACCTTTCAGCGACATCAGAACATTTGCCTGAGCCTGCAAGTCCTCATCTTCGGCCAGGCAGGTTTCCATTGCCATGATCACCTTGCAGCGCTGCTCAACAAGAAAGTCGAGCGTTTCCTCAATCCATCCCAGCGTTTTATCGACCTGCTTTTCCCTGCGATTTTTCTCCTGAACAATCATGTGAGAAAGCTGGCGGTAGCGCTGTACGAGGTCGGACAGTTCTGATTGCCGTGCTGAAGGGGGCTCGAGCAAGCGGGTTTCCATGCGCCTGCCGTAATCTGCGATAACGAAGGCGTCAATCCGGTCGGTTTTGGACAGTTGGCCGCTGGCGCGGGCGAACTGGCGGATATATTTCGCATTCACCTTTGCAACGGGCCGGCGTGCAGCCAGCAAGGCTTCAACAATTGAACGTTCATAGCCTCCTGTCGGCTCAACAAGGATACGTTCAACATCCTCATACCCGGCAAGCCAACCAAGAAAGCTGGCAATGCCCGAGGGCGTATTGGCAAAAGTTTTTGTCCGGTTTTCAGGTAACAGGCAAATATCAAAGGTGGATTTCGATATATCGATCCCCACAAAACGCGTAGTATAAGTCATTGGCTTTGTCCCTCTTATACACGAGCGTAAAAGCTCTCTCAGCGGTTCGACGAAGCCTCAGGGTGCTCAGAGGGTTCTGCTTTTTTACGACCGTCAAGGGTCCTGCCCGCAAGGGCTCAACCGCTCTGTGCACCGTGAACGGGTGGTGGCCACCACCCGTTCAAACAAAAGAGGCAGAAGGATCATAACAAATCCTTCTGCCTCTCAATGTATAAGCCCGCCCGGGTTTCCCCGGACGGGCTTTTGATCAGATCGATCGGGTACCGTGCAAACACGGTACCCGTCAGAAAGTCTCGCTTAGAAGCGCTGGGAACCCTTACCGAATTCCGGATATGCTTCCAGGCCAAGCTCGGTAGCGTCCGAACCGTTGGCTTCGTCTTCCTCGGAGAGGCGGATACCAACAGTGAATTTCAGAGCCAGCCATACGATCGACGAAGCAACGATGGTGAAGGCACCCATTGCAACGATACCGGTGATCTGCGTACCGAAGGAAGCACCGTCATTGGTGAACGGAACAGCAAGCGTGCCCCAGATACCAGCAACAAGGTGAACCGAAACAGCACCGACAACGTCGTCGATTTTCAGTTTGTCGAGCAGCGGAACCGCGATGACAACAAGGATACCACCGATTGCACCGATGATGATCGCCGAGCCAATGGTCGGGGTGTCCGGAGCCGCAGTGATCGAGACCAGACCAGCCAGTGCACCGTTAAGCGCCATGGTGAGGTCGACCTTTTTGTAAAGGATCTGGGTCAGGATGATCGCTGCAACCACACCGCCGGCAGCAGCCATGGTGGTGTTGCCATAGATGTTGGCAATCGCGATGACGTCAGCACCGGTGCCCATAGCAAGCTGGGAACCACCGTTGAAGCCGAACCAGCCGAGCCACAGGATGAAGGTACCAAGCGTTGCAAGCGGAAGGTTCGAACCCGGCATCGGGTGAACGGAACCGTCTTCGCCGTATTTGCCTTTACGTGCACCAAGGATGATCGCACCGGTCAGAGCAGCCCAGCCGCCGACGGAGTGAACAATGGTGGAACCGGCAAAGTCAGAGAAGCCCATTTCTGCGAGCCAGCCGCCGCCCCAGGTCCATGCACCGGTGATCGGATACAGAACACCCGTCAGGACAACGACGAAGATCAGGAACGGCCACAGTTTGATGCGCTCGGCAACAGTACCCGAAACGATCGAAGCTGCGGTAGCAACGAAGACCATCTGGAAGAACCAGTCAGACGTTGCGGAATAACCCCCAGAGAAATCGCCACCAAGGGCAGCCGAGTCATCTGCGCTCCAAAGGCTCAGCGAGCCGATCCAGCCAGATACATCCATGTACATCAGGTTGTAACCGATGAGGTAGTACATGATGCCTGCGATGGAGAAGAGACCGATGTTCTTCAGCAGGATGGTGGTTACGTTTTTGGTCCGTACAAGACCGCTTTCCAGCATTGCAAAGCCAGCGGCCATGAACATGACGACAGCGCCACTGAACAGGAAGCTGAAGCTGTTAAGAATGAACTGGGTTTCAGCCGGAACGCCTGCGTCCTGTGCAAAAGCCGGAGAAGCGATTGCCAGAAGGGCGGTAGCTGCAGCTGCAGCAAGGCCGGTTTTCTTCATGGAAATAGTCATAATGTCTCCCCTTGTCTCTGGACTTACAGGGCGTCGTCGCCGGTTTCACCAGTACGGATACGGACCGCCTGGCTTACATCAAGAACGAAAATCTTACCGTCCCCGATTTTCCCGGTTTGAGCAGTTTTGGTGATAGCTTCGACAACCTGATCAACCAGATTATCCGTGATGGCGACTTCCAGCTTCACCTTCGGCAGGAAGCTGACCATGTATTCAGCACCACGATAAATTTCGGTCTGACCTTTTTGACGGCCAAAACCTTTAACTTCAGTGACCGTCAAACCCTGAACGCCCAAAGCGCTGAGCGCTTCGCGGACTTCGTCCAGTTTGAACGGCTTAATGACAGCAGTAACAAGTTTCATAATATTGCGACCTCCCGGCATATCCGTTGAGTACCAACGTGGTAATCACGATTTCGCAGTCCCACGTTCCAAACCAAGAATCGTGCCAGACTCAAAATTAATTTTCTAACTGGCTGAATATAAAAGATAAAATTGTGAATCGCGTCGTTGGAATGATGACTTCCTTCTGTCATATCCGGATTAAAATCTGCACAAAATCTGTTGTTGTCCAAAAAATGTGCATATTTTTTAATCAACCAAGCGCGAAAATAAAAAGCGCTTACAGCTCAATGCTCTGTGGAGGGTCGTTTCATGGTTTGCTTTACTTGGCCTTCAACCGCAGGGCATATGTCGCTTTCCTTGCTGATGGCCAGCTGGAGAGCCATTATTTTGGGTGCAGGCGCTTCAGGTCACGATAACAGCGCGATGATGATCGGCGCGGGTTGTGGCGACGTATCTGGCAGGGTAAAGATGTGCAAACAACGCTTTCACGACGCCCTATTGCGTCAGGTCAACGCAGTATGCCGGTCCGCAAGGTAAACCGTGCTTAACGGCGGTGGCCAAACGACACAGGAAATTGCGACATGCATGATCAGCAGGCACTTCATACCGATGTCATCATTCTCGGGGGCGGATTGAATGGTGCGTCCATGGCCTTGGCGCTCGCACATGGTGGTATCAAGTCTGTGGTGATTGATTATGCAGACCCGAAAACCATTCTGAGCGCAAATTACGATGGTCGCACCTGTGCGATTGCTGCAGCGTCCAAATCGGTGCTTGAAGTTATCGGGGCCTGGGAAGACATGGCCGATGGCGCAGAGCCGATCCTTGATATCCGGATTGCTGACGGACAAAGCCCGCTTTTCCTGCATTATGATCATCATGAAGTGGGTGACGCGCCGCTTGGCTATATCGTCGAAAATCTTGTGACCCGTAGTGCACTGTATCGTGCGATCGAAAAAACCGATCTGGTCAAATTGATTGCACCGGCAAGCGTCGACAAGATTGATCGTGATCAGGGTGGGATGACCATTACGCTTGCAGATGGGCAGTCTGTGCGCGCGCCGCTTGCCATCGGGGCAGAAGGGCGCAAATCCATGTTGCGCGAATGGGCCGGGATCAAGACTTATAATTGGAGCTATAAACAAAGTGCTGTCGTTTGCACGGTCAAGCACAAGGAGCCCCATAACGGTCTGGCGGTCGAACACTTCCTGCCTGCCGGGCCGTTTGCCATTCTGCCAATGACCGACAATCGTTGTTCGATTGTCTGGACCGAGGGCACCGAGCAGGCGAATTATCTGGTCAACCTCGACGACCAGACCTTCCTTGATGAACTCCATCGTCGGTTTGATGGTTATCTTGGTGATCTTGAGGTGATTGGGCCACGCTTCTGCTACCCGCTTGGTTTGCAGCATGCCTATCACTACACGCAGGATCGCTTGGCACTGATTGGTGACGCCGCACACGGCATGCATCCGATTGCCGGTCAGGGACTCAATATGGGGATCCGTGACGTCGCGGTTCTGGCCGAAATTCTGGTTAACGCCCGCCGTCTTGGCCGCGATATTGGCAGTGCCGATGTATTGGCCGAATATGAGCAGTGGCGTCGCTTCGATAACACGGTGATGCTGGCGGTCACCGATCTGACCACCCGACTATTCTCCAATGATATCGCCCCGATCCGCTGGGCGCGCGATATCGGTTTGGCCGTTGTCGAAAAAATCCCGCCACTTAAAAAGACGTTCATGTCACATGCCATGGGCTATGCCGGAACGTTGCCCAAGCTGATGCAGGGCAAGTCGCTGTAACTGCAAGCATTTGCGGGCCAAAAATTGCGGGTTGCTGCCCGATCTCAGGCTGCAATTTTCAGTATAAATGATTATTGGTCACTTATAATCGTTCAAAACTGTGTCGTTTTTTCTGACTGGTTGTTGATTTGTGTCAACAAGTCAGTAAACAGAAAAGCGCAATGTCCCTCCCAGTTAATCAAACTAACAGGGGACAGATAATGTCATTCAAATCCAAACTTCTTGGCACCGCGTTGTTGGGTGGCATGATGGCCGCATCGCTCGTTGCTGCCAATCCGGCTTCCGCACAGACCGCCGAATTCAAAACCAAACAGGCTGGCGACTTCGTCATCCGCGCGCGCGGCATTGCGATGGTTCCGGACGAAGACACCTACGACGATACGCTGAACACCGGCGAAGGCAAGTTGGACAACGACGTTGTTCCGGAAGTCGATTTCTCCTACTTCCTGACCGACAACATTGCGCTGGAACTGATTGCAGCTACCACGAAACATAATCTTGATTGGTCGAACCCAGATCTTGATGCCGGTTCCGTACGTCTTCTGCCGCCGACTCTGACCCTGCAGTATCACTTCATGCCGGAAAGCCGCTGGAGCCCGTATGTTGGTGCAGGTATCAACTACACCTTCTTCTATGACTCCAAACCGGGTCAGTTCAATTCCGTTAAATATGATGACGGCTTTGGCTATGCCTTCCAGGCTGGTTTTGACTATGCGATCTCCGGTCCGTGGTCGCTTAACCTCGACGTCAAAAAAGTCTTCCTTGATACTGACATCAGCATCAATAACGGTGCAAACACCTCCAAAGCTCACCTCGATCCGTGGGTCTTCGGTCTCGGTGTAGGCTATCGCTTCTAAGAGGCTTTCGTGATGAGGTAAGCCCCGGACGACAAAGTAAAAAGCGGCTCTGTCTTTGATGGGGCCGCTTTTGCTTTTTGGGACTTCCGAAAAGTGCGCAAAATGCGCAGAGCGCAGTTAACGCTTGGCCGGATCACGCGACAGTCCGCGCGCTTCAAGTGCTGCGAGATAGTCGTTCCACAGCTTGTCCTGGTTGTCGTGCATCTCGCGCAGATATTGCCAGCTAAACAGGCCGCTATCATGCAAATCATCGAAACTGATGCGCACGGCATAGTTTCCGACGGGGGCGATATCAATGATGCCGACATGGCGGCGCCCGGCGATGATTTTCTTCTCGGAAGGATGATGGCCCTGAACTTTGGCCGACGGGCTTTCGACCCTTAGCAGTTCGGCGCTCAGGCGTGTCTGAACCCCGTCATCCCAGATAACTTCCAGAATGCGCTCATCACGCAGATAGTTGATTTCAACCGGGCTGAAAGCCGGGGTAAAGCCGTCACTGGACATGAAAGGGCTGTCCTTGCCTTAATCTTCGATGGCGCGGGCTTCGTCGGGCAGCATGATCGGAATGCCGTCGCGGATCGGGTATGCAAGGCCGGCCTTCGGGCTGATCAGCTCGTTATTGTCACGGTCATATTCCAGCGCCTGCTTGGTGACCGGACAGACAAGGATTTCAAGAAGTTTCGGGTCTACCGGGCTTGGGGTCGCGGTCATGAATTCAGCCTTCGGGTTGGGTCTGCCGTTTGATGCGGCAAGAACATCTAATTGGTGTTGCTATAGGATTGCTTGGGGTCGGCATGAACAGCCATCTCAAGCAATGTGGTCAACATATCGCCGCGATCATACAGGGTTGTGCATTCGAGCAAAGCCTGTTTTTCAAGCGGGCTAAGGCGACAGCCCATGGAAATGGTGGTGATCAGCATTTCATCATCGCTGTCAGCCAGCGTATCCCAGCAGGATCGCAGTGAATGTTGCGCAAAATAGGCCTCAAGTGCCAGCCGCAGCCGGTCACGATTGATCGTCATGTCATCTTCGGGAAGAGACAAGTCATTCTTCCACGGTCCAAAGTCCCCTCGCACCCGGCGGTAACCACCGCTATTTTCAGGGAGTTCTTCGATGACGTTAAAGCGACATACCCCGGTCAGGGTAATCAGGAAACGACCATCATCGGTTTCGCTAAAGGCGGTAATGCGGCCCGCACATCCTGTTGAAAAGATCTCCGGATTGTCCGGGTCCATGAAATAGGCGTTATGCTGGTCCGGACGCGGCTGGATCATGCCGATCATCCGGTCCTGTCCAAGGGCATCACTCACCATATTCATGTATCGCGGCTCAAAGATATTGAGCGGCAAATGCCCGCGCGGCAGCAATAACGCACCGCTTAACGGGAATACCGGCATGGTTTCCGGAAGATCCGAAAGTTCAGGATCGAAAGGGCCGCATATGCTCATGAAAACAATACCGTTGATAAGGCACGGCGTCCGGCGACGCTGGCAGGGTCCATCGGGCCCCAGGCTTCAAAAAATTTCAGGAGCTGCGTGCGTCCTGCATCTTCGTTCCAGTCGCGATTGTTGCGAATGATCGTGATCATCGCATTGACCGCTTCATCGCGTTTGTTCGCAGCAAAGCATGCCATGCCGTAATCAAACTGTGCCTGCGGGTCATCCGGATTGGCTTCTGCCGCAGCACGGGCAGCATCAAGGTCATCGCTTGATGCACCGGATTCAGCAAGCTCAAGCGCACTGATCGCCTCGCTGACAGACGCTTTCAGGCGCAGGGCATCAGGCATGTCTTCGATGTACTGGCGCGCCGCTTCAAGTTCCTCCATCGCGACAAGGCAACGGATCACACCGCCTGTGGCCTGCTCATTTTCGCCTTCACCATCGCGCTCAAGCACCGCACCATAGAGCCCGTAGGCAGTCGCGACATCGTCATTGCCAAGCGCTTCTGCCGCTTGTTCCAGAAGCTGTTCAACCGGGCTTTCAATCGGGCCACCGGCAAGCTTTTCATAAAAGGCGCGCACTTCGCTTTCCGGCTGTCCGCCCTGAAAACCATCGACCGGGCGGCCACCCTTGAAGGCATAAACCGTCGGCACCGACTGGATGCGTAGCTGCATCGCCAGTTCCTGGTTTTCATCAATATTGACCTTGACCAGCTTGACCCGGCCACCGGCCTCGCGGGTGACCTTTTCAATGATCGGGGTCAGGTTCTTGCACGGGCCGCACCACGGCGCCCAGAAGTCGACAACCACCGGCACTTCCATGGACGGTTCGATGACGTCCTGGACGAAAGTTTCAACACTGCTGTCCTTGATCAGGTCGGAATCCTGATTTTGGCTGGTGGCGCCATCCGGCGCATTCGCGTCAAGAATGATCGACATTATTGTGTACTCGCTAATTCTGAATTCTAGATGATACCGCCTTGCCCGGACGACAAGAGGTATTCATGTGATATTGTGTGTCATCTATACTTAAATATAAGCGAATTTAAGGGCTTACTCAGGTGTCCATGGTTCATTTATCTTCTGTCGCAGCGTCTTGGGCATCAAAATCAATGATCATCGCCTCATAGCCGAGAGAGTCGATAAAGGTTAACAGATCTGCCGAAGAAATCGTCGTGGTTCGATCATTTCGCAAGGGGTGAAAGTTCAACATGTCCCCGCTGGCAAGCTTGGCATCAAGCGCCAGTTTGACCTTGTGATCCGCATCATTAAGCAGCGCAAACGGTGTCACCGATCCCGGCTTGATACCCAGCGTTTCGATCAGAAGTTCCGGTTTCCCGAATGACAGGCGCGCACATCCCAACCGTTTGTGCAGGTGATTCATGCGGATTTCTGTCTCTTCCTCGGCCACAACCAGCCACAGCTCACCCTTTTTGTCTTTGACAAACAGGTTCTTGGAATGCAGGCCCGGCAGGTCCCCGCGCAGCTTCTGCGAATCCTCAACCGTAAACAGCGGTTCGTGCTCATGTGTGGTCGTTTCGATGCCCAATTTGGCGAGGTGATCGAAAAGCGGGGTTGATGGATCGCTCATGCTCTTTCCCTTGCGGCTGTGCGCCAAAAGATAACCAAGTTCAAAACCGGACGCAAATTTGCGTAAACCGGGTCGGATTTCGACAATTGAAGCCCGTAAAGTCAAGGAAAACCGCCAGAATTCCCATTGTTACGTTTTCATGGAAAAAAGGGTTGCAATCGCTCTTTGTTGGGCTATTATCCGCGCCGCTCCACAGGGGCAGAAACAACCTGATGAACGCGGGCGTAGCTCAGGGGTAGAGCATAACCTTGCCAAGGTTAGGGTCGAGAGTTCGAATCTCTTCGCCCGCTCCATCAGACCGGTTTCACAATGCATCGCTTTCATGATGATGCGGGCGTAGCTCAGGGGTAGAGCATAACCTTGCCAAGGTTAGGGTCGAGAGTTCGAATCTCTTCGCCCGCTCCATGATGAAAGTTTCCAAAAGGCCGTCCTTCGGGGCGGTCTTTTTGCTTTCGGGCCAGGTTTCTTGATCGTTCCTGCTTGCACGCAAAGGCGATTTATCGTGTGCTTGTGAAATGACTCGGTCAAATTCTCCCCAATTCCCGTCCTCGGGGCGCATGATCTACACCGTTGGCTATGCTGGCCATGACCGGAAAAGTTTGCTTTCGCTGTTTCAGGCGCATGGCATTACGGCGGTGGCCGATATCCGGACTTTCAAGCGATCAAGCTATTGGACGGCGTTCGACTCTGACAGTTTCGGACCATATTTACGTGAAAATGGTATTGCCTATGTCTTTATGGGCGACGTCATGGGCGGCAAGCCGCAAAACCCCGAACTTTACCCTTACGGGCAGCTTGATTATGGCCTGATGGCAGCACGGCCTGATTTCAAAACCGGGATCGAAAGACTGGTTTCGGGGGCGGAAAAGTATCGCATCTGCCTGATGTGTGCCGAGAAGGATCCGCTGGATTGCCATCGCACGCTGCTGATTGCCCCGGCCCTCAAAGATGCCGGTTTTGATCTTTGCCATCTGGTCGATGGGCGGGTTGAAAGCCAATCTGAAACCGATGCGCGCATGATTGCGATCAATGGCGGGGATGCGCCCGATCTGTTTGCAGCTACCGAACCCGATCCGGATGCCGAGGCTAAGCTGGCCCTTGCGCGTCAGATCAAGCGCGTCGCCCCCAAGGCTGAGGATGCCATCAAGCGTCGGTAACCGACTGGGCGATCAGCCCATGATGTTATAGCCACCATCAATATGCACCACGTCGCCTGTCAGCGATTTGGCCCGGTCACTGGCGAGAAACGCCGCCAGTTCGCCAATCTCGTCAATCGTCACCAGGCGATGCGACGGGGCGCGTTCGGTCGCTTCATCCATAAGGTGCTGAAATTCCGCAATGCCCGATGCCGCGCGGGTTAAAAGCGGCCCCGGTGAAATCGCATGGCAACGAATGCCCTTGGGTCCAAGCTCGGCCGCCATATAGCGAGTCGTACTTTCAAGCGCTGCCTTGACCGGCCCCATGACGCCATAATGATCAATAACCCGTTCCGATCCCATATAGGTCACGGTCAGAAGGGCGCCGCCATCGCGCATCAGTGGCTCGGCGCGTTTGGCAAGTCGGGCAAAGGAATGACACGAAATATCCATTGCCGCCAAAAACCCGTCGCGTGAGCAATCGACCACCCGTCCATGCAGGTCATCTGCCGGGGCAAAGGCGATGGAATGCAGGACAAAATCAAGCTTTCCCCATTTCTGTTCGATTTCGGCAAAAAGCGCATCTTCGTCCGCAGTGTTACGGACATCAAACGGGGCAAAGATCGGCGTTTCGATCTCTTCGGCCAGCGGTTTGACAAAGCGCTTGGCCTTTTCATTCAAATAGGTCACCGCGATGTCTGCATCTTCGCGTTTGAAAACGCGGGCACAGCCCCAGGCGATGGACAATTCATTGGCAATTCCGACGATCAGCCCTTTTTTGCCTTCAAGCATGCGATGGTTCCTTTTCGGATCATGTGCGAGTGCGAAGTGATCGGTAAAATGGGGCGTCTTTCAAAGTGTACCGGGTTTTGCGCTGCAAAAAAGTGCAAAATTCTGTGACAATCACGCCTTGCCGATGATTTTGCGCCTACAGGCTAGTCTGTTGGTTAAATGAATTTTTTTTGTGCAGAAGCATAGTTTTTAGGCAGATGATCCGTTATGTGTAGGCTTACGGGCGCGCGGGGTCTTCAGGTGCCTGCATGATGGAAAATCCCGCTCTACGTCCCAAATAAAGCAAAATCAGTGGTGTGTTGCACCGGTCGCAAAGATCGGTGTTTCGGTTCTGGCAAACAGAACCGGGAAAAAGGGAAATTGGTCATGAAAGCCCGAAACGGCGACCCAAAGCGGGAAGTCATCGACAAGGTTGTCGAGAAAATCCATCAGCGAATGTCTGGCGAAACGGCGAAGGATGCAGAAGCATTCGTTCGCCTTTTTTATAAGGATGTTCCGCCTGACGACATGGCGGGTCGATCTGTCGACTCGCTTTATGGCGCGGCACTTACACTTTACAAATTCGCGCAAAAGCGCCCTGCGGCCGATACGGCGAAAATCCGGGTCTATAACCCCGATCTCGAAGAGCATGGCTGGACGTCCGATCACACGGTGATCGAAATCAACAATACCGACATGCCGTTCCTGGTGGACTCGGTCACAGCCGCCCTGCATGAACTTGATCTGACGGTGCATCTTGTCATTCACCCGATCATGCGCATCGAACGTAATGACAAGGGCGACCTGCAGCGTGTCGCCGGTGTCGAGGAAACCGATGATCCGCGTGAATCGGTCATGCATGTCGAAATTGACGAACAGACCGACAAGGACGTGCTTGCCAAGGTTCATGACCGGCTTGAAAACAGCCTGACCGATGTCGCGCTTGCCGTACGCGACTGGCAGCCGATGCTTAAAAAGGTCACCGAAGTTCTCGATGAAATCGGCGAGTTCAAGGCGGGTGCCACCGATGAGGACCGCCGTGAAGTGCAGGATTTCCTCGGTTGGCTGCACAACGATCACTTCACCTTCCTCGGCTACCGGGAATACAGCTTCAAGACCGGTGGCAAAAAGGCCGCCGTCGATGTCGAAGTCAAAAACCAGCTCGGCATTTTGTCGCGTGAAGGCACCCACGTCTTTGACGAGTTGCGCCAGATCGGCAACCTGTCGGCCGAGGTGCAGGATTTTGTAACCAAGCCGAACCTTTTGATGGTCACCAAGGCCAACAAGCAGTCCACCGTGCACCGTTCCGTGCATCTCGATACCATTGTCGTCAAACAGTTCGACGCCAAGGGCAAGGTCGTTGGTCAGCACCTGTTTGTCGGCCTGTTCACCTCGGTCGCCTATAACCTGAGCCCGCGTCTGATCCCGCTTCTGCGCATGAAACTGGCCGAGACGGTAAAGCGTGCCGGTTTCCCGCCAGCAAGTCACGATGGCAAGGCGCTGGTCAATATCCTCGAAACCTATCCGCGTGATGAGCTGTTCCAAGTTGATCTCGATGACCTTTATCATACCTGCATGGGCATCCTGCATCTTCAGGAACGCCAGCGTATTGCGTTGTTTGTGCGCCGTGATGCCTTTGAACGCTTTGTCTCCTGTCAGCTGTTCTGCCCGCGTGATCGCTTCACGACCAAGCTGCGACTGAAATTCCAGACGGTGATTGAAAATGCCTTTGATGGCAAGGTGACCGCCCACTACACCCTGATTGGCGATAGCCCGCTGGCACGTCTGCATTTGCTGGTGAAAACCAATCCGGGCGAATTGCCAGAATACAGTGTCGCCGATATCGAACGCCAACTGGTCGAAGCGGCCCGTGACTGGTCCGATACCCTGCGTCAGGTGCTTGTGCGTGAACTGGGCGAAGAACGCGGTTTGGCCCTGCATCGTCGCTACGGCGAAAGCTTCTCGACAGATTACCGCGAACGTTTCACGGTCGAAAGTGCCGAGCTTGATATCGAACGCATCGAAGAGGTCATCCAGGCCAATGACCTTCGGGTAAACCTTTATCGCCCGATCGAAGCTGCCGAGAACGAGCTGCGCTTCAAGATCTATAACCCCGGTGCACCGGTGCCGCTGTCTGATGTCCTGCCCATGCTTGAAAACATGGGGCTTAAGGTCATCACCGAGAATCCCTTTACGGTCAGCCCGCGCGATGTCGATACCGATGTCCGCATTCATGATTTCGGGGTTGAGGTCGACGGCGAATTCAGCCTGCATGACGTGCGCAACAAGTTCCAGGAACTGTTTGTCCGCATGTGGCATGGCGAAGTTGAAAACGATGCCTTCAACCGTCTTGTCCTGTTGGGCAACCTGCATTGGCGCGAAGTCGTTATTTTGCGTGCCTATGCGCGTTATACCCGCCAGACCGGTTCTGCTTTCTCGCAAGCCTATATGGCCAAAACCCTTGCCAACAATCCGGCACTGGCGTCCGCCCTGGTATCGCTGTTTGTCGCGCGCTTTGACCCGGACCGCGATCCGGGCCTGGCGGCCGAGGTTGAAGCGATTGAAGCCGATATCATCACCCGCCTTGAAGATGTGATGAACCCGGATGAGGACCGCATTTTGCGCGCCTTCCTCAATCTGGTGCAGGCGACCTTGCGCACCAACTTCTTCCAGCATGATGCGGATGGAAATCCGAAATCCTATCTGTCGGTCAAATTCAATTCCTCCATCATCGAAGATTTACCACTGCCCCGTCCGTGGCGTGAGATTTTTGTCTATTCCCCGCGGGTCGAAGCCGTTCATCTGCGCGGTGGTCCGGTTGCCCGTGGCGGAATTCGCTGGTCAGATCGTCAGGAAGATTTCCGCACCGAAATCCTTGGTCTGGTCAAAGCCCAGATGGTCAAGAACGCGGTCATCGTTCCGGTCGGTTCCAAGGGTGGCTTTGTCGTCAAACGCCCGCCGGTCGATGGCACGCGTGAAGCGTTCCTCGAAGAAGGCATTGCCTGCTACAAAACGCTCATGAGCGGGATGCTCGATATCACCGACAACATCGTTGCCGGTGATATCATTCCGCCAGAACGGGTACGTCGTATTGATGACGATGATCCGTATCTGGTTGTTGCGGCCGATAAGGGCACGGCGACCTTCTCCGATATTGCCAATGGTGTAGCGCGCGATTACGGCTTCTGGCTCGATGATGCCTTTGCCTCTGGCGGGTCGCAGGGCTATGACCACAAGAAAATGGGCATCACCGCCCGTGGTGCGTGGGAGTCGGTCAAACGCCACTTCCGCGAAATGGGCAAGAACATCCAGACCACGCCGTTTACCGTCGCGGGTGTTGGTGACATGTCGGGCGATGTGTTTGGCAATGGCATGTTGCTGTCCGAACAGATCAAGCTGGTCGCGGCGTTCAACCACATGCATATCTTTGTCGATCCGGACCCGGACCCGGCCAAAAGCTTTGCCGAACGCAAACGTCTGTTTGATATGCCGCGGTCAAGCTGGACCGACTATGACAAGAAAACCCTGTCCAAGGGCGGTGACATCTTTGATCGCAAGGCCAAGACCCTTGATCCCTCTCCCGAAGTCCGCAAGGTGTTGGGGCTTGGCAGTGGCAAGGTCACCCCGGCTGAGATGATGAAGGCGATCCTGAAATCCGACGTCGAACTTCTGTGGTTTGGCGGGATCGGGACCTATATCAAATCGAACCTCGAAACCAATGCCGATGCCGGCGACCGTGCCAACGATGCCATCCGCATCAATGGTCGCGAAGTCCGCGCAAAGGTGGTCGGCGAGGGTGCTAACCTTGGCGCAACCCAGCGCGGGCGCATCGAATACGCTCATGCCGGGGGGCGTCTCAATACCGATGCCATTGATAACGCAGCGGGTGTGAACTGCTCGGACCACGAGGTCAATATCAAGATCCTTGTTGGCGAAGTGGTTGCCGCCGGCGACATGACCGAAAAGCAGCGTAACAAGCTTCTGGTCGACATGACCGACGAGGTCGGCGATCTGGTGCTGCGTGATAACTATCTGCAAAGCCAGGCAATCTCGAATGCCGATGCGGAAAGTGCCGATATTCTGGATGCGCAGGTCCGCTTGATCCGCATGCTCGAACGCGAAGGGCGGCTTAATCGCGAAATCGAATATCTTCCCGATGACGAGGAACTCACCCGTCGTGCCAACGCGCATGAAGGTCTGACTCGTCCGGAAGTTTCGGTTCTGATGCCCTATGCGAAATTGTGGCTCTATGACGAGATCCTTGAGTCCGATTTGCCAGATGATCCGGTTCTGGTCGAAGAACTGGTGCGCTATTTCCCGACGGCACTCCGCAAGAAATACGCTGATGCGATTTCAAACCACCGTTTGAAACGTGAAATCATTGCGACTGTTGCGACCAACAGTCTGGTCAACCGCGTTGGTGGCACCTTTGTCCACGACATGATGGAAGCCACCGGCATGTCGGCGGTTGATGTGTCGCGCGGCTATCTGATCACGCGGTCTGTCTTCTCGCTCAGGGATTTGTGGGACGGGATCGAAGCGCTTGATAACGTCGTGCTGGCCAAACTCCAGACCGGCATGTTCCGTGAAATCAACCGCATGGTGAACGATGTAACCCTGTGGTTCCTGCGCAATTGCGAGGACCTCAATGTCGGCGAAAAGATCGAAATGTTCCGCCCGGCAGTGTCCAAGGTGATCGAAAGCTTCGAGGAAATCGTGCCCGAGGATGCCGCCGCCCGCAAGGCAGTGGCAGAAAAGGCCAAATCACTCGTGGCGCAAGGCGTCCCCGAAGACATCGCATGGCGGGTGGCATCCGCAACCCAGCTGGTGGCGATCTGTGACGTTGTTCGTATTGCTGAGGCAACCGGACGGGATGTCATCGAAGTCTCGTCCACCTACTTTGCGGTCGGTGCACGCTTCCAGCTTGGTCTGATGCGGTCTGCCGCCGAGTCTATTGAGGCTGATACCTACTGGCAGAAACTGGCCCGTGCAGCCGTGATCGATGATCTGTTCGGCCATCAGCGCGAACTGACCCGTTCGGTTCTGGCCGCGGGAAAGAAAGGCACATCGGGTTCTGATCTGCTTGATATCTGGGTGCAGGATCGTCAACGTGGCTGCGCGCGCTGTGATGATCTGATCAACGAACTGCGCTCGGCCGGTCAGATCGATCTTGCCATGATCACGGTTGCCAACCGCCAGATCCGGGCCCTCACCGGGGCGTAGGTTTGGTCGATTGGCAACAATTTCCAAGCAACGGGGAGTCGGTCGGCTCCCCGTTGCCTTTTTCAAGCCTGTGCTGCATTAGCAGATTGTCGGAAATCCTGCACCAGCGGGTGCTGTCCGAGCCTTTTGGAACCGCTTAGGGATGGTGCTGTGAACAGCATCTCCGCTTGATTGGATTTGCGCCTTGCGAAAACGAGCCGGTCCGCTATCTGTGACAACAGAGTGTTTGGAAAGATGGGCTCAGCATGAATTACGTGCGTACAGGTTTGTTACTCGCCGGGTTGACCGCGTTGTTTGGTGCGGTCGGCATGATGATTGGCGGGCAACAGGGCATGATTATTGCGCTGCTGTTTGCAGCGGCCATGAACGTGTTCGCCTATTGGAATTCCGATGCGATGTTGCTGCGCATGCGCAGTGCACGGCAGGTGGATGACAAAATCGCACCCGAACTGGTGGCGATGGTGCGTGACCTTGCTCGCAATGCCGATCTGCCGATGCCCAAGGTTTATGTGATCGAAAACCCGCAACCCAACGCCTTTGCCACCGGTCGCAACCCGGAAAATGCCGCCGTGGCGGCAACCACGGGGCTGCTCAAGCTCCTCGATCGTAACGAAATTGCGGGCGTCATGGCCCATGAACTGGCACACGTTAAAAACCGTGACACCCTGACCATGACCATCACAGCGACCATCGCCGGTGCCATTTCAGCGCTTGCCAACTTTGCAATGTTTGCCGGGATTTTTGGTGGCGGGCGGAGTGACAATAACAATCCGCTGGGCGGGATCGGCATGATCCTGATTGCCATTCTGGCCCCGATGGGCGCGATGATCGTGCAAATGGCAATCTCGCGCACCCGCGAATATGAGGCGGACAAGATCGGGGCGGAAATCTGTGGTCATCCGATGTGGCTGGCCTCTGCATTGAACAAGCTTGATAAGGGCGTACATGCGGTGCCCAACATGGATGCCGAACGCAATCCTGCAACCGCCCACATGTATATTGCCAATCCACTGTCAGGGAAGGGGGGTGATAACCTGTTTTCAACCCACCCCAATATGGCCAACCGCATTGCCCGCCTGCAGGCCATGGCGGGTGCTTCGCAAAGCTCCGCGCACAGCCCGGCGCAAGGCCGTCAACCCGCAAAAACACCCCGGACTGCCAAGCCCGCATCTACCCGTGGCCCTTGGGGTCGCAAGGCTGCGAAACCTGCCACGTCCAAACGTACCTCGTCGCGTCAGCGCAAACGGCCCTGGGAATGATAAACAGGGTAAAACCCTGTTTCCTCGGATGGTTGTGTCCCCTAACTAGGGGTCGTTTATCCTATTCTTCGGTATGATGAAATTGGCAATGCACGGCATTGACCAACCGGAAATACAGGACGAAAATGTTCTGACAAAAGTCTTGCACCCCCTGCGACCGAGGTTCCGAAATGCAGGGGACGGATAAGGACAATAATGGCTGGTTTCTGGTCAATCGTAGGCCTCGTGTTCAAATCCTTGATCACGGGCTCTGAAACTGTCGATGACATGGGGGATGGTGCCGGAGATGATCTGGCGGCAGATGATGTGTTGTGCCGATATGGCATTGCCCGTTTTTCCCCCTCCGAGCTCAATGCCCATATCGGGGCAGACTCTGCCGATGAAGTTTCTGAACTTGTGGCCGCTGCCTTGAAGGCCGTCCCGGATAGTGCCCGAGTAACGGTCGATCAGTTCTTTTCACCCAATCCCGATGCCGCCGACCCGTTTCAGGCGAGCCGCGAAGCCCAGCTTGGCGTGCTTAATATGGCACATCGCAAGGATGCCGATACGGTCTTCTGGGGTCGTCAGGATGCCAGCAACGGCCACCTTGATCTGCATATGGTCAGTGATGCGCTGACATCGTCGCTCTATGACCTGATGCTGCCCCAGACCTACAGTTTCCGCCAACCAGCCCACGCCGATGTGTCAGAAGCCCTGCGTGTCCTTCTGACAGCACAACTGGTGTTGAAATCCCGTGGCGGCGAACAGCGTGCCCTTCAAATCGCCCGGTTATCGGCGATTATGGAAGACCTTCAGGATCGCATTCTGGGTGGTGATGTCTTTTCGCAGGCGGGGGCTGGCGTGGCACTGGCTTACGGGTTTGGCGCGTTCGTGCTGTCCGAAACCGGGGATCGGTCCTATTGCGCCAGTGCGCTGCGCGTCATGGAACCCTATATCCGCCAAATGGTCAGCGATATCGCCGACAAAACATCGGCGATCGGTACCGCAGCTCCCACCGGGCTTAAGGGCGAAGCACTTGATGGTGCAGATCAGGGCGGGCAGGAAAACCAACTGTCAGACCTTCTTGACCGGGTCACTGATTTTTCCAAGGTCAATCCGCGCACGACGGCCGCACTTGCACTTTATGGGGCGCTTGTGAACTGGTCGCTGGTGGCCAATCTCATGGTGCGGTCCGGAGCATTGTCGATTGCGATCTGGAGCATGCTGGAACGCCGGATCGAACTTTCCATGGGCTCGCCGGTCGATCGGGCGCTGTCGATCTGCAAACTGGGTGAGGCCATGGTGCTCACCGGCAAGGACAAGGAAGACGCCAAGCTTGTCGATAAGGGGGCCGGTCATTACCGTCGCGCACTTGGCATGATCAATGCCCGAGTGCATGGACCGTTATATGCATCAATTGCCTATGGTCTGGCCGAGGCGATTGTATCTTCGGCAACCATTCGGGATGTCACCATTCCCGATACCCAGGTTGTCCCGGTCTTTCAGGCAGCGCTCAAGGTCTGCGCACGCCGTGATCATCCCTATATCTGGGGCCGGATCATGTTTGCGCTCGCGACCGTCTATCTGACCAACGGCAACCTGCACGAGGATGTCGAAATGCTCACCCACGCGCGGATGAGCTACTCCCAGGCTTATGAGGCATTCAACGAAGCCGGTGCAAAGGGGGCGGCACGTGCAGCATCAGGCGGTTATACCCGTTCGGAAAACTTCCTTTCCCAGCTTGGTCATCGTAACGCCGTGATCGATGCGACCGGTGGCAGTGGGAATGGTGATGCGCAGACAGACAAGGACACCGCCGACGCCTCCTGATCTTTTGCAGTGCGCTTTTGCTCCGACAAAAAGAAACCCCCGCAGCGGGTGCTGCGGGGGTTTTTGACTGCATATGCCAGCTTACTTCTATTCGCGGTTACCGAAGAAGTGCAGCAGCATGATGAACAGGTTCACGAAGTCGAGATACAGACGCAGCGCACCGAACAGGGCTTTTTTGCCTGCGGTCGTTGCATCATCATGCTCGTGATACTCTTCCTTGATTTTCTGGGTGTCATAGGCGGTAAGGCCCGTGAAGATCAGAACACCAGCCGCCGAAATGACGAACTGCAGCATCGTGCTGGCAAGGAAGATGTTCACCACCATCGCGATGATGATACCGATCAGACCCATGAACAGGAAGCTGCCCCAGCCCGACAGGTCTTTCTTGGTGGTGTAGCCAAACAGGCTCATCGCACCAAAGGTACCCGCGGTGATGAAGAACGTACGAGCAATCGACTCACCGGTATAAACCAGGAAGATCGATGCCAGGGACAGACCCATCAAACCGGCATAGATCCAGAATGTCGCCTGTGCGGCACCAAAGCTCATCTTGTGGATGCGTGCGCTCAGGAAGAAGACAAGCCCGATCGGGGCCAGCATGACAATCCAGTGCAGTCCAGTGCCGAAAATAGCCTGCATCAGGGTCGGGCTGGTCGACACAGCCATTGCCACGATACCGGTCAGGGCAAGTGCAGATGCCATGTAGTTGTAGACACGCAGCATATAGGCGCGGAGACCTTCATCGATCTCGGCCGCCGACCGGCCAACCGAGACGTCATAGCCGCGTTGACGCGTTTCAAAAGCCATTGAAATCCCTCTTTGATCCAATAATGAGCAGAAGGCACTGATATACCTCTGCGATGATCAAAATATGGCAGGATTTTTGTGAAAAGCAACGTTTTGCCAGAATGGGTGCGCTTGGGTTGTCCTCAGATGTGAAATTGTTCACTCTTGATATGACGCTATCGTGAAATCCCCCGATAACGACAGGCTTTTCAAACCGGTCTATAATGAGGGCTGCGGGACTCGCAAAGCATTCCATCAACGCGTACAGACCCGGCCAAATGTTAAGCCCGATCAAACGCCATATATCGCCACCAAACCCGGTCCGCGCTTTCGTGCGCGTACTGGTCTCGGGCGCCCTGATTGCGGGGTTTGTGTGTGCAACCGCAGCAAACGGGCAGGCGCAAAATGCCAACCTTCAACGTACCCCCGGCGATGGTGATATTCCGGTCTTTACCAATAGCTATAACGCATCGGAATTCTGTGCCGATGGCAGCGGTGATGCACCATGCGCCATTGCCCCGGTCGATGTGCCGGAATTTGATGCCAGTTTTGTCTACCGATTTCTCGCCTATCACGCGCAGCGCCCGTTTGATCGTTTTTCCTGGCAGGCTTTCACGGCGCTGATGAGCCCGCTTGATCAGGCGGATCAGAAAGCCCATTGGGAAAGCTTCCCGACACGGCGCGATCTGTTTGCCGAGATCACCTATCCCAATCCGGCCTGCGCGGATGATTTGCCCGATGGGCATTTGTTGCTGGCAAGCTATCTGCAATCGACGGGTGATGTCCTGATTGATCAGGCGGGCAATTTTGTTTTGTTTGAAACCCGCATCAATCCGGTTGCGGCCGATTATATCACCGCCAAGGCCCTGCAAACCCGTTCCGGTCGGGCGGCCTTCGCCAAATCCGGGCAGGCCATCGACTTCCCGACCGGCGATCCGGACCCCGAAATGGCCGATGCGGTGAAGTTGGCATCAGTCAAAGCTGCCTCCAGCAATGAGCCGGCCATTCCCGCGGCAGCGCCCGGTCAGATGGGCGCGCAACTACTGAAATTCGCATGGCGCATTCTGCCCAACGATGAAGCGTTGCAGAACGATCGCTATCTCACCCGTACCGCACGGATTTCGCTTGGCGGGGATCAGACGCTTGATGGGCAGGCCAAATGTCTTGATGTCATGGTCGGGCTCGTTGGCATGCATCTGGTGCAACGGGTGGCCAGTGGCAACGGGGATCGCTGGATCTGGTCGAGTTTCGAGCATGTCGACAATGTCCCGTTGGCCGCCAATGCGCGGCGCCCAAACAGCATCATCACCAAGGAGCCGTTTGAAGACGGTTGTCTTGCGCCAGGTTCTGTCGATCAGGCCTACGCTTTCTATGGCGGAAAGACGGCCAGTGGCAGCCCGGCCAATCAGCCGATCTCCGAGATACTGAAATGGGCCGATCATGCGCCCTTTGCTCGTCTGACATCGGGCGACAGGCCGACATCACCCGATATCGTCCGCTGCTGGCGCCTGTTTTCCGGCACGGCCGAAAGCAACTTTGTCTGGCAGAACAAGCTGTCTGGCACGGTTTGGGCAAACTACATGCTGCTCGGCACCCAATGGATCGGCAATCCGGGCGGCGCACCGTTTGGCGTTGGCGAGGTGCCACGTTTTCTGACCAACAGCACGCTTGAAAGCTTCATGCAGGATCAGGCGGATGCCACCTGTCTTGGCTGTCACGCACGGGCTACCAGCGATGCCGGGCAGATATCGAACTTCACCTTCCTGCTTGATCCGGGCAACTGACAAACCCCGAACAGAGAGACCTTCCAATTTCCCCCGATTGCCACTAGCATGCTTCGCAACATTTGCCGCACCCAAAAACAAAGAACAGCGGCGAATTCAGGGAGGAAATATGTTGGGCAGTCGTTCTGACTATGCTTCGGTGCGTTCGCAATTCTCATGGAACGTGCCAACCCACTTTAATATTGGCGTCGATGTTTGCGACAAATGGGCAGACGATCCGGATCGTCTGGCATTGATGCATCGCAGACGCGATGGCACGCGCCGTGACTACACCTTTTCACAGATCAAGCGCTTGTCGAACCGCTTTGCCAATGTCATGCGCCGTCATGGCATACGGCGCGGCGACCGGGTGGGGATCTTGTTGCCGCAAAGCCCGGAAACGGCAATTGCCCATGTCGCGACCTATAAAATGGGTGGTATTGCCGTGCCGCTCTTTACCCTGTTTGGGGTGGATGCGCTGGAATACCGTCTGGGCAACTGTGCGGCCAAGGCTTTGGTGACCGACAAGGAGGGCGCGGCCAAAATCGCTGAAATCCGCGATCTGTTGCCTGCCCTTGAATATGTCTATGTCATCGATGGCGCGCCGGATCATTGTTTTGATTTTAAGGCCCTGTCATCAGAAGCCAGTGACGAATTCGAACCGGTCAACACCCGGGCCGATGAACCGGCCCTGATCATTTACACATCGGGCACCACCGGGCAGCCGAAAGGGGCGCTGCATGCCCATCGGGTATTGCTGGGACATTTGCCCGGTGTCGAGATGTCACATGATTTCTTCCCCGAAGACGGCGATGTCATGTGGACCCCGGCCGACTGGGCGTGGATTGGCGGGCTTTTGGATGTTCTGCTGCCCGCCTGGCATCATGGCGTGCCGGTCGTGGCGCACCGGTTTGAAAAATTCACGCCCGAAGATGCCTTTCGCCTGATGGCGGAATATGGCGTGCGCAATACCTTCCTGCCGCCAACGGCCCTTAAGATGATGCGCGCTGCTGGTGATGAAATGGCGCAAAGGTTCAATTTCACACTGCGCTCGATCGCAAGCGGTGGAGAAACATTGGGGTCCGAACTTCTTGATTGGGGGCGTCGGGTGTTTGGCGTCACCATCAACGAGTTTTATGGCCAGACCGAATGCAACATGGTGGTCAGTTCCTGTCAGTCGATCATGGACTCAAAACCCGGTGTTATGGGCCGTCCGGTGCCGGGGCATGATGTTGCGGTGATTGATCTGGGGGGCAAGGTTCTGGAACCCGGCGAAATGGGCCGCATTGCCGTGCGTGCGCCCGATCCGGTGATGTTCCTTGAATATTGGCGCAATCCCGAAGCCACCCGTGACAAGTTTGTCGGCGAATGGCTTCTGACCGGCGATATGGGCTGTGTCGATTCTGATGGCTATATCCGCTTTGTCGGGCGTGATGATGATGTCATCAGCTCGGCCGGTTATCGCATCGGTCCGGGCGAGATCGAAGATTGCCTGATTGCCCATCCCGCCATCCGCATGGCCGGTGTCATCGGTAAACCCGATGATCAGCGTGGCCAGATCGTAAAGGCCTTTGTCGTGCTGGCTGATGGCTTTGTCCAAAACCCGGAGCTTGAAAACGAAATCAAGGACTTCGTTAAAACCCGGTTGGCCGCGCACGAATACCCGCGCGAGATCGCCTTCCTCGATCAATTGCCGATGACAACGACCGGCAAGGTCGTGCGGCGTGCCTTGCGCGACATCGCCTGACCCTCAAGCCGTGATTTCAAATCGATATCAAAACGGTTTTTGCAAAAAACAAGGCCGGGCCCCTCTGGATCCGGCCTTGTTTGTTTAAGCTCGTTTGTGCCGGTTGGCTTATTCGTTGCGCAGCATCGGCGCTGCCGGACTGCGCAGTGCCTGCCAGGTGCCGACGAAGCCCGCGGCCAGTGTGGCAAACAGGCCGATCGCAATTGGTCCGATGATGGTCATTGGCAACAGCACCCAGTTGGCCTCCATGATCAAAACCAGCACCGACCAGGCGGCCACCGATCCGACAAAGGCCGCGATCACGCCGGTCGCAAGGCCAAGGATTCCGTATTCCAGCGCATAGGCATACAGAATGTTGGATCGTGTCGCGCCCAATGTCTTGAGCACCACGGCGTCATAGATGCGTTTGCGGCGCCCGGCCGCAACCGCCCCGCCCAGCACCAGCACGCCGGCGACAATCGCAATCATGCTGGTCGCATTAAGCGCCGTACCGATCCCGGCCAGAATGGCATTGGCGGCTTCAAGTGCCTCACGCACCCGGATGGCCGACACGTTCGGGAAGTCCATGCCGATCATGCGATCAACCGGTTCCTCCATTTCGCGCGGCATATGGGCAGTCGCGATCAGGCTATAGGGCGCTTTGTCGATCAGGCCGGGTGAAAACACCATGGCGAAGTTCATGCGAAGGCTCTGCCATTCGATCTCGCGCCAGTTGGCGATTTCGGCTGTGATGTCGCGGCCCAGCACATTGATGGTCAGGGTATCGCCCGGCTCAAGGTCAAAGGCATTGCCGATATCCGCACTGATCGAGACCAGCGGCTTGGCGGCATCATTGTAATCAGCCGGCCACCATTCGCCCCGCACCAGTTTGGTTTCGGGCGGTGGGCTGGCCGCAAAGGTCAACCCGCGGTCACCGCGCAGGAACCAGCGATCATCGCCCGGTCCGACATCGTTGGAATCAACGCCATCGACCGCCGTCACCCGACCCCGCAGCATCGGTGTTTGTTCGATATCCGAAACGTTGTTTTGCGCCAGAAGCTGACCCCGGAACTGATCGATCTGATCCGGGCGAATATCAAGGAAGAAGAAGGCCGGGGCAGAATCCGGCAGGTTCTCGTTGATCTCGTTATCGAGGTTGCCCTCGATCCCCGAAATCGTCACGAGTAACGTCAGCCCCAATCCAAGCGACAGAGCAACCGGCACGGTGCTCGCCCCCGGACGGTGCAGGTTGGCCAGTGCCAGTCTGGAAAAGGCACTGCGTCCTGTGATCAACCGTTTCGAAAGGGATACGATACTTTGCCCGGCATAGGTGAAAATCACCACGGCCGCCGCCGACCCGCCAATAAAGCCAAGGGCAATCGCCTTGTCGGTCGCGGTCAGGACGGTAAGGATCAGCAACAGAACCAGCGGCACGCCGATATAGGGCAGGTCACGCTTGCGCACCGGACTGCCGCTGAACAGTCCTGCACTGGCCCGGAACAATCGTGCTGCCGGGATCTCACGTGCCCTTAACAAGGACGGCAGGGCAAAGACCAAAGTGGTCAAAACGCCAAAGCTGGTCGCAATGATCAGCGACGGCAATGCCGGCCCCAATGTCACATCAATCGGCAGCCGCCCGGACAGGAGCGGCGCAATCAAAGCCGGTGTCACTGCACCGATCAGAAGCCCGATACCAATCCCGATCAGGGCCAGCACAAGGATCTGCAGGAAGTAAATCCGAAGCACCAGCGCATGCGATGCGCCGATGGATTTCAGCGTGGCAATGACGGATGTTTTGCTTTCGATATGGCTGCGCACCGCATTGGCCACTCCAATACCGCCAACCAGCAGCGCCGAAAGACCGACAAGGGTCAGGAACAGGGTCAGCCGTTCGATAAAGCGTTTCAGACCCGGGTTGGCATTGGCCGTATCGCGAATACGCCAGCCCGCCTCTTCGAACCGCTCTTCAAGCCGTTCGCGAAAGGCGGTCGGGGTTTCATTATCATTGATATCCAAAGCGTAATAATAGCGGATCAGGCTGCCCGGCTGGACCAGCCCGGTCTCCATCAACCCGTCCATCGACACCATCAGGCGCGGGCCAAAGTTGAAAAAGCCAACCGCCTTATCGGGCTCCGTCGCAATCACGCCACGGATCTGAACATCGATATCACCAAGGGCAACCGTATCACCGACATTGATCCGAAGCCGTTCTAGCAAGCCGGCCTCGGTCACGGCCCCCCAGACGCCATCCTTCTGATCAAGGATCCCGTCAAAGGGCACACCATCAACAAGCTCCATCTCGCCAAACAGCGGATAGGCGTCATCAACCGCCTTGAGCTCCACCAGTCGGCGCTGGTCCGGGCCATAGGCGGTGGTGCGCATGGTCGCCAGTTCGGCAACCCGTTCGGTGTTGGCGGTCAGCCATTCGATCTGATCGCCGGTGGCTTCCTGATGGGTCAGGCGCAGTTCAACGTCACCGCCCAAAAGCTTGCGCCCGTCACGCTCGAGCGCCGATAGAACGGATTCCGAAACGTTTCCGACCGCCGCGATTGAGCCGACGCCAAGCGCAAGGCAGGCCAGAAAAATACGAAAACCCGACAGCCCGCCGCGCAATTCGCGCCGGCAGACCCGCGAGGCAATGGACCAAAGGCGGTTAGCACCTTCTGAGGGGGAAGAAGCTGTGCTCATGATTGCGATTCCAGATGCGAAACGATTTCGCCGTCCCGTAGCATCACTGTGCGGTCGCACCGCTCGGCAAGCCCCGGATCATGGGTAATCAAAAGCAAGGTCGACCCGCGCCGTTTGGTCAGATCAAACAGCAATTCAATAATCGTTTCACCGGTCGTGCCATCAAGGTTGCCGGTCGGCTCATCGGCCAGCAAAAGCTCCGGATCGGTGGCAAGCGCACGGGCAAGTGCCACGCGCTGCTGCTCCCCGCCTGACAGCTGTCCGGGATAGTGATCGGTACGATGGCCGAGCCCGACATGTTCAAGTTCCGCACGCGCCTTTTCAAAGGCATCCTTGCGTCCGGCGAATTCCATCGGAAGCGCAACGTTTTCCAATGCGCTCATGGTCGGGATCAGATGGAAGTCCTGAAACACGATGCCGACATGATGGCGGCGATACAGCGCCAGCCCGTCTTCATCAAGGGCGCGCAAATCCTCGCCGCAGACTTTCACCACACCTTCCTGAGCTTGTTCCAGTCCGGCAATAACCATCAAAAGCGATGTCTTGCCCGAGCCCGACGGACCGACAAGTGAGACGCGCTCGCCTGCGCCAATCGAAAGATCGACCCCTTTAAGGATCTCGACAATCCCGGCCGGACCCTGCAGCCGCAGCTTCAGGTTTTGCACATCAATTGTCTGTTTTGGCGCTTCACCAGATGCCGCGATATTTTGTTCCGGTATCGTGGTGGTTTCGGTCACACTCATTTCAGGTCCTATCGGGTTGTCCGTTGCAAGATCAACAAAGCAGGTTACATAAGCTTACGGATCAGGACGTTTCTGGTTCAGACTTCTTTTGATCTGAATGACTTCTGTCTACGTTCTATAAGGGTAAACGGTTGCAAACCGTTCTCGCAAGATCGCAGCATATCAAGGTGAGATTTGTAATGAATTTGGCGTTTGGGCAAGGTCGCACTGTAATCAAGTTCACGCACAAGCTGGCATCACGGGTACGCAAATCCGTGCGCTTGGCGCTTGCGACCCTTGCCGTTGCATCGCTTGGGGTGGGCGGTTTTGCCACTGAAAGCCGTGCGCAGGATGCCGATCAAACGCCAAAAACCCTTGTTTTATTTGGCGATAGCCTGATGGCGGGTTACGGCCTTGCCCATGATAACGGCTTCGCGCCCAAGCTTCAGACCGCCCTGAAGGAAGCCGGTCATGACGTGGACGTCGTGAACAGTTCGGTTTCGGGCGATACAACGGCCGCAGGGCTTGCCCGCCTTGACTGGGCATTGGTTGAAAAGCCTGATGCCGTTCTGCTTGAACTTGGCGCCAATGACGCGCTGCGCGGTATGGAGCCGTCCCAGACCCGCGAAAACCTTGCAGAAATCCTTGAAAAACTGCGTGGCATGGATGTCGATGTTTTGCTGGCGGGTATGATGGCCCCGCCCAATATGGGGGCGGCCTATGGTGATGAATTCAACAGCATCTATCCCGACCTCGCCAGCCGCTATCAGGTTGATCTCTATCCGTTTTTCCTTGAAGGCGTTGCCGCAGAGCCCGACCTTAACCAGGATGACGGCATGCATCCCAATGCCGACGGTGTCGACGTCATCGTCAAGCGGATCCTGCCCGATGTGATTGACTTGCTGCAGGACACCGATGCCAGCTAACCCGCGAAAACCCTGCGTTTGCGGCGTTCAGGCCAAAATCGGCGGACCGCAAGCTTAGCAAACCCTCAGTCTGTTAAGACATCCCTGTTGCGCGGTATCAGGTCGTTACCATCTGGATGGCAAATGTCGGTGCGAACCATTTCTTGCGCTGTGTTTCAGGGCAGTTCGTAAAACCGTCGGATTTCCAAGGGTTTATGCGGCTTCCGGCAGGTTATAAAATTTCGCAAATTCGAAATTCAGCGCAATTTTGCCGCTTTGAAGTCCCGAAAAACTACATATGTAGACAGAAACCGTCAACAACCCGAAACGATTGCGTCATTGAGTCGCCAAGCGGTTCAGGTCCTCGGATGTGTGGTCACATAAATTAATAATATCAATAGTTTAATCGGATTTATCAGGTGGTGTCCACGCCATGAATCTCGCCTGAAAATCCCCATTTGGGGACCAAAACAGGGGGTTTGGTGTAAAATTAACACCTCATTTACTTTCGGTTATGTTTCGAACTGCCTTTGCGTTAACTGCATATGTTGTTTTCTGAAAAATTCATCGGTGGGGCGCAGGCCATAAATCCGGGTTTTGATGGTTTTCGCTGCGCTGGCAAGCGCCGCGTTGGTTTGAGCCAGATGTGGGGAAAATCATTTTAATTCTATATGTTATGGTGAATTTGAGCCCATCTGTGGCTGTTATGGCCTGTGGATAACTCCAGCGTGGGCAAAATAGGCGTATTGAAGGTGGGAAACACACGGCACCAAGTAAATCGCGAGCAATATCAATACGTTGAATGAGGATAGGGGACTCCATTGATTCCCAACGAGTCGCCAATTGGCCTGTGAATGAATCGGAAGCGATTCAATTTTGACTGCAAATGCAGTTGCAGGGGCCGGAATCCGTCGATACACTTCTCAAATATCAAGCTGAACGGTATGGGCTCTCTGCGTCTTCAACGTTCGGTTTCGTCTGTTTAAGTCAAATACTTCAATGCCTTAAAGGGATTGTTCTGTGTCGTCTTCTCCCACCGTCAAGCAGTCCTACACCATTCCCTGTTCCTCGATCTTTCGTGATGCGGTGCTGCAACTGGCAGAACGCCGCGGGGTGAATGCTGCCGATCTGGCGCGTTCGGTCATGCTGATCGTCCCGGAAAAGGCGATTGAGGAATATCAGGACCCGGGCGATCCGCCCAAGGGTGATCGCGAAACCATCGTTTTGAAATCCGGCCCGGCCGAAGGGCGCCCATGGCGGCGCAAACCCCGCCTGCAATTGCGCCTGCCGCCGGGCTTTTCGGTGACTACGGTGCGCAAGGCCCTGCAAATGGCCATCGATTTTGATGCTGGCGATGTGAATATGCGCGTTGAGAAATCCGATGTTCTTGCCGCCGAACGCGCCGCCCTTGAAGAAGCGCGTGCGCTCAAGAAACGTCAGGCAGAGCCACCTGTCGAACTTTTGCAATCGCGCGAAGAACTCGAACGTCTGCGCCAGATCGTTGATAACCTGGCCTTTGATCCGCTTGATCGCGGTGTCACCACCTTTAACGAAGCGCTTCACGTCATGGGCTTTCCGCCCAGTGCCCGCCCGGACCTGCGCGCGATCCGCGCCAAATACCGCGTTTTGGCGTCCATCCATCACCCTGACAGTAATTATGGCTCTCACCAGCGCATGACGCAGCTAAATGCCGCCATGGAGATTTTGCGCAAGCATGTCGCCTGATGGCCGGCGTCGCACGTGGTGACAAACCGCGTTGCGGACCCTTGTGGAAGGGTTGGCGCGATGCTTAGATGTAGGAAAGTGGATTTCTGGTTCGCGACCGGGCACAAGACCCGGACCCCCAAACCAGTCAGTAACGGGAGACAGCATGACGGCGGAATTTCGGGCGGCACATGCCAGCGGTGAAAACTGGGCCTCGGTCGCATCCGAGCTTGCAGAACTTCTCGAAAAGGAACCGCTGCCCAAACAGGCGCTGGCTTTTCTCTATGTCTCCGAACCGCTGGCTGAGGATCTCGGCAGTATCCTTACATTTCTGCGCTCCCGCCTGTCGATCGAACACTGGATCGGAACATCCGGTGTTGGCGTCTGCGGATCAGGCCGGGCCTATTTCGGGGTTCCGGCGGCCTCTGTCATGGTGGCTCCCTTTGGCCGCGACGAATTCCATATCTTCGAACCGCTTAAATCCGAAGCCGACCTTGATGCGCCCGATCTGCAAAGCGCGATTGACCGCCTGCAGCCGATCTTTGGTCTGGTGCACGGCGATCCCGGTGCACCCGACAGTCTTGGTCAATTGGCCGAACTGGCGCGATTGGGCTCGACCTATCTTGTGGGTGGTATTGCCTCGGGCGAACGCGGCGCGCCGCAGATTGCCGATCGGGTGGTGGATGGTGGTCTTTCGGGTGTTCTGTTTGATGGCAAGACCAGTGTTCAGGTCGGCATCAGTCAGGCCTGCACCCCGGTCGGCCCGGTCCATCGCGTGACCGAGGGCCGCGAAGGCATTGTCTCCACCCTTGATGATCGCCCGGCGCTTGAGGTGCTCAAGGAAGAACTTGATTCTGATGGCGGTGAACAATCCATGGCATCGGGGCGTTATCACGCCGCCCTGATGGTGCCGGGATCGGATACCGGTGATTTTGTCGTGCGCAATCTGATGGGCATTGATCCGCAAAACAACATGATCGCGATCAGTGGCGATGTGCAGGCGGGTGATGCCATCCGTTTTGTCCGCCGCGATGGGGCCGCAGCCGAACAGGATCTGCGTCGCATGCTGGCTGACTTGCAAAAACGCCTGCCGGGCAAACCGCGCGGCGCGCTTTATTGCAGCTGTGTCGCCCGTGGCCCGCATCTGTTTGGCACCGAAAGCCGCGAAATGATGATCATCCGCGATGAGCTCGGCGATTTGCCGCTGACCGGTTTTTACGGCAATGGCGAAATCTGCAATGACCGTTTCTATGGCTATACCGGCGTTCTGACCTTGTTTATCTAGGTTCGCGGCCTGGTCGCTCCGTCCCCGATCACAAGAAATTTCCCCCGAGGCGGTTTCATCGCGCGATCAAGCGGATATATTCATACCATTGCAAAATCATGTGCCGCGCCGATCCAGTCGGTCGCGCGGTGCAAAACAGGGGAATTTCATATGGAATATCGTCGATTGGGGCGTACTGACATTGATGTCAGCGTGATCTGCCTTGGCACCATGACCTGGGGCCAGCAGAACACACAGGAAGAAGCATTCGAACAGCTTGATTACGCCACGGCCAACGAAGTCAATTTCATCGACACCGCCGAAATGTATCCGGTCCCGGCGATGGAAGAGACCTTTACCGCCACCGAAACCATCATCGGTAACTGGCTTGAAAAACGCGGACGTCGCGATGATCTGGTGATTGCCACCAAGGTTGTCGGTCCGGCGGATCGCTTCCCGTATGTGCGCGGTGGGCCGCGTCTGACCCGCGGCCAAATTCATGAGGCGATTGATGGTTCGCTCAACCGTCTGAAAACCGATTATGTCGATCTTTATCAGCTGCACTGGCCAGATCGGAATTCCAATTTCTTCTCCAAACTGGGCTACACCCACGATCCGGAAGAGGAATTCACCCCGATCGAGGAAACCCTTGAGGCCCTTGATGAACTGGTCAAGGCCGGCAAGGTCCGCCATATCGGTTTGTCGAATGAAAGCCCGTGGGGCCTGATGAAGTTCCTTGAGCTGGCCGAAAAGAATGGCTGGCCGCGCGTTGTTTCGGTTCAGAACCCCTACAGCCTTCTGACCCGTCAGTATGAAGTCGGTCTGGCCGAATGCTCGATCCGTGAAGATGCCGGTCTTCTGGCCTATTCGCCGCTTGGTGGCGGGGCGCTTTCGGGTAAGTATCTCGGTGGGGCGCGTCCGGATGGCGCACGTGTTTCCAAATGGCCGGAATATTTCGGTCGTTACCTTAAGGAAAACGGCATCAAATCGACCGAGGCTTATGTGAAACTCGCCAAGGATAACGGTCTTGATCCGGCCCAGATGGCGCTGGCCTATGTCAATTCGCGCCCGTTCCTGACCTCGAACATCATTGGCGCGACCAGCATGGAACAGCTTAAATCCAATATCGGCTCGGCCCACATCACGCTGCCCGACAATGTTCTCGAGGAAATCGAAAACATCCACAAAATCTATACCTATCCCTGCCCGTAAGGCGTTCGGCCTTCGGTCACAGGATCGTCAGATTTTGATCCCAGACTTCAGAGATACGGCGGGGAAACCTGCCGTATCCCTTTTTCCAAGACGGAGGCGCCCCATGGTGACCCGCATTACTGGCAAGGAAGCTAATCTTGGGGATATGACGGTTCGCCGCATCCTGCCCCATCGCGAGGCGCGCGCGGTCGGCCCGTTTGTGTTCTTTGATCACATGGGCCCGGTAAAATTCGAAACCGGCCATGGCGTTGATGTACCCCCGCACCCTCATATCGGCCTTGCCACCGTCACCTATCTGTTTAATGGCGCGATCCTTCATCGCGACAGTCTTGGCAGCAATATTGAAATCACCCCGGGCGATCTCAACTGGATGCATGCCGGACGGGGCATCACCCATTCCGAACGCGAAACCGAGATCGTGCGCAATTCCGTTCACGCCCTGCATGGCTTGCAGCTGTGGGTCGCCCTCCCCGAGAAGGACGAGGAATCTGATCCCGCCTTTTATCACGTGCCCAAGGATGACCTGCCCATCATCGAGGATGCCGGTCTCCATATGCGCCTGATCGCGGGTGAGGCCTTTGGTAAAACCGCGCCGGTGCCGGTCAAATCCAAGCTCTATTACCTGGATGTTGCCATGGACGAAGGCGCGCAGTTGTTGCTGCCCGGCGAAAATCAGGAAGGGGCGATTTATGTCGTGTCCGGCTCGCTCCTGGTTGATGGCGAAAGTTACGAGCCGGAGACTCTGATCTATGTCGCGCCAGAGGAAATCCCCGATATCGTTGCCAAAACCGATTGCCGGGTGATGCTGCTCGGCGGTTTGCCGCTTGGCAAACGTCACATCTGGTGGAACTTTGTTTCCAGCAGCAAGGACCGGATCGAGGCCGCCAAATCCGACTGGGCGGCGGGCAAGTTCCCGCAGATCGAGGGCGAAGACGATGCCTTGCCATTGCCCGAACGCTCGACCGGATAAACGATCTCTCTGTATCGAAACACCGCTCACCTCCACCCCGAACCTGAATTGGACTTAAGACATGCGTTTGTTTGTTGGTGTGGAAATCCCCCACGATATTGCGGTTGAACTTTACCCGCTGGGGCGCGCGATCAAGGGGCTTGATCCCCAGACCCCGGAAAACATGCACATCACGCTCAAATTCATCGGCAATGTCGATCCCGGCCTGGCGGGCGAGATTGATCAGGCACTGTCGCAGGTCGCGTTTGAGCCGTTTGATCTGCAGGTGTCGGGCCTTGATATGTTTGCATCGAACCGCAAGGTCCGCATTTTCTGGGCGGGGGTAAAGGATCAACCGGCACTCCGCCAGCTCGCCAACCGGGTGGAAAATGCGTTGCTCGCACTCGAAGAATGTCCGGATATGGATATGCGCAAATTCACCCCGCACATCACGCTGGGGCGCAACCGCGATGCGGCGCGTGCCTCCATCGAACAGGCGATTGTCGATCATGGCGATGTCGGATCAAAGGTGTTCTCCGTTGATCGTTTCTGCTTGTATGAAAGCCATTCTACAGTCGATGGTCCGGAATTTCGCGTGATTGCCGCCTATGACGGTAAGGATGGCCCGATCCAGGAGCCGGACCTGTCCGACGCCTTTGTCACAGAGGATTTTCAATGAAACTTGGCTTTATCGGAACCGGCGCAATCAGCGATGCGGTCATTCGCGGTCTTTTGACCAGTGACTATCCGGCAAGTGAAATCATCGTTTCACGCCGAAGCGCGCATATCTCGCAAAAGCTCGCCGCCGACTTTGACCGGGTGCGGGTTGAGGACGACAATCAGGCGATCATTGATCAGTCCGACATGATCTTTCTGGCGGTCCTGCCGCAAATTGCCGGTGACGTTCTCTCAGCGCTCCGCGTTCCGGACGACAAACAGATTGTCAGTCTGATCGCCACCATTCCGGTTGCAGATCTTAAGGCTTGGCTTGGCACCAACGCACAATGCGATCGCGCCATTCCCCTGCCACCAGTCCAACATCATGCCTGTGTGACGGCGGTCTATCCCGGCTCGCCCGATGTCATGGCCCTGTTTGAAAAGCTCGGCGGCGCGGTGGCGGCTGAAACCATTGATGCCTTTGATGGCTATGCGGCGGGCAGTGCCCTGATGGCGACCTATTTCACCGTGCTTGAAAGTGCCGCACAGTGGATCGTCAAACAGGGATCTGACTATGCCGACGCACGTCGTTACCTTGCCGCCCTGTTTTCCGGCCTTTCCCAAAATACCGACAAGGCGCCGGATCAAAGCTTCGCCGATCTCTATGACGGCCACGTCACCGCTGGCGGGCTGAACGAACAGGTCGCGCAAACCTTCATCCGAGAAAAGGGCACGGATGCCATCCACACCGCCCTTGATGAAGTCTTTGCCCGCATCAAGGCCTCTTCCTGAGCATCCTCATGCAACGCAAAACGGGCGGCCTCATTGCCGCCCGTTTTGCTGTTCGATATATAATGTGCGTCGGTCTTCGGATGTTCAGGCCGCCGCCTTGTTTTGATACCCGACCGTCAGGCGCTGCTGCCCGCCATTGCCGGTTTCAATCAGATCGATCATCGCATAGCCGAAATCGGCAAAGCTGATCCGTGCCATCCCGTCATGATCGGGCACCAGCGTATCGGTGCCGCGCACATACTGGCCGGTCAGCGCACCGTCAAACAGCATCGCGGGTGGGCGCAGGCAGGTCCATTGCACATCGTCATACTGATCAAACAGCGCATCCTGCTTGGCACAGGCTTCGGCAATCGGGCGCACGGCATCGGGCAGGAAGTCCGGCGCACTTAGCACCGTATGGCCACTGCCATCGGCCAGCTTCAGGGTCGCGGCGCCACCGGTCAGAAAGATTGGGGTGTTGGTTGTACGCGCGGCATCCAGCAGAACCTTGCTCATATCGACCAGCAGACTTTCCGATCCCGTGACCGGGCGCAGCGCACTGACTGCGACGTCATGATCTGCCATCAGCTCGGCCACCCGCGCCGGGTCGGCTAGGACATCAAGGCTTTCACGGGTCACATCACCGGGCACATCGGCCAGTTTATCGATATTACGCGCAATCGCCGTCACGCGGTGGCCGCGCTTGATCGCTTCACGCAGGGTGGCGGTGCCAACATCGCCAGTGGCGCCAAACAGGATAATTTTCATCAGACGTTTCCTTATATATGTGGGGCGTAAATTTTCAGGTGGTGCGAGGGGCAGGTTCGGCAATTGGTGCTGGTGCTGGTACTGCTTTGGGGCGGGCTGCACGTTGACCAAGCCAGATGCTGGTGAGTACGACGATGACACCAAGCATTTGCAGCGGACTGAGCGCTTCGCCCAGAACGATCCAGCCCAGCAAAACCGCACTGGTCGGGCTTAAAAAGCCAAAACTTGTCACCGTCGTCGGACCCAGCCGAGCAATCCCCCGGAACCACAGGTAATAGGTCAGCGCCGCCCCGATCAGACCCAGCCACACCAGACCGGCAAGGTTGGTCAGGTTCGGGACCGGAAAACCGGGCTCAACTATCAGGGCGAGCGGGATCAGAAGCAGCCCGCCTGCGGTCAATTGCCAGGCGGTAAAGGTCAGCGGCGAGACTGGCGGCTGCCATTTACGCGTCATCACGGTGCCAGCCGCCATCGATGCGGCCCCCAAAAGGGCGGCGGCAATGCCAATCGGATCAAGGCTGCTGGTCGGAGCAAGCACAAGCATCGCCACCCCGATCAAGCCGGAAACAGCAGCAACAATTCCCAGCATCGTGATGCCCGATCCAAGGGCGACGCGGGCGAGGAACAGCACAAGCAACGGCTGGATTGCGCCAAGTGTGGCTGCCACCCCGCCGGGCAGGCGATAGGCCGCAACAAACAGCATCGACCAGAACACGGCAAAGTTCAGCGCGCCCAAAACAAACACTCGGGCCCGCCATCCGGCGGGTGGCAATTGCCGCACAACAAGTAACAGGATCAAGCCGGCGGGCAGGGCACGCAAAAGGGCGACGGTCAGGGGAAAGCCACCCGGCAGCATTTCCGTGGTGACGATATAGCTACTCCCCCAAATGATCGGGGCAAGTGCGGTAAGGCATAAATCAGTTGTTCTATTCATGGGGTATCTCCATTTATCTTGACGTCAAGATATATTCAGAAATCTTGACGTCAAGATAAATATTTGGGAGAACCACAAGCCATGGATAAAGTTGATCGCATTCTCGCGCAGTGGCGCCGTGAAAGACCCGACCTTGATGTTGCCCAAATGGGCGTCATCGGCAGGGTGGCGCGCCTGCGCAATCAAATAAGCGCTACTCACGAACGTGTTTTCAAAAAATACGATCTGTCGCCAGCAAGTTTTGATGTTCTGGCCACCCTGCGCCGCTCCGGCCCGCCTTATGCTCTGAGCCCCTCGGAGCTCATCGACTGGACGATGGTGACGTCGGGCACCATGACCAATCGCCTTGATAAGCTTGAAAAGGCGGGGCTTGTCAAACGCCAACGCAACCCGGAAGACGGTCGCGGCTTCGTCATTGCCCTGACCGATCACGGGTTCAAACTGATCGACGCCGCCGTCACCGACCACGTCGCCAACCAGCATCAAATGATGGAAGCCCTAAGCGCAGACGAACTCGAACAGCTTGATGGGCTTTTGCGCAAATGGCTCTCCGCGTTCGCGACTGGGAATCCCGATGCGAGATAGCTCGCATATATGTACGGCCCAAACTTGCGTCGTTTTCTCGCTTTCCAGCATCGATGCACAGATCAAGAATTTACGATCCTGATCTGTCTGAGGCCAACACCTAACGATAATTTACAGAATATTGCAGAGAAATTTAACGCGTATAGTATCGCAATGGTTGTTTTTTCGTTGTTTTTTTATTAGAAAAATTATATAAACCTATAAGTAGAAAAAACAGCGATCAATGACGCGCTATTGTCGCTTTCAAATGAAATGCTTCCCGCACTTCTTAATGGACAAACAAACTCTCGTACCGACTGATTTTCCTCGAAAGATAGCTACTTTGCGAGGAGTTAAGAGAAGCGTATTGGCCGTTGCGAGAATGTCAGATCTGTTTGTTTGGGGGGTATTCATAGACCGGAAAGGTTATGAATATGCAGGATACTTCGCCCAATACCCAGCCAGACTTGTCTAAGCCGCTGATCACAGAGCCAGCTCAAACCTCACCCGGTGTGCCAATAACCGATCTTGGACCTCTGCATTATCTGATAGGTACATGGACAAACCAGAACTTGCCAGGCACGGAAAAGGGAAATTCTAAATCTCCATATTCCTATAATGTGATGCCATTGCCGCAGGTGGACCCGACCAGTCCATCGGGTTTCATCCTCAAGAACTTCTCATACTATGAAGAATTAACCTTTTCGGCCATTCACGGTAACGCCGAAAATCGCGGCGGAATTGGTGCCCAGACTGCCTATACGCTTTTCTATGAACAGCGCGTGTATTTCGCCGAAGGCCCGAATACTGATGCACTTGTTCATGCGGAAAACGGGTCTTTGTTGTTCCTCCGCGACGGGCTCCAGCAACTCGGACCTTACGGAAATGGCGACAGCCCGGGAATCGGCAATAAAAATGTCACCAACAGCATGCCACCAACTCAGGCTTTCAATCTGGTGAAACAGGTATCTGTGCCACATGGCAACTCGATCCTTGCGCTGGGAAACTACGATCTAAATGCCGGGCCCATCAATGGGGTGCCAGAAATTCCACCCGTAAGCGTATTGCCAGAGGGTTTTTCCAGTCTACCACCGCAATACACCAACCTTGATCCTGTCATGAATCCCCAGCCGGACTATACGGCCAACCCGAACTTGGTTCTGAACGAAGCTCTTGCCGTTCGACCGTGTTCTAGTTTTCTTACTTTAGCGATGAGTACATTCAACGGTAAGGGTGCGGTAACCAATATCGGGTTCGAGCAGCAACATGCGAATGTGCAAGGCTACGATTTCACATACTGGCTTGAAGCTTTTGATGGCACGGACAATTTCACCCAGCTGCAATATAGCCAGACCATCTGGATGCAGCTTCCGGTGGGCGGCAGGTTGCTTACTTTCCCGCATGTGACGGCGAACACGATGACCAAGGTTTAGATTTCCTGAGGTTGCTTGTTGATTATGTGCGCTTGGGCAAGTCGCCATGATTGTCTGCGCATATCACCTGACATACTCTGTTCAAGCTAGAGGATATTCCCATGACAATACCCACAGCCAGCAGCGATAAGCTTCTGCCGCCGACCAAGGCAGAAAAGAGATTGATTAACAAGATTAACAATTCTGCAAAATGGAACCGTGATCGGGCTCTCAACGAACTAAAAGAGCACCTTCAAATCGCTGTGGAGATCGAACTCGCGACCTTGCCAATCTATCTTTACACTTATTATTCCATTGATCGGACGCCGGATGACTTTCCGGCAACACCTGTTTCCCGTTTTGCTGACGAGGCCGGTGCACTGATCATGAGCGTTGCGGTGGAAGAAATGCTACATATGTCGCTGGCATGCAACATCCTCTTTTCATTGGGGGGGGATCCGCAACTCTATGGAAAGTCCCCGTGGCCTTATCCGGCCAATTTGCCGCACCATGAGAAGCTGGGACCTGATTGCAAGCCAATGCAAATTCCGCTTGCACCGTTTTCGCTCGAACAGATGTGGAAGTTTCTGGAGATCGAGTATCCCGCCACATCCGACGCGCCGCCGCAAAGCGATAACTGGGACACAATCGGCCAAGTTTATTCCTATGTCCGCTGCATTATCCTGTCGAAATACATCCTTGATGAGGATTTCCAGGTCGGTACGCGTGCTTGGCAGATTCAGGATGCCAACTATTCCCCGAACAATATCGATACGGTTTATCCGACCGGCAACTTTAATAAAAACCGTCCTGTTCCAACACCGGTCGTGGGTTCAGCAGCCCGCGTTGCAGATTTTACCAGCCATGATGACAGCCATGCCGGTAGTGAGGCATTGCTGACGGTTAACAGCTGCGAGAGTGCGCTTCTGGCAATTCAAACCATCGATGCGCAGGGTGAAGGTTATGGTCCAAGCAAGTTTGACGACCCGTCAGACCAAGAACTTTCCCATTATTACAAGTTTCTAACGTTGCAATCGAAACTTGAGGGCTATGACCCGAAGCATGAAAAAATCCCGGCCAATCCTAAGCCGCCGAAGCCTGCACAGGACCCTATCACTAACAAAAATTTGGAGTGTTTTGTCTATAACGTTCCAACCAATCCTGAGGCAGCACAGTATGGACAAGGTTTCAAGGAATGTGCAGATGTGGTGAATGGTCTTTACCAATATATGCTGATCATGACCGAGACCATCTTTAAGGTTGGGCCTAAATTTCAGAAGGTTTATTTCAATCAGGCCCTGCATCGTTCGATGATCTGGATACTGGATAAGGTTCTCCAAGCCATGCGTACGCAGCAGGCGACGGTAACGTGTGGATCTTTGGTAAGGGAGGTTGCTTTCGCACCGTCATTTGAAAATATCGACTTGGGCACACGCGATCAGGCATTTTCAAACTTGAAAAAAATGTGTGCCGAGCTCGATAATAAGTATGGCACCGCCAAGTGGTACACGGATAGTTATATCAAGTCTTATGTTGATATGATCCCGACATTATTTGATGTCAGCCCTTATTGGGGGGGGCTACCACAATTTCCGGCGAAGCCGCCTGCAGAAATTGGTGCAAATGAAGTTCGACACGCCTGTATGGGGTTGAATTCCTGTGCCAATCAGGGCCGGACTCGTCAGAACGATTGTGCAGGGCAGGGTTATTGTTCCACAGCACTGGCTTACAATTATGCCAATCCGTCCCAGCCACTTGTCGCGGACCATACTTGCCATGTGAAAAACAATTGTGCCGGTCAGGGGGGCTGTGGCCTGTATGGCACGGCAGAGGAACAAAACAATCCTGGTGGCAATGACTGTGCAACCCTTGGCTCGTGTGCGACGCCAATCAATGCTGAACGCTTCAGCACGATGGGTCCAAACCAGGGTAAGGGCGTCTGGTCGCGCGCGCGCGAAATATTCGAGAAAGAAACTTATCCACAACTGCGTAAGAAAAATCCAAATCTGCCAGAAACGCCGCCATCAGTCCCACATCCTGAATTGTTTAAATATGGTCCGACCATCGAGTGGATTCAGGACTATAGCGGTCAGGGCATGACGGCGTGTGGTGCCAGTGGCATGAGCGGCGCGGGCAGTTGCGCCTGATGAGCAGTGGAAACGATAAAAGTCTTGCCAAACCGGCAAACCCGCACCCCGCCGTTGATCGGCTGGATCTGGGGGTCGGTTTGCGCAACAGTCACTTTGACCATATCCTGAAGGAATGGCCGAAAGTCGACTGGTTCGAAGCCATCTCAGAAAACTTCATGGATTCAGGTGGGCGGCCACGCTGGGTTCTTGATCAGATCGCGGAACGCTATCCGATTGTACTGCATGGTGTTTCCATGTCAATCGGAAGCACCGATCCCCTTGATCTGGATTATCTCGCCAAACTCAAAAAGCTTGCAGACGATGTTTCCGCAAGATGGGTAAGCGATCATCTCTGCTGGACGGGCATATTGGGTCTCAATAGTCATGATCTTCTGCCCATGATGCTGACCGAAGAGGCGCTTGATCACGTGGTGCAAAGGGTCAGGCAGGCGCAAGATATCTTGGAGCGCCCACTGGTGCTTGAAAACCCCAGCAGCTATGTGCAGTTCCAGAAATCAACCATCAGTGAACCGGATTTCCTGCGTGCACTGTGTGATGAAACAGGTTGTCGACTGCTGCTTGACGTCAACAATGTTTACGTCACGTGCTTTAATGCCGGGACCAGCACCGCAGACTATATGAAGGCATTTCCGTTTGACCGGGTGGTGCAAATGCATCTCGCCGGACATCAGCATTGTGGCACCCATATTGTTGATACCCATGACAGCCCCGTATGCGAGGATGTATGGCAACTGTTCTGCATGGCCTGGCAAAACACCGGCGGTGCGTCTGCCCTTTTGGAATGGGATGGTGATGTGCCAGAGTTTGAGCGTGTGCATGCGGAAGTTTTGCGCGCCCGGGCATATATCGCAGATATTGCACCGGTTTCTGATGCAAACGCACCGAAACAGTCAAAAAAAACCACATCCACGCCAATAGACTTTTTGGTGCCAAACGTGATGAATGACAGCAGGATCCAGATGCCATGACAGCGGATGCGCAGTCTTTGTCCAAGATGCAGCGCTGGATGATGGAAGCCCTGGTTGCACCGGGAAAGGTCGATCAGTCGAGTGTGGCTGAGACATTCCTGCCCGGTGCGCAACTCGATGCTGCGTCATGTCTGGCTGTCTATCAGCGCAGCTATATCATCAGGCTTAGAATATGTTTGATGGAGCAGTTCCCGGCCACCGTCCACGCTCTTGGCGAAGAGCTGTTTTGTGACTTTGCAGATGAGTATCTGCGCACCTGCCCGTCCGACAGTTATACGCTTTATGAACTGGGTCGACGTTTTACTGGATGGATGGAAGATAACCGCCCCGATCGCGACTTGCCCTCAGAGGAGCGCGAGCCCTGGATCGATTTCATGATTGATCTGGCAACCTACGAACGAACGCTGTTCCATCTTTTTGATGCCCCTGGGCACGAGGGTAAGCCATGGCCATCAATAGAAACGCCAGACAATGAACTGATCCTGCTACCCGGTCTCGTTCTGGCGCAGTACCGTTTTCCGGTTGCCTGGTATTATCACGAAGTGCGCGCAGGAAAATCTCCCGCCTATCCTGCGCCATTACAGCAACTGGTTGCCATTGTGCGCAAGGATTTCCAGACGACGACTTTTCCCCTCAGCCCGTTTCACTTTCGGTTTCTGAAGTCGATACAACGATCAGGTAGTATAGAGCGATCACTTGAAGAGATTGCGCTCTGGTGTGGTCGTCCCCTTGGGGATGTCCAGAACTCTTGGGTTGCAGATGTCAGACAAGGCTGGATTAATTCGGGGTTCTTCATTCGCCGACAAGATCAGGAATAAACAAAGCGCTTTGGAAGCTACGATTTGAGCAGCTTGATACCCTGCTGTCAGGAAACCTGCCAAACGCTCGAAACACCAACATTCTGCACACGCATATGTACCGGTTGGTCTTGTCTATATCGATCGGGAAAATGCTTTTTGAAGTCAATGGCAGAGAGGAGGGGACTCTGTGAAAGGCTCTCTGTCATCCGCATAAACCTTGATATTCAATAGCTTGTGATGCTAAGTCAGGTACACACATCAGGTACACAAAAAAATCACAAGCAGCAGTATGGCAAATTATCTTTCCAAGCCTCATCGGACATATTTAGCGCGTTTGCGCATCCCCAAAGACATTCGAAGAGTCTTTGGCAAGTTTGAATTTAAGAAGTCTCTAGGCACTGAAAGTCGAACTGAGGCTGAGCGATTAGTCCATCCAATTATTGGTGAATGGAAAAGGGCTATTGTTCTTGCCAGAGCTGGAAAGGCCACAGAGGCGTTAAAGGTTATCGATGGCCTTGACGGCGGCAAACAGGCTCAAACGCTCTCAGATCTGCGGAAAGAGTACAACAGGTTACGTCAGAGAGATGACTTTGATGCAGACCTCTATGACGGTGTTGTGGCTGATCTGATAGAGGATATGACGGATGATGAGGATCAGGCGCGGGAAGCATATTTAACGGTTGTCGGTGCGCGAACACCGATTATGGAATATGTAGATCGTTGGTTATCCGAAAAGAAAATCAAGCAGAAAACCAAGGGCGACTACCTGACTATCATCACAGCGTTGGCCAAGAGGTACAAAACCATTGAGGGAATAAAGCGCAGGGATGCTGGCGTTTATATTTCAGAGCTGAATGGTGCGGTGGGCGCTGCGAGGGTACGCTTCATTGTTGGCACGATCAGTGGATTTTGGAAGTGGCTTATCGGTAAAGGGTTTGTGGATCAGGAATTGGCAAACCCTTGGGACAACCAACCTTTGCCAAAGAAAGAGACAGCACCACGCCAGCACTTCTCATACGAGGACCTCGAAAGTATTTTCAGAGAGTTTCAAGGCAGGAAGCGCACGGACATGCTTAATGTTTGCCGCATTGGCTTGATGACTGGGATGCGGCGTGACGAGATATGCAACATCAAGAAAGAACATGTGAAGTCGGAATATATTGAGATTCCAGATAGTAAAACCTCATCAGGCGTTCGCTTGGTCCCAATCCACAGCGAGTTAAAGCCAATCGTTCAGCATTTGATGGAGAGCAGTAAGGGCGAGTATTTGATTGCGGGACTGTCTACCAAAAACAAATACAGCAGCCGCTCGTATTCCATCGGTAAGCGTATCAATCGTGTACTCGACGATCTAGGCTTTAAAAGCCGAATGAAGAAAGCTCATACGTTCAGGGCTGTTCTATTGCGTGAGTTTAAAGCTGCCGGTGTGCCCGAGCACATTGCCCAAGAGACCTGTGGTCACAAGGTGCATTCCCTGACCTATATGACCTATGCGGGTATCCTCGATATTGCCGTCCAGGCGGAAGCGATGGAAAAGGTGAAATACCCGGAAAGCGTTATGAGGTGGTTCCGGCTGGGGTCTCAGGGCGTTAACCCAAGTGCACCTTGAAGAAACGCACCAATCAAAGCGGCTGCGACACCAGCGGTTAGAGCAATAATCCATGAAACAACCGAAGGTCCGACGCGCCAAAGTAAGCCCTCTTTGCGATCAGATAGATATATTGCCGTAAATGGAAGATACTTACGGTGTAAGAAGGTAATTAGGCGTGTTAGCAACAATATAGAAACGAAGAACGCTGCTCGGCGCTCAAGCCCTGTCATGCTGGGAAGGTAGATTAGAGCTGCGCCGATAATGACTTGGTTCACGCCGAAATTGAGCTTTTTCACATGCGTTGCATAGGAGCGCTCGAATTTTTTGAATTCGTTCTTTACCTTCTCCAACCTGCCTAGCGCCCACGCTTCACTATAGCTTTGTGTGACTGCCGAGTTAACTTGGGGGCCCAATTCAATTTCTATAAGTCTTTTTGTGCCTTCTGGCTCTGCTTCGCTGACAGAGATTTTTAGAATTTCAGCTCTTTCGCCTTTATCAAACTCTAGGTTCTCAAAGGCGGCGAGGAAGCGCGCTTGTTCTGATCCTCCTATAGGAACAACGGTTACAACAACGTGTCCGTTTTTGAACTCGTGCTGAAGACTCTGCGCAAATCTAATTATTTGTTCTCTGTCTATGGATATTGCACCAAACCGCCACCTCGCTGTATGGAGCTGCATCACCGATAGGTCAGGTGGTTGATGATCTCTCGGGGCATCTTGAACGAATAAGGTGAAGGTGCCTCCGGTGCCTTGGTCGGCTTCCCACCTCCCATCAACAGCGCCCCTCGATGATAAACGTCCAACAGCCTTAAGGTCATTTGCTCTGGCGCCATCTCCCTCAATCTGGTGTTGCCCAGTTACTTCAAGTACTTCACCATCAAATTTGCCAGCAATCGAATAAGTCCAGATGCCGTCTCGGTCATCTTCATTGAAGCGCAGAGTGCCAGTGAGCTCTTCATCTGGACCCGAAAGCTCTAGAAAGAGCTTGCCGGTATTGGTTCCTCTTGCGACCCCTGCCCATAATCTTCCGAACGCCATTATGATCCCAATCAAACTGCGGATGGTTGTGCAACTATAATGCGCATATGCATTTTGAGTTTTCAATTAATGACGGTCAATGCGTTGAGTTTCTGTCCTCGAAAGTAGAGGCGCTATTCTCTATTTTTAGACACATTGCGTTTGTTGGGTCGGATTGATGTCTGGTTGGCAAGAATAACTTTTGGAAGTCAAGCAGGTCTAACCGAAAGGTTGCATCAAGAGAGCTATCTTACGAGTATTATGCGACCATAGAGGGTTTATTTGATGAGGTGTCTGTGAAGGGGTGGGGAGAATATCAACTATCATTGCTGCATAGAGCTACATCTAAAACGCTGCATGGTCTTGGCTGGGGGAATGGCTTCATGGCGTTTCGCTCAGTAGTAGTTGCTTTTGCAACAATGGGCGTTTTGAAGCTGTATGATCAGCAATTGTTTGAGGACGAGATTTCAGTTGGACTTGCTGGCGTTGTGGCGGTTGGAGTTCTGGCGGTAACTGTGTTGGCTATAAACTGGATGCGGGCTGGATACTTACAGTACACTGAAATTCAAATTGAAAAGGGAGATGTTGAGAAAATACTTGAGAAGATAATGAACAAAGAGCGACTGATGGAAGAGATGTCGCGGTTATACTTTCAGGGAATGGATGTGTATCAATCTGGATTTAAGAACAGGTTTGATGAATTCGAGAGCGACAATGAAAAGCAGATTTGGCTTGATGCGATGGAGAAGTGGTATCACCAAACATACGAGTTCATTCTGAAAAATCTGAATACATCTTATGCATTCCAGTTCGCGAAGTCTCGACATCCGGGTTTTCATTATATTCACCCGAATTTGGAAAAATACAGTGATGGTATGATGCTTCTGTTGCAGCGTTATAGTGGGCACCTAGAAGAGCTGGATCATATTATACGGTTCAATTCTACATACTGGAGAGCTGATCTGAGCAGCTTGAAGGGAGATGTCGAGGATGTGCTGTAGTTGATACGAAATCAAAAAAAAACAGTCTGACAGGGGGCTGCATCAGAGAGTCCGTCACAAGATTGCGCCTTGCGGTCGTTGAGTTCTTATGCAGACACCGTCTTATGGGTTTCCTGATCTTCCTTGATAATCCTGTACACGGATGAACGGGCGACATTCAGTTGCTTTGCGATCTTGGCAGGGCCAACGCCTTCAGCGATCAGCCTCAGAACTTTTTCCCGGTCTAGTGACTTCTTGCCACCTGTGTAGCGACCGTCTGCTTTGGCTTTCTCAATGCCTTCGCGTTGTCGCGCTTTGATCATGGATCGCTCAAACTCCGACACTGCTCCGATGATCTGCATCTGAAGCTGTTGAAACGGGTTGTCATCGTTGGAGAACTCCAAGCCTTCCTTGACGAACTTGATTGCGATGCCGTTCTTCTTGAAGCCCTGAAGGAGTTCCAGAAGGTCGGAAAGGTTACGTGCAAGGCGATCAATGCTGTGAACCATGATCACATCGCCCTCTCGGGCATGATCAAGCATACGGGTTAGTTCTGGACGTTCCGTGCTGCCACCGCTGGCTTTGTCCTCAAAGACCTTGTCCAATTCGATCCCGTCCAACTGACGGTCTGTGTTCTGTTCAAATGACGATACGCGTTTGTAGCCAATGATCTGCATTGATTGCCTCGACTGTCTTATCAGGGTCTAGAGTCTCCCTTGATAAAGTGTCTCATTGGGCAAAGTCAACCCTGATAGGACGCATTGCATGTCTCATTGGAGTGATCTGTCAGGGTATACCGTGTTCGGACACTCGCTGTGGCGGTGGAGTATCTTGCCCATAATCAGGGAGGGGCTGGTGCGTTGGCACTTGTGCCTTCATCACCATCACTTAATCAGTGGCCGCTGCGGGATGATCGCGCAGACCGTACTCTAAGTGCCCCCATCCCCCGCCCCCTTTTTCTCAAGCTCTTCTGTTAGCGAGACCGGGGGGTATGGGGGAAATTGTTTTTGTGGCCCGGAATATATAGGTGCGTAAATTCGGCATCTATTTTGAGCCTGTTTTTCCGTCCCTCAGGAGTCGTTAGTACGTGCCTCGTAAACTCCCCAGGTTCTAAGAGCTAAGATGCCTCTGGGCGGCTTTAAGCGCGTCTTAGGGTATATGTGTGATCGTATCGTAGGGAGAGGGGCGAACCACAAAGAAAAGCCGGTCGGTCGTCTGGTTCTCGTTGTCTTTAACAGTGGTGTTCAGGTCAATGACGGTCAGGTCTTATAGAAGTGCGGTGACGGACCAAATTCAAAGTAGAGAATGAACAGACATTGATCCGGTTATGAGGGTCAGCCTTGGTTGGCTCTTTGCTTGTGGGGGTATCTGTGATGATCCCCCGCACCTAACGAACACACCAATAAGGTAACACCTGATGAGTCTCTTAAGGTGTCACCTTGGGTAACTCATAATGATACTCTTAATGTATATCTGAATGTTTCTTTTTTGCTTATCTTCATGAGGGGCATTTTTATGAAACATCATATATATCAGCGCCTTACGCGGAGTGTGTTTGTGGGCTTTTTTCGGGCTCCGAGGCGGGTTCGGTTGTCGGGCACAGATAAGCGTCTGCGTGGGCTGTTGTTGAGCCATACACAACTTCGAAATCTGTCCAGACAATGTGACTAGCTCCAAGCTCGGATGCTTGAGCCATTGCTTGTAAGCGGGCCTTCTGGAGGCCTGTATCTGCGAAAACCCCGTACAAACCTGATACGCCGTGGACGTCGCTCATCAACAGGCAGTTTTTCACATCACTGCTGTTTGCGACGATCAGGCCAAAGTCGGTGCTCTTGATTTGAGAGCTGCTACAGCCTGAAAGGGCTATTGCGGCAAATGGTAGTGCAGCTTTGAACACGCTTCTCATCGGGTTTCCTGTAAGCTTGTTTTTCAGTGACTTAGGGGGAAACAAATACGGAAGACGGGGAATGCGTGTAAAGGAAAATACCCATTCTTGGGGCGTGGAAAACCCTCAAATTAGGTACATAGACCGGGTACACAAACCGGGTACACAAGTAACATTACAATGTTTGCGTATGGGTAGGTTTTTCAAGGATTTTCGGGGGTTTTGAGCTAAGTGGCAGAGAGGAGGGGATTCGAACCCCTGAGGGGCTTACACCCCAACACGCTTTCCAGGCGTGCGCCTTAAACCACTCGGCCACCTCTCCACATGCGATCTTTGATATATCGCGAAAGCGGGCGGACATTAGCCGAGACGCCCGCGCTTGACAAGGCCCAATCAGCCTCTTTTTTCACTTTGGCAAAATCGCCCGTATGGCCCGTTTGCCGCGCGATACAGTTCCGCACCGTAACGGTCTGAAACCCTTGGTATTGAAGGGGTTGCCATAATCTTTACTTCTTGTTGAGGTCTGATGCGTAAGGTTTCGTGTCAGGGTTTCCAACCGCTGTGTTGTCTGGCCGTGCGTCAAACGCCCCTTTACGACAGCGGCAATGACCCGTTAGGGTATCGGCAATATTTACTAATATACCGACCCTGACAGGTAGTTTGGAGAGGATAATGTGGTTTTTCCGGGCGTTGGGATGGATCCTGCTGTTCGCCAGCATTGCGGTGCTGGTCGATGATTCCATCACCGCGCTTCAAACAGGCAGTTTTCGATTGGTCGCTGCCGGCGAGCTCTGGTATCGCCTTGATACCGGCAGCCTGAACCTGCTGCAATCGGTCATTCAGCGCTATATTTCTGTCTGGGCGTGGGACACCATCTTTGTGCCGGTTCTGCTGGCCCCGGCGCTTGTTGTGCTGTTTGTGCCCTCTGCCATCCTTCTTCTGCTGACCCGCAAGCGCAAGCGTCAGCGCATCTTCTGATCCGGCCCAACTTTTTGCCGTCCAAGCCCGCCGTGTCATTGGCGGGTTTAGTCCTTTGTCGGCTTGTCTCGCCCGGTCGTGCGCGGCACACTGCCGACCATAAAGGTCACAACAGGCAGGAAAACCGGGATGAAGGCGTGGATCTGCACCGCATTTGGCGAAGAACCGCAATGGATGGATGCCCCGGACCCGGTCGTTGGGCCGGGTCAGGTCCTGATTGATGTCGCCGCCTGCGGGGTCAATTTCGCCGATACCCTGATTCTGAAGGGCAAATATCAAAAACGTCCCGACGGTCCGTTTTCCCCTGGTTTTGAGGTCAGTGGCACGGTCCGTGCGGTTGGCGCGGGTGTTACCCATGTCAAACCCGGTGATGCGGTCATGGCTCTGCCTGACTGGGGCGGATACGCCGAACAGGTTGTGGCTGATGGCAGCCTTGTGATCCCGCTGCCGGGTGGTGTTGACTTTAACAGTGCCGCAGCCTTTCAGATCGCCTATGGCACAAGCTGGTTTGCCTTGAAATATCGCGCTGATGTCCAACCGGGCGAGGTTGTTCTGGTCCATGGTGCGGCTGGCGGGGTCGGCTTGACGGCGGTCGAATGCGCCAAACTTCTTGGTGCCACCGTGATCGCCACGGCGGGTGGAGAGGAAAAATGCCAGATCGCGCGCGATCATGGCGCGGATCACGTTATTGATTATAAATCCGAAAACATCCGCGACCGGGTGCTTGAAATCACCGCCCTGCTTGGAAAACCCAAAGGGGTCGATATTGTCTATGATCCGGTCGGCGGGGATGTCTTTGATCAAAGCCTGCGCTGCGTTGCGCCCGGCGCGCGCATGCTTCTGATCGGCTTTGCCAGTGGCGCGGTGCCGCAGATCCCGGCCAACATCCTGCTGGTCAAGAATGTCACCGCCATTGGCTTTTATTTTGGCGCCTATCTCGAACAGAATCCCGATATCGCGCAAACGGGCATGGCAGAGCTGCTCGAACGGCTGAAATCCGGGGCGGTCTGCCCGATGATATCGCACGTTTATCGCCTTGAAGACGCGATGGAGGCTCTGACCTCCATCCGGGATCGCACCGCAACCGGCAAGCTGATCATAGATTGTCGCAAAAACCGCTAAACTGCCGGATTTCCATAATTAATCTACTGGTATAGGATGTTGCCGTCCCAACCACTTCTCTGCCGGATTTCGCCGTAATGCCCGACGATAAAAACAGGCCCGATCACGGCCAGTCTTCTGAAAAGACGCGCGATCAGTATGAAACCTATCCCTATCCGGACCGCAATCCGGAGGATGAGGACAAACGCCTGATTACCGGATCGCCGGGCAACTGGGACGAGGTTGTTCATTTCGTCTTTGGCGGGCGCGATCCATCGGCACAGACCAAAAGTGGCAAAATCAAAATCCTTGTCGCCGGCGGCGGCACCGGGGATGCGCTGGTCATGCTGGCCCAGCAGGCTCGTGATCGCAAAGCCAAGGCCGATATCGTCTATATCGATCTGTCCGAGAGCTCCCGCGCCATTGCCGAGGCGCGGATCAAGCGCCGCAATCTTGAAAAGAACGTCACCTTTGTCACCGGATCCTTTGTTGATCTGGCCGCAGAATACGGCCCGTTTGACTATATTGATTGCTGCGGGGTGCTGCACCATTTGCCCGATCCTGATGCCGGGCTCAAGGCACTGAGCGATGCGCTCAAACCCAATGGCGGCATGGGGTTGATGGTTTACGGCGAGATTGGTCGCCAGGGCGTCTATCACATGCAGGAAATGATGGAGCGCCTCAATGCCGAGGCTGGCGGGGCGAAACGCCTTCATTTCGGCAAGGCGCTGTTTAATTCGCTTCCCGGCACCAACTGGCTCAAACGCAATCCGTTTGTCGGCGATCATATCCATGGCGGCGATGCCGGGTTCTATGATCTTCTGCTGCATCAACAAGACCGCGCCTATCGCGTCGATGAGGTGTTTGATTTTGTCGACGGTGCCGGTCTGCGCCTGCAGAACTTCATCGAACCAATGCGCTATGACCCGACCACCTATTGTTCGCGTCATGATGTGCTCGATAAGGCGGTTCATGTGCCGTTTCGCGAGCGTGTCGCTCTTGCCGAACTGATGGCAGGCAACATCACCAAGCACACCTTTTATGTCGTCAAGGCCAAGAACAAGGTCAAACCGCCGGTCCCGTCGCCAGAATTGATCCCGACTTTCACCCGTGTTGATGGCCCGTCGCTTGCGCGTTCGGTTGCCAAGACCGGCAATATCAAGATCACCTTTACCGGCCTTGCGGTGACGCGCACCATGCCCTCGGCCTCGCCGGCGATCCTGTCACGCATTGATGGCAAACGCTCGATCGGGGAGATCTATGACATGTTTGACCCCAAACCCGAAAAGTTCGAATTCAACGCCCAGTTCGCGGTGATGTATTCGGTGCTGAACGCGGCAAACCTGATGTATCTGCGCTACCCTGCGAAAAAGTAATTCTCCGCGAAGGCAAAAAAATGCCGGTCGCAGGGGGTGCAACCGGCATTTATATACGCACTTTCCAACGGGGGGAGGCTGGAATTGCGTTCAGGGATCTCGGATTTGAACCTTATTTCAGGCTCAGGCCTTTCCACGCATCCATCAGGGCTTCGATCAGAACCTGAAGCGGGAAAGTAATTGCGCTGTGCAGCGGGGATACATTGTTCTGCATGACAAAATACTCGGTTATGCGCGTGTGCGCGGGTTAAGCTTTCCAGAACGGCTTGGCCGCTTCGCGTTTTGCGTCGTAGACGGTCCAGCCGATATCACGCAGCATGTGGGCATCCATGTCTGCCAGTTTCTGACGCAGGTCGTGGCGTTTGACCCAGGTACGCGGCAGATCCAGCAGGCTGGCGGCGTTGTGATGACGGCGGGTGGCGACAAATGCGCCTGCTTCTTTGGTGATAGCAACCATTGTTCTAATCCTTTTAAAACTAGGCCTGCTCTCAACAATTCAGCGGCCCGGGCATCCATGATGCGTGTGTCGGTTATCTCTTAAACTCAGGGTTACCGAAAAAAACGCTTGCGCTCAAACCACCATTTGTCATCATTGCATGAGATTTAGTCATGCAAAGCAGCCCTCATGAAACGCCGTCCATTGCCGTTAAATGCGCTTCGGGCCTTCGAAGTGGCCGGAAGACTCGAAAACTTCACCAAAGCGTCACATGAGCTTAACGTGACCCAAGGTGCGGTCAGTCGGCAGGTGCAGCATCTTGAAGACGTGCTGGGTCGCAAGCTGTTTGAACGCCATCACAGAAGCCTGCGGTTGACCCGGGCCGGTCAGAACCTGTTGGAATCCCTGACCCCGGCCTTTGATGCCATCGAAGAAGCGGTGGCCAAGGTCGAAGATCGCGCCGATGACACGTTGCTTTCCGTCTCTGCACCGCTGACATTTTCCATGCGCTGGATCGTGCCGCGTCTGGGCCGGTTTCAGATGGAATATCCCGATCTTCAGGTGCAATTGGGCACTTATAGTGATGATCTGGCCTCTGTCGATTTCAACGAGGTCGATATCGCCATCCGTTTTGCCGATCACGCAAATGAACAGCTTGTGCATGAATTCCTGACCGGCGAACGTTTGTTGCCGGTCTGTCACCCCAACCTCGCCAAGCAACTCAATACCCCCGAAGACCTCGCCGGGGTGACGCTTCTGCATTGCTCCGCGCAGCGCGAAGATTGGCGCATCTGGCTTGAAGGCACTGGTATTCAGGGGGTGGATGGCACCAAGGGGCCGGTATTTGCCACCCTTGATATGGCCATGGAGGCTGCGGCAAGTGGCTTTGGCGTGGTGATTTCCGATCCGGCGATGATCGGCGAATATGTCGTGACCAACCGTTTGACCGTGCCCTTTGATCTGCCGGTCGACAGTCCCTATGCCTATTCACTGGTCTATCCGCGCGGGCGTCTGGAACGGCGCAAGGTCAAGGCGTTTCGCGATTGGTTGATGGCCGAGATCAAGCTTGAAACCGCAAGGCAAAAACTGTCGAAAAAAGAGATGGAAAACAACAAGGTCACGTGATGGTGCCTTGAAATTGAACGATTTAGTAGTGACTATCAGATACTTCTAGTGTGGTGATATTCACATACGCATCATCTCTGGGCTGGCGTTTGCCGACCATCGATTGCGTCACACTTGTTAAGTCCACATAATGAAGCAGTGATCAGCTTGCATCAGGGGAAGACGACAATCACATGATTTCGTATGCAGCCAGCATGAAAATGCCGGGCAGGGGGCGGCTGGGCATGGCCATGACATCCATCCTTTTTGCCAGTGCACTCACCCTGTTTGGCGCCGTCCTCGTAACGCCGGGCGCACATGCACAGGAAAGCGACACGCCGACCATCAATCCGGCGCCGACCGTGGCCGTGGACGAGGCCGATCTCGCACCGCTGACCACCCGATCACACGGCATTTCGCTTTATGGTGATCTCAAATACGGGCCGGATTTCCGCCACTTTGATTATGTGAATCCCGATGCGCCCAAGGGCGGCACCCTGGTGCAATCTTCAATCGTTGCCTTTGATACGCTCAATCCCTTTACGCTCAAGGGCAATGCGGCAGCCGGTATCGGTCTGATCTATGATAGCCTGATGGTCGCCAGTGCCGATGAACCCTATGCGATGTATGGTCTGATCGCGCGCGAGATCGAAGTCCCCGAAGACCGGTCCTTTGCGATTTTCCATCTCGACCCGCGTGCACGTTTTCAGGATGGCAGCGAAATCACCGCCGAAGACGTGAAGTTTTCCTATGAAATCCTGCTTGAAAAGGGCAGCCCGGTCTATCGCCAGATCTTCTCGCAGATCGAAGGTGCGGAGGTGATTGACGAGCTCACCGTCAAATTCACCTTCAAGCCGGGCAACAACCGCGAAACGCCAATGACCGTGGCGGGCATCTCGATCATGCCCAAGAAGTTCTGGGAAGGAAAAGACTTCGCCAAGACCACGTTTGAGATTCCGGTGGGCAGCGGCGCCTATCGCGTTGCCAGTATCGAGGCAGGCCGCAATATCATCTATGAACGGGTCAAGGATTACTGGGCCGCTGATTTCCCGGTCAATCGCGGGCAGAACAATTTCGACACCATTCGCTACGACACCTATCTGGATATGGAGGTCCAGCGTCAGGCGTTTCTGGCGGGTGAATATATGCTGCGTTCCGAGCATTCCTCGCGTGACTGGAATACGGCCTATGACACCCCGGCGGTCCAGCGTGGCGATATTCAAAAGGAATTCATGCCTGATCACCTGCCAAGCGGGATGCAGGCCTATGTCCTTAATGTGCGCAATCCGTTGTTTGCCGATCAACGCGTGCGTCGCGCCCTGCAATACGGGCTTGATTTCCAGTGGCTGAACCGCGCGATGTTCTATGGCGCCTATAGCCGCACCAACAGTTACTTTGCCAACTCTGAACTGGCCGCAACCGGTGTGCCGACCGGCGCTGAACTGGCGCTTTTGGAACCTTATCGCGATCAGTTGCCCGAACGGCTGTTTACCGAACCCTATAAATTGCCGGACTTCGATGCACCCAACGGGTGGCGTGATGCCTTGCGCGAATCCATGACGCTTCTGAACGAGGCGGGCTGGGAAGTGCGCGACAAGGTTCTGGTTAATAAGGAAACCGGTCAGCCATTCAGATTTGAGCTGATCATTCGCCAGCCCGGTCTGGAAAAGATTGCGCTGGTGGTCAAATCCAGGCTCAAGCAGCTTGGCATCGATATGGACATTCGCCTGATCGATACCGGTCAGTGGGTCAACCGTATTCAGGCCTTCGATTTCGAAGTCACGACCTTCTGGTGGCAACAATCGCTGACACCGGGCAATGAACAGCGCGTCTTCTGGAGCTCGGAAGCCGCCGATCAACCCGGTTCACGCAATTTTGCCGGTATCAAGGATCCGGTGGTCGATGCCATGATCGAAAATGTCGCCTCGGCCGATAGCTGGGAAGAACTGGTCGCGTCCACCCGCGCGCTTGATCGTGTGCTTCTGTGGGGCGATTACGTTATTCCGCAATGGTATCTCGGTGGGGATCGCATGGTTTGGTGGAACATCTTTGGCCGCCCGGACACGGTTCCGCTCAAGGGCATGTCGATCATGCGCTGGTGGATGGACCCGGACAAGGCCGCCAAACTGCAGATGGGGGGCAACTAGGCCATGCTGAATTATATCCTTCGGCGTTTGCTTCTGATCCCGGTGACCCTGTTTGGCATCATGTTGCTGAACTTCGTGATCATTCAGTTCGCCCCCGGCGGCCCGGTTGAGCAAGTCATCGCTCAGCTTCAGGGCACAGATGTCTCTGCGACCGCACGCGTGACCAATCAGGGGGCTGAAAGCGGATCGGGCGGCGGTGGCGGTTCTGCTGCGTCCTCCGCCTCGGGCAACAATTTCTCATCGACATCGAATTATCGCGGGGCGCAGGGCCTTGATCCCGAAGTCATCAAACAGCTCGAAGTGCAATTCGGCTTTGACAAGCCGGCCCATGAACGCTTCTGGATGATGATGAAGAACTATCTGACGTTCGATTTCGGCCAAAGCTATTTTCAGGACCGCGACGTGGTCGATCTGGTGCTTGATAAAATGCCGGTGTCGATCTCGCTGGGCATCTGGTCGACGCTCATTATCTACATTGTTTCGATCCCGCTTGGCATTACCAAGGCGGTGCGTGATGGCTCGAACTTCGATATCTGGTCGTCTGCTGCGATCATTGTCGGTTTTGCCATTCCGGGCTTCCTGTTTGCCGTCATGCTGATCGTGGTCTTTGCCGGTGGGGCTTATCTTGACTGGTTCCCGTTACGCGGGCTGACATCATCAAACTGGGAACAGCTTTCGCTGTGGGGCAAGATCGTTGATTATTTCTGGCATCTGACCCTGCCGATCATCGCACTGACGATTTCGGGTTTTGCCACACTCACCATGCTGACCAAGAACTCGTTTCTCGATGAAATCAACAAGCAGTATGTCGTCACCGCGCGCGCCAAGGGCTTGACCGAAAAGCGTGTGCTTTATGGTCATGTCTTCCGCAACGCGATGCTTCTGATCATTGCCGGTTTCCCGAGTGCTCTGGTCGGTATGCTCTTTACCGGGTCGGTTCTGATCGAGGTGATCTTCTCGCTTGATGGTCTGGGGCTGCTTGGCTTTAACGCGGTGATGACGCGTGATTATCCGGTGATGTTTGCCACCCTTTATTTCTTCACGTTGTTTGGCCTGATCATGAACCTGATCAGTGACCTCAGTTATCACTTCGTTGATCCGCGGATCGACTTCGAAGCGCGGGGGAATTGATCATGATTCTTTCACCGCTAAACCTGCGTCGTCTGTCGAACTTCAAGGCCAACAAACGTGGCTACTGGTCGCTTGTGATCTTTGCCATCCTCTTTGTTATTTGCCTCGTGGCTGAACTGGTCGCCAATGACAAACCGATCTTCGTCAAATACGGCGATGACTGGTATGTGCCGATCCTCTCCGACCATCCCGAAACGGTCTATGGCGGCGACTTTGATGTCGAGACCGATTTCTATGATCCCTATATCCAGAACAAGATTTCTGAAAACGGCTTTGCCATCTGGCCGGTCATTCCGTTTTCCTATGACACCATCGATTTTGAAATGCGCGAACCACAACCGGCCCCGCCCTCCATGCGCCATTGGCTGGGCACCGATGAACTGGGTCGCGACGTTCTTGCGCGCCTGATTTACGGCTTCAGGATTTCTATCCTGTTTGGTCTGGCACTGACGGCTGTCAGTTCCGTGATCGGCATCGCAGCGGGTGCTGTGCAGGGCTATTTCGGGGGCTGGGTTGATCTTGGCTTCCAGCGCGTGATCGAAATCTGGTCGGGCCTGCCACAGCTCTTCATCCTGATCATTCTCGCAAGCCTGTTTGCCCCGGGTTTCTGGACGCTTCTGTTCATCCTTGTGCTGTTTAGCTGGATGAGTTTGACCGGTCTTGTCCGGGCCGAATTTCTGCGTGCGCGTAACTTCGAATATGTCCGTGCCGCGCGTGCACTTGGCATGACCGACACCCGGATCATGTATCGCCATGTTCTGCCCAATGCGATGGTCGCAACCATAACCTTCCTGCCGTTCGTTTTGAATGGCTCGATCGTTGCACTCACCTCGCTTGACTTCCTGTCGCTCGGCATGCCGCCGGGCTCGCCATCACTTGGCGAATTGCTGTTCCAGGGCAAGAACAACCTGCAGGCCCCCTGGCTTGGTCTGACGGCCTTTTTTGCCATTGCGGTTATGCTGAGCCTTCTGATCTTTATCGGCGAAGCGGTGCGCGATGCGTTCGATCCGCGCAAGACGTTTTAGGAGACGGAAATGACCTCAACGACAGACAATCAACCGCTCCTGACCATCAAGGACCTCTCGGTCAAGTTCGCCGATACCACGGCGGTAAAGGACGTGTCCTTTAGCCTCGAGCGTGGGCAGACCATGGCGCTTGTCGGGGAAAGTGGCTCGGGCAAATCGGTCACCGCCCTTTCGATCCTGCAATTGCTGCCCTATCCGCGCGCCAGCCACCCGTCGGGCTCCATCGTCTTTGACGGGCAGGAAATGGTCGGGGCCAAGGAACGCCCCCTGCGCCAGATTCGCGGCAACCGGATTTCCATGATCTTTCAGGAACCGATGACCTCGCTGAACCCGCTGCACAATATCGAAAAGCAGATCGGCGAAGTCTTGATGCTCCACAAGGGCCTGCGCGGATCCAAGGCGCGTGCACGCATTCTTGAACTGTTGGAGCTGGTCGGCATTCCCGATCCGGCATCCCGACTAAAAGCCCTGCCGCATGAACTTTCCGGCGGCCAGCGTCAGCGCGTCATGATTGCCATGGCCCTTGCCAACGAGCCGGAATTGCTGATCGCCGATGAACCGACCACGGCCCTTGATGTCACCATTCAGGCCCAGATTCTCGAACTGCTCAACGATCTGCAAAGCAAGCTCGGCATGGCGCTTCTGTTGATTACCCATGATCTGCAGATCGTTCAGAAAATGGCGCAAACCGTCTGTGTCATGAAGGACGGCGAAATTGTCGAAGCCGGCGAAGCCCGTGCCCTGTTTGACGATCCCAAACACGCCTATACCAAAAAGCTGCTCTCGGCCGTACCAAGCGGCCAGGCGCCCGCACTGCCGGAAAACGCCACCGAGTTGCTTGAAACCAGCAACATCCATGTGCAGTTCCCGATTGGGCGCAAGGGTATCCTCGGCCGTCCGGATCACTACCTCAATGCGGTTGATCAGATTTCGCTGACGCTCAAGCAGGGGGAAACGCTTGGTATTGTTGGGGAAAGTGGTTCGGGCAAGACCACGCTTGCGATGGCGATCCTGCGGCTTTTGAAATCAAGCGGCGATATTCGCTTTGGCGGGGAAGACATTCGCGGCTTTGCCGGGGCGGATTTGCGCAAACTCCGCCGGGATATGCAGGTCGTGTTTCAGGATCCGTTCGGCTCGCTCAGCCCGCGCATGTCGATCGCCCAGATCGTTGGCGAGGGGCTTGAAATCCATGAGCCAACCCTTTCCAAAGCCGAATGCGAAGCCCGCATTGCCGAGGCATTGTCAGAGGTTGATCTGCCACAAAATGCCATGGACCGTTATCCGCACGAATTTTCCGGCGGGCAGCGTCAACGCATTTCAATTGCCCGCGCATTGGTCCTGAAACCGCGTTTCATCGTACTGGATGAACCGACCTCTGCACTTGATATGTCGGTGCAGGCACAAATCGTTGAATTACTTCGAGATTTGCAGGCGCGCCATAAAATGGCATACTTGTTCATCAGTCATGATTTGCGCGTTGTGCGTGCATTGTCACACCGCGTCATGGTCATGCAGGGGGGTAAACTGGTCGAAAGCGGTGCGGCCGCCGATGTGTTTGACAACCCGCGCGAGCCCTACACCAAGGCCCTGCTGGCAGCAGCCCTTGATCTCAAGGCCGCCGGGACAGAATTTGTCAGCAACTAGGGCTGTCATCTGGTGTGTGATCGGTTACAACCCACATGAAAAGGCTGGAATAGAAGGACTGCGAAGGCAGGTTTAAGGGTAGATATGTTGTCACGTGCGATGAAAAATCGAACCGGACATCGTCTTTGGGGCCACGCACTGATCATCGTGATGGCCTTTATGTTGTTTTCAATCGATATGCCATCGGCCAAGGCTGCCGATACCCCGACGGATGAAGCAGAAACCGAAGAGCCCGAAGAACCCGCTGTTCCTGAAATTCCCGACACCGTTGTGGTGCCCGATCCGGTATCCCTGACCGTGGTTTTGCGCAAAAGCGGTACCATCCGCCAGGTCGTGTTTACCATATGGCTCGAAGCGACCTCGCGCCAGGCGGTCGATGTCATCGAACAACGCCTGCCCAAGGTGATCAACGCCTTTCTGGTTGATCTGCAGCGCCTGATGTATCGCGATACCCAGCAGCGCTTTGAAACCCGCGAGCCGGGCAAGCGCGGCTTTAAATATACAGCACCTGATCTGCTGCCGCCCCCGCCGCCCAAGACCGAGGAAGAGCTCGCCGCCGAAGCCGAGGCTGCCGAAGCGGCTGAAGAAAATGGCGAGGAAATCGTCAAGGAACCGCCCTTCAACCCGTTCCAGCCGGCAAGCAACCGTTATTTCGCTGCCCTTCAGAACAAGCTTCTGCGCACGGGCCAGAATATCCTGCCGCCCGATACCCTGCGCTCGGTCCAGATCCGGATGTTCTACGACTTTTGGCCGGGCGACAACAAGCGGCCCTAAGGGCTGCTCGCACAGCGCAAATCCACTTAGGGTCAGGACCTATTAATTTGATTTGAATGGCAGACGTTATATTTGCGAAATCCAAGGAAAAGCCCGCCGGTCGGGTCGGCATCCCGGACAAGGGATTTGACGCTGGAGTTTGCAAAAATAACGTCTGTCCTCCGGATTAATCGGATTTGCACGGGCTACTTTGTCGTAAAACTTTGAAAGATAAATATCTTCCTGCAGTTTTACTCCGCGTATCCGCACAAATCTGTTTAACCATTCAAACCAAATTAATAGGTCCTGACCCTAGACATGGCCGCGCTGCCTCACCCTGCGTGGTTCACGCATGGCCCATTGCCGATACGGCACTTGTCTGTGATCGGAGTTGTGATATCCGGTAGGCATTCGTCACCGGAGTTGCCCCGATCATGTCCTTTGAAATCTGGCTCAGTTTTACCCTGCTTGTCTTTTTGCTCGTCCTGACCCCGGGACCCAGCATCCTGATCGGGATGTCGCATGCTTTGCGCTACGGCGCGCGCCCGACCCTGATGACCGCCTTGGGCGATGTCACCGCCAACATGATCCAGATGCTGATTGCAGCGCTTGGTGTCGGGGCGATTCTGGCAACCTCGGCAACCGCCTTTGCGATTGTGAAATGGTGCGGGGTTGGGTTTCTTCTGGTGATCGGCTTGCTGTCGTTCTTTCGCAAGCCCAAGGAAATCAATATTAAAACCGGGTTCGAAACGAATAACCATACCCGCTTTGAGCCGGCAAATACCCTGCGTCTTTTTCGCGAAGGCTTTCTGGTCGCGGCCGGTAACCCCAAGGCAATTGCTTTCTTCGGCGCGCTGTTTCCGCAATTCGTCGATCCGACCCAACCGCTCACATCCCAACTGCTGATCCTTGGCGCGACCTTCGTGTTTCTTGATTACAGTTTCGTAATGATTTACGCCGTTGGCGCCGCCCGGGTCATGCACTGGCTGGTCAAGCGCGGTGGCGTAAACGTCATTGCCCGGCTGTCCGGGGGCGTTTTGATCGTCGCAGCCGGCCTTTTGGCCCTGATTGAGATGCCAGAAACCATGGCCGGGCCCCATCCGACCCCACAAGCGCCTGTCAGTCTGCCGTCGGTCGAATAATACCCGCAGACGCGGCGAGGGTCCCTCATATGGTTACTAAGGCGTTGATAGAGAACGAAGAAAGAGCGCGCCTTTGGCGGGCGTGAATCCACAGGTTACGGACCAACCAGTCTGTATATAGCGATTTTTCGCCATATCAGATGTCACGCATTTAAAATGGGGAAGATTTGCTGCCCTAAATGGGCGCTTTCGCAAGGCGGGGCCTTGGATGCGGGCGTTTTGCGTTGTTGCGATCCGCGCCCAAGTGTTGGCGGATTTGTTTTACAACCGGATCATTCGGTCTCAAGACCGGCGCCAACGATGATATCGCCGAACTCCCGCAGGAAGACCGATCCCTTGACCGTACGCTGCACCAGAACCGAACGGCGATCATCTTCATCGACCTTGCGTTTGACCATGCCAAGCGAGCTCAGACGATCAAGGGCACGGGTAATGGCGGGTTTGGAAATATTCAGCGCTTCGGAAAGGCCGCGTACCGTATGCGGGGCAGGGGTCAGGTAAACGCTTAGCAACAAGGCCATTTGTCGGGCCGACAGGTCGGGGGAATCCCGACGCACACTTTCAACAATCGCGATACGCCAAAGGTCAAGCGCCTGAGACGGTTTGATCTCGATCGACATGTTTGTGCCCAACAATTTATTTGTTACGAATACGTAATCTCTACCTGACCCCTGCCGTGATGTCAAAGGTGTAATTGCGAAATTTCAATTGGAGCCTTTTCCTTCCTGGTTGAACCGGTTGTGCCGGAGGCGTTCTTGTGTCCGGCAAGGAAACGATCGCAGCGCGTAGCGGCGCTACGGGCAAGGTCGTTGACGCAGCGGGGCGAATGAACGTCCCGGCCCGCAGGGGTCTCGTTTGTCGAGGTTTCGCATGGTTACACCGCTTGAACGATGTGCCGCATCGCCCTGCGTCCTGTGCCTTGCCAAACCGTTCGACGAACGAGAACACAACCGATCCAAGCTGGATGAATAAGGCTCTTGGTTTGGTTTACTTACCGTAACGATCCTTGATCAGCTTGAAGGCGGCCCGGATGCCTTGTGCTTCACCACCTGTCGGGCGGCCCGGACGGTCAGACGGGTTCCACGCCATCAGATCGATATGCGCCCAGCTTTTTGCCCCCTCGGCAAAACGATCGAGGAACAGGGCAGCAATGATCGCGCCACCAAACGGACTGCCGGAAATGTTGTTCATGTCAGCAGCCTTGCTATCAAGCTGGCTGCGATAATCCTCCCACAGCGGCAAGCGCCACAGCGGATCATTTTCAGCGAGGCCCGTTTCCATCAATCCATTGGCCAGATCATCATCATTGGAAAAGAGCGCCGGCAAACCAAGACCAAGCGCGACACGTGCCGCCCCGGTCAGGGTTGCGAAATCAAGCAGCATGTCGGGGTCTTCGGATGCGGCCTCGGTCAGGGCATCGGAAAGCACAATGCGTCCCTCGGCATCGGTATTGCCAACTTCGACCGTGATGCCCTTGCGGGTTTGCAAAATGTCACTCGGGCGATAGGCACGACCCGAGACCATGTTTTCAACCGCCGGGATCAGAACGCGCAACCGCACCGGAAGGTTTGCCGCCATGATCATGTGCGCCAGGCCCAAAACCTGTGCCGAACCGCCCATATCCTTTTTCATCAGGATCATGTTGCTGGATGGTTTAAGGTCATAGCCCCCGGTGTCAAAACACACACCCTTACCGACCAGCGTGATTTTTGGTGACTTTTCATCACCCCATTTAAGATCAATCAGGCGCGGCGCGCGATCACTGCCATGGCCGACCGTGTGAATGGCCGGGTAGTTTTGCTTAAGCAGGTCCTCGCCAACAATCGCACTGACCCTCGCACCAAATTCCTGACCCAGCGCCGTTGCCGCAGCTTCAAGCTCGGCCGGGCCCATGTCGTTGGCCGGCACATTGATCAGATCACGCGCAAGGCCGATGCCACGCGCAACGTTTTCCGCCCGTTTGGCCGCATCAATATCGTGCAGGGCAAATTTGGCGCGCTTGTCCTTTTTGCCATCATCCTTGCGATACCGATCAAACCGATACCCGCCAAGATAAAGACCAAGCGCTGCCCTCTCATAAAGATCATCTTGCTTGGCCAGATCATCTGAAAGCGCATAGGTCCCGGCCGGAAGCGATTTCGCCAAACCGGCGAAATCCCAGATCGCCTTGGCATCATCGACGTAGCCGATCAGAACCGACCCGACCGAGCCATCCGCACCGGGAAGGGAAAGCTGTGTTCCACGCTTGCCTTCAAAACCGTTCGCAGTGATCCATGACTTGGCGGCATCGGACTGCGTGGCAAGCCAGCTTTCAAAACCGCTTTCAAGGATCGGGGTGATCGGGGTCGGGTTGGCAGACGGATCGTGAGCAATAATGTGGTCGTACAATTTGTGACTTCCTGCTGGTGACGGGTGGTACGCGACTGAAAGGGCAGCGGCCAAAGTTGGCGACCCCATCAGGATGCGTTTACAAGTTATGTTGCCTGATCTTACGGCTGCCACCCCCTAAGGGCAATCGGCGAAACAATCGCGTTTGGTAAGGGCGTTTGTCTGCTTGAACCCGCTGGCCAAAGACCAGATAGTATTCGTCCCGGTCATTATCTGCGCCACCCGCAAATCGCTCCAAAGGGCTCGCCATGCAAAATCTTCCCGTTCTTTATATCGGCAATAAAAACTATTCCTCCTGGTCACTGCGCGCCTGGCTTGGCTTGCGCCTTGCCGGGGTCGCGTTTGAGGAAAAGCTCGTTCCGCTCCGCACAGAGGAATGGGCGGCCAAGGCCCCGGTCTTCTCGCCCAGTGCCAAGGTCCCGGCCTTCTTTGACGGCAGCAAAACCATCTGGGAGGCCCTTGGCATTCTCGAATACATCGCAGATCACCAGCCCGACACCATGCTTTGGCCGCTTGATATCGATGTGCGTGCGATTGCCCGTTCGGTCGCGCTTGAAATGCATGGCGGTTTTGGATCTTTGCGAAGTTCCATGCCGATGAATTGCCGCAAAAGCCTGCCGGGTCTGGGCCGCAATCCGGGTGTCGATAAGGACATCAACCGCATCGGCGAAATCTTCAAGATGTGCCGCACGGGGTACGGGCAGGGCGGTGATTTCCTGTTTGGCCATTTCTCGATTGCCGATGCCATGTATGCCCCGGTCGTCTCAAGGTTCAAAACCTATGGCGTGACGCTTGACCCGATTGGCAATGCCTATATGGAAACCATGCTTGCCCTGCCCGACATGCAGGAATGGTACAAATCCGCCGCCGCAGAAGAATGGGTGATCGCGGAAGAAGAGGTCGAATAACCCATGCCCGGGCTAACCGGAAAACTGCCCGAAATTGATCCGATGGGCGGCGATGCCGATCTGGATCGCGTGTTGGCAGACGTCCGCGCGTGCCGCCTCTGCGCGGGGGAGTTGCCGCTTGGTCCGCGTCCGGTTGTCCGCATGGCAAAGACCGCGCGGATTCTGGTGATCGGGCAGGCGCCCGGTACGCGCGTGCATGAAACCGGTTTGCCGTGGAATGACGCATCGGGGGATCGGTTGCGCGATTGGTTGGGGCTTTCTGTTGATGATTTTTACGATCCGGCCAAGCTCGCCATCATGCCGATGGGCTTTTGCTATCCCGGCCGCTTTGAGCGCGGTGGGGATCTGCCACCCCGCCCGGAATGCGCGCCGACCTGGCACGACGCACTTCGCCAACATCTGCCCAATATCGGCCTGACCCTTCTGATCGGGCAATATGCCCAAGCCCGCAATCTCGGCAAGCGGCGCGCCAAAACCATGACCGAAACGGTCCATCGCTTTGACGCGTTCCTAGGCGAAGATATTTTGCCCATGCCCCATCCAAGCTGGCGCAATACCGCCTGGATGAAAAAGAACCCGTGGTTTGAAAGCGACCTGTTGCCCGTGCTGCAAGACCGCGTGCAGGGCTTGCTTGACTAAGCCGATTTGGGCTGTGGCCGATCATATGTTTCAATGCGCCAGGACTTTGAAAGAAGGAGGCACACCCCATGGCCAAACTCGACACATCCACCATCGAAACCGCCCTGACGAATCTGCCCGGCTGGACGCTTGCCGAGGATGGCCTATCCATCACACGCAGCTACAAGTTCGGTGATTTCAATGCCGCCTTTGGCTTCATGAGCCGGGTCGCGTTGATGGCCGAAAAAATGGATCACCATCCCGAATGGTTCAATGTCTATAACAAGGTCGATGTCACCCTGACCACGCATAGCGACGGTGGTGTCACGCAAAAGGACATTGATCTCGCCCGCTTCATCGATTCTATAAAAAGTTAGAATGAAAACGCGCTCATAGGCTCAACCTCGACCCCCTAATCCGTCATGTCGTTCGTAAATGCACCTTCGTGATAGGAATGCAGGTCGTTTTTGTACCAGTACCGATCCGGGATTTGACTGGTTTCAGGTGTCGTGAATGGATTTGGGATATCAATTCTATTTCGGTTTGATATGTCCGCCATTTGTAAAGCGGACCGAATATTTGGATGCTGATTGAATAATCGCTCAAATGAGCCGTCGGCATATGCAACTTCAAATCCGCGCGAGATCGCATCAGCTAGTGCTGTATTTTCACGATTAACAAAAAAGAACATTGAGAACGGATATACAAGTAGCAGGCGTTTTTCGATTGCAATATTGGGATTGTCGCGACCGAACTCTCTTAATTCTGGTCCTATTTCCAATAGCCCGCGTGGAAAATAATCCAGTCTCCCGATGTCTATGAGCTTAAAGATAAGTTCATAAGGTGCTTCGGTCACCGTCAGGTTGGCATTCTCCAGAATCCTGATGTCTGACCATCCCAGTCCCTGACCCGCATGCATCGACCAAAGCTGTTCAATTGTCCTGATTTTGTCAAAAACAGGTTGTTGGTCGCGATGGATGATAAATAGCCGATACCCAAGAAGTCCTCGCATAATCGGCACACGGATCGGAAGAAATTTTCTTTCGAGTTCTGGGCTTGTTCCAGCCCAGAGAATAGTCAGCTCTTCATGTTCCTGCAGTTCCTTTACGGCCCTAGTCTGTTGCATTGGTGTGGCCGACGGACGCATGTGAAATGGCACGCCTGACTTTTGAAGCACGAGTTTGAGTGTTTCTTTTACGAAATCGTGCGGACCTTTTTCTTGTGCAACGCGCAAGGGATAAACGACGTTAAGAGTTTCACTCCCATGCGCGCTTTGCACATTGCACAACAACAAAAACACAAACGTTGCAAGCGCCGAGCGCCTGAGAAAACAATTCATTGATCGTCATCCTGTCACGTCGTTGGTCACGCAGGAATGAGCAGCATTTTATATTATTACTTAAGAAGGTTTATAATGCCCTTTTGGGTATATTGGATGGCCATTGATGGTTTCAAGGAACATTGAGAAGCAACTGACACTGTTAGCCTGAAACGGGCGCAATAAAATACGCCCTGCCGCTGGGGGTCGGCAGGGCGCGTTGGCTGCGGTGATAAAGAAGCGAAATCGTGTGGGACTATTTCGGTTCCAGCCGGACCGCGCCATCAATGCGAATGGTCTCGCCATTGATCATTTCATTTTCACAGATATGCATTGCCAGACGGCCATATTCATACGGATCGCCCAGGCGTTTCGGGAACGGCGTATTGGCCGCCAGGCTTTCCTGAACTTCATCCGGCAGGCCCATCAACATCGGCGTGCCAAACAGGCCCGGTGCGATGGACACCACCCGAACCCCGTGGCGTGACAATTCACGCGCGGCCGGCAGGGTAAGCGACGCCACCCCGCCCTTGGACGCGGCATAGGCCGCCTGTCCGATCTGGCCTTCAAATGCCGCAATCGATGCGGTGTTGATAATCACCCCGCGCTCGCCGGATTCTGATGGGGTGTTCTGGCTCATCGCATTAGCGGCAACCCGCATCATGTTAAATGTGCCGATCAGATTGACCGTGATCACCTTGGAAAAGGCTTCAAGATCGGCCGGGCCTTCGCGCCCGACAATGCGTTCGCCATGCACAATTCCGGCACAGTTCACAAGGATCGACGGAATGCCAAGGTCCTTGACCACTTCGGAAATCGCGTGCTCGACACTTTCGGCATTGGAAACATCCACGCCATAACCCACACCGCCAAGTTTGGCTGCCGTCGCCTTGGCGCCCTCTTCATTCAGATCAAAGGCCGCAATCTTTGCCCCGGCATTTGCCAGTGTCTCTGCCGTTGCCGCACCCAAGCCGGACGCAGCCCCGGTAACAATGGCAATCGAACCCTTGATTTGCATGACGTGAAGCCTCCAGACGCGCGTTATTCTGCTTAATTTGGTATTTGTATACCAAATTATATCTTTTGACGGCAAGGGCTATTCTGATGGTGTCAAACGGCTACTTCGTCGAGGACGGCGGATCAAGATCGCTTGCCGTGGCCGATGGTCCGCGCTTGATGCGGTTGGCTTCGCGGTTAAGCTTTGCTTCGCGCCGGGCGATATAAAGCGCGGATCCGACAATCAGAACCGCCCCGGGCAGAAGCCAGATTTCGGGAATTTCACCAAAGATCACCAACGCAATCACCGACACAAATGGCAGGCGCAGGTAATTGAACCCGACGACAAAGCCGTAATCATAGACCCGAAACGCATTTGTATTGCCGATCTGGGTCAGGTTGGCCATGAACGCGCCCGCCACCATCAACAAGATCGCCTCAAGGCTTGGCGTCTGCCAGACAAAAAGTGCGGGGATCAGGGTCATCGGGGTGGTCAGCACCATCATGTAAAGAATGATGGTCGTCGGGTTTTCCGTCCGCGACAGGGATTTGATCGTCATACCAGCCGATGCCATGCAGATGGCCGCTGCAATCGGAAACAGGCTTGCCAGTTGCACGGTCTCGTCACCTGGCCGGATAATGACCAACACCCCGCAAAACCCGACCAGAAGGGCAGCGATCCGGTATTTGCGGATTGTCTCGCCCAAAAAGATCGCCGCCAGAATGGTGCCAAACAACGGCACGGTAAAGTTAAGCGCGGTCGCCTCGGCAAGCGGCATATAGGCAATGGCGGAAAACCAGAAACTCATCGCCCCCATCGACAGCACCGCGCGCAAACAAAACATCGGGAAGCGCTTGGTCTTGAGCGGCACCAGACCGGCGCGAAGCGCAAGCGGTGCAATGAACAGAAGCCCAAAGAAATTGCGGAAAAACACCGCCTGAAGCGGGTGAATATGCTCGGTCGCAAGACGGACAAACACCGAAAACACCGCCGCACTGAACGATGCCATCAACCCGAACGCGGTTGCCTGCAAATAAGGCGGCAGGGAATTGAACCAGTTACGCATCGGGTCGATCTTTCGCTGGGCCGTTGCGATCGATCTTGGTGACCGGAATGGCTTGCGGGTCGGCCGGGGCCGTGGTCGGCAGGCGTGTTTGTGTCTTGGCCCGTTTGGCCAACACTGCCTCGCGCCGCGCGATATAAAGCGCCGATCCAATGATCAATGCCGCCCCCGCCCAGGTCCAGAAATCCACCACCTCGCCAAACATGATATAGGCAAGCGCTGCCACAAACGGCAGGCGCAGGAAGTCAAAGATCATGACATAGGACTGATCGGCCGTGCGATAGGCCCGGACCAGCAATTGCTGCCCGCCGGTTCCGGTCACCGCAATCAAAAGCAGGATGAACAGCTGCCAGAATGTCGGCTCCTGCCAATACATCAAGGCCGGGAGCAATGACAGCGGCGTCATGGTCAGCCCCATCCATGTCACAATCGCATTCGCACTTTCGGTCCGTGACAGCATTTTCACCGTGGTCATCGCACACGCCATGAAAAGTGTGGCCACCAGCGCCAATATTGCCCCGGTTTCAAGGCTTTGGCCAAACGGGCGAATGATGATCATCGCCCCGACAAAGCCGATGGCAATCGCGCTCCAGCGCCGCGCACGCACGGTCTCGCGCACAATGACCGCGGCCAACACCGTGGTCAGGATCGGCAGGGTAAAGTTGATCGCAATCACCTGTGCGGCTGGCGACAGCGAAAGGGCGGTAAAGATGCAGGACATCGCCCCGAAACCAAGCAAACCGCGCAGGAAATGCAGCTTGAACCGCTCGGTCTTTAGTCCGCTCCGCCCGTGACGCACCATCCAGGGCACCATCGGCAACAAACCGAACAGGTTACGGAAAAACGATGCTTCGAACGGGTGAAGGTCGGCTGTGACATAGCGGATGAAAACGGCCATTACCGCAAAACACATTGCAGCACTGATCATCAACAGGGCGCCCATCAGGGCTGCATTGTCAGAAGTAGCGCGAGGTAAAATCATTACATTTATAGGTTAGGGTCAAAACCCATGACCATAATCGTCCCGGTCTCCCGGATTTGTGCGGATATGCGGAGCGAAACCTTAGGAAGATCTGCATCTTTCAAGATTTTGCGACAAAATTGCCCGTGCAAATCCGGGTGATCCGAAGGACAACTGACATGAGAGAAAGCCTCTGCGTCAAACCCCTCGACCGGGGATCACCCCGCTCTGCGGACTTTTCCTAGCTTTTTCTCTCATATCAGTTGCCGGGTCGGTCATGGACATGAGTTTTGACCCTACGCACCTGCCCGGAAAAAATCCAGCACCCACACGTTGATATGCCATGGTGATTGCGCATGGCAGCCCCGGCAAATTTGGCGAACAGTTCGCGTGAAGCCGTTTTTCGTGTAAGATCAACGCCATCAAATCCATTTACGGGGAAGATTAATGGATGCAATTGATCGCAAACTGATCGACATCCTGCAGGAAGACGCGTCGCTGTCCTATTCGGTTTTGGGAACCAAGGTCGGCCTGTCGGTCTCTGCAGTGAATGATCGTGTGCGCAAACTGCGCGAACAGGGGGTTATTCAGGCCTATCGTATTTCGGTGGATCCCAAGGCGATTGGACGTGCCCTGACCGCGCTGGTCTGGCTGCGCACCGACCCGGCCAAAGGTAACAAGAAACTGGTGAAATCCCTGATCAAGGCCGATGAAGTGCTCGAATGTCATCACATGACCGGGCGCTTTGATTTTCTCGTCAAGCTGCGTCTGCGCGATACCGCCCATCTGGAATCGTTTATTTCCGACACGATCAAGGAAATGCCCGGCGTGGTCGAAGTTCTTCCGGAAATTGCCTTGTCGACATCAAAGGAAACGCTGTTTGTTCCAGCAGAAGCCGAACACGACTGATCGATTTACGTCACCCGGAAATATTTTGGTTAAAAGCTGGGTGATGGCATTGCCGGTCATCATTTCCTAAGTATCTGAGTGTTATTGCTTTGTGAGTTGCCAACGAACAGCTTGATCCGCCCATTGTGAGATCCGAAAACAGGAGCCCCCGAAATGATTGAATCGATGAATCTGGTGATCCTGATTGCATCGATTCTGGTGGTGGTTGCTGTTTTCACCAGTCTGGTCAGCTTCCGGGTCGGCGCACCCTTGCTGCTGGTGTTTCTGTTTGTTGGTCTTGGGGCGGGCGAAGATGGCATTGGCGGCATCATGTTCGACAATGCGCCGCTGGCCTATTTCATCGGCTCCATCGCACTTGCCCTGATTCTGTTTGACAGTGGTTTTGAAACCCAGTTTCGAACGCTGAAAATTGCGGCCGGGCCATCGCTTGTTCTGGCGACATTCGGGGTGTTGATCACCACCGGTGTGATTGGCGGCGTGACGTGGCTGGTGCTGGATGTACCCTGGCTGGTGGCGCTGCTGTTTGGCGCGATTGTCAGCTCCACCGATGCGGCGGCGGTGTTTTTCCTGTTGCGCGTGGGCGGCATCAATCTGCGTGATCGTACGCGCAGCACGCTTGAAGTTGAATCGGGTTCGAACGACCCGATGGCGGTGTTTCTGACCATCTCGCTGGTCGAGCTGATCATTCTAGGCGGTGGCGACAACATCGCGCTTGAGCTCCTCCAGCGTTTTGTTCTGCAGATCGGGCTGGGCGGCGTCTTCGGGCTTGCCGGCGGCTATGCCCTGGTCTGGATGATCAACCGGGTCAAACTTGAACCCGGTCTGGTGCCGATCATCACCATGGCACTCGCACTCAGCCTGTTTGGCGCGACCAGTATCCTGGGCGGCAGTGGCTTTATGGCCGTCTATGTTGCGGGGCTTTATGCCGGCAACAGCAAGATGCAGATGAGCGTCGGGGTCCGACGCTTCCAGCATGTCACCACCTGGCTGGCCCAGATCGCGATGTTTGTCACGCTGGGCCTTCTGGCGACCCCGTCCGAATTCGGCGCGGTGATTATTCCGGGCGTGATTCTGGCGCTGGTTTTGGTGTTTGTTGCCCGTCCGGTTGCGGTCTGGCTGTGCCTGATGTTCTTTAACTTCTCGCGCAATGACACGGCCTTTATTTCATGGGTTGGTTTGCGCGGTGCCGTGTCGATCCTGCTTGCCATCGTGCCCATGGTCGAAGGCGTGCCCGAAGGGCAGCTTTTGTTTAACACCGCCTTTATCGTCGTCATCACATCCCTTCTGTTGCAGGGCTGGACAATCCGCAAGGTCGCCAATTGGCTGGGCATCATCGTGCCGCCGCGCCATGGTCCGGTCGACCGTATTGATCTGGAATTGCCCGGCAATGCCAATCAGGAAATCGTTGTCTATCGCGTGCACGAAGCCAGTGCGGTGGCAACCGGTCAGCGCATTCCGCGCTGGGCACGCCCAAGCCTGATCTTGCGCGATGGTGCATCGCTGCGGCCCCATTCCGCCGGACCCATTCAGGCAGGTGATCAGGTCTATATCATCACCCCGCCGCGCCATGTTGAACTGCTCGACCAACTGTTTGCCGGTCCGGCCGAAGGTGCCAATGACATCGAACTGTTTGGTGATTTCAGCTTCCCGGCGGATACCAAAATTGCCGATATCGCCCGTCTGTATGGCTTTGCGGTCGAAGATGATGATGCCGAGCTGACCGTGGCGACCATCATGGAACGCGAACTTGCCGGCGACCTCGAACTGGGCGATCGCCTGCCCTATGGCACGGTCGAGCTGATCGTGCGTCGCACCGATGACGAACATGGCGTGATCGAAGTCGGCCTGGCGGTTGAGCAGCAAAAAACCAAACCCAAACGCCGCATCCCGATCTTCCAGTCACGCAGTGAACTATTGGCAATCTGGAAGGACTGGCAAAAACGCAAGCGCGCTGAAAAGAACGCTGTCCTGCAGGCGGGAACCACCACGTCAACTGAAGCCGTCATTGTCGATGCGACAGGCGCGCCAAAGGCTGTCGTTTCGGAAACCAACGACGCCGATCCGGATCCGGCACCCGCAGATGACGACGACGACAGCAAGAAGACCGACCCCAAATAAGCTCGATTTACCCTGCTAATTGATTAGCCTGCCTAATGCCCGCATCAAGAATACTGGTTTGGGCCCGGGCAAAAACGGCTATAAATTCTGCCCCAGCATATGGGCATGATGCCCCAATTTGACGGAGAATGAAGATGAACGGTGCGGCCTATTTCGAACGCATGGCGCATTACAATATCTGGGCCAACAAGCATGCCTATGATGCCTGCGCGAAATTGCCAAAGGTCGAATTGGACGCACCCCGCCGCGCCTTCTTTCCCTCGATCATGCGCACGCTTAATCATCTGGTGGTGGCCGATCGTCTGTGGATGGGTCGCTTGCTTGGCAGTCCGGTGACCATGGCGCTTGATACGGTGCTTTATGAAGATTTCGATGCGCTGCGCACCGCACGCGAAGCCGAAGATCAGGCCATTCTGGAATTCACCCGCAATCTGACCGACGCCGAAGTCTCATCCGATCTGACCTATCAGTCGGTCACGGCTGGCGCCTATACCATGCCGCGCGATCTGATTTTGGGGCACATGTTTAACCATCAGACCCATCATCGCGGGCAGCTGTCCAACATGCTGATCGAAGCAGGTAGTGGCCCGCTTGAAATCGATCTGATCTATTTCGGGCGGGAGCTGTTGGCATGATCGAGCTTCTCATTGCCTATACGCCGTTTCTGATTGCGGCCCTGTTGCTCAATATCTCGCCCGGGCCGGACATGGCCTATATTGTCGGGCAAACCGCCGTGCATGGCCGCAAGATCGGTCTGTTCTCATCGATTGGCGTGATTTCCGGCGCCTTTGTTCATGTCTTGGCTGCAACCTTCGGGCTGTCGGCGATCCTGGCAACTTCGGCGCTTGCCTTTGCCATCGTCAAATGGATCGGGGTGGCTTATCTGGTGTGGCTTGGCATTGGCGCGTTGCGCAGCAGCTTTGCCAAATCTGAGGCAGATGAAGCATCTGATGCCCCCGCCGCACCGATTTCAACCAAACCGATGACGGCCTTTGCCGCCTGGCGCCAGGGGGTGATGATCGATGTGCTGAACCCCAAGGTCGCGATTTTCTTCATGGCCTTCCTGCCGCAATTCATTGATCCGGCACGCGGCAATGGCGCGTTTCAGTTTTTGCTGCTGGGTCTGATGGTGCTTCTGATCGCCTTTGTGGTCGAAGGCATGCTGGTTTTGGCCGTCGCCTCGGCCGCAGGCCGGATCAAGGGCAGTCGTAAACTCGGCACGTGGCTGCATCGTGCGCTTGGCACCATGTTCATCGCCCTTGGCGTGCGCCTTGCCATCACCCAGCAATAAGCAAACTCGGTCGAGTGTGGGGCAGGGACGCGTTTATGTCGCCCCGCTCAAAACCTGTCCCTCAGGATTTCCGCCCCAGATAACGCACCAGTGCCCGGGATGCCGGGGCGGCGGAAATACCGTGTGCGAGGATGCTGATGCAAATGATCATTGTGCCGGCGGCAAACAGGGGTCTGAACTCGCCCGGGTCAATCATGGTCGCCATGATCAGCATGTAAATCACCGAGGTAATGCCGCGCGGCCCGAACCAGCCGATATAAAGCTTTTCGCCCAGGCTATAGGGGCTGCCAATCATGCAGATCCACACACAAAGCGGGCGCAGAATGGCAAGGCTTGCAATGGAAAACACCAGCATCGACCAGGTCCAGGCATCATAAAGCGCTGGCACGACAATCAGGCCAAAGACAAAAAAGGTCAGCATGGTCAGAAGCTCTGACTCCGCCTCGCCAAAGCTTTCAATCGCATCCTTGACCGCATCGCTTGAGATATTAAGCGCAAGCCCACCGGCAAAGGCAGCAACAAAGCCATTGCCACCCAGTTCCTCGGCAAGCAAGAAAATGAAAAGCGCTGCCAGAACACCCAGCAACCTCTCAAACCGGGCCACGATGGTGCGGTGCTTGACCGCGTGATTAACCACCTGACCGATGACATAGCCACAGACAACCCCGATCACGGCACCAATCGAAATCTCAAGTACCGCCTCCGCGACCCAGCCCTGACGCCCGTCACTGAGTAAATTGGCTTCAAGCAACACCGCCGTGGTGAAGACCGGCAGAACCAGGCCGTCATTGAGCCCGCTTTCAATATTGATGCCCTGGCGCACCGGATCGGGCACGCCCTTGTTCTCCAGAACCGGCCGGCCAAGCGCAGCATCGGTCGGGCTGACAATAAGGGCCAGGATCAGGGCGGGCACGAGGCCGATCGCGGGATCAAGCCCGACGATAAACGCCCACGTCACCCCGATGGTCAGCGGCAATCCCACCAGCAAAAGCCGGATCGCCACATTGCGCGCCGCGCTTTCCTTGCGGTAATCGAGCACCGCGGCATCAAGGAACAAAATGATCGCCAGCGTCATTTCGGCAAAGCCGGTGGCAAAATGAATACTGCCCGAAAGCGCATCCATCGGCGCGCCGTGCCAGATGCCCAGCGGCAGGGCAACGAGCATCCCGGTCAGCACCATCATCATCGGTGATGAAATATTGCGCCGTTGCAGGCGGCGCGATTGCAACCCATAGACCAGCCCGGAGCCGAGAAAAAGAATGATCACCCATTCAAACATGGCACTGCCCAACCTGTTGCCCTGATCCCGTGCAGTGTGCCCGAAAGGTGCCAGATCGCCAAATGGTTAAGCGGTCTTGCGGCCTTACGCGATGGCCTTTTGCAGAACTGCCAACCCCTCAGCTTGGGCGCGTTTGTCGCCACTGGCAATCACCAGATCACCGCTATTGATGGTCAGGCTGTTGCCTTCCCAGTCGGTGATCACGCCGCCGGCCCCCTCAATCACCGGCACGGCGGCACAGAAATCATAGGGCTGCAGGTTGGACTCAACCAGGACATCGCCAAACCCCATAGCAATCAGGCCGTAGCCATATGAATCAATGCCGTAAATCGGCTGCTTAGCCGCACCAAATATCGCCTCGTATCCGGCGATTGCCTTTTCTTCGACGAAAAGATCCGGTCCGGTGGTGAATATGGTGGCATCTTTCAGGTGTGCGCATTCACGAGCGGTAACCGGCTTGCCATTTAACGTCGTTGGTTGTCCTTCAACCCCGATCCAGCGTTCATCCAAAATCGCCTGATCAATCACGCCCAGCACCGGCTTGCCATTGCGGCACAGTGCAATCAGGGCGTTGAAGCTGGGCTTGCCGGTAATGAACGACTTGGTGCCGTCAATCGGATCAAGGATCCAGACATATTCCGCCTCAAGGTTTTCCGGCCCGTATTCCTCGCCCAGAATGCCATGGTCGGGCAGTTCCGCATTGATCAGATCGCGCATGGTGCGCTCGATCGCCCGGTCGGCATCGGTGACAAGGCTGGCATCGCCCTTTTCATCAATCTCAAGCGGCTTGCGGTAATAGCTTTGCAGCACAGGGCGCGCCGCATCGGCAAGCTTGTGGGCCATGGTAAGAAACGGGTGGTCGTTGGTCATCAGATGTCCTGTGTCGGGCAGTATGGGGCAGGGGTTAGTTGGCAAGTAAAGGCGCGAAAATCACGCCATCGCCGCCTTGATGGTCGCCAGAACATCCTGATGGCAACGCGCGTCACCACTGGCGATGACATCACCGGCACTGTCCATGGTCAATGCCTTTCCCGCCCAATCGGTCATCACACCCCCGGCCCCTTCAACCACCGGGACAAGCGCGCAGAAATCATAAGCCTGCAGCCCGATCTCGACCACCGTGTCGGCCAGACCAAGCGCGGTCAGGCCATAGGCATAGGCATCCACACCATACATCGGCACCCGGCAGCCTTTTGACACCGCGTGATAGGCCGCCATGGCATCACCGGCAAAAAGCTCGGGCGCGGTGGTAAAGAAGGTCGCGCATTTCAGGTCGTCGCATTCGCGCGTGCTGATTTCCGTACCATTCATCGTGCTGGGTTTGCCCATGACACCGACCCAGCGTTCATCGGTAATCGCCTGATCGATAATGCCCAGAACCGGCTTGCCGTTGTGGCAAAGTGCGATCAGGGTAGCAAAGCTCGGCTTGCCGGAAATAAACGATTTGGTGCCGTCAATCGGGTCCAGCACCCAGACATATTCCGCGTCGACATTTTCCCGGCCATGTTCCTCGCCCAGAATGCCATGATCGGGCAGTTCGGTATTCAGGATATCGCGCATGGTGCGTTCGACTTCGCGATCGGCAATCGTCACCGGGCTGTCATCGGCCTTCACATCAACCGCGACCGGGGTGCGGTAATATTTGCGCACGACCGGGCGCGCGGCATCGGCCAGCTTGTGAGCGATTTCCAAAAACGGATCGAGATTTTCCATAAAGGCATTCCTGCAGGCGGTTGCGTTCGGGCGGGATATGGCCGGTACTATTTCCGCTTTGGGCTGATAACGCAAGAACGCCCTGCAAGAATCCCCGAACGCAAACAGGGGACAGTTTCCTGTCCCCTGCGAATTCGGTGCTGACCTGAAATCTCTGGTCAGGCGTAATTTCTACTGTGCGGTGACTTCTTCAACCGCGTCGCCTGCTTCTTCAACAGCGCCTTCAACGGCTTCTGCTGCTTCGTCAACGACTTCCTCAACCGCTTCGGCTGCTTCATCGACCGCCTCGGCGGCTTCAATTGCGGCCGGGTCGGGCAGGGCAACCGGGTTGTCGGATTTGCTGTTCAACCAGGCAATAACCGCTGCACGGTCAGATGCCTTTTTCAGACCGCCAAAGCTCATCTTGGTGCCATCGATGTAATCGCGCGGCTTGTACAGGAACGCGTTCAGCTCTTCAAAGCCCCAGGTACCGCCATGGTTGGCCATACCGTCGGAATAGGAGAAGTCATCCTTGTGGGCAAAGGCCGCACCAACGATGCCATAAAGGTTCGGGCCGGTTTTGTTCGGGCCGCCTTTTTCGACATCATGGCAGGATGCGCATTTTTTGAAGACTTTCTCGCCGTCACCCATGTCGGCAGATGCCAGCATGGCAAGAATCGGTTCCGGGCCAGCCGGTGCGGCCGGTGCGGCGGCCGGGGCACTGGCACCCGCCATCACATCTTCGGAGAACGGATATACCGGTGCTTCCAGTTCATCGGGACTGACCAGTGCGCTGCCGACCTTGCCGACAACCACTACCAGAAGCACAGCACAAATAACGCCGGCGACGATCTTGTTGATTTCCATCGTGTTCATGACGGGACCCCGTTACAGCCTAATCACTCTCAGGTTTTATCTTTATGTTCTAACCATGCGTCCCCGGCAATCCTCGTTGAAGAGAAACACACGTGTAACCGCAGGCAAAACTGGTCGGTGGGAAACTATACGTTTCAGCGATTTGCATCAACCTTTCTTAAACACCAAGGCGAATATCCATGCTTTAGAACTTTCGTCTAAGTCCTGCCCTTGGTGCCCTTGAAAAACGATTCCGCCTTTCGCCTGCCCACCAAAACCGGCTAATGTCGCGCCGATTCATACCTGTGTTCTGCCATCGCTTGTTCACATCACGCTTTGCGCAAGATCAAAAAACGGGTGTTTTGTGCCTGAACGGAGTGAAGAAATGTCGACCCCGCGCAATCCTGTCGTTGTAATTCCCGCCCGAATGGCGTCCACGCGTTTGCCCAATAAACCGCTGGCCGATATCTGTGGCGAACCAATGATCGTTCAGGTTTGGAAGCGCGCGACCGAGGCGGGAATCGGCCCGGTTCTGGTCGCTTGCGCCGAACAGGAAATCGCCGATGCGGTGACCGCTGCCGGGGGCATCGCCGTTCTGACCGATCCGGATCTGCCCAGCGGATCGGACCGCGTCCATCAGGCGCTCGAGACGTTTGATCCCGCCGGCAAGTTTGATGCCGTGGTCAATGTGCAGGGCGATCTGCCGACCATTGATGCCGTCGACATCCGCGCGGTGTTTGAACCGCTTGCGGATCCCGATGTGGATATCGCCACCCTGGCGGCCGAAATCAAACGCGAAGAAGAACGCACCAACCCCAATGTGGTCAAGGCGGTCGCGGCCTTTGGCACGGGCCGGGTCGCGCGTGCCCTTTATTTCACCCGCGCAACCGCCCCGCATGGCGACGGGCCGCTTTATCATCACATCGGTCTTTATACCTATCGCCGCGCGGCGCTTAACCGCTTTGTCGAACTGCCGCCCGCCGAACTTGAACAACGCGAAAAGCTCGAACAGCTGCGTGCGCTTGAAAACGGCATGGTGATCGCGGTTGCCCTGGTCGATGGTGTGCCGCTTGGTGTCGATACACCCGAAGACCTTGAACGCGCACGACTTGTCTTGGGCGCGTAATTGGGGTTTTCTATGCAGCCGCTTCGCAATGAAGCAGCTCTATAACAAGACTTTATGACCACTTCAGGAAACAGCCAGATGACTGCGCAACAAAGGATCGCTTTTCAGGGAATGCACGGTGCCTATTCGGATCAGGCAGCCCGCGGCACCTTTCCGGGTGCAACGACAGTACCGTACAGGACCTTTGAAGGCGCATTTGGCGCACTCGAAGAAGGCGATGTCGATCTGGCGGTGATCCCGATTGATAACACGCTGGCCGGTCGCGTCGCCGATGTGCATCACATCCTGCCGGAATCCGGTGTTCATATTATCGGCGAAACCTTCCTGCGCATTAACCACGCGCTGGTCGCCGTGCCCGGTACCAAGATCGAAGACATCAAGGAAATCCATAGCCACGTTCACGCGCTCGGCCAATGCCGCAAACTGCGCAAGGAGCTGGGTGTGAATGCTGTGGTCGGCCCCGATACCGCCGGCTGTGCCAAAGAAGTCGCTGATCGTGGCGATAAATCCATCGCTGCCATTGCCCCGGCACTCGCGGCCGAGATTTATGGTCTTGATGTGCTGCGTACCGAGGTCGAAGACGCTGCCCACAACACCACGCGCTTCATCATTCTGGCGCGCGAACCTCTTGATATCGCCAATGACGGCACCCCGGTCGTGACAAGCTTCGTCTTCCGCGTGCGCAACGTCGCCGCCGCCCTTTACAAGGCGTTGGGCGGTTTTGCCACCAACGGCATCAACATGACCAAGCTTGAAAGCTACATGGTCGAAGGCCACTTCACCGCGACCCAGTTCTTCGCCGAAGTCGAAGCCCATCCCGAACAGCTTGGTCTGCGCCACGCGCTCGAAGAATTGCAATTCTTTTCCCACGAAGTCCGCATTCTCGGCGTCTATCCGGCCCATTCCTTCCGCAAGGAAAACAACCTTCCGGCGGAATGATGGTGAACGGAGAAATACTCAGATTATTTGATCTGTTTTGTGCTGGAGTTAAGGACGGGCATTTTGAGATTTATAACGAGTTCAGTCTTCAACACGAGCTGGGCGTTTTCTTGCGTCAGCATCTTTCGGGATTCAAGATTCAGTTCGAACGGAACGTCAGTTTCTTCGGCCTCAGAAAAGCTGAATTCATAAAAAAAGAAATCGATATTTCTGTGTTTGACGGAGCTGACCATAGCTACAGAGCTGCCGTAGAGTTGAAATTTCCTCGCAATGGTCAAGTTCCGGAGCAAATGTTCAGTTTCTGCAAAGATATTGTTTTTGCTGAACAGCTGGTTCGGGCGGGTTTTTCTGAGAGTTATGCGGTTATATTTGCCGATAGCGACTTGTTTTATACAGGGCGGAATGAAGGGATATATGGGTACTTTCGCGCGGGAAGGCCTTTAACAGGTACGATAGCGAAGCCAACGGGCAAGGAACCGATATCGATTGATATCCAAGGAAACTACGTCGTTGATTGGCGGGACGTAAGTGGAAAGCTTAAGTGTGCTGTGGTGAAAGTCGGTTAGATTATTTCTAGAACTGGTTTCGAGAAAAAAGGCCGCCCAATCGGGGCGGCCTTCTTTGTTGGGAAGCTTGTCGTTCAGCCTTCAGATTGCTTGAGCAAGTCGGACGAGAACCGTTTGATGATCTGGCTCAGTTCGGCTGAGCGGTCTGAAAGCTCTGCCGATGCCGATTTCAGTTCGTCTGCGTCGTTGGTGGTGCCTTGCGCATTCTTCATGGTTTCATCAACGCTTTGGGAAATCTGTTTGACGCCATCCGCACTGCGATTGGCATTGCCCGAGATTTCCTGTGTTGCCGCACCCTGTTCTTCAATGGCGGCCGCAATGGCAGTTGATGCGCCCCGGACCTGTTCGATGGTTTCCGACACCCGCGAAATGCCGGTTACGGCACGTTCGGTGCCATCAACAATATCGTTGATCTGTGCTGCAATTTCGTCGGTCGCCTTTGCCGTCTGGGTCGCAAGGTTTTTGACCTCGTTGGCGACAACCGCAAACCCTTTGCCAGCTTCACCCGCACGCGCCGCCTCGATGGTCGCGTTCAGGGCCAGAAGGTTGGTTTGAGCAGCAATGTCGTTGATCAGGCCAATGATTTCCTTGATCTTGTCGACCGTCTCCGACAGGCCTGCGACGTCGTTTGATGCGCTCTGGCTTTCATCAGTTGCCCGTTCCACCGTGTTTGACATTTGCGAAATCTGCATGTTGATTTCGGTAATCGACGATGAAAGTTGCTCGGTCGCGGCGGCAACCGCATCCACATTCTGCGAAACTTCGCCGGCGGCGGATGCAACCTGCTGGCTCTGGCCCAAAATGCCATCCGCACTTTGCGACATGCTCACAGCAAGATCGGCGCTGCGCTGAACCGAACGGTCCACCGCACTGGCAATGCCACCGACTTCGCTTTCAAGCTTTTCGGCAATTCCGCGAATATTGCTGCGACGTTCTTCCTCAGCCTTTTGTTTCTGCACGGCCGCATCGGCTTCAAGCTGCTGCGCCTGTGCCGACTTGTCACGCAGCGCCAGAACACCGGCTGCCATGTCGCCAATTTCAACAAAACGCGATTCGGTTTCGACCGGTGCCTGATAATCACCGTCGGCAATCGTGCGAATGCTGCTGTTCATGCCAACAATGCTTTGGGCAATCCGCGTACCGACAAGCCATGACAAGACACCGGCGATAATGATCGCAATGACGGAAATGATCGCGATGTGCTGCATGACAGAAATAAATTCTGCCTTAACATCATCCATATAGACGCCAGCACCAATGGCCCAGTTCCATTCCGGGATTGGGCGGACATAGGCGGCTTTCTCGATCAGTTTGTCACCTTCGCCGGGCTTTTTGGTTTCATAAAGGATGACATCGCCACCGGCTTTGGCTGCGGCAACGATCATGTTGCGCACCCTGCTGTCGGGATTGCACTTGCCAACGTCTTCAGGGCTCAGCGGATCGAGCTGCATGCAGTAATTGTAGTCTGTCGCATAGACATAGTTCTGCCCGTCAAACCGGTATGCATTGAGCACATCCAGGGCCGCAGCCTTGGCTTCGTCTTCGGTCATCTCGCCGCTTTTGGCCTTGGCGATATAATTATTGACGATGGTGACGGCGCCTTCGGTCAGATGCGAAATCTGTTCAAATTTCGCATTTCGAAGACTGGTTTGATAGTTCAGAGCAACTGTGGCGATAATTGCCAGCAGCACTACAAGACAAATGGCGGGAATCGAGAAGATCCCCGAGACGACCCGGAATCGCATGATTATCCCCTTCTAGGCGTTTGTAGCGTCTCCAGAATATACGCTCGTTTGTGCAACTAGATAATTAAGAATAGGCGCACGCTGTATTACATGGTTGTGACATTCATCGCCGCCAACAGGATAGAAATGCGTTTTTGCATGGCTGATCGGCGCGGGGATTGTTTGACTTCTGGTCAAATGCCCTGTATCACCCCGCTCATTCCTTCGCTTGCAAAGACAGAATGAGCTGTCAGGAACTGTATGAAAAGGCGAGGGCGGCTGTATCGTGATGACGGTATGGCCTCACATCATTTGCCTCTCATGCGGGTCCGACGCTGGCTCTTTGCCAAGCACCGGTCATGACTGCGTTTGGGCAGGCACTTTAGGCGTTAACATGTCGCCGACCGGATAAACGAAGGACTTTCCTTTATGACTGATTTTAACGGGCTCAAACTGATCGAGCCCCTGCTGCGCAATGTTGAAGCGACCGGGTTTACGGCGCCGACCGAAATTCAGGCAGCCACCATCCCGGCCCTTCTAGAAGGCAATGACCTGATGGGTATTTCCCATACAGGTGGCGGCAAAACGGCCGCTTTCTGCCTGCCATTGCTGCAGCGCCTTGCTGAAAATCCCAAGCGCCCGAAACCGGGTCAGCCGCGTGCCGTTATTCTGGCGCCGACCCGCGAACTGGCGACCCAGATCGGCCAGTGCCTGCGTGATTTCAAAAAAGGCATCCGCCTGTTTTCCTCTGTTGTCTTTGGCGGCTCTCCGATGGGCCCGCAGATTCAAGAACTGCGCCGTGGCGTGGATATCCTGGTTGCGACCCCGGGCCGTTTGCTGGATCACATGTCGCGCAACACCGTGCGTTTTGACGATGTCGAAGTCTTCATTCTTGATGAAGCCGACCGCATGCTCGACATGGGCTTCTCCGAAGACGTTCTGACCGTTGCCGAACTTCTGCCGAACGATCATCAGACCGTGATGTTCTCGGCAACCATGCCGGCCGAAGTCAAACATCTGACCGATCGTCTGCTCAAAAACCCGGTCAAGGTCGAAACCGCACCGCAGGCCAGTGTCACCGAGCGCGTAACCCAGCGTGGCATGTTCGTGAAACGTCACGACAAGACCAAGCTTCTGGTTCAGCTGCTCAAGCGTGATGAAGCCGAACGTGTTCTGGTCTTCACCAAAACCAAGGCAGATGCCGACGAACTGTCGTTCCAGCTGCGCGATGAAGGGGTCGACAGCGACGCCATCCATGGCGACAAGCAGCAGCGCATCCGTCAGAAAATCCTGCGCAACTTCCGCAATGGCCGTTTCCCTGTGCTGATCGCAACCGATGTTGCGGCACGTGGTATCGACGTTCCGGGCATTACGCACGTGATCAACTATGATCTGCCCCAGGATACCGACAGCTATGTTCACCGTATCGGTCGTACCGGTCGTGGCAGTGCCGAAGGCATCGCGATTTCGTTCTGCGAACCGCGTGACATCCGCCTGCTGCGCAACATCGAACGCCTGATCAAACAGGAAGTCGAGATCGACGAAGATCACGAATTCCATGCTGCTCCGCCGCCCCGTTCGTTCGGTGCTGGTGGCGGTGGTCGCGGTCGTGGTGGCCGTGACGGTGGTCGTGGCTTCGGCGGCGGTCGCGGCGGCTTTGGCGGTGGTCGCGATGGTGGCCGTGGCCGTGGTGGCTTCGGCGGCGGACGTGATGGTGCCCGTGGTGACAATCGTGACGGTGGTCGCGGTCGTGGCTTTGGCGGCGGTCGTGATGGCGGCCGTGCCGGTGGCCGGGGCGAAGGTGAACGCGCTGCCCGTGATGGTGGCGGTCGTCGTGACTTCAATGATCGCCCGCGCCGCGAAGATCGTGATTTCCGCAAACCGCGCTTTGACAATGATGACCGTCCGCCGCGCGGCGATCGTGAAGATCGCAATGGTGGCGGTCGTGGTGGCAACTTCCGTCCCCGTGGTGAAGGCCGTGGCGAAGGTGGCAACCGTGACGAACGTCGTTTCGGCGACAAGCCGCGTGGTGATCGCGGTGGTAACTTCCGCGGCCGCGATGGCGCCCGTGGTGACAATCGTGATGGTGGACGTCGTGACTTCAATGATCGTCCGCGTCGCGACAACCGTGGTGGCAACCAGGGCATGAAACGCCGTTCGGCGTAAGTCTGCCCCGCTTGTTTGCAGGCACGGATTGAAGGCTGTGCAGGGGACCGACATCGCCCAGGCGTCATGTCGGAGCACAGAACTTCATAAAAAACACATACGGGGGACCGGCTGGCAACAGCTGGTCCTTCGCCATTTTGGCGTGTGTTCCCCGATCTCGAATTTCGATTAATACGCATTTAGACCTATCCCTTAGTGTGGAATTGAACTAAATTTGCTACACCTAAGATTAATTTTTCTGATCTGCATGTAGCCCTGGATTGGGCGGCAGGCAGGGAAAGAGTGGTAATGATGAAGATCTGGCTTGCATCTTTGGCCGTGTTTTTGGCCACAGTGATAGGTTCGGCGCCGCTTCGCGCGCAATCCGATGAAAACGGCGGTGTGCGCGATGCCGACGGGCAGCGCGACTGCACCCGTCTGGTTGCCTCGGGCAATCCGGATTATCCGCCCTATCTCTGGGTCGCCAAGGATGGTGAAACCCTTAACGGGGCGGCGGCCGAATTCATCAAGCGGGTCGGCGAGTTCGCCGGTATCGAGATTGATGTGGTCTATGCCGGCAATTGGGGCCGCGTGCAGCAACGCATGCGCGACGGGACCCTTGATATGATTGCCGGGGCTTTTCTGACTCTGCCGCGCCTTGATTACATGGACTATTTCTATCCGGCTTTTCAGGGCACCCGCACCCTGATCTGGACGCGCGACAATCTTGATCTGGGCTATAGCCAGTGGTCCGATCTGCTCGGCATCGAAGGCCTGACCGTCATCAATAACAGTTTCGGACAGGAATTTGACGCTTATGCCCGTCACAACCTGACCATCCGCGAAGTCCCCAGCCTCGAGCAGGGCCTTCAGATGCTCTCGCTCAACCGGGCTGAATATCTGATCTATGAAGAATTCCCCGGCAAGGCGGTCGCAGCACACGAAAACATCACCAATATCCGCAGCTACGAGACCCCGGTCAGTGCCGAAAACCTCTATCTGACCATGTCGCACAAATCCGAATGCAATACCGGCGAACTGCGCGGACGCCTGTCACGCGCCGTCTTCGACCTCGTCTCGCGCGGCGTCATGTCCGAACTGCTCGAAGCCAGCATTCAGGAATGGGGCGAACACACCAACTAGGGCATCAGCCAGCCTGAGCGCCCGAAACGGTGCGGCCGGAACCCCAGCGGCCACCCCGCCTGAGGCACCCGACTGACGAACCCGCCCGGTCTTTGCACCCGGCGGGCGCCAGACACCTCCCGGACTGTACACGCATCCATCGCACCACCGAGGCAACGCGCCGCCAATGCAACGCGCCTGAACACGCGACGGGGCGTTATGCTGCCCCAAACATCCCTGCCGCCCGTTTCATCGACTCCCTAAGGGAGCACGCCTGCGTTGCCCACGGCCCGCCGTGATGCTCTGGCTCAAGCCGCCTGACCGCTCCAATCAGCCGGCTGCCCCAGTCGGCCAGCCGGAGGACCTCCCTAAGCCCCAGTGCGAGTAAAGCCCCGGCCACCCGAAACCCCCAGCGGCACAAAGCCTCCAGCCGCCCAATGTCCCCAATCGACCGAAACCCTCAATCGACCAAAACCTTTAGCCACAGAGCCCCCAACCGCCCAGAGCCTCTCGCCTCAGGACACCCCGCCAACCCGTGGAAAAGCCGCCGGATACCGTGCCTCAATCGGGTTTTCGACATAAATTGGTATAGCTATGCCGATTTGATTTGACGTTAACGTTAACGTTAACTACAACAGAGTCGCGTCATATCCCGGTACGGTCCCTAATAACCGTGTCGGCTTCACCACAGGATCGCGACATGGCTTCGTTTGAACCGCAAAACCCCGATTACGCTGCCGAAGTGCGCAAGCGTTTTGCCCAGCAGCCCTACAATCTGTCGATCGGGGCGGAGGTTGCTGATGTGCAGCCGGGCCGGGTTGAGGTGATTGTGCCAACGCGCGCCGATCTTATTCAGCATAACGGCTATTTCCATGGCGGTCTGATCGCCGGTTTGGCCGACATCGCCGGTGGGTTTGCCGGCTGGAGCCTGGTTGAGGCCGATCAAGGGATGCTGACGATTGAATATAAACTCAACATCGTTGCCCCCGGTCTGGGCGATCAGCTCCGTGCGGTCGGCGAGGTTGTTTCACGCGGTCGTTCAATCATTGTCACCCGCATCGATGTCTTTGGTATGAGGAATGATGAACCGGTTCTGTGTGCGACATCGCTTCAGACGCTCAAGGTGATGAAGCTGCCGCCGGAATTATTGGATGACGTTGCATAATCGCAGCGATTATTCACTTTTATCGAAAAATAAGACCGCCAGCGTGAAACACGCGTGAAACAGTTAGAAAATACCGAGAAAACATCTAGGGCAGGAACACCATCATGGCATTTTTCGACTTTCCCGGATTGAAGTTCGATCTTGGCGAAACCGCAGAAGCGATCCGCGAAACCGTCTCGTCCTTTGCCGAGGCCGAAATCGCCCCGCGCGCGGCCGAGATTGATGAAACCAACCAGTTCCCCAATGATCTGTGGCGCAAGTTCGGTGATCTTGGCTTGCTCGGCATGACGGTGTCCGAAGAAGACGGTGGGACTGGTCTTGGTTACCTTGAGCATGTCATTGCAATGGAAGAAATCAGCCGTGCTTCGGCCTCGGTTGCCCTTTCTTATGGCGCGCATTCCAACCTGTGCGTCAATCAGCTCAAACGAAACGCCACAGCCGAACAGAAGGCGAAATACCTGCCCAAACTGATGAGCGGCGAGCATATCGGCGCCCTTGCCATGAGCGAGCCGGGTGCTGGATCGGACGTTGTGTCGATGAAGCTCAAGGCCGAGAAAAAGGGGGATCGCTATATCCTCAATGGCAACAAGATGTGGATCACCAACGGCCCGGATGCCGATACCCTGGTGGTTTACGCCAAAACTGACCCGGATGCCGGGGCCAAGGGCATTACCGCCTTTATCATTGAAAAGACGTTCAAAGGCTTCTCGACGGCGCAAAAGCTCGACAAGCTGGGGATGCGTGGGTCAAACACTTGCGAATTGGTGTTCCAGGATTGCGAAGTGCCCGAAGAAAACATTCTCGGCCAGCTCAATGGCGGGGTGCGCGTTCTGATGAGCGGCCTTGATTATGAACGTGCGGTTCTGGCCGCAGGCCCCACGGGCATCATGCGCGCCTGTATGGATGTTGTTGTCCCCTATATCCATGAGCGCAAGCAGTTCGGTAAGGCGATTGGTGAGTTCCAGCTGATGCAGGGCAAGATTGCCGATATGTACACTACGATGAATGCGTGCCGCGCCTATGTCTATGAGGTCGCCAAGGCGTGCGACCGTGATGAAACCTCGCGCAAGGATGCGGCGGGTGTGATCCTTTATGCCGCAGAAAAGGCGACCTGGATGGCGCTGGAAGCCATTCAGACGCTGGGCGGCAATGGCTATATCAATGAATATCCGACAGGCCGTTTGCTGCGCGATGCCAAGCTCTATGAAATCGGTGCCGGCACCAGCGAAATCCGCCGTATGCTGATTGGCCGTGAACTGTTTGGCGAAACCGCCTGAGTTCTGAGCTTTATCCAAAACCCTCGTCCCACGAACACAAAACGGACCCTGACCATGAGCACTTCTGACCCGATCGTCATTGTTTCCTGCGCACGTACCCCGATGGGTGGCCTGCAGGGTGATTTTGCCACTGTGACCGCATCCGAACTGGGCGGTGTTGCCATCAAGGCCGCACTCGCGCGCGGTGGTGTGTCAGCCGATGATATTGATGAAGTCATCATGGGCAATGTCCTGCCCGCCGGTCAGGGGCAGGCACCTGCCCGTCAAGCCGCCTGGAGCGCCGGTATCCCGCGGGCTGCGGGGGCGACGACGATCAACAAGATGTGCGGATCGGGCATGAAGGCCGTGATGTTTGCCCATGATACGCTGGTTGCCGGTGGTGCCGATGTCATGGTGGTAGGTGGCATGGAAAGCATGACCAATGCGCCGTTCCTGCTGCCAAAAATGCGGTCGGGTCATAAATACGGTCATGACATGGTTTATGACCATATGGCGCTGGATGGTCTGGAGGATGCCTATGACAAGGGCCGCTCCATGGGTACCTTTGCCGAGGCAACAGCCGAGAAATACGGCTTTAGCCGCGAGGCACAGGATGACTATGCCATCACCTCGCTCAAGCGTGCGCAGGAGGCTGCGCAATCCGGTCATTTCAGTGATGAAATCGCCCCGGTGAGTTACGCCACCCGCAAGGGCGAGGTCACCATTGATGCCGACGAACAGCCGCCAAAAGCCAAACCTGAGAAAATCCCGACCCTGCGCCCGGCCTTTGCCAAGGATGGCACGGTGACAGCCGCCCATTCTGCATCGATTTCCGACGGGGCCGCTGCGCTTGTCATGATGCGCGCGTCCGAGGCCGAAAAGCGCGGGCTTAAGCCGCTGGCGAGAATCACCGGTCAGGCCACCCATGCGCAGGAGCCGTGCTGGTTCACGACGGCCCCGATTGACTCGATCAAGAAGGTTCTGGGTAAGGCTGGTTGGAGCAAGGACGATGTCGATCTTTGGGAAATCAACGAAGCCTTTGCGGTGGTGGCGATGGCGGCCATGCGGGATCTGGAACTTGACCACGACAAGGTCAATGTCCATGGCGGCGCCTGTGCGCTCGGCCATCCGATTGGTGCGACCGGTGCGCGTTTGCTGGTCACCCTGATCCATGCGCTTAAGACCCGTGGCGGGAAAAAGGGTGTGGCCTCGCTTTGCATTGGGGGTGGCGAAGCAACTGCGGTTGCAATCGAACTCCTGTAACTCCCGCCAGAATTATGTGAACCAAGTTACGCCCCAGCGACGAGAGCCGATGGCTTTCTGGTGACAGAAAACCGTGATCCTGCTATCGGATTGACGTTTTTGGCGCAGGGGCGAGGCTATCTGCGCGACACAGCGGAATCACAGTCAAGGGACAGCCATGCAAGATGTGTTGAGCCTGGCGGCGCAAAATCTTCTGTCGCCCATCGTTCTATTCTTTGTTCTGGGGGTGGGTGCCGCCCTAGCGCGATCGGATCTGACGATCCCTGAAGCCGTGGCCAAGGGGATCTCGTTGTATCTGCTGTTTGCCATCGGTTTCAAAGGCGGGGTTGCCGTTTCCAATAACGGCATAGACCTGACATTGGGCATGAGCTTGGCGGCGGGTTTGATCCTGTCCTTTGTTCTGCCCTTCATTGCCTTTGCCCTGCTGCGCTGGATATCACAACTGAGCCGCACGGATGCGGCCGCAGTCGCCGGGCATTATGGTTCCATCTCGATTGTTACCTTTGTCGCGGCAACCTCGGTCCTGCAAAGCTCGGGCATCGCGGCAGAGGGTTATATGGTCGCCGTTGCCGCCGCGATGGAAGCACCGGCCATATTCTCGGCCCTGTTGTTGGTTTCATCTGGGGGCAAGGGTCGTTTGGATGGCGCGCTTATCCGTGAAATCCTGCTGAATGGCTCAATCGTTTTGCTGGTCGGCAGTTTCTTTATCGGCTGGATCACCGGTGCGGATGGCATGGCCAAGATCGAGGCGCTGATTGTCTCGCCCTTCCAGGGGGTTCTGTGCCTGTTCCTGCTTGATATGGGGCTGGTTGCCGGACGTGGTCTTAAACAGGGGCGCGCGGTGTTGCGCCCGGGGCCGCTGGCCTTCGGGGTGTTGATGCCGATCATTGGATCGTGCCTGGGTCTGGTCTTTGCGCTGATTATTGGTTTGTCGCTTGGTGGGGCGGTGCTGCTGATGGTGCTGGGCGCCTCGGCAAGTTATATCGCGGTGCCCGCCGCGATGCGTGTTGCCCTGCCCGAAGCCAATCCGTCGGTCTATCTTACGCTGTCACTTGGTGTGACGTTCCCCTTCAATCTGACGCTTGGCATTCCGCTGTATCTTGCCATCGCCAGCGCCGTTCACGGAGGTTAATCCCATGGAAAAGCATGATGCCAAACGCGTGGCGATCATTATCGAAGCCATCATGGAAAGCCGCCTGCGCCAGGCGCTTGAGGGGGCGGGTGTGACCGGCTTTTCCGTTCTGCCCGTGCTTGGCGGGTCGGGGCGGTCGGGCAATTGGAGCCGCGATGATACCGTGTCGCGCGGCGGCGGCATGGTTCAGGTGATCTGCATCATCCGGCCTGAGAAACTCGATCGGATGCTGGAGGCGGCATTCGAGGTGGTCGACCGCCATATCGGCGTTGTCACAATCAGTGATTGTCAGGTGCTGCGCGCCGATCGTTTCTAGAAACGTCAGGGTTTTGTTGGGATCAAAACAAAGGAGATCGCACGTTTAAAACGATTCAAAAGGTGTGAATGAGGGCTATCAACTTGGGCGAATTGGTCCTATTTTGGCGACAGCGTCATACAGAATAGGGGACTTCGCGAGATGCCAAAGCCAACCGTTGATCGGATGCTTGCCGGGTTCAAGAGCTTCAAGGCGATGTATTATGATCAGCGCCCGGAGCGCGTCGAAGACCTGGTCAATATGGGCCAGCGACCGGAAGTACTTCTGATTGCCTGTTCTGATTCCCGCGTTGATCCCGCCATTCTGACCAATGCCGAACCGGGCGAGATGTTTGTCATTCGTAACGTGGCCAACCTTGTTCCGCCCTATGAGCCCGATGAAAACTATCACGGGACGTCTTCGGCAATCGAATTTGCGGTGCGCGATCTCAAGGTCAAGGACATCGTCATTCTCGGCCATTCGGCATGCGGGGGCATGCAGGCCCTGGTCGAGCATGGCGAAACCGGCAAGGTGCCGGATCGTGACTTTATCGGCGAGTGGGTCAGCATTGCGAAATGCTGCCTCGAACATGGCCCGGATGCCGACAAGGTATCGCGCCATTCGGTGCGCAACTCGCTGCAAAACCTGATGACATTCCCGTTCATCAAGGAACGGGTCGAGGCCGGTGACCTCAAGCTGCATGGCTGGTGGTACGGCATGAAAGAAGGGATCCTGTGGCGCTTTGATGACGCGCAGGACAAATTTGTTCAGGGCGAAGAATAAGCCCGGTCTGATCAAACCAGTTTTCTGATCGCAGGGCCGGACATCGCCTTTAAGTGGGAGGATGGCCGTCATGCGGTTGGAAGAACATCAGATCATGGTGCGCGATACCGCGCGTGAGTTTGCCGAAAACGAACTCAAACCCAATGCCGCAAAATGGGACACCCACCATACCTTCCCGGCGGAAGCCATCGCCGGGCTGGGCGAGCTCGGCTTTTTGGGCATGCTGGTGCCTGAGGAATATGGCGGGGCGGGCATGGATCATGTCGCCTATGCCTTGGCGCTTGAAGAAATTGCCGCTGGTGACGGCGCAACCTCGACCATCATGTCGGTGCATAACTCTGTCGGCTGCATGCCGATCCTGAAATTCGGGACAGAGGCACAGAAACAGGAATTTCTCGTGCCGATGGCGCGCGGGGAAAAGATCGGGGCCTTTTGCCTGACCGAACCGCAGGCTGGATCGGATGCCAGTGCACTCCGCACCCGCGCGGTCCGCGATGGCGATCACTGGATCCTGAATGGTGCGAAGCAATTCATCACATCGGGGTCCGAAGGCGATGTTGCCATCGTCTTTGCCGTGACCGATCCGGACGCGGGCAAGCGCGGCATTTCCGCCTTTATCGTGCCGACCGATACGCCAGGCTATGTCGTTTCCCGGGTTGAGGAAAAGCTTGGTCAGAATGCCTCGGACACCTGCCAGATCACCTTTGTTGAATGCCGCGTTCCGGCGGAAAATATGCTGGGCGAGGAAGGCCAGGGCTACAAGATCGCGCTGGCCAATCTTGAAGGCGGGCGCATCGGCATTGCCGCCCAGTCGGTCGGCATGGCGCGTGCGGCGTTCGAGGCCGCCAAGGACTATGCCAATGAACGCGAAACGTTTGGTAAGAAGATCATTGATCATCAGGCGGTGGCGTTTCGTTTGGCGGATATGGCCACCAAGATTGATGCCGCCCGGTTGCTGGTACAGCGCGCCGCCACCTTGCGCGATGATCACAAGCCCTGCCTGACAGAGGCTTGCATGGCGAAAATGTTCGCGTCTGAAATTGCCGAAGAAGTCTGCTCGGCCGCGATCCAGATTCATGGCGGCTATGGCTATCTTAAGGACTTCCCGGTGGAGCGCATTTACCGTGATGTGCGGGTCTGCCAGATTTACGAAGGCACATCTGATATTCAGCGCATGGTGATTGCAAGGTCGCTTGCTGATTGATGGTAAACCAATAATAAAGGGGCACGCAAAACGTGCCCCTCTTCATCTTCAAACAGTATCGCAATCAGAATTGATATTGCAGGCCGAGCAAGATTTCATGGGCCTGCAAGTCAAAACGTGCTTCTCGCTCGAAGGTATTTGCTGTACCGGCACCGGTCACAAAGTTTTTGCTCGCACGTGCTTCGCCCATGTCGATAAAGCGGTAGGAAAGGTCGATTTTCCAGCGATCTGTGATGGCGTAGTTCAGGCCTGCCCCGACTTGCCATGCGAGATCATTATGGGTTGCGCCAAAATGCGTTTCACCATTTGCGAATTCAAGATCTTTGGTTTTGTTGCGTGCCCAGCCGATGCCGCCCTGCAAATACGGGGAAAATGCCCCCGTCTTGATCCCGGCTGCTGCCATCGGGTCGACATAAACGTTCAGCATTGTCGACCAGTTCGATGTTTCGAAAGTGTTTGCGCTCAAACGGTTTGCCGCTTTGTTGGCAATGCCGTCTGCGTCGGTGTAGCTTTCTGCCTCGGTCAGGCCATCGCGATAGGACAGTGTCAAATCCGTTCGCAAAAAGCTGTTGAGTTTCAGGCCTGCGCCGATCTGATAGCGGGCACTATTTTGCGATGAGTTCGCAATAACATCGCGTTCCGGGGTAGCGTCAAGCAGGTCTGCATTATCGTCAACAGTGCTGGAATATCCCAGATCTGTACGCAGATACGGCGCAAAAAGCCACCCGTCATCTGCATGTGCGGGGGGGCTTACCCCGGCAATGCTTAAAAGCGCAATGGAGCCTTTAATCGCTGCTTGGCAGAGACGGGATGATTTTGCTGGTAGAGAAAAATGTAAATGCATTGTGTAGACCTTAAACCCAAGAAAATCTGCGCGTCCTAGATATCCATCAGGCAGGGGCAATGCAACAACAATGTCCGGAATGTCAGGATTGGTCAGGGTTGCTTTGTTGTATGGCTGGTCACTGTAAGTCGTGCTCTTTGTCGGAATCAAATCTTGCCGAAATCAGAATTGATATTGCAGGCCGAGCAAGACTTCATGGGCTTGTAGATCAAAACGTGTTTCGTGCCGGAGCTTGGTTGGGGTAACGCCGCTTATGGCGTTTTTGCTGCTGCGTGCCTGACCCATATCAAGGAAGCGATAAGAGAAATCAATTTTCCACTGATCGCTAAGCGCATAATTCAAGCCAGCCCCGATCTGCCAAGCAACGTCATTGTGGGTTGCGCCGCAGAACTGCGCGATGATCACAAACCCTGTCTGACCGAAGCCTGCATGGCGAAAATGTACGCGTCTGAAATTGCCGAGGAGGTTTGCTCCGCCGCCATTCAAATCCATGGCGGGTACGGCTATCTCAAAGACTTCCCGGTCGAGCGGATCTATCGCGATGTCCGGGTGTGCCAGATTTACGAAGGCACGTCGGATATCCAGCGGATGGTGATTGCGCGGGCGCTGGCGGATTGAGTTACATCCCGGTTGGTAGTTTGAGGCTGTCTAATCGCCGACTCATTGCCCTGTGAATAGAAGTGTGAATTTCGTCCGGGAAGTCGTCAGGCAGCGTATTTTCAAGTTCTGAAATGGCTTTGGGTGCGGTTTCTATGAGTTGTTCAATTATTTCTTGAATGATGTGTCGCGGCAATCCTGCCAAGTCTGATGTTTGAATAAAGTGACGCGCGTAAATTTGGTCAATTCGGTTATGGCGACTATTGCCAACAGACATCGCCGGTTTCATCTGGCGTCGCGTTATTTGGTTTGCGTCCAGGCATGGTTGTGTCGTGAGTATGTCATAGAACGGTGTAAGTGAATAACCGCCACCGGGCCCCAAGAAAACACTGAAATTTTTGGCGTGACCATCGGTTGCGCCGATTAGCCAGAAAAGGATCTGCGCCTTAAGGAAGTGTATTTGATCGCTGATTGGTTTGTCGCTTCCTTTAAGGAAAACAAGAATGTCAACGATCCCGGGGCCGCCCTGATTTTGATATTTCATTGAGGGCGGAATTGAGAGGCTTTGGCAGCAGTCTTCTTGGGGCAAGCGAATTAGACGCCCGTCTTTTGTCCAGCGTCTATCAAACCTTTCGATTACAAGGGCTTTGGTTTTGCCAAAGATCTTGATTTCTGCATTGTTAACCGGAAGGCCAAATGCTTTGAAAAGCTGGAGACAATAAAACTCGTTTTCAACGCTGTTCGTTAGGTCAATGCGTTCTGGTAGATGTCCGATTTGAGTTTTGAAAAGATGTGTTGTTGGGGTTGTGCCCTTTGGTTTTAACCATCTTCCCTCGTGGTGAAGCAAAGCGGTCTTTTCCTGCGCTCCAGCTACGGAAATTCGGAAATCATCGTCGGGTTGAAGTCCTAGTGGGGCTTGAGTCAGATTGTTGAGAATTCTTTCAATTTCCTGTTCGGAAACGGGTTCTCCATCAATTGTGGTGCTGTCTGTGCTTGGTGGGGCTTCATCGGGCATAAATTGAAGTGCACCGACGCAATCGCGCCCAATGGTTTTAAGTAGGCTGTAAGCATCAATACCGCGTGCCCCAACTTTCTCAGCAACGCGTTTGCGTAGAAGGTCTGAATCAGGCAGCAGGTTGTCGAATACGGCGACGACGGCTTCACCGCGATAGGCATCCTCCCGAAGTGGCAGGGACAGCGATATAGGAAAAGTATGTTCCCAGTTCAGCCAGGTTTCATCATATACGAATTTGATAGCCCCACTTGGCTGTTTGCTTAGCGCCCCGACCAAGCGGTTATTTAGATAGACGTTTAGTGGAGCATGTTTTGCTTTCCGTGGCACTAGAATATGTCCTCGATATCCGATGAGGAGCTCTGAGATCGGGCATGAATTCTAAGTTCGAGTTCAAGTGCTGCAAGGACGGTCATAATAGTATCCATGCGTGCTGAGGGATTGCCAGTCTCAATGAGAGAAATCGTTTCCTGCCTTAGGTTCGATTTCTGGCCAAGTACAGTTTGGCTCCAGCCGCGGGTTTTACGCGCACGACGGATGGTGTTGCCGATCTGTTTTGGTGTACGTGCTAAGTCGTTCATACCAAAATTATGCGCCATTTCTCATAATTAAGCAATATCGTGTTTAGAGCATAATTTATGTTTATCGGAACTGAGCAATAATTTTTAATTATCGGATTTGCCGCATAATTATCAGATCAGCTATGATGGCTGTTATTTGCTTGGAAGCAGTTTGTGCTTTTCCAGTAACCTGCGAAACTGGTGATAGTTCAGGTTAAGCGCCTTGGCAGTTTCGGTCTGGTTGTTGGCGTTTTGGCGCAGGGCCTGTTCAAGCAACTTGATTTCGAAATTGGCGACCTGTGATTTGAAGTCGATATTTGTGTCTGGTTCCGCAGTGTCGACCTCTGGCGCAGGTGTCGGCTTGTTACGGTCTGTCTCGGACCAGATACCCTCGAACGGATCAAGGGTGATGTGGGCCAGCGGGGTTTCGTCGTCCTCAGCAAGGTAGATGCTGCGTTCAACCGCGTTGCGCAACTCGCGGATATTGCCCGGCCAGCTGTGGCGGAGCAATTGTTCGGCGGCGCAGCTGGAGAAGCCCGGAAAAACACTGCGGCCCAGACGTTTGGTCATATCGAGCGCGAATTGTTCGGCGAGTAAAAGGATATCATCAGACCGTTGGCGGAGCGGTGGCACGGCAATCACGTCAAAGGCAAGGCGATCAAGCAGATCGGCGCGGAACTTGTCGGTTTTGGCCAGTTCGCGGAGATTTTCATTTGTCACACCAATGACCCGCGTGTCGACTTCGATGACCTCCGAGCCACCAACACGCTCGATCTCGCCATATTCAACCACACGCAGAAGCTTTTCCTGCACGACCGGGCTGGCGGTGGCGATTTCATCGAGGATGATGGTGCCGCCATGAGCGCGTTCAAACCGCCCGATATGGCGTTTGGTGGCGCCTGTGAAGGCGCCGGCTTCGTGGCCAAATAGTTCGGTATCAAGCAGGCTTTCCGTCAGGGCGGCGCAATTGACCTTGACCAGTGGGCCGCCCCAGCGGCGCGAAAGATAATGCAGGCGGGCGGCAATCAGTTCCTTGCCCGAGCCGCGTTCGCCAATCACCAGACAGGGGCGTTCAATTGGCGCCAGACGTGAAACATGTTCAAGGGCGGCGAGAAATACGGGGTCTTCGCCCAATATCGGTTGCAAACTGTCCATTTCGCGAAAAACGTTATCGTAAAACGACAATATTGTCGCGATAAAAGTTATTTAAAAAGTCTGATGATTTATTAAGTCATTGATTTTAATGAATTTCAAAACTGGCACGGAATTTGAAATGTAGGGTCTGAACTCACTAAGATGTCTGCAATGGCAACAACCAGATAAGCGAAATACAAGGAAAGGCCCGCAGAGCGGGTCGGCATCCCGGTCAAGGGGTTTGACGTAGGAGTTCGCTTATCTGGTCGTTGTCCTTCGGATTGCTCTGATTTGCACGGGCTACTTTGTCGAAAGGCATTGAAAGATATAGATCTTCTTGCTGCCTTGCTCCGCGTATCCGCACAAATCAGAGCAACCATTACAAACATCTTAGTGAGTTCAGACCCTAGATCAGAATTTTTACGTCCCCCGAATGAACAAGGAGATCAGACAATGGGCGTGTTTTCGCGTTTGTCCGATATCGTAAATGCCAACATCAACTCGCTGCTGGATCGTGCCGAAGATCCGGAAAAAATGGTGCGGTTGATGATCCAGGAAATGGAAGACACCCTGGTTGAGGTCCGGTCCGCTGCCGTCAAGGCGATTGCCGACAAGAAGGAAGTCGAGCGCAAGCTTAAAAAACTTCATGACGGTCAGGTCGAATGGGATACCAAGGCGGAGTTTGCCGTTTCCAAGGGCCGCGATGATCTGGCCAAGGGGGCGCTGATGGCGCGCCGCCGTCTGGCCGATCAGAGCCTTGTGCTGGAACGCGAACTTGAAGTGATTGAGGAAACCCTTGGCAAGTATGACGAGGACCTCAACAAGCTTCAGAACAAGCTCAATGAAGCCAAGGGCAAGCAGCGCGCGGTCGAAATCCGCATGCAGACCGCTGAAAAGCGTGTCAAAATGAAAGAAAAGCTGCATTCGGGGCAGATTGATGATGCGCTTCTGCGTTATGAGCAGATGGAGCGCCGGATCGATGAGCTTGAAGCCGATGCGGACTCCTGGGAGCTTGGCCGGGGTCAGAGCCTTGAAGAGCAGTTTGAAGACCTTGAGGCGGAGCTCGGTATCGAGGATGATCTCAAGGAACTCAAAGCGCGTGTGAAAAAAGACACGAAGAAAGACAAGTAAGTAACGGGCTCATGTGTTTTGAAGCACAGGTCTGTTTGAAAGAACGAGATGTCGAATATGTGGGCGATTGCCGTACCCTTGATCGTTTTAATCGCCGTGGTTGGCCCGGTTTGGGTGGTGTTTCATTACATCACGGTCTGGAAGCGCATGAAGGCAGAGCAACGCCCGCAAAGCCCGGAACAGACAGCGCGCGAAAAGGAAATCGTGGCTGATCTGAAACAGCGGGCGAAGCGACTCGAAACCCGTGTCGAAACACTTGAACGCCTGTTAGATGCCGAGGTTGCCGAATGGAGGAACAGGATATGACGGCCCAGCAAGCTGCTGCAGGAAATGGTTTTCAGCGCGGTCACAAAAGGCGCGGATGCCGTTCATCGCACGCCAACCGTGACGGAAAGCAATGTCATGGTGTGATCGGACGGACCACGCGCGGCATTTCAGAAGCCTTTGGCATTCCGCGCAAAGGGGTGCTGATTGCCTTTATTCTGGTTCTGATCTTCAGCTTCCCGGTTGGTGTGATGCTGTTTGGTCTGGCTTGGGCCTATGTCCATCACCCGGACTGGTTCGATGGCCTGCGCGGCAAGGTGCGTGGTGCGGGGCAAAGCACATCGGCCGGACGTGCGGCACGCCAGAACCAAAGTGCCGCAGAAGCAGAAGCCGCAGACGAGCGTTCGACGGTGGGCGTCGATTATGAAGAAAGCTGGATGGAAGACCTGCGCGAGCAGTTTGACGATCTGGAACGGCGCACCGGCTCAATGGAAGGGTTCGTGGCATCGGGCGATTATCGCACGGCATCCGAATTCAAAAAGATGAAGGACGAAGACGCGGCCAACAGTGCCGATGATGCGGATGACAAGCCGGACGCACCGAAGGCATAAGCCTTTGCCATACAGATTTTTACGAGATTGACGACGGTTTCAGCTTTCCCCAATCCCCCCTCGCGTTAGCAATGTGGGATCGTCGTCAAACATATGAACCGGACCTTTTCGAAGGTCCGGTTTTCTTTTGTCTGGAACTTGGGCTCGGGGTCAGGCGGTGCGTTTTTGTGCCGTATTGGTGACCGGGGCAAAGGCATCGTGGATGACGTTTTTAAGCGCGGTTGTGGGTTCGCCGTGGGCCTGACGGGATGTCCGGATCACGGTCGTGACCGAGGGCGGGGCGGGGAAGACATCACGAATGACCTCAAGCTCAGCTGTCAGGCAGTGATCCCCGATCAGCGCGACGCCAAGCCCCGATGCGACGGCGGAGACAATGGCGTTGCTGCTGGCACAGGTCAGGATGGTTTCAAATCCTGACGCGTGTGTCAGGCCGGTTTCCATGGCCCATTTCTGATAAAAACAATCCGGATCAAAAGCCAGAAACGGGATCGGTTTTGACCCGTCGAGTTCGAAATCAGGGGCCTTGACCCAGTGCAGCGGGGTCTGGCGCAGGGTGATATCGGTTGGGCGCTTGAGATGCTCAAACAGATCAAAGACGCCAAGATCAATCTCGCGGTCTTCAAGCTGCTGCGCGATATGCAGGCTTTGGGCGGTGGTGGTGCTGACCGCGACGTCGGGATAGAGCTTTTTGAAATGACCAAGAATGCCGGGCAGGCCGTTATTGGCCATGTCCTCGGTCATGCCAAGGCGCAGACGTCCTTTCAGCGGTTTGCGTGCGAGGCTGATCAGGGCTTCTTCATGGATGGCAAGAATACGCCGGCCATAGGCGAGTAATTGCTGACCTTCGCGGGTGAATTTCGCCCCGCCGGCGCGACGATCGAGAATGGCATAGCCCAGCCCGTCCTCAAGCCGTTTGATTTTGTGCGAGATTGCTGATTGCGACAGGGCCAGGTGATCGGCCGCGCGGGTAATGCCACCGTGATCGGCAATGGCGCATAGCGCTTCCAGGCTTGCGATATCGAGACGGGGCATGGTGGGTTCTTTCCTGACGGCGTGTGCTGCATGACAATTTACGATGGTATAATGATATATATTCATTTGTGTCATGGCAAGCTGCGGCCCATCATCGGGGCATCAACAGATTTCCCGATGTAAGGAGAACCCGATGAAGCCGGTCGCAAATGATCATGTCCTGATAAACAACACGCGCATTGCCCACGGGGTGTATGGCGATGGGGTGCCTGTCATTTTACTGCATGGCACGCCGTCATCATCGCTGATCTGGCGCTATAGCATCGAGCCGCTGGTGACTGCGGGATACAAGGTGCATGTGTTTGATTTGCTGGGATACGGGCTGTCGGAACGGCCGTGGGACCCGGAAATCGATACATCCATCAGTGGGCAGCTACCGATCCTTGAAGGGTTGATGGATCACTGGGGGCTGACATCGGCCCACATCGTCGGCCATGATTTTGGCGGCGCTATTGCCCAGCAGGTTGGGGTGTTTCGCCCGGATCTGGCACGCACCATCACGCTTATTGATGCGGTCAGTTATGACAGTTATCCCTCCAAACGCACACGCCAGCAGATGGAGGCCGGGCTTGATGTTCTGGCCAAGGCGCCGGACGCGGAACACCGGGAGCATTTCCGCGACTGGGTAAAATCAGCCGTGGTTGATCAGGCGCGGTTTGAGGACACCGTCCTTGAAACCTATGTCGATTACATCTCCGGCCCGATTGGGCAGGCCAGCCTGTTTCAACACCAAATCCGCCAATATGATCCGATCCATACCATGAAGGTGGCTGATCGTCTGGGCGAGCTTGGTGCCAAGCCGGTCAAGCTGATCTGGGGCGCGCAGGATGTCTGGCAGACGCCCGATTGGGCGAAACGCTTGCATGGCGATATTCCGGGATCGGAGCTGAGCCTTGTGGAGGGAGCCGCGCATTTCGCGCTTGAAGACAAACCAGATGAGATCAACGCACTGATCCTTGATTTCCTCGACAGGCATCGCGATGCCTGAGCCGATAGCGGTGAGACAACTACAGAGCCGGACTTCGCCAACGGGGTGAAGTCCGGTTTTTCTTTTTGTTTGCAATTATTTGCGGCAAAATCCCCAAATAGCGTTTATCACTATACCTAATTTAAAGGTTTTCCCGGCAAAGTCGGGAAAATTGCCCATATATCCAGCTATAGGGCAGACAGCGTTTTGGGGAACATCATATGGCGACCATGATCGAACATCCCGGGGAACAGGATTTTCTGCATCGTTTGATGCTTGATAACCCGTGGTGGGATGGTGTTACCGATGATCAGGTACAGGGCCTGCCGCAGCGTGCCTTTTTCAAGCGGTTCTGGGGCGCGATTGAAAAGAATGACGGCCAGAAGGCGCTGGTCCTGACCGGGCCGCGGGGTGTCGGCAAGACCGTGATGATGCGCCAGGCCGTGGCGGAGCTTTTGAATAATGACACGCCCAGGCGTCATGTTTGTTATGTGTCGCTGGAACATCCGCTGTTTCTGGAAATAGATCTGCCGCGCTTGCCGAAGCTGTTGCGCTCCATGCGCGGGATCTCGGCCGATCATCCGCTTTGGCTGTTTATTGACGAGGTGTCCTATCAGCGCGACTGGGAGGCGAGCCTGGTCAAATTGCTGGCGTCCGATCCGATGTTGCGCGTGGTGGCGGTCAGTGCGCTGGCCCCTGCGGGCGATAATGTTGAATATATTCAAAGCCTGTTTTTACCACCGTTCAGCTTTGCCGAGTATCTGGAGCAAAAGGGCATCGCGCCGAGTGACGTTTTGCCCGAAACGCCCAATGTCGGGCGCTATACCGCCGATGTGCCAGACGGGTTGATTGAACTCAACGACCTGTTTGAGGATTACATCAACGAAGGCGGTTTTCACGCCGCCAATGGTGAGGCAGGCGCCATTCACCGATCGCTTCATTCCGATTTGCCGGGTCTGCATGGCATTTCAAGCCCGTCGGACCTGCATCGGTTGTTTGCGCTTTTGGCCTATAATACCGGGTCGGAGTTTTCGATTGAAACGCTGGCGCGTGAGCTTGATATCGCCAAGAACACGCTTAGGCGGTATCTGGAATATCTTGAAAGTGCCTGGCTGGTGCGCCGGCTTGAGCGTGTTGATCAGGATGCCAAACCGTTTCAGCGCGCCGTGGCGTTCAAGGTACATCTGATCCACCCGGGACTTCGCACCGGTTTGATTGGCGGGCGGGCATCGGACAGTGCCACCATCACGCGATTGGCCGAAACCGCGATCCAGACGCAGTTTCTGACATCAAGCGTGGGCATGGAAAGCCTCTATTACGCCCGCTGGGGGCAATATGAAGTGCCGTTTGTTTTCCTTGATCGTCGGTCCGGCACGCCCTTGTTTGCCTATCATTGCCTGTGGCGCGATGAAGCGATCCGCAAGCCCAAGGAAATCCGTGCGCTTGTCAATTTCCGGGGCAGTCACGCCTTGCCGCTTGGCGCCTTTGTCCTGACCAAGGCCCAGTGGCATGGCGGCAAGCTTGGTGGGGTGCCGATGCGCTTTGAACCGGCCAGTGTGCTGGCCCTTCGGATCGGGCTTGAATTTTCGCAGCTTTGATCGGTTGTGCTAAACTGGCCATCGCGCCGGGTTGCGTTTTGATGGGGCGGCGCAGGGCAAGGGAGGTCCGTCATGACCAGGCTTTCTCGGGTTTGCTTTATGTTTGTGGCCGGGGCAGTGATGCTTTGGGCTGGTGTGTTGGGGAGTGCACAGGCGCAGGTCGCGTGCCCGGCCCAGCCGCATTGGAGCGACACCACACCGCCGATCAATATCGAGCACGTCTTTTGCGGTGAGGTCGATGGCAATCGGGCCAAGGGATTTCATTCCCGCCCGCATGGCATCAATCCGGCAAGCGTTGCGGATGTGAAAATCACGCAAGAACCCAATGCCAGTGGCGTCTATGGCGCGACCATCACGCTGGTGAACCCCGATGGCACCAACCCGTCAAAATTCTCGACCATCTATCCCGATCATTGCAGTCGGGCGGAAGTCGAAAAGTCCATTCTGCATGCCTACGACAACCAGCAGGCCTGCCCAAGCGGTGCGCCGCATTGGGCATCTTGCGGCTTTAACCGGCCCGAGGGCGGATCGGCGGCAGGATATTGCGTTGGCCCATCAGAAGAGGTGCGGTTTTACATCGCCTTTGCAACGCTGAGCCACGGGGCGAATGCGGGCAATATCAATACCGCCTTTCCGCTTTATTGATGGGGTGATGCGAGCTGTGCGTGATCAGAGAGTGATGTGATGGCAGGCAGTAATTTTCCGGTTCCCGATTGGCCGGGAAAGGTAGCAGGTGACGCCGGGCATGATCGCATTGCGGCCGTCCTTGCGATGGATATCGGGCGTGCAAACCAATGGGCGGGTGAGGTGCTGTCGCATGTAGATCGGGTGCGTCAAAGTCTTAATGCCTCTTGGGAAATGTCGATGAATGCCTACATCTTGAATATTGGGCCGGAAACAACGGATATATCGCCGGTTTTTGATGAGGCGGGTGAAAGCCCGGTGACGGTGCGGACCGCCGATCTTGAGGTGGCGTTGCGCACCTGGATATCAAAGCTGTCAGAAAGCCCGGATTAACCGGGCGGAAAGCAATTTGCCCGAAGGTGGGCATGGTTGGGCAACATGAGTAGAGCGATTTGAACGCAGCATTCTGGCGTATTCCCGCATGTGCGATAGTGATCATGGCGGTGGCATTTGTCATGTCGCCGGGCGCTCCTGCATTTGCGCAAGATGAGAGTTCCAAGGATGCGCCGTCTGATCCGCTGGAAAAATTCCTGCATCAATATGTCGAGCATGCCGGTCTGCCGGGTGGCGTGGTGGCGATTGGCTATGGCGAAGGCAATGTGCGCTATGCCGCCACGGGCTATGCCAGTGTTCGGCCCGATACCGGCATGACACGCGATCGGCAGTTTTATATCGGATCGCTGACCAAGATGATGACGGCTGTGGTCACCTTGCAGCTGGCCTCCGAACAGCGGATTGATCTGGCCGATCCGATTGGCAAATACCTGCCCGAGGAATTTCGTGACCGCATTGCCAATTCTGATCGCGCCAGCATTCGCGATTTGCTGCGCAACAGTTCGGGCATTCCCGATTATCTGGATGGCGAGTTCTTTTTCGAGCTGGTCGGGCGCGACCCGCAACATGGCTGGCGCAATGTTGAACTGCTGTCACTTATTGCCGATCGCGAAGCCTATTTTACCCCGGGCACGAATTATGCGCCGTCCAATAGCAATTTCATCCTGCTCGGCGTGATGATCGAGGCGGTCGAGGGCGCGCATATCAGTGCCGTGTTCAGCCGCCGGATCTTTACCCCGGCCGAGATGACCGACACATCCTTTGGCAGTTTTCCAAGGCCAGCATCGCTTGCGCGCGGTTTTGATGATGCCAATGGCGACGGGCAGCTTGAAGACGTCACCGAATATGATGTCGGTGATCAACTGGCCGATGGCGGGGTGATTTCGACCGCCGAGGATATGGTCAAATTTGCCCGTGCGCTGTTTGTGAACGGGGTTTTGCTGGGCCCGAATGCGCTTGAGCGCGCAACGACCGATACTGCCTTTGCCGGGGATGGATCATACGGTTATGGGCTGATGATCGGGGCGAGTGACTGGGGCCCGGTCTGGGGGCATGACGGGATCTATTTTGGTTATTCGGCCGAGTTTTCATGGTTCCCGGAGCAGGACACGGTGGTGGTATTTCTTGCCAATGGCCGGGCGCTGAATGAGGTGCCAAGTGTCACCAGCATGCTGATGACCGGTTTGTTCGGCACGCCGGAATAACTGAACTAGTTTCCAATGCCACCGAGCAGCGAGGGCGTCCCAAACTGTTTGAGTACAGCATTGGAATGTTCGAAGTATCTTGCCCAAAATTTCTCAAGCCCTTTTAGCGCCAGTGATGATCTGTATTTGCCATCGGTAATATATCCGCCGCCGATGACATATATTTGGGCCTCATCCATGTCTTCAAACGCGATCTTGTTGCCAAGTTTTTTTACTTCCAGATCGGCATCAAGTTTTTCGAGTTTTCCGCTGCCATAGAGGGAAAGAAGATCAGAATTTTCCATCATGTCTGAAACAATCAGCACATATTTTTCAGGGGTTTCTGATTTACCCATGATGTCTTTTGCGACAACAGAAAGGTTTGAGACAATTTCTGTTTTAGGAAGACCCGTCGTCGCGTTGGAAAATGCATGTATCAGGGCGCGTCCTGCATATTGGCGGACTTGGCTATCCTGCGCCTGATAGCATTGATCAAGCTGGCGCAGGACCTTCTTGGATATGGCGTACCGATCATCTTCTGACAGGCGCATGTCAATCACGCCTTTGAGGATGACCTCTGTGTAATAGCCAGCAGCATTGGCTGAAAATCCGATGACGTGCACCGTATCACCGGGGTGCAGGAAGGTGATGATGTTTTGGTAGGTCTCTTCCTGAAGCTTTTTGGAAAGCTCCATGGTTTGATCAATCAGGATATAGAGGTCGCGTGTCGGGACCGGAGTATCAATATCCCCCAGCTTGACCAGATCATAGCAGCTTCCGATTGTGGCGGTCGCGGCCTTCGCGGTTTGGTGGCCGTGCGCCAGAAATATCCCAGCTGCAAAGAGCACTGCCGCACCGAAATGAGTTAGTTTTTTATCCGTCTTTTCAAATCGGTGCCTAATCATTGAGTCCGAGCTCCTTACGCATGCGTTCGCGCATTTCTTCCTCGGTCTCGACAGGTTTTGCCTTGGCTTCTTTCTCAGCCAGAAGCTCTTGGCGAATACGCGCTTCCATTTCTTCAGGGGTTTCAGCCTGGGTTGGTGCTTGTTCCGGCTTTTGCGAAGTGGGTTCGGTTGCGTGTTCTAAGGAAGCTGGCGCAGTTTGACCGTTTTCAGCGTCGCGGGAACGTTTGCGTGCTTCGCTATTCTGACGAGACTGTTCTGCCTTGAGTTCGCTTTGCTCGTAATGGTCAAAAAATGTGCGATCCGCCGAATGTTGCAAAACTTCGCGATGGGTTTTGTCTACACCATTGCTTGCAGCGTTTTCCGTGAGGCGGGCTTGCAGGTTCGATAGGTGCTTTTGCGCAACCCGGGCGATGGCATCGCGTTTACGTTCGTACCACGCTTCGTAAGATGTTCTGCTCGGGAAGTTGCGGATAATGCGCCGCGCCGTAGAGCTTTCCTTGCCCGCAAATCCGGTTTTGTAACCAATGCCAATACCCATGATCTGGATCAGGATGAACAAGGTTGCAAGAATGGCATATGTCGTGAGGTTGGCGGCGTCACGTGCGCCTTCCTGTTCGTTTTTCGCCTGATTCTCGGCGTCCGCTTGTGGTTGAATAAGCACATCAGGGAGGCTGTCTGACTGCAGACCTTCAAGCGAAAACAGCGAATTGCTGGATGGTGGTGTTGTACCAATGGTCTCTGCGGTTTTTTCCTGTTGATATGTCTCGTAGCGGACATAGGTTGCACCAATTGCGACTCCAATGATGGCAATCGTCGCAATGATCGTCCATATCGGTGCGCCAGGCTTCACATGGGCATTGGTATCGACGCGGTGAAGAATTTGCAGATATGCCGGATGACCATCGTCAACCTGATCGTTTTCGAGGGTAACCTTGTTGCTACGTCCTACCAGATCTTCACGGTTTTCGGATGTATCATGCATCCACCAGGTGCGGATTTTGGTGATCAAACCGCGCTTGTGAAGTTCCTGGCCGGACTGGTGGGTCAAAAATACCAACACGCAAGAAATCAGAAACGCGATAAAGAAAGAGCCTTGAACCTGTAATTGTTCGCTTGCGCCAGGCAGGGTGTAGCCTGCAAGAACGTATGCAAAGCCGAGCGCTTCGACGAACACCATCGCAATCAAAAGAATGCGCATCAGGATGCCAAGTTCATTACGACCCAGTTCCTGAACTTTGCCCAAATAGCTTTTGGATCGGTCATACATTTCAGGGTCTGCAGCGATACGACGGATGTCGCCTGCAAAGTCATCGCAAAGGGTACGTTCGGAAGCAAACCATCCATCTTTGCGGACCGAGATGTCCTTGGCCAAGCGCCGTGTTTTGCCGATCAATGGCAAGCTATAAAGAACACTTTTGAAAAACAGTTTTACTTCATCCCACCACGCAATGACGAGAATAACGAAGATCGCTGTCAGGACGGCTGCGCCGATTATGGCGCGATAGGCGAGCAGAAATGCGTAAAGTTCATCCATTTTATTATTCCGTACCTTTGGCGATTTCAAGCGTCATATCGTTTGCAAATACTTTGTTGTCTTTGTCGTAATAAATCCGCGCTTTTGCCGATTTTTGCTTCGCGGCATCAAGCGGGAATACGGCATCAACGCATCTGACAGGCCAAGCGTCCTCTTCAAAGAAAACGCGATACACAACACCATTTTCACCGACATAGGATCGCGCAAATCCTTCCGCGCTGAGCGTCGCATCCTGATCACCGGGCTTGTAGTTTTCGAAGACAAACAAGCCCGGTGATTTGTCAACAAGCCCGCTGTCTTCCAGAACGGCAACTTTGGTAAGGCCAACCAGATGGTCGTTGACGCTGTCGTGCCATGTGGTTGAGTAAAGCCCTGAAATATAATCTGATGTTCGATGAACCGGTTTGTCACCATCAAGGGAGATGATGTTTCCGACCGGGCGATAGCTGTCATTTATACACGTGGTGCCAAGCATGATGTCGTCGCCATCGGATGCTTGCGCCTCGGATACCGGCCACAAGGAGGAGAGAAGAGACTTTTCTTCCTCGGCTTTTTCGATGTTGGTGGCCAGATTTTGGTCAAACTCGTTAATAGGCAATCCGCCAAAGTCGATGGATCTGCCTGTTTTTAGTGCGGCGATCATACTTTTAGCTGTCGGAGCCTGCTCTGACTTTGTTTGACTCTGGCTGGTTGATTTCGATTTTTGTGGGGGTTGTGGTGCGTCAGGTACTTCCAATGATTGTGCAACCCGCGCTGGAAGTGTTGGGCTGCTCTCGACAAAGTTATCGTAAGCAATGATGCCTTGCTCAGAGCCGAGTTCAACAACTTCTACGCGACGGTTAGCTGCGCGACCGTCTGGTAAGAGATTACTTGCAATCGGTCGGTCCGCGCCTGCTCCCTTATAATAAAGGTCGGCAATGTCCACACCGCTACTTTCAAAGATTTTGGCGACTTCTCTGGCGCGTTTTTCCGAAAGATCTCTGTTGAGTTGGTCCGGGCCGGTTGAGTCGGTGTGTCCGACGATCAGAACTTTACGATTTTTGCCGGCATAAGTTATCGCAAGCTGCTTTAGGTCTTCGGCAGCGGACTTCGTAGGAATATGCGAGCCCGTTGGGAACATTGCCGCATTCGAGACAGTCACAACGACACCTTGTTCTGCTTCGTCAGGTTTTTTATCGGGGTTCACCCAGCTACTGGGTGCAGGGGCGGAGACTGCCTGAACGTTCAGCTCACTCTCTTTCATGCGTTTTTGAGCGGCAGCGATTTCTTTGCACCTGCTTTGCAAGTAAGACTGAAGTCCCTTGCCTGCGAGGCCACCTGCTGCGCCGCCTGCCACAGTTGCAAGGCCGCGGTTGTCTCCGCCAGCAAGCAATCCGATGCCGATGCCGATAATGGCGCCACCAATGACATAGGCTGCTTCGTTGTATTCACATTCTCCGTTTGCACCCGGTGTGGTGCTAAGGAAATTCGTGCCGGAACCATTGGTTACACAACCACTTAATAGGCTGGTGGCACACAAGGTTGCGATCAGGGCCTTTGCAGGCTTGATTTTCATGTGAATCCCCAAATTCAATCAGTATATGCATCTGTTCCCACTAATACTCTTAATGCTATACTGACAAGATCAGCAAGCATTGTTTCAATACCGATTAACTGGTAGCGGAACCGAATGCCGCACCGCAAAAATTGGGTTGCAGGGGAAAACAAGTTTGGGTAATTTTCGTAAAAATTAAATTCAAATATTGTACGAATATTATCAAGCGGGAGATTCCTGATGGCTGCTGCCCCACGTCCGCGCCGTTCTGTTCTGTATATGCCGGGCTCGAATGCGCGTGCCCTTGAAAAGGGCCGCACCCTTCCCGCCGATGGGCTTATTCTGGATGTTGAGGATGCGGTGGCCCCTGATGCCAAGGATACCGCACGTGATCAGATTGTCAGCGCTTTGGCTGAGGGCGGTTATGGCAAACGTGAAATCCAGATCCGCACCAATGGACTGAATACCCCATGGGGCTATGCCGATATCGTGGCGGCGTCCAAAACATCGGCGGATGCCATCCTGCTGCCCAAGGTCGAAAGTGCCGATACCGTCCGTCAGGTCGCCACGATCATGGAGGCCGAAGGCGCGCATGAAGGCATGACCATCTGGTGCATGATGGAAACCCCGCTTGCGATGCTTAATGCCAAGGAAATTGCAGGCGCCCATCCGCGTTTGGGCGGGTTTGTCATGGGAACGTCGGACCTTGCCAAGGATCTGAACTGTGCCCATACCCCGGACCGTTTGCCGATGGTGACCAGCCTTGGTCTGTGCCTGCTGGCGGCACGGGCCTATGGGCTGGCGATCCTTGATGGTGTGCATCTTGATCTGTCGGATGATGCCGGGTTTGAGGCGTCCTGCAAGCAGGGGCGCGAGTTCGGCTTTGATGGCAAGACGCTTATTCATCCCAAAACCATTGCGGCTGCCAATGCGGCCTTTGCCCCGGCAGAGGCCGAGATCGACTGGGCACGCAAAATCATTGCTGCCCATGAAGAGGCCAGTGCTGCAGGCAAGGGCGTTGTCGTGGTGGATGGCAAGCTGATTGAAAATCTGCATGTGGTGTCGGCCAAGAAGCTGGTCGCGATGGCAGATTTGATCGCGGAAATGGACGGGGCATAAGCGCCAACTCACCAGCATGCAAACGGTGCGCGCCGAATAAAGAATGGCTGCATTCAAGACAGCCAAAGCCGCGCGCATCGGGATCTCATAGAAAATCCGGCCTTTCAGGGAGGCAATTGAATGTCAAAGACCAATCCGGGCAATTATTTTGAGGATTTCCAGATCGGACAGGAAATCCGCCATGCGACCCCACGCACAATCACCAGCGGTGATGTGGCGCTTTATACCGGGTTGTATGGCCCGCGCTTTGCCGTGCAGTCATCGGATGAGTTTGCCCAAAGCATCGGCTTTAAGGCGGCTCCCGTGGATGATTTGCTGGCCTTTCACATGGTGTTTGGCAAGACGGTGCCTGATGTGTCGCTGAATGCGGTGGCCAATCTCGGCTATGCCGGGGGGGTGTTTGGGGTGCCGGTTTATCCGGGCGATACGGTCAGTTCGGTTTCGACCGTGACCGGGATCAAGGAAAACTCCAACGGCAAGACCGGTGTGGTTTACGTCAATTCCGTCGGGCGCAATCAGCGCGGCGAGATGGTGCTGGATTACAATCGCTGGGTCATGGTGCGCAAACGCGATGAAAATGCGCCGGCCCCGAAAACGGTCCTGCCGGAATTGCCAGGTGTGGTCGCACCCGAAGCGTTCCAGATCCCGGTCGGGCTCGATGCATCGGCCTATTCAACTCAACTGGCGGGATCACCGCATTGCTGGGATGATTACTATGTCGGCGAGAAGATCGATCATGTCGATGGCATGACCCTTGAAGAAGCCGAACATCAGATTGCAACCCGGCTGTATCAAAACACCGCCAAGGTCCATTTCGATCAGGTCGCGGCCAATGGCGGGCGGTTTGGCAAGCGGCTTATTTATGGCGGGCACATCATATCGCTGTGCCGGGCGCTGTCATTTAACGGGCTTGGCAATGCTTTCCGGATTGCCGCGATCAATGCCGGGACACACGCCAATCCGGCCTTTGCCGGGGATACGATCTTTGCCTGGTCGGAGGTTCTGGGTAAATTTGAAGTGCCCGGTCGGCGTGACCTTGGTGCTTTGCGCCTGCGCCTTGTTGCGGTGCGTGATCGTCAGTCCAGTGACTTCCCGCTTAAAGGTGCGGATGGCAAATATGCGTCTGACGTGTTGCTTGATTTTGATTATACGGTGTTGATTCCGCGCTGACTCGCCGGAAAACGGTGGGCTGCTTAATGGTTCGTTTGGCTAGAGCGCGCTATTTTAAGTGCGCGCGGTGGCCTGATCTTGATCGAAAGGCCGCGCGTTCATAAGTGTTAGCAACAAATTAGACCCGATCCGAAGGCAGTTTCCTTGCGTAAGAAGGTCTAATTGTGCGATTGCTAAAAGCACGTTACGCCGTATGTGAAAGACCCGTGTCTTTTGCAGCGCCCATCCCGCAGGGTGTTTACGGTGTCTGAGAGGTCAACCTACGTAGTTCAACGGAGGCAGTTGAGGCGTTTTTGTCACTGAAATCTTTGGTTTAAAAAGGGGTTCAGATTGACTCAAACCCGCTGCATGGGTAAATAAACCCTGCTTTCCCGCCAGCTACTTTGAGAAGAGGCAATTCCGTTATGAGCAAAGCCAATCGGCCGCTGTCTCCGCATTTGCAGGTGTACCGGCTTCCGATGACGGCAAAGATGTCCATCTCCTTCCGTGCGATGGGTGTCGGCCTTGCCATTGGTTTCGTATTTTTGGCGTCCTGGCTGATTGGTGCCGGCGCTGGTCGTGATGCCTTTGACGGCTATCACGGATTTTTCACCTCGTGGTTTGGTCTGCTGCTGCTGTTCGGATGGACGGCGGCGTTTTATTACCACGCTTGCAACGGTATCCGTCACCTTATCTGGGATACTGGTCGCGGCCTGACGAATGAGGGTGCTGCAAAAGGCAACCCGATCGTCTTTGGCGCGGCAATCGTGCTGACCATTCTCACCTGGATCATCGGTCTGGCCTAAGGCCGGGCAAGAGGGGACAACTTGTCATGAAGATGCAATCCGATCTGGGCCGTGTCCGCGGTCTCGGTTCTGCCAAAAGCGGCTCTTCGCACTGGTGGACCCAGCGCGTAACGGCTGCGGCCAACCTTCCGCTCGGCATCTGGTTCATTGTTTCGATTCTTGCCGGGCATACGGCAGATTACGACGCCGTCCAGGCTTGGCTGGGCTCGTACTTCCATTCGACCATGATGATCCTGATGATCATCAGTGTTGCCGTGCATTTCACGCACGGTCTGCAGGTCGTGATCGAAGATTATGTGCACAACCGTAAAGCAGAAATGATCTCGCTGATGCTGATCAAGGCTGTGGCAGCCTTCCTGTCTGTCGCCGCGATCATTTCAGTCCTGCGTATCGTTTTTGCCGGAGCCTGAGCCAATGAGTGAATCTTATAAAATTATCGACCATAACTACGACGTCGTTGTTATGGGTGCGGGGGGCGCGGGTCTGCGCGCGACACTGGGTACGGTTGAAGCCGGGCTCAAAACCGCATGTATCACCAAGGTCTTCCCGACCCGTTCGCACACCGTTGCTGCCCAGGGCGGTATCGGTGCATCGCTTGGCAACATGTCCGAGGATCACTGGCAGTGGCATATGTATGACACCGTCAAGGGTTCCGACTGGCTCGGTGACCAGGACGCGATCGAATATATGTGCCGTAACGCCGTTCCGGCGGTTCATGAACTTGAACATTACGGCATGCCGTTCTCGCGTACTGAAGATGGCAAAATCTATCAGCGTCCGTTCGGTGGTCACACCCGTGATCACGGCAAGGCGCCGGTTGAACGTGCTTGTGCTGCGGCTGACCGTACCGGTCACGCCATGCTGCATACCCTTTATCAGCAGTGCCTGAAAAACAAAGCCGAGTTCTTTGTCGAATATATCGCCCTTGATCTGATCATGGACGAAGACGGTTCGTGCAAAGGTCTGGTGGCCTGGGATCTTGATTCCGGTGAACTGCACCGCTTTAACGCCAAAATGGTCATTCTGGCATCTGGTGGTTATGGCCGTGCGTTCTTCAGCTGCACCTCGGCCCATACCTGTACCGGTGACGGTCATGGCATGGTGGCCCGTGCAGGTCTTGGCCTGCAGGATATGGAATTTGTTCAGTTCCACCCGACCGGCATTTACGGTTCAGGCTGCCTGATCACCGAGGGTGCCCGTGGTGAAGGTGGCTACCTGACCAACTCCGAAGGCGAACGTTTCATGGAACGTTATGCGCCGACCGTTAAGGACCTTGCATCGCGTGACGTTGTGTCGCGTGGTATGGCACAGGAAATCCGTGATGGTCGTGGTGTTGGCGAGCACGGCGAATACATCCACTTGCACCTCGAACATCTTGGTTCGGAAGTGCTGTGGGAACGTCTGCCGGGCATTACCGAAACCGCGAAAATCTTTGCCGGTGTTGATGCGACCAAGGAACCGATCCCGGTCCTGCCGACGGTCCATTACAACATGGGCGGTATCCCGACCAACTATAAGGGCGAAGTTCTGCGTCCGACTGCCAAAGACCCGAACGCAATCGTTCCGGGCCTGATGGCAGCGGGTGAAGCAGCCTGCGTTTCGGTCCATGGTGCAAACCGTCTGGGTACGAACTCGCTGCTCGATCTTGTTGTGTTTGGTCGTGCATGCGGTCTACATGCAGCCGAAGTCGTTGATGGCAAGGCATCCTTCAAGGAACTCAAAACCACCGATGGCGACGAGGCGATCGCACGCTTTGATCGTCTGCGCTGGGCTAAGGGTTCGCGTCCGACGGCCGACATCCGTCTTGAAATGCAGCGTGTCATGCAGGGCAACTGCGGTGTGTTCCGGACCTCGGAAATCCTTAAAGAGGGCAAGGACAAGCTTTCTGAAACCGCCAAGACGCTTCCCGACGTCGGTGTTTCGGATCGCTCCCTCATCTGGAACTCGGACCTGGTCGAGACTCTCGAGCTTGAGAACCTGATGACCTGTGCCGCAGCAACCATGAATTCGGCAGAAGCGCGTCATGAATCGCGTGGTGCACATGCCCACGAAGATTTCCCGAAGCGTGATGACGAAACCTGGATGAAGCACACGATTGCGACTGTCGACACCGACAAGGGCTATGGCGTTGATCTGACCTATCGTCCGGTCAATACCTTCACCCTCACCGATGAAGTGTCGTATATCGAGCCGAAAGAGCGCGTCTATTAAGGCGCGGCAAGAGAGGATTTGAGAGATGGTAGAATTCAATCTTCCCGCCAATTCGGTCGTCAAAGAGGGCAAAACGTTCTCTGCGCCGGCTGACGCGAAGAATGTCCGTGCGTTCAAGATTTACCGTTTTGATCCGGACAGTGGCGACAACCCGCGTACCGACACCTATGACATCGACCTCGACAAGTGCGGGCCGATGGTTCTCGACGCGCTGATCAAGATCAAGAACGAGATCGACGCGACGCTCACCTTCCGCCGTTCCTGCCGTGAAGGCATTTGCGGTTCGTGTGCGATGAACATTGATGGCCGTAACACGCTTGCGTGTCTGAAGCCGATCGAAGACATCAAGGGCGAGGTGAAGATCTATCCGCTGCCGCATATGCCGGTGGTCAAGGATCTGGTGCCGGATCTGTCCCAGCCTTACGCTCAGCTTGCATCGATCGAGCCGTGGCTCAAGGCTGACAGCCCGACCCCGCCGGACGGCGAACGTCTGCAGTCGCGTGAAGAGCGCGCCAAGCTTGATGGTCTGTGGGAATGCATTCTGTGCTTCTCCTGCTCGACCGCGTGCCCGTCCTACTGGTGGAACTCCGACCGTTACCTCGGCCCGGCGGTTCTGCTGCAGGCGTATCGTTGGTTGGCTGACTCGCGTGACGAATATACCGGTGAGCGTCTCGATGCACTCGAAGATCCGTTCCGCCTGTATCGTTGCCACACGATCATGAACTGCACCAACACCTGCCCGAAAGGTCTGAACCCGGCCCTTGCGATCACCGAAATCAAAAAAATGATCGCAGAACGCCGCGCCTGATGAAGGCTAGGCAGTGTTGCCCTGATATTGGCGTTTAACGCCAGCATGTTAAAGCCGCCGAGGATCCAATGATCCCGGCGGCTTTTTCTTTGCCGAACGGATCGTGGATACCTATTGAAGCAGCCTGGCCAGCATGTGGCGGACATGATCCTGACCGCCAAAGAAGATGGCGAGGATGCGGACGTTTTTGGCGTCCTCAAGGATGTCAAACCAAACGATGGCGCGGCCAAGTGTCACGTGACGAAGTCCGGGTGCGATGGCGTCATGCAAGGTGCCGCAATAAGGCGCAGTGCCCAGTTTTTCGATATCGCCGTGAATATCCATCAAGCGTTGATGTGCGTGCGAGATCGCACTGTCGGCGGCTTCCCCAAACCCGACATAGCTTTCGAATAGAAAGTTGAAAATCAGTTCAAAGTCACGTTCGGCATCTGCCGAATAGATGACCTCATAGGTCATGCGATGCGCGCTTCTTTGTGGCGATGACTGAAAGCCGATCTTTCATCGCAGTGCTGGCGATAAACTCACCCTCGCGCCGCGCCGTGATGATTTGGCGCAGTGCTTCGGTTTCTAAAGACTCGGTTTCGGATTTATGGCGCAGCAACTCAAGACCTTGCTGAAGCACGGCGCTGACACTGGGATATTTGCCTTGTGCAACAAGCTCCCGTGCATACGCGTTCTGGTCATCTGTTAAAGAGATAGAGGATTTTACAGTCATGGCGACCTCCTTCGTTTTTTAATGGTGTGACCCAGTAGCACCAAAGTCAAGTTCGGGCTGTGATTTTGTCGCGCTTTGTTAATATCTGTCTTACGTAAAACCGCTAAAGTGCTGGTCGGGTTTTCATCAAGCAGGGAACGTTCATCTTGCCCCATCGCCGTATTTCATCTGTTCGTGCTTTTGCCCCGTTTGTTGGTCTGGGTTTGCTGTTGGGCCTGGCTGCCTGCGGGGAAACCGGTTCGAAGTGGGAAGCGCAGGATATGTTTGCGGCACCCACCGAGCAAAAGGTCGATGATCGCTATCGGGCGATGATTGATTTCAAGGCCTTGGCACGCGACGCGGCGGGCAAGGAATATGCCGCCGGACCAAATGCGACGGTGATGGGTGCTGTTGAGGAAGCGGTTGCCATGTGCCAGCAGGCCAATGCGCAAGGCTGCAAGGCCGTAAGAGTCGGGTTAACCTGGGTTGATGGCCTTGATCAGCCATCGATTGAAAGCGTGATTTCGTCTTACCGCGATACCATGACGGCCGAAGCCTATCAGGCGGCAGGTCAGGGCAATATGGGGGCGGCTAATTGGCTGGCGTACCATTATGCCGTGCGCGGCGAGAATTTGCAGGAAGCCGAGCGTCTGTCAAAGCAGGCCCTGCAGGTTGTCCCCGATGACCCCGGTGCGCTTGATACCTATGGCTTGATCCTGTATCGGCAGGGTCGCTACCCGGAAGCCGAGGACGTATTCATTCGGGTGAACAAGGCGATGCCAACGGCCGAGCATATCGCGCATTTCGCCGACAATGCGTTGGCGATGGGGAAAACCGAAATGGCACGGGCGGCTTATCAGCGTGCCCTTCAGGCCGGTGCCGGTCCGGTGCTTTCGCAGACCATTCAGAAACGGTTGCTGGCGTTGGACCTTAATGGCGGGGCGGCGGCCCCGGCGCAATAAGCATTTATGATCGAACACATCATCTTTGATTGTGATGGGGTTCTGATTGATAGCGAGATTTTGTCTTTCGCTGTTGATGAGAAGCTGCTGCCCGACTATGGCGTCACGATTACGGCGGGCGAGCTGGCGCGCGATTTTGGTGGTGTGACATACGGTGAAATGATCGCAGCACTCAATGCCCGGTTCGGAGCGGAGATTGAAGCCGTTTCCTATCAGGCGCGCTGCGAGGCTGAACTGGCCCGGACCTTTGAAAGTGAATTGCGGTCGATTGCCGGTATTCCTGATCTTTTGCGTAATATCCCCGGTCCGGTCGCCTTGGCATCGGGCAGTGATCTGGCCAGGCTCGATCAATGTTTGCGTCTGACCGATCTTGCAGGCTTTTTCGAAGGCCGGGTGTTTTCCGCCGAACAAGTCTCGCGTGGCAAGCCTGCACCGGATGTATTTCTGTTGGCGGCATCGTCATGCGGCTGGATGCCAGAACATTGTCTGGTAATCGAAGACAGCCCATCAGGCATTCATGCTGCCAAGGCAGCCGGCATGCAATCAGTTGGTTTTCTGGGTGGGGCGCATCGTAGTAAGGCGGATGCAGCGATCCTGCGTGATGCCGGGGCAGGGTATGTTGCAGGTAACAGCGCAGAGCTGCACGGTTACCTGCAAGAGCTTGGACTGATTTCGGGCTAGATCGGGTCACGCCCAATCAAGGGTGATGACTTCGCCATCGACCAATGGCAGGTCGACCTCATTGAGGTTATTGCCCGGGCCAGAGCGATCGACGATCAGAAAGTCGCTGTCTTCTTCAAGGACGAGCAACGGGTGGTGCCAGACGTTTTTGGCGTAGGTCACGCCCTGGGTGCCGTCCGAAAGAAACGCGCGCAGGTCTTCGGGCTTGGGTGTATCGGTGCCCGTGGCCACCACAATCAGGAACTTCTGTCCCGCGAGCGGGATGAAGGCCTGTGAGCCCAACGGGTGGCGTTCCATCATTTTGATTTCAATCGGCTTGGGCCGGGGCGTGCCGCGAAAGATGCTAATGATCGGGGTACCGCCTTCGTCCGCGACATCAACGCGCGAGATATCATGGAACCGGGTCGTGGTGCCCTGATTGATCTTGTAGCTATCGCGCGCGGTCGCGGTCGAGATGACCTCGCCAAAGGGCGCGAAGGCCTCTGGCGTCAGATGTTCGATGGGAAGCTGCATGACTTGGCCCCGTTACTTGGTTGGTTTGCCAAGGATGCGCAAACGGCTGATGCCGCCGTCGGGGATCGAATTGACGCGCAGATGGGTGACCGGGCCATTGACGTTAAGCGCGGAGGCATCAAATTCATGAATGTGATCTGCCTGCATCTTGCTTTCCGGCAGGATGGTTGACCAGAACATCGAACGTGCGCGCAGTGATTTGTCCTTTTCACCATCGACAAAGGCTCCTTGAATGGAAACGCGGTCCGGGTAGTTGCCCTTGAAGTGGCAGGTATCGACGATGATTTTTGCGATCTCGCCGGGATTGCCCAGTTCGACAATCAGCCATTCATTGCCCGGTTCACGACGACGGCGAGTTTCCCAACCATCGCCCATATTGACCCCGCGTCCGGGTGCCAGAATGGCGTTCGGGTTGCCGTAATGGGCATCGGACCAGTCGACAACCACACCGCCATTGATCATGGCAGCGAGATCGACCTGCTCGCCCTTGGCGGCCATTTCTGTCCAGTCGCGGTTCGGGCGACCATAAACGCGCAGACGCGCCACCCCACCATCGGGATAAATGTGCAGGCGAACATGGGTATAGATCGCATCTGAGCTCACATCGGCGTAGTGATGCGCACTGGCGCCAAGACCCATGGGGGTAACGATTTCATCCCAAGTCGCATCATCGGCCGGGTCGCCATCGGGGCAGTAGCAGCCTTCAAGGGATGCGGCCGGCGGGAAGTTGCCGGTGAAGTGGCTGGTATCGATATCGACCCCGTAAATACGGCCCGAGGTCGCCAAACGCACCACACAGTAATCATGGCCTTCGACACGTTTGCGGCGGCTTTCCCAGCCATCCATCCATTTGCCGTGATCGTCATAGCGATCGGGATAAAACACCGCATCAGCAGTTTGCAGCATGCGCTGCTTGTCGGCGAAGAAATCGTCGGTCGCAAAGATTGCTTCTGCGCCCAGACGTTCGTCGGCCAGATTGACAAAGCGCCGTGCAAATTCCGGAGCGTCGGTGTTTTCCTGATGGCTCATGGTCGTATTATCCTGAAATAGTCGTTTATTATTTGGCAGTCGTTATTGGTCACCGGATCGGGTGCTGCGGGTCATCCTACAGCGCTTCGAGCCGCAATTTGGCAATGCGGTGAACCTGTGCGATCGCCTCGTTGAATTCGGTTTCGGTATCATTCTTCACGCGGCGTTCAAACGCATCGAGAATATCGGTGCGATGGAACCCCTTGACCGCAAAGATGAACGGAAAACCGAACTTCTGTTTATAGAGGTCATTGAGCTCGGTAAAGCGGGCAAGTTCATCGGGTGTGCATTGATCAAGCCCGGCACCCTTTTGCTCGCTTTGAGATGATTTGGTCAAATCCGCCAGCGCAAGCTTGCCTGCAAGATCGGGATGGGCGCGCAGAAGCGAGAGTTTGTCATCATCAACCGCACCATTGACGATGGCCGCCATGGCATCGGCAAGGGATGCAGGGTTATCAAGCTCGGTGGTGATGCCGCGCTCATAGAGCTGATGGGCAACCCACGGCGAATGTTCATAAACCCAGCCATAAAGCGAGACAAAGGCGCTTTCGGCCAAGGTGCTTGGCGGGCGGGTTTCAAACAGGGATTGGGTGGTTTCTGTCATTGGGACCTTGGGTTGTTTTAATTAGCCGCCAAAGGGGTGATGTTCGCGCCAGTGGCGCGCAATATCAATCCGGCGGGCAAACCAGACATTGTCGTGGCTTTGGACATAATCGACAAAGCGTTTGAGTGCGGCAAAACGGCCCGGACGTCCGACGAGACGGCAATGCAAACCAATCGACATCATGCGTGGGGTTTCGCTGCCTTCTTCATAAAGCGTGTCGAAGCTGTCCTTGAGATACTGGAAATACTGTTCACCGGAATTGAAGCCCTGCATGGCGGCAAAGCGCATGTCATTGGCATCAAGGGTATAGGGCACGATCAGGTGCGGGGTGTCGGTCTGGGTGCTCCAGAACGGCAGTTCGTCACTGTAATCATCCGCGTCATACAAGAATCCGCCTTCCTCCGCCACCAGACGGCGGGTATTGGGGCTGGTGCGCCCGGTATACCAGCCCAGCGGGCGTTCGCCGGTGACGTCCTTGATGATCTCGATCGCCTTGTGAAGATGTTCGCGTTCCTGATCTTCTGGCATGTATTGGTAATCAATCCAGCGATAACCGTGCGAGCAGATCTCGTGACCGTCCTTTATGGCGACTTCACCGACGCGCGGATGGCGGGCCAGCGCCATGGCGACGGCAAAAATGGTGATGGGGATCTGACGTTCGCGAAACAGGTTCAGGATCCGCCAGACACCAACACGCGAGCCATATTCATAGATCGACTCCATGCTCATATGGCGGACGCCTTCGCGCATGTCGGCACCGATCATTTCCGAGAGGAAGGCTTCAGACGCGCGGTCACCATGCAGGATGCAGTTTTCGCCGCCTTCTTCGTAATTCAACACGAACTGAACAGCGACGCGCGCCTTGTTCGGCCAGTTGGCCTTGGGCGGGTTTTCACCGTAACCAATCAAATCACGCGCATATGTCTGGTCGTTCATGCGAACCTTCTCCTGAATTCTGTGGGATTGATCCCGTACGCCCGGCTTTGTTGTCGGGCCTGTTTGGTGTAGCATTAACCATTGGCCGCAACGCAGCAAGAAAGAAACCTGTGCATGGCGGGCCAACGACGTGTCGCACTATCAAGGCTGTTTTGATAATGTTCCTGGACGGGATCAAACAAGGGCCACGTTTTTCGCGGTCTTTCAGGGCGTTTCGCCTGTGTTTGCGTTCATAGTGCCTGAAACTGTTGTTTTCGTTTTTCAAAGAATTGTTGATATAGTTTCACTTTATCGCCTCTTTCCCCCGGACGGGGTGTAATGCGACGATTTTAAATCGCTTAAAAATTGGTTCGGCACAAAAACACAAACAGAATGCCGACCACGGGGAGAAGCGACCGCTCATAAAATAATAGAACGAGAGAGGAGGCCCGGCATGGGACGACTGACCACCCATGTACTGGATACGGCGAAAGGCTGCCCGGCTGCCGGAATCCGCATTGAGCTGCATCGCTTTGGCAATGGCCATGATGACATGGTTGCCGAAGCCGTGACCAATGCCGATGGCCGCACCGACGGGCCGATGCTGGAAGGTGCCTCTTTCAAACCGGGTCAGTATCAGCTTGTTTTCCATGCTGGCGATTATTTTGATGCCAGCGGTACCGAACTCCCGGATCCGAAGTTCCTGGATCAGGTCGTGATCCGCTTCGGCATTTCCGACGGGCAGGCGCATTATCATGTGCCGCTGTTGCTGTCGCCGTTCGGCTATTCCACCTATCGCGGCAGCTGAGGTCAGACATGGCAAGTGCGACCGGATCCTTCCGTTCTGATATCCGTTTTCTGCTTGGCGACGAGGAACGCAGCCTGCGCGATGTCGATCCGCAGATGACGGTTCTTGAGTATCTGCGCCTGACTGAGCGCAAGGCGGGAACGAAGGAAGGCTGTGCCGAGGGCGATTGTGGCGCCTGCACGGTGGTGCTGGGCGAACCCGACGGCAAAGGTGGCATGGCCTATCGCACGGTCAATGCCTGCATCCAGTTTGTCCCGGCCCTTGATGGCAAGCAGCTCCTGACCGTCGAGCATCTTAAATCCACCGATGGCAGCCTGCATCCGGTGCAGCAGGCGATGGTCGATACCCACGGATCGCAATGCGGTTTCTGCACGCCGGGCTTTGTCATGAGCCTGTATCAGCTGTGGCTGGATGGCGGCGAGGAGGACCGGGGCGCGATCAATGATGCGCTGGCCGGTAACCTGTGCCGTTGCACCGGCTATGGCCCGATTATCGAAGCCGCACGCAAGGCAGGTGGTGTTGCCGCCAATGACAGTAGCGAACAAAAACGCCGGGCCGATATTGCCGCCAGATTGAGCGCGATGGTTGAGGGCGAGGGCACGCTTGCGCTTGAACACCCTGCCGGGCAGTATTTTGCACCGCGCACGTCTGATGAATTGGCAGCGCTTTTGGTGGCGCACCCGGATGCCACGGTTCTGGCCGGGGGTACGGATGTCGGGCTTTGGGTGACCAAGATGCTAAAGCGTCTGGATCCGATCATCTACATCGGAGATGTTGCCGATCTGAAGTCGGTTACCGAGACCGATGATGCCTTGGTGATCGGGGCGGGTGTGACCTATAGCCGGGCGCATGATGCGCTGGGCCGGGTGGCAAGTGATGTCGGTGAGCTGGTGCGCCGGATCGGATCGCGGCAAATCCGCAATGCCGGCACGGTGGGTGGCAATATTGCCAACGGATCACCGATTGGCGATACGCCGCCGGCCTTGATTGCACTCGGGGCGAAGGTCGTGCTCCGCATGGGCGATGTCCGGCGTGAAGTACCGTTGGAAGAATTCTTTATCACCTATGGCAAGCAGGACCGCCATCCGGGCGAGTTTGTCGAAAGCGTGATTGTGCCCAAACCAAAAACTGGATTGGTGTTCAAGGCCTACAAAATCTCCAAACGTTTTGATCAGGATATTACCGCCGTTCTTGGGGCCTTTGCCATCAAGGTGGATGATAACGGCAAGGTTTCGGAATTCCGGGCGGCCTTTGGCGGTATGGCCGGAACGCCGATGCGCGCCAAGAAATGCGAAGCGGCCCTGATCGGCAAGGATTGGGATGAGGTGAACCTGAATGCCGCGCAGATGGCGCTGGCGACCGAGTTCGCGCCGATGAGTGATATGCGGGCATCGAAGGAATATCGCATGCTGGTGGCGCAAAACCTTTTGACCAAACTGTTTATCGAAACCAGTGCGCCTGACATTGCCACCCGCCTTGTTGGCAAGGAGGCGGCGCATGTCTAATCAAGCCATGAAAGCCGATAAGGACGAGGTGATTGCACCGACCGCCGGGTTAAGCGGTGGTGTCAGATCAAGCTCCAAACATGACAGTGGCCCGAAACATGTTGCGGGGGAAGCGGTCTATATTGATGACATCAATGAGCCGTTTGGAACGCTGCATCTGGCACCGGGGGCGTCGAACATTGCGCATGGCAAAATTACCAAGATGGACCTTTCGAAGGTCCGTTCTGCCCCGGGTGTGGTGTGTGTTCTGACTGCCGATGACATTCCCGGCGTGAATGATGTTTCGCCCGCGCATACCGATGATGAGCCGGTCCTGCCCGATGGCATCGTGCAGTTTTATGGTCAGCCGGTCTTTTGCGTGGCAGCCGAAACCCGCGCGCAGGCCCGTGCGGCCGCCCAGTCGGCCGAGATCGAATATGAAGAACTGCCCGCGGTTCTTGATGTTGCCGAGGCACTGGAAAAGCAGCTTTTTGTCGCGCCGCCACATGTCATGAAGCAGGGCGATGCCAAATCGGCCCTGGCGCGCGCCAAGCATCGCCAAACTGGTCGGATGGATATTGGCGGGCAGGATCATTTTTACCTGGAAGGCCATATCAGCTTTGCCATGCCGGGCGAGGATGGCGATGTGTTGCTGCATTGCTCCACCCAGCATCCATCGGAAGTGCAGCACAATATTGCCAATGTGCTGGGCCGTCCGGCCAATGCGGTCACGGTCGAGGTGCGCCGCATGGGGGGCGGCTTTGGCGGCAAGGAAACCCAGGCGATGCAATGGGCGGCCCTGGCGGCCATCGTTGCAACCAAAACCGGGCGTCCGGCCAAGTTCCGACTGGATCGTGATGACGACATGGTCATGACCGGCAAGCGCCATGACTTCATTGTTGATTATGATGTCGGCTTTGATGATGACGGGCGGATTTGCGGGCTCGATATCCAGTATGCGGCCAATTGCGGGTTCTCGGCCGATTTGTCTGCCGCGATTGCCGATCGTGCGATGTTCCATACGGATAATGCCTATTACCTTGGCGATGTTGAAATCCGGTCCTATCGCTGCAAGACCAACCTTGTGTCCAATACGGCCTTCCGGGGCTTTGGCGGGCCACAGGGGATGGTCGCGATTGAGCGCATCATTGATGAAATCGCGATGACGGTTGGGCGCGATCCGATGGATGTGCGCATTGCCAATTATTACGGCGGCAAGGGGCGCGATACGACGCCGTACCATATGGTGGTTGAGGATAATGTTCTTTCGGAGCTGACCGACGATATCCTGAAAGCCAGCGATTATCGCAAGCGCCGCGAAGAGATTACCGCGTTCAATGCCGAAAGCCCGGTCTTGAAAAAGGGCCTGTCCCTGACGCCGGTGAAGTTCGGGATTTCCTTCACCACGACGTTCCTGAACCAGGCGGGTGCGCTGATCCATGTGTATCAGGACGGGTCGGTGCATCTGAACCATGGCGGGACGGAAATGGGTCAGGGCCTGTTTATCAAGGTCGCCCAGGTCGTGGCCGAGGAATTCCAGATCGATCTTGATCAAATCAAGATCACGCCGACCAATACCGGCAAGGTACCAAATACATCGGCAACCGCGGCCTCAAGCGGGGCGGATATGAACGGCATGGCCGCGCGCGATGCGGCGATGACGATCAAGAACCGCCTGGTTGCCTTTGCTGCCGAAAAATACGGTGTTGCCGAAAGTGTTGTTCGCTTTGTGCCGGGCAAGGTCATTGTCGGTGACAAGGAAGAGTTGGCCTTTGCCGATCTGATCAAGCAGGCCTATCTGGCGCGCGTGTCATTGTCGGCGACCGGCTATTACGCGACGCCGAAAATCCATTATGACCGCGAAAGCGCATCAGGCCGACCGTTCTATTACTTTGCCTATGGCATGGCGTGTTCCGAGGTTCTGATTGATACCCTGACCGGGGAGTACAAGGTCACACGCGTTGATATCATTCATGATGTCGGACGGTCGTTGAACCCGGCGATTGACCTTGGTCAGATTGAAGGCGGCTTCATTCAGGGCATGGGGTGGCTGACGTCCGAAGAACTGTGGTGGGATGACAAAGGCAGCCTGCGCACCCATGCGCCGTCGACCTATAAAATCCCGGCATGTTCGGATCGGCCGGAAGATTTCAGGCTTGAGCTTTGGTCATCCGGACGAAACGTGGAAAAAACCGTTCATCGTTCAAAGGCGGTTGGTGAGCCGCCGTTGATGCTGGCGATTTCGGTGCATCGCGCGATTGCCGATGCGGTGGCCTCGGTGACCGATCACAAGATCGTCCCGGCTTTGGATACCCCGGCAACGCCCGAGGCGGTTTTGCATGCGGTCGCCGATTGTGCCAAGCGCATGATTGAACGGGTTCAATCCACGCAATCAATGGCGGGGGAATAGGTCATGACCCTGTCGCGCCGCGATCATATCAGGCTTTTGTCCCAACCGGGGCCAGTGATGCTGGTCAGTGTTGCGGCCATTCGCGGATCGACACCGCGCGAAGTGGGGGCCTTCATGCTGATTACGCCGGATGCAATTTCGGGCACGATTGGCGGTGGCAATCTTGAACATCAGGTCACACGCCGGGTGCGCGACGGACTGGATGCGGGGGCCGATAACCTTCCCCTTGCCGAAATCGTGCGTTTCCCACTGGGCCCGGGACTTGGGCAATGTTGCGGCGGATCGGTCGAGGTTGGCTTTCACCTGTTGCGCGGGGTGGCGAAAGAAACGCTGCGCACCGTGTTGCAAGAAATCGAGACGGCACCGATTTGTGGCGATGGCCACTGGGTGACCCTGCCGACCGATTGCAGCGAGATCATGCGGGTCAGTGGTACGCATGCCAAGATGTTGTCGGGCAGTTTCGCGGCGGTGCGCGGCGGGATTGTATCGCTGAACGGGGTGGAAACGCTTTGTTTGCGCCTTGATGATGCCCGCACGCCGATCTGGATTTTTGGCGCCGGTCATGTTGGCAAGGCAGTCGTGCAGGCCTTGGTGCCACTGCCGTTTGATATTCATCTGATCGATTCGCGCGATGACTTTCTGGCGGGTGTTGAGGGCGAAAATGTTCGTGTTTGTCAAAGTGATAAGCCCGAAGCCGAGGTCGCTGATATCCCGGCCGGGGCGCATGTTTTGATCTTAACGCATAACCATGCGCTTGATTTCGAGATCTGCCGGGCGGCTTTGGTGCGCAGTGACCTTGGTTTTGTTGGCATGATCGGCAGCCAAACCAAGCGTGCACGCTTCATCCGACGTCTTTCTGATCGGGGGTTGAGTGCGGTTGAAATCGGTCGTCTGACAACTCCGATTGGAATTCAAGGTATTAGCGGCAAACAGCCGGTGGTGATTGCAGCATCGGTTGCTGCACAGCTGTTGTCCGTGCGCGAAGCACAGATGGCGAATAAGCAAACCCCCAAATCCGCATCAGACGGGGTGGGCTGAGCTAGGGTCAGGACCTACTAATTTGATTGGAATGGCAGAGCTTATACTTGTGAAATACAAGGAAGATACCGCCAAGCGGGTTGGTATCCCGCTTAAGGGATTTGACGCAGGAGTTCGCAAATATAAGCTCTGTCCTTCGGATCACTCAGATTTGCACGGCCTACTTTGTCGCAAAACCTTGAAAGATAAATATCTTCCGGCGGTCTTGCTTCGCGTATCCGCACAAATCTGAGCGACCATTCGAACCAAATTAGTAGGTCCTGACCCTAAAGCCTTCTTTGAGGGCGACATTAATGATAAAGGGCCGCGCAATGACGGCCTGATCAGGCGGTTCGGGAAACCGGGCCGGAGGTTTCGTAGAGGAGAGTTTGGCTGTGTGTGACGCCAAGGGCCATATGCGCCATGCCGTGGATTTGTCGCGGCAAAAGATGGATGAGGGATGCGGTGGTCCGTTCGGGGCAATCATTGTGCGCAAAGGCGAGGTGATTGCTGAAGGATGGAACAACGTCACATCCCAGAACGACCCGACCGCCCATGCCGAGGTCAGCGCCATTCGCGCGGCCTGCGCAAAGTTGGGCACGTTCGATCTGTCCGGGTGTGAAATCTATACCAGTTGCGAACCTTGCCCGATGTGCCTTGCGGCGATCTATTGGGCCCGTCTGGACAAGATTTATTATGCCAATGGCCGCGAAGATGCCGCTGCCATCGGTTTTGATGATCAGTTCCTTTATGATGAGGTGGCAAAGCCGATCGAAGATCGTTCCTTGCCGACTATTCATGTCGATTTGCCCGAGGCGCGCGAAGTGTTTACCGCCTGGGATCTCAAAACCGACAAGATTGCTTATTGAGACCGTTTGATTGCAGTGCGTTATGGGGTAAAACCGCGTGTTGGGTGCAAGACATATCGCTAAATGGGGGTGGCAACAGTGACGTCAACGACCGGTGAAGCCGGGACAAATACCGTGAAGGGGGCAGGGCCTGCGCAGCTTGAAGTGCGCGGCGTGACCAAAGCCTTTCCGGGCTGTCTGGCCAATGACGATATCAGTTTCCGTATCGAGCCTGGTGAAATCCATGCGCTGTTGGGCGAAAACGGTGCAGGCAAAAGTACGCTTGTCAAAATCATCTATGGCGTCTTGCAGGCCGATGAGGGCGAGCTGATCTGGGAAGGCAAGCCGGTCACGATCGCAAGCCCGCATGATGCGCGCGAAATGGGGATCGGTCTGGTGTTCCAGCATTTCTCGCTGTTTGAAACCATGACGGTGCTTGAAAACATTGCACTGGCGATGAATGACGTGCGCGATATGGATGCGCTGCGCAAGCAGGTCGAGGAAGTTGAAAAGACCTATGGTCTGCCGCTTGATCCCGACCGTCATGTTTACACGCTTTCGGTCGGCGAACGTCAGCGCATCGAGATCGTGCGTTGTTTGCTGCAGAACCCGAAACTTCTGATCCTTGATGAGCCGACCTCGGTCCTGACCCCGCAGGAAGTCGAAAAGCTGTTTGAGACGCTGCGTCGTCTGGCCGATGAAGGCTGCGCGATCCTGTATATCAGCCACAAGCTGCACGAGGTAAAGGCGCTGTGCCAGAAGGCGACCGTGCTGCGCGGTGGCAAGGTTGTCGGTGGCTGTGATCCGCGTGAAGAAACCGCAAAATCCATGGCCGAAATGATGATCGGCCAGAAACTGACCGCACCGGATCGCGGCGAAGCCCGCCAGTTTGGGGATGTGCGCCTTGCGGTTTCCAACCTGTCGCTTGAAAGCGATGAGCAGTTCGGTACCGACCTTAAGGGCATTAATCTTGAGGTGCGCGGTGGGGAAATCATGGGCGTTGCCGGGGTTGCCGGTAATGGTCAGAACGAATTGTTCCGCGCCCTTGCCGGTGAAACCGAACAGGAAGCGGCCCCTGACAGCATCAAGATTGATGGCACGTCAGTCGCCCATTTCGGCCCGCGCCGTCGTCGTCGTCTGGGGGCGACATTCGTTCCCGAAGAACGTAACGGCCATGGGGCGGTGCCCGATATGAGCCTGTCGGAAAACGGGTTTTTGACCGCGTTTCGCCGCATGGCGCTGGCCGCAAAAGGTCTGATCCGCGAAGTGCCGACCAAGTCATTTGCCGATAACATCATCAAGACATTTGATGTCCGCACCACCGGTTCGGGGGCAGAGGCCGGGTCGCTTTCAGGCGGCAACCTTCAGAAATTTATTGTCGGGCGCGAGATTTTGCAGGACCCGGGGGTTCTGGTGATTTCCCAGCCGACCTGGGGTGTGGATGCCGGGGCGGCGAGTGCCATTCATCAGGCGTTGCTGGATCTGGCTGCCAAGGGCACGGCGGTTCTGGTGATTTCGCAGGACCTGGATGAGATTTATGCCATTTGTGACTCAGTGGTCGTGATGGCGGAGGGCAAGATGTCCAAACCGCGTCCGATGGCCGATGTCAGCATCGAGGAAATTGGTCTGTTGATGGGGGGGCTTCATGATCTTGAAGGCGACGTGACCCCGGCGAACAACACGCAAGTAGAGGGAGGTCGCGTTGGTCAGGCTTGAACCCCGTCGCCAGCATTCCCAGGCGATGGTTTATCTGTCGCCGGTTCTGGCAATCCTTATGACGCTTGTCGTCGGCGGGATCATCTTTGCCTTTCTGGGCAAGAACCCGTTTGATGCGCTTTATACGTTCTTCATTTTGCCGATCAATAACAGCTATGGCATCTCCGAGCTGTTCGTGAAGGCAACCCCGCTTGTCATCATTGCGGTTGGTCTTGCCATGGGCTTTCGGGCCAATGTCTGGAACATCGGGGCCGAAGGCCAGCTGACCATGGGGGCGATTTTCGGCGGTGGCTTGGCGCTGTATTTCCATGACAGCGAAAGCGTCCTTCTGATGCCGGCCATGTTTGTGCTGGGCGCGCTGGGCGGTGCCCTTTGGGGGGCGATCCCGGCGTTGTTGCGGACAAAATTTAACGCCAACGAAATTCTGACCAGCCTGATGCTGACCTATGTCGCGACGCTTTTCCTGAGCTTCCTCGTACATGGGCCGTGGCGGAACCCCGAAGGGTTCAACTTCCCGGAATCCCGTCCGTTCCCGGATGCGGGGTTGCTGCCGATCATCTTTGAAGGATCGCGCGTGCATCTTGGGACTGCGGTTGCGGTGCTGGTGGTGATTGCCGGTTGGCTGTTGCTGTCAAAATCCGTCATCGGTTTCCAGTTGCGTGTTGTCGGCAAGGCCCCACAGGCCGCCCGCCATGTCGGGTTCCGTCAGAAACGCATGGTGTGGTTTACCCTGCTTCTGGGCGGGGCACTGGCAGGCTTGGCCGGTTTGTTTGAAGTTGCCGGTCCGATCGGGCAGCTTCAACCATCCATCTCGCCGGGTTATGGCTTTACTGCGATTATCGTGGCGTTCCTTGGCCGGTTGCATCCGGTGGGCATTCTGTTTGGCGGTCTGATCATGGCGCTGACCTATTTGGGGGGCGAACTGGCGCAGATTACATTGGGTCTGCCCAATGCCGTGACCGGGCTGTTCCAGGGGATCTTGCTGTTCTTCCTGCTGGCCTGTGATGTTTTGACCAAATACCGCATTCGTTTCGGCTCCATCGCGGCAAAAGGGAGAACCGCATAATGGAATGGATTGTTCCCTTTATCCTGACGGTGATTACCGCATCCACCCCGCTTTTGCTGGCGGCAACCGGTGAGCTGGTTACCGAGAAGTCCGGCGTTCTCAACCTTGGTGTTGAAGGCATGATGCTGGTCGGCGCGATTGCCGGTTTTGCGGTGACGGCCTCAACCGGGTCAGCGATCCTTGGTATTCTGGCCGCGGTTGCGGCGGGGACCTTGATCTCGTTGATCTTTGCGTTTTTGACCCTGACGCTGATGGCCAATCAGGTGGCGACGGGCTTGGCACTGACGATTTTCGGCGTTGGTTTCTCGGCCCTGGTCGGATCGGGCTTTGTCGGCTTTGCGATTGAGCCGCTGCCAGCCCTTGCCATCCCGGGCATCAGCGCCATTCCGATTATCGGTCCGATCCTGTTTGGGCAGGATTTCCTCGTTTACCTGTCGATTGCGGTTGTGATCGGGGTGGCGTTGTTCCTTGCGAAATCGCGGGCGGGTCTTGTGCTTAAGGCGGTTGGGGATTCCCATCATTCGGCCCATGCGATTGGCTATTCCGTGATCAAGATCCGCTATCTGGCGACCATGTTTGGCGGCGCGATGGCGGGCCTTGGTGGTGCGTATCTGTCGCTGTCCTATACCCCGATGTGGGCAGAAAACATGACCGCCGGTCGTGGCTGGATTGCGTTGGCGCTGGTGGTGTTTGCCACTTGGCGTCCGGGGCGTCTGGTTGCCGGGGCCTATATGTTTGGCCTGATTTCGGTGATGCAGCTTCATGCACAGGGGGCTGGCATTCACGTGCCCAGCCAGTTCATGTCGATGCTGCCGTATCTGGCGACCGTGATCGTGCTGGTGATTATTTCAAGCGACCGTGCGAAAATCAGACTGAATGCGCCGGCCTGTATCGGGCAGGCGTTCAGAGCCGCCCAATAGGGTTTCGGCGGCTTTGTGTGCGGGACCGAAACACGTCAAATGATGTTTCGGCCCGACGGGAGGAAGACTGTACTTGCCAAACCTCACACAAGCCGGGCCACGGCTTGTTCGGTTTGTCTGAGTTTTGGTTTGTGCAGGAACGCGTCATTGATTGCGATCAGGAATTACGTATAAATCCTGATTGAGTGTCTAACAGGGAGACTGAAATTATGAATGCAAGCCTCGTGAAGCGCACACTTGCCGCCGTTGCGGCTGTTGGTGCCCTCGCAACCGGCATGGGTGCAGCCCAGGCCGAAGACGTTAAAGTCGGTTTTGTCTATGTCGGCCCGATTGGTGACCATGGTTGGTCCTATCGTCATGACATCGGCCGTCAGGCGATTGAAGCCGAACTCGGCGATGCTGCGACCACCAGCTATGTCGAAAGCGTGCCGGAAGGTGCCGATGCCGAGCGTGTGATCCGTCAGATGGCCCAAACCGGCCACAACCTGATCTTCACCACCTCGTTCGGTTACATGAACCCGACCGAAAAAGTCGCCAAGCAGTTCCCGGATGTGAAATTCGAACATGCAACCGGTTACAAGCGTGCCGACAACCTGTCGACCTATGCCGCACGTTTCTATGAAGGCCGTTATGTTGCTGGTGTGATCGCCGGTAAAATGACCAAGTCGAACGTTGTTGGCTATGTCGGTTCGTTCCCGATCCCGGAAGTTGTCCGTGGCATCAACTCCTTCATGATGGGCGCATGGTCGGTGAACCCGGACGTTGAAGTCAAAGTCGTTTGGGCCAACACCTGGTACGATCCGGGCAAGGAAGGCGATGCGGCCAAGGCGCTGATTGACCAGGGTGCAGACATCATGGTTCAGCACACCGACAGCCCGGCACCGCTTCAGGTTGCTGAAAACCGTGGAGTTCTTGGTTTCGGTCAGGCATCTGACATGATCAAGTTCGCACCGAAAGCACAGCTGACCGCGATCGTTGATAACTGGGACAGCTACTATGTTGCCCGTGCCAAGGCGGTTGCAGATGGTACCTGGGAATCCCAAGACACCTGGGGTGGCATCAACACCGGTATGGTCGAAATGGCACCGTACACCAACATGCCTGACGACGTGAAAGCACTGGCAGAAGAAACCGCTGCCAAGATTGCTTCGGGTGAATTCCACCCGTTCACCGGCCCGATCTATGACCAGGCTGGCGAACTGCGCATCGCAGAAGGCGAAGTTGCTGATGACGGCATGCTGCTGGGCATGGACTGGTACATCCAGGGCATCGACGCAGAACTGCCGAAATAAGTCAGGTTTCCGGTCCATCCGGATCGGTGAAATGACGAAGCCCCGTGCATTTAAGGTGCGCG